>NZ_JADCNH010000051.1 GCF_018904615.1 Verticiella alkaliphila | reverse complement strand
AACTCAAACGCGACATCGACCGCTACATCCACTACTACAACCACGAGCGCATCAAGCTCAAACTCAAAGGGCTGAGTTCTGTGCAGTACAGGACCCAGCCCTCATAGCCTAGCCTACAGACCAACCGTCCAACTGTTGGGGGTCAGTTCACAAGGAGGCTTTTTTCATGCGGCCCGCGACGGCGCTCAGACCACTCGCGCGCGCAGATCGTGCGTGTCCGCTGCCAGCACGCGCACCGAGACGATGTCGCCCACCTTGTAGCGCTTCCAGGGCTTGTCGGCCGGATCCAGGTAGACCTTGCCGTCGATCTCCGGCGCATCCGACATGGTGCGGCCGATGCCGCCCTCGGGCGTGACTTCGTCCACGATCACCTTGGTATTGGTGCCCACGCGTTTGGCCAGACGCTTGCGCGAGATCTCTTCCTGCACCTGCATGAAGCGGGCCTGGCGCGCCTCACGCTCTTCCTGCGGCACCGGGTCGGGCAGCGCGTTCGCCGTGGCGCCTTCCACAGGCGAATAGGCGAAACAGCCGACGCGGTCGAGCTGGGCCTCGCGCAGGAAGTCGAGCATCTCCTCGAACTCGGCCTCGGTCTCGCCGGGGAAGCCCGAGATGAAGGTGCTGCGGATCGTGAGATCCGGACAGATGTCGCGCCACGCGCGGATGCGATCCAGATTGCGCTCGGACGAGGCCGGACGCTTCATGAGCTTCAGGATGCGCGGATTGGCGTGCTGGAACGGCACGTCCAGGTACGGCAGCACCCGGCCGCCGCTCGCGTGCGTCTCGTTCATGAGCGGCAGCACCTCGTCCACGCTCGGGTACGGGTAAACGTAGTGCATCCGCACCCACACGCCCAGTTGCGAGAGCTCACGCACCAGTTCCGTCATGCGCGTGCGCACCGCGCGGCCATTCACGAAGCCGGTGCGGTACTTCACGTCCACCCCGTAGGCGCTGGTGTCCTGGGAGATCACGAGGATCTCCTTCACGCCGGCCTTGGCGAGGTTCTCCGCTTCGCGCATCACCTCATGGATGGGGCGCGAGACGAGATCGCCGCGAAAGGACGGGATGATGCAGAAGCTGCAGCGATGATTGCAGCCTTCGGAAATCTTGAGATAGGCGTAGTGCTTGGGCGTGAGGCGGATACCCTGGGCCGGCACCAGATCGCTGAACGGATCGTGCGGCTTGGGCAGGTGCACGTGCACCGCTTCCATCACTTCCTGCGTGGCGTGCGGGCCAGTCACGGCCAGCACCTTAGGATGCATCTTCTGCACCACGCCCTGCCCGTCCGCTTCCGTCTTGGCGCCCAGACAGCCCGTCACGATCACCTTGCCGTTGGCCTGCAAGGCCTCGCCGATCGCGTCCAGGCTTTCCTTGACGGCGTCGTCGATGAAGCCACAGGTGTTCACGATGACCAGGTCCGCGCCCTCGTAGCTCTTGGAGGTCTCGTAGCCCTCGGCACGCAGGTGCGTGAGGATCTGCTCGGAATCGGACAAGGCCTTCGGACAGCCCAGCGAGACGAAGCCGACTTTGGGCGCGACTGTGGACAAGGATTCGAGGCGGGGCTGGGACATGGCGGGGCCTTGGCGGGTGATCCGCCGGGCTCAGGAAAAAGGGGAATCCGGCATTTTAGCGGGTCCGGGCCGCTGCCGGGAAATCCGCGCGCCGCTGGCCGGGAGACGCTGCCGCCTCCCCCGGCGATGAGCCTTACTCCGACTTGCCGCCGGGCGGCTTGGCGAACGGGAAGGTCGCCATCATGTTGCGGGTCTGGTCCTGCAGCTGATCCTGCATCTGCACGAACAGGTTTTTGCTCTGCTCGATGTAGTTGTTCATCATGTTCTGCATCATGGGCGTCTGCACGTTCATGAACTGCGCCCACGCTTCCGGGCCGAACTGCGTGCCGCCGTACAGATTCTGCGACTGCTCGGCCATGCGGTTCTGGATCTCCATGAAGGCCTGGATGTTCTTCTCGAGGTAGGAGCCCATCACGCCCTGCATGGCATGGCCATAGAAGCGGATGATCTGCGAGAGCGCCGCCGAGGAGAACATCGGCACGCCGCCGGTTTCCTCTTCCAGGATGATCTGCAGCAGGATGCTGCGGGTGAGGTCTTCGTTGCTCTTCGCATCCACGACGTGAAACGACTCGTTGTCCAGCACGAGCTGCTTCACGTCGGCCAGCGTGATGTACATGCTGGTCCGGGTGTCGTAGAGCCGACGGTTGGGATACTTCTTGATGAGCCGCTGAGGGGTCTCGGGTGTGTTTTGCATAGTGTCGCCGATCGGGGCTACGGGGCCGCCCCCAAGAAGGGGCGGCTCGCCGTCAACCCATGTGCAGGCCGCCGTTGAGCGAGAAATCCGCGCCAGTCGCAAAGCCGGCGTCGTCCGAAGCGATCCAAGCCACCATGGCGCCGATTTCCTCGGGCGTGCCCAGGCGCTTGACCGGAATCGTGGCCACGATCTTGTCGAGCACATCCGAGCGGATGGCGCGGACCATGTCGGTGCCGATGTAGCCGGGCGAGACGGTATTCACGGTCACACCCTTGGCCGCGACTTCCTGCGCCAGCGCCATGGTGAAGCCGTGGATGCCCGCCTTGGCGGTGGAGTAGTTGGTCTGGCCGAACTGGCCCTTCTGGCCATTGACCGAGCTGATGTTGACGATCCGCCCCCACTGACGCTCGACCATGTCATCGATCACCTGCTTGGTGACGTTGAAGAGGCTGTTCAGGTTGGTGTCCATGACCGCCGTCCACTCTTCGCGGGACATCTTGCGGAACGTGTTGTCGCGCGTGATGCCGGCGTTGTTGACGAGCACGTCCACGGGGCCATGATCCGCCTTGACCTTGGCGAAGGCCTCCACCGTCGAATCCCAATCCGACACGTTGCCCACGGAGGCGTAGAAGGTAAAGCCTTCGTCGCTCTGTTCCTTGAGCCAGCGCTCGTGATCGCGGTTCGGGCCGCAACCGGCCACCACGGTGAAGCCTTGACGCGCGAGTCGGCGGCAGATCGCCGTGCCGATACCACCCATGCCACCGGTTACATATGCCACTTTCCCGTTCATGGGAGATCTCCTGGAGTTGATGAAGCCGGCTCGTCAGCCGACCCCGTGAAACGCGACCCTGACCGGCGGCCCGGCTCGGGATGTTGCATGCAGATCTAGATCGCCCTCGTGCGCACGTAACGCCCGGGCGCGGGCTCGATGACGGGATGCTCGGCGTCGCCCGCCTGGGCGGGCGCGGCCACCTGACGGCCGCTGTGCGCGCGCAGCCACTGCATCCAGTCCGGCCACCAACTGCCGGGGCGCTCCTCGGCTTCGCCGAACCAGGTATCGGCGGTGTGCTCGCGCGGGTCACCCTCGCCGACCCAATGACTGCGCTTGCCCGACGCGGGCGGATTGATGACGCCGGCGATGTGGCCGGATGCGCCGAGCACGAAACGCACGTCGCCGCCCAAGAGGCTGGCCGATTCGAACGCAGCGCGCCACGGCACGATGTGATCTTCGCGAGAGCCGTACAGATACGCCGGCATGTCCAGCGTGCCGAAATCCACCGGCTCGCCGCACGCCATGGCGCGACCGGGCTCGCGCAGGTTGTTCTCGAGGTAGGTATTGCGCAGGTACCAGGCAAAGAACGGCCCGGGCAGGTTCGTGCTGTCGCCGTTCCAGTACAGGAGATCGAAGGCCGGCAGCGGATCGCCGTGCAGGTACTGGTTGACGACGTAGTTCCAGACGAGATCGTTCGGGCGCAGGAAGGAGAAGGTGGAGCCGAGTTCGCGCGCCGACATCAGCCCGCCCGCCCCCAGCTGCTGCTCGCGCAACCGCGCGTGTTGCTCATCGACGAAAATCGAGAGCACGCCTGTGTCGCTGAAATCGAGGAACGAGGTCAGGAGCGTGAGCGAGGCGACCGGGTTCACGCCCTTGGCCCGCGCGGCTGCGAGCGCGGAGGCCAGCAGCGTGCCGCCCACGCAGAAGCCGAGCGCGTTGACCTGCGGCTGCCGGGAGATCGCGGCGGCCTGCGAGAGCGCGGTGAGCACGCCCTGCATGAGGTAATCGTCCCACGTGGCGTGCTCGATGCCGTCGGGCTCGCCCGGCACCGGATTTCGCCAGGAGACCATGAACACCGTGAAGCCTTCGGCCACCAGATGCGCCACCAACGAATTGCGCGGCTGCAGATCCAGGATGTAGTACTTGTTGATGCAGGGCGGCACCATCACGAGCGGACGCGCGTGCACCTTGGGCGTGGTGGGCGTGTACTGGATCAGCTGGAAGAAGGCGTTCTCGAAGACGACGCTGCCCGGCGTGCACGCGAGATTGCGGCCCACTTCGAAGCCGCTTTCGTCGGTGTGCGAGATGCGCCCCTTGGCCAAATCGCTCAGCAGGTGCGTGAGCCCCTGCCGAAGCGATTCACCGCCGGACTCGACCATGCGCCGCTGCGCCTGCGGATTCAGCGCCAGAAAGTTCGCGGGGGACATGGCGTCCACCCACTGCATGACGGCAAAGCGCACGCGCTCGCGCGTCTGGGGATCCCCCTGTACCGCATCGGCCATGCGTTGCAGGGCCCGGGACGACGTGAGGTAGGCCTGCGTCATCCATTGACTGGCGGGATGCTCGCGCCAGGCGTCGTGCGCGAAGCGACGATCCTGCAGCGGTGCAGGCTCGCCGCGCTGAAGGCACGCGGCAGCCTCGGACCACTCCTGGATGAATGCGGCCTGAATGCGCGCCAGCTCGGCGGCTGGGATATCGATTCGAGGCAGCGACGGAACAGAGGGCATAACAGACGACATCATCGCGCTACGATCTCGAAACGTTGGGGCATGGTGGCTATGGTGCATAACGGCGTAGCGCGCGTCAACCAAACCGGCTTGCGCTAGGGGATAGTCCCACCCTACTCGCGGGGCGTCTCGAGCCACGCCACGGTAGCGATGCGGCCCGTCTGGCCATCCCGGCGGTAGGAGTAGAAGCGCGCATCCGCGACGGTACACAGATCGCTGCACACGACATCTTCGACGCCCGCGGCAGCCAGGCGTGCCGTCGCAAGGCCGGGCAGGTCGCACCACCATTTGCCGGGATGTCCATCGCGGGGCACAAAGAACCGCGTGGCATCAGGAAACGCTGACAACACGTCCGCTCCCACTTCGAACGCTGATGGCCCGATAGCCGGACCGATCCACGCCTGCCACCGCGCATCCGGGGCGCGCGCCTTCAGCGCAGCGAGGGTCGCCTCGAGCACGCCCCCGGCCAGACCGCGCCAGCCCGCATGCGCCACGCCCAGCACACGGCCCTGCGTATCGGTCAGGACCACCGGCAGGCAATCTGCGGTGAGGATGGCCAGCAAGCGGCCAACGCGCGTCGTCACAGCGGCATCAGCTTCGGGCAGCCCGTCATGGACAGCATCGGCATCGTGGACATGCGTCCCATGCACCTGACGCAGCCAGCACGGATCGTCAGGCATGGCCTGACGAAGACGCGCGCGATTGTGCGCGACGGCGGCCGGATCGTCACCGACGTGGTCACCCAGATTGAAGGTGTCGAAGGGCGGCGCACTCGCGCCGCCAGCGCGGGTGGTGACGCCCACACGAACGCCCGGCCACGCGGGGCCAGGCAGGAGCAGGGAGGAAGACGGCAGGCTCATGCCGTCATGTTACGGCACGGTCGAGCCAGCCGCCCGCTCACCAGGCGCCATCGTCGGTGTCCCAATCGACGGCCGCGAATACCGCCGCCATGTCGGGCGGCACGGGGGATTCGAACGACACGCTCTCTCCGCTGACCGGATCCTCGAAGCGCAAGGCGCGCGCGTGCAACATCTGCCGAGTGGCCGGGCCCAACGCGCGCCCGCCATAGATCGTGTCAGCCACGAGGGCGTGCTGCAGGCTCGCCATGTGCACGCGAATCTGGTGGGTGCGGCCCGTTTCCAGGCGACACACCACCTCTGTGACGCGAACGCCGTCGAGCAGGCCGTGACGCACCGGTTTGAAGTGAGTGATGGCGGGCTTGGGGGCGATCGGGCGGTCCACGCTCATGCGAATGGGCGCCCGCGGATCTCGTCCGATCGGCTGCGTCACGGATCCCTGCTCGGTGAGCCAGCCGTGCGCAAGCGCCACGTATTCGCGCCCCACGGTGCGCGCCTGCAGCTGACGCACGAGCGCGGTCTGGGCGGTCTCGGTACGCGCCACCATCAGCAGGCCCGAGGTGTCCTTGTCCAGGCGATGCACGATGCCCGCGCGGGCCACCTGCGCGAGCTCCGGAAACCGGTGCAACAGGCCGTTGAGCAGCGTGCCGCCCCAGTTGCCGGCCCCCGGGTGCACCACCAGCCCCGCCGGCTTGGCGATCACGATCCAGGCGGGCGATTCGGCCACCACGGGAAAGTCGATGGGCTCGGGTAGGAAGGCCTGCTGCTCGGGCGCCAGTTGCTCGCGCACGAGCAGCTTCATGCCCGCCATCACGCGCTGGCGCACGCTCGAGACGACTTTGCCGTCGACCTGCACGTGGCCGGATTCGATCCAGCCCTGCAGGCGCGCGCGGGAATGTTCAGGCAGCAAACCCGCCAGAATCTTGTCCAGACGATCTGACACCCCTTCGGGCACGACGAACTGGCGCTCGTCGGATTCGTCGTCGTCGAGCCCTGGCTCGCCAGGCGGCGTCATCTGTTGCAAACCTCTTCCACCTTCAAAATGCCGGGACGCCGGGCGTCACGCATATAATCACCGGCTCAGATCGTCCGATTGCCACCAGGATAGCCTTGATGTCGCACCCATCTGCTGCCGTTCACGCCGCTGCGTCGCCCTCGCGTACCGCGCCGGCCTTTCAACGCATCGGCCTGGCCGTGGCCATGTCGGCCGCGCTGCTGCTCTCGGGATGCGGCGTGTTCGACACCAATCGTCCTGAGCCGGACAACACCATCGGCTGGAGCGCCGAGCAATTGTACCGGGATGCCAAGGAGGAGATGAACTCCGGCAACTGGACGCAGGCCCGCACCCAGCTCGACCGCATCCAGGCGCGCTACCCCTTCGGCACGTACGCGCAGCAGGCCATGATCGACACGGCCTACGCCTACTGGCGCGATGGCTCGCCCGAGCAGGCGCGCGCCACGATCGACCGCTTCCAGCAGCAGTACCCGAACCACGAAGCGACCGATTACATGCTGTACCTGAAGGGCCTGACCACCTTCACGCCCGAAAATGCCTTCCTGGGCCGCCTCGTGGGCCAGGACCCGGCAGAGCGCGACCCCAAGGGTGCGCGCGAATCCTTCGACGCGTTCAGCGAGCTCGTCCAGCGCTTTCCGGAAAGCCGCTATGCGGCTGACGCGCGCCTGCGCATGAACTGGCTCACCAACACCATCGCCATGAACGAGGTGTACACGGCGCGCTACTACTTCGAACGGGATGCCTACGTCGCGGCCATCAACCGCGCCGAGACGGTCGTGATCGACTTCCAGGGCACGCCGGCTGCCGAGGAAGCGCTCTACCTGATGGCACTCTCCTACGAACGCCTGGGCATGACGCAGCTGCGCGACGACACGCTGCGCGTGCTGTCGACGAACTACCCGCAGAGCACCTACCTCGCGCAAGGCCTGCCGGACAGCGGCAAGCGCTGGTGGAACCCGCTGTCGTGGTGGACCAACCGCTAAGACCGTCGTCACTCGCCAAGACATAAGGGCCGGCAATGCCGGCCCTTGTCACGTCTGGGCTTCGTTGAAGCCACAGTCGCGTCAGGCCTCGCCCACCGGCCGGCGGCCTTCCAGGAAAGCCAGCACATCCTGCCCGCTGCGGGTGCGGCCAAACGGCGGCAGGCCACGCCAGAGCAGCTTGCCGTAAGGCTTCTCGACGATGCGGCGATCGGCCACCATCAGCACGCCCCAGTCGCTCTCAGCCCGGATGAGCCGGCCTGCGCCCTGCTTGAGCGCGATGGCGGCCTGCGGCAACTGGAATTCGAAGAAAGGGTTGCCGCCGCGCTTGCGGCTTGCTTTGATCCGCGCCTCGATCACCGGATCGTCCGGCGGAGCGAACGGCAACTTGTCGATGGCCACCAGCGTGAGCGCATCGCCCGGTACGTCGATGCCTTCCCAGAAGCTCGCACTGCCCACGAGCACCGCGTGATTGCCGCTGCGCAGCTGCGCAAGCAGCTCGCGCCGAGTCTTCTCGCCCTGGCGGTACAGCGGCCAGGTCCAGCCTCGGGCAGCGAAGCCTTCGCTCAGCAGACGATGCACCGTGTCCACCGCGCGCAGCGTCGTACACAGCACCAGTGCAGAGCCCTGGTTGGCGCCGATCAGCGGCAGCAGCGTCTCCACGAAGGATTCAGTGAACCCTGGCTGATCGGGTGCTGGAATGCCGTGCGGCACGAAGAGACGCCCGCAGTTGGCGTAATCAAAGGGGGATTCCCACTGCCCCGTGCGGGCCTCCCACAAGCCCAGCTGGCGGGTGAAGTGGGTGAAGTCGTTGCGGACGGCCAGCGTGGCCGACGTGAGGATCCACGCTTGGCCAGGCGGCCGGTAGCGCGAGAAGGCCTTGGCCACCGACAAGGGCGCGGCCTGCAGCCGTACGTGGCCGTTCTGGGTTTCGACCCAGAGCACCCAGTCCTCGTTGTCCTCGGCGGCGGCCCGGGCGGGCGCAGGCGGGGTGCCGGGCAGATCCAGCTGGGCAGACGCGCGGCGGGCGAGGCGGCGGCTCCTCGCCTTCCCCACCTGCTGCGCATCGCGCGCGCTCGCGCTGCCCGTATCCGCCGGTGCCGCAGCCGGCGCCTGTCCCGTCGCTCGCGCAAGTTGCGCCGCCCAAGAGGCTTGTGCGGTGCGCGTGAGCTCGTCCTCGTCCCAGGCAGATGCCGCCCCGTCGGCCGATGTCGCGCCACTGCCTTCGGCGGGCGTCTCGACTGCCTCGGGCGGGGCCGCCGGCAGCCAGCGACGCAACTTGGCAAAGAGATCCGGCACACGGCGCGCCAGCAGTTCGAAATCCGGATGCCGCTCCCGCACGGCATTGACCACCTTGCCGAGCGTGCCGAGGGCATCTGCCGCCGACTGGACGGCTGCGTCGAAGGCGCCTGGGTCGGGCAACGCATCGAAGGCACTCTTCTGACCTGGCAAGCGCTCGATCGCGGCACAGGCCAGGCGTAGCTCGCGGGCGGCCTGTTCCACAGGCTGCGTAAGCATCACCCAATCGGCGCTCTCACGGGCATGGGCCAGGCCCGCCGTGAGCGTGTCGCGCGTGATGTCGAGCAACTGGTGCGTGGACACCGTCTCGCCCAGGAAGCGCGTGGCCACGGCGGGCAGCTGGTGCGCTTCGTCGAACACCACGCAATCGGCGCGCGGCAAGAGTTCGGCCACGCCGTCGTCCTTCAAGGCGAGATCCGCCAGGAAGAGCGCGTGGTTGACCACGACCACTTCGGCCTCGAGCGCCGCCTTGCGGGCCTTGACGACGAAGCAGTCGCGGTAGAAGCCGCATTCCTGGCCCAGACAGGTGTCGCGCGTGGACGTGACCTTGCCCCACACGCTGGCATTGTCCGGCACCTCGGCAAGCTCGGCGATGTCGCCTGTCTGGGTGCGCTTGGCAAAGCGGCGGATGTGGCCCATGTGCACCACTTCCTCGCGCGAGCCTAGCGCGCGCGGATCGGCTTCGGTGCGCTCCAGGTGCAGGTGGCAGAGATAATTGCCGCGCCCCTTCAGGAGCGCGATCTGCGCGGGCATCTGCATGGCCGCCACGAGCTGCGGCAGATCGCGCGCGAAGAGCTGATCCTGCAGCGTCTTGGTGCCGGTGGAGATCAGCACCTTGCCCCCGCGCAGCAGCGCCGGGGCAAGATAGGCGTAGGTCTTGCCCGTGCCGGTGCCCGCTTCGGCCACCAGGGTGCCGCCGTCGGCCAGCGTTTCGGCCACGGCCTCGGCCATCTCTGTTTGTTGGGTGCGGACGCGATAGCCCTTCAGGCGCTTGGCAAGCAGGCCTTGCGCGCCAAAGAGTTCGCGCACCTTGGCGCGCGCCTGGGCAACGCTGGCGTCATCGGGCGCGGCCGAGGCCGCCACGTCTTCAGGCATGGATATCGGGTACCAGCAGCATTTGCAGCCGCACGAGCTCGTCCTTGAGCTTCAACTTGCGCTTCTTCAGGCGCCGCACGACGAGATCGTCTGCGGCAGGCCCGTGCGCAAGGGTGCGGAGCACGACGTCGAGATCGCAGTGCTCTTCCAGGATCACCGCGATGCGGTGTCGAACGGCGTCAAGGGAAGAAGGCGTCACGGCCGGCTGCCAAAGGCAAGGCGCAAAGACCACGATTTTCGCATCCCGACCGACTGCGGGCAAGGCCGGGCGCGTGGGAATCGCCCCACCTGGGAAGCCGGCAGGGCCATGCGGTGCGCCCTGCCAGACACGGCCCGTCACGGTCGCGCCGGCGTTTTGATGGCAAAATCCGCGGTTTTGTCCTTGCGCGCTTCGCGCCGCCCCGACTTGCCCATGACCGATACTGCCGTTACTGCTGCCCCCGCTCCGCTTGAACTGGACGAGGCTGGCGAACAGCGCCGCCTGCTCGCCCAGCTCGCCACCGAACTGGGCGCGCGCGCCGCGCAGGTCACCGCTGCCGTGGAGCTGCTCGATGGCGGCGCCACCGTGCCCTTCATCGCGCGCTATCGCAAGGAAGTGACTGGCGGCCTGGACGACACCGTGCTGCGCAACCTGGAAGTGCGCCTGCTGTACCTGCGCGAGATGCTCGACCGCCGTCACGCGATCCTGCAATCGGTGCACGAGCAGGGCAAGCTCACCCCCGAGCTGCGTGCCGCCATCGACGCGGCCGATTCCAAGCAGCGCCTGGAAGACCTGTACGCCCCCTACAAACCCAAGCGCCGCACGCGCGCCCAGATCGCCCGCGAAGCCGGCCTGGAGCCGCTGGCCGACCAGTTGTTCGCGAACGCTGACGCTGATCCGCAAGCCGCCGCGCAAGCCTTCATCAACGCGGACGCCGGCGTGGCCGACGCCAAGGCCGCGCTCGACGGCGCGCGTGACATCCTCGCCGAGCGCTTTGCCGAGAACGCCGATCTCATCGCCCACCTGCGCGATCATCTCTGGGGCACGGCGCTGCTCGTGTCCAAGGTGGCCGACGGCAAGGAAGCCGAAGGCGCGAACTTCCGTGACTGGTTCGACTTCTCCGAGCCGCTGCGCACCCTGCCCTCGCACCGCATCCTGGCGCTCTTGCGCGGTCGCCAGCAGAACATGCTCGAGCTGCGCGTGGGCCTGGATCCGGAGCAGGAAGCCCTGCTGCCGCACCCCTGCGTGGCCCGCGTGGCAAGCTTCCTGAAGCTGGGCAACACGCTCTTTGGCATCGACGCCACGCCGCGCAACAAGTGGCTGGGCGAAGTGTGCCGCTGGACGTGGCGCGTGAAGCTCTCGCCGGCCTTCGAAACGGAATTCGTCGGCCGCCTGCGCGAAGACGCCGAAGCCGAGGCCATCCGCGTCTTCGGCGCCAATCTGAAGGATCTGCTGCTCGCGGCCCCCGCCGGCCCGAAGGCCGTGCTCGGCCTCGACCCCGGCATCCGCACGGGCGTGAAGGTGGCGGCCATCGACCGCACCGGCAAGCTCGTCGCCACGCATACGGTCTTTCCGCATGAGCCGCGCCGCGACTGGGATGGCTCAATCGCCACGCTCGCGCGCATCGCCGCCCAGCACCGAATCGAGCTCGTGGCCATCGGCAACGGCACCGCCTCGCGCGAGACGGAAAAGCTCGTCGCCGATTTGATGAAGCGCCACCCCGAGCTCAATCTCACCAAGATCGTCGTCTCCGAAGCCGGCGCCTCGGTGTACTCGGCCTCCGAGATCGCCGCGCTCGAATTCCCCGAGCTCGACGTGAGCCTGCGGGGCGCGGTGTCCATCGCCCGCCGCCTGCAGGATCCGCTGGCCGAACTCGTGAAGATTGACCCGAAGGCCATCGGCGTGGGTCAGTACCAGCACGACGTGAACCAGCGCGAGCTGGCCCGCACGCTGGACGCCATGGTCGAAGATTGCGTGAACGCCGTGGGCGTGGACGTGAACACCGCGTCCGCCGCCCTGCTGGCCCGCGTCTCAGGCCTGAACAGCTCGCTCGCGCGCAACATCGTGGCGCACCGCGACGCCAATGGCGCCTTCCCCACCCGCAAGGCGCTGCGCGACGTGCCGCGCTTCGGCGAGAAGGCGTTCGAGCAGGCGGCAGGCTTTCTGCGCGTGCCGGGCGGCGCAGATCCGCTGGACGCGTCCGCCGTCCACCCGGAAGCCTACCCCGTGGTGCAGCGCATCCTGGGCACGCTCAAGGCCGACGTGAAGGAAGTGATCGGCAACCGCGCGGCGTTGAAGGGCGTGTCCCCCACGCAGTTCGTGGACGAGCGCTTCGGTCTGCCCACGGTGCAGGACATCTTCGCCGAACTCGAAAAGCCCGGCCGCGATCCGCGTCCGGAATTCACGACGGCACAGTTCAAGGAAGGCGTGGAAACGCTGGCTGACCTCACCCCGGGCATGCAGCTCGAAGGCGTCGTCACCAACGTGGCGAACTTCGGCGCCTTCGTGGACATCGGCGTGCACCAGGACGGCCTGGTGCACATCTCGGCGCTGGCCGAGAAGTACGTGAAAGATCCGCGCGACGTGGTGCGCGTGGGCCAGACGGTGAAGGTCAAGGTGCTGGAAGTGGACGCGCAACGCAAGCGCATCGCGCTCACCATGCGCCTGAACGACGACGCCCTGCCCGCCCGCCGCACCGGGGGCTCGGACGCGCCGCGCCCGCGCGGTGGTCAAGGCCAGCGAGGCGGTGGCGAGAAGGCCCCGTCGAACAACGCCATGGCCGACGCACTTGCCAAGCTCAAACTGCGTTGATGCAGCATGCCAGCCGCGGCGCCCGAGGGCGCGGTGGCTGGCATTGTCGGCGAGCGCCCATGGGTCCCGTCTCGCCAATGCCGCCAAGGGCCGAGCTGATCGATCCGCTCGCGGGCGCCCCGCCTTCCGCGGGAGACGGTCAGCCGCCGATCTGCTTCACTCGGCGTCGGCCAGGGCCTTCAGTTCCGCCTGAAGACGCTCGATCGCGGCATCGCGCGCCGCGGCATCGGCCAGCTCGTCCACGCGCGCCAGCAGCCCGTCATTCAGACGAATCACGAACGCGCCCTCGCCTTCCACGGATACCTCGGCCTCACCCGACTGCAGCGCCTTGATGGCAGCACCGGCGGCCTTGGGATCCGCAAAGCCTTGCGACACCAGCAACGCCGTGCCGTCGGCCGCGAGAAAGCGGAAGCGGAAGCTGCCGTCCTGTTCGCGAAAGCTCACGAAGCGCGCCTTGCCGGCGCCCTTCCTGGCCGCCTTGGCCGCCTTTGCAGGCGCCTTGCCCAGACGCAGCCCCACCGCTTCGCGCACGCGGGCCATGAGCGGCTCGGCATGCGCACGGGCCTTCCTGGCACCCATCTGCAGCACGTCCTCGACCTCGTCCGGATTGGCCATCAGGGCCTCGTAGCGATCCCGCATGGGGCCCACGACGGATTCGATGAGATCGCCGAGCTCGCGCTTGGCGTCGCCCCAGCCCAGGCCACCTGCGAGGCGATCGGAGAAATCCTTCACCTGCGCGGGCGTGGCGAACGCGCGGTAGATCGGAAAGAGATGCGAGCCCTCGGCATCCTTGGCCTCGCCCGGCGCGCGCGAATCCGTGACGATGCGTGCGATGGCGTCGCGCAGGCCGCGGCTGCCGCCCTCGAAGAGCGGAATAGTGTTGTTGTAGCTCTTGGACATCTTGCGCCCGTCCAGACCGGGCAGCAGCGCCGTGCTCTCGTCCACCGCGGCATCGGGCAGCGTGAAGATCTCTTCGCCCGCGCCATACAGGTAGTTGAAGCGCTGCGCGATGTCACGCGCCATCTCCAGATGCTGCACCTGATCGCGGCCCACCGGCACCTGATGCGCATTGAAGATCAGGATGTCCGCGGCCATCAGCACCGGATAGGAAAAGAGCCCCATCGTGACGCCGTCGTCCGGCTCGACGCCAGCAGCGGCGTTCTGGTCCACCGCCGCCTTGTAGGCATGCGCGCGGTTCATGAGGCCCTTGGCCGTCACGCACGTGAGGATCCACGAGAGCTCGGGCACTTCCGGGATGTCCGACTGCCGGTAGAAGGTGGCGCGGTTCGGATCGAGCCCGGCGGCCAGCCACGTCGCCGCGATCTCCTGGCGCGAGCGCGCCACGCGGGCCGGATCCTCGCACTTGATGAGCGCGTGGTAATCCGCAAGGAAGAAGAAGGTGTCGGCATCGTCGCGCCGGCTGGCATCGATCGCCGGGCGCAGCGCGCCGACGTAGTTGCCCAGGTGCGGCGTGCCGGTGGTGGTGATGCCCGTGAGAACGCGAGTCTTCATTGGAGGAGATCAGTGGCAGGCGGAAAAACGTCGAGTTTACCGTGTGGCTCGCGCGCGAGCCCGACGGCAGGGTTCACCGGCCCAGCCTGACGGCGTATCATCGAAGCCTGCCGAATCCTGCCAAGCCAACCGCATGAACCTCGAAGACCACTACAGCGCCATCCTCACCGCCCTGGGCGAGGACGTGACCCGCGAAGGCCTCGCACGCACGCCGCATCGGGCCGCCAAGGCCATGCAATACCTCACCAAGGGCTATCAGGACGATCTGGAGACCATCATCAACGGTGCCCTCTTCACCTCGTCCAATCGGGAGATGGTGGTGGTGAAGGACATCGAGCTGTACTCGCTCTGCGAACATCACCTGCTGCCCTTCATCGGCAAGGCCCACGTGGCGTACCTTCCCGATGGCAAGGTGCTCGGCCTGTCCAAGGTGGCGCGCATCGTCGACATGTATGCCCGGCGCCTGCAGATCCAGGAGAACCTCTGCCGCGAGATCGCCGAAGCCGTGCAGTCCGTCACGGGCGCGCTGGGCGTGGCGGTGGTCATCGAAGCCAAGCACATGTGCATGATGATGCGCGGCGTCGAGAAGCAGAATTCGTCGATGGTGAGCTCCATGATGCTGGGCGCCTTCCATGACAACCCCGCCACCCGCTCGGAATTCCTGAGCCTGGTCCGCTGAGGCCACGATGCGCTACGCGCTTGCTCCTCTCGTGATCGCCACGCTGCTCGCCGCCTGTGCCGCGCCCTCCACGCGGACGGGCAGCGCATCGGGCCAGCTCTCGCCCTTCTACACCTGGCAGCAGGCGTTGCCCGAGCAGCCCGGCGTGATGCTGCGCACCGAGCCGCAACCCGCGCAGCCGGAGTTCACCGCCGCGGGCGAGATGCAGCGCATCCTCTACACCTCGGACGACGCACGCTGGGGCGAAGGCATCCTGCCGGTGAGCGGCACGCTGTATCTGCCGAAGGGCGCCCCGCCCGCCGGCGGCTGGCCGCTGGTGGCATGGGCTCACGGCACGCTGGGCGGCGCGGGCGTCTGCGCCCCATCCTGGGCCCTGCACAAGCCGCGCGACGCCACCTACCTGAATCGTTGGCTCGAACAAGGCTTTGCCGTCGTCGCCACGGATTACCAAGGCCTGGGTGGCCCCGGCCCCCATCCCTACCTGATCTGGGAAGCCGAGGGCCGCTCCGTGCTCGATAGCGTGCGCGCCGCGCTGGCCGCGCATCCGGGACGGATCCGCAACGACGTCGTCATCACGGGGCAATCCCAAGGCTCGGGTTCGTCGCTGGGCGCGAGCCGCATCGCCACCGAATACGCGCCCGAGCTGCGCATCCGGGGCACGATCGCCACCGGTGTCGTCACCTCGTTCCCGGACGGCCCCGTGACCCTGGCTGCCCCCGATCCCAAACGCGGCGGCCCCATCCGCTACACCGTGCTGCGGCTGATCGGCGGCTCGATCCCGGAAGATGGCCCGAGCGCCGAGAGCCTCCTGGCCGAGCCCGCCAAGCCCATGCTGGCGATGGCCCGCACCGCGTGTTCGGATGCGCTGCGCGATTTCGAGCGCGCCAACAAGCTCGACTCGAACAACGCCTTCACCGTTTCCTCCAGTGAGCTCACGAAGCTCCTGCTGCCCGTCACGGACATGGACCAGGCCCGCCTGCCCGCGCCCATATTCCTCGGCACGGGCCTCGCCGACCGCACGCTGCCGCCGCAACGGCAGTACGCCGCCGCCGCCGCGCTGTGCAGCGCGGGCAACACGGTCGAATGGAAGACCTATCCTGGCGTCACGCACAACGGTATCGTCAACGTCGCCTTCGATGACGAGCTCGCGTTCGTTCGGCGATTGCAGGCGGGCCAGACCGTGCAGGCGCCTTGCAGCAACCTGAAAGATCCGGGGCCGCCGGGGCAAGCCGCTACGGGCATCCCGTTCAACGATTGAGGACGTTCTCGCTCAACCCGCTGCGCTCTCGTGCGCGGCGGGGGCCGCGCGCAAGGTGATCTCGGTGATCTCCGACGCACGGCCCAGTCGCATCGCAAAGCCGGCCCACAGCCCGGCGCCGTGGCTCACGTACATCTGCATGCCGTCCACGTCATAGAGCCCGGACTCATAACCTTCATTGAAGGCCCGCACCAGCCAGTGCAGCCCGAGCACCTGCCCGCCGTGCGTGTGGCCGGACAGCTGCACGTCGGCGCCGGCCTGCGCGTGCGCCCGTGCGTTGACGGGGCGAGGCATTCCCCACTTGTGGCTAAAGGGTCGCCGCCATGCGCCGCTCGGATTCCAGATACTCGCGCGACTGCATCTCCACGATGCGCGACACCGTGCGGAAGAACTCGTTGGCCATCGGGCCTTCGGTGTAGATCTCTTCCGGCTCGCACTCGGCCGACATGATGAGCTTGACCTTGTGGTCATACAGCACGTCGATCAGCCACGTGAAGCGGCGCGCCTCGGACGCGTGACGCGGCCCCATGCGCTTGACGCCGGACAGGATCACCGTGTGAAAGCGACTGGCGAGTTCCAGATAGTCGTTCTGCGAACGCGGCCCGCCGCACAGCGTATCGAAGTCGAACCACACCACACCACCCGCCAGCTTGAGCGCCTTGACCTCGCGGTTCTCGATGCGCAGGATGGGCTCCTGCGGCGGCGTCTCGGCCACCCGCGTGAAGGCGGCGTTGAGCGCGGCATCCGCGCGCTCGCCCAAGGGCGTGTGATAAAGCTCGACCTGCTCCAACGCACGCGTGCGGTAATCCACACCCGCGTCCACGTTCATCACGTCCATGCGCTCCTGGATCAGCGCGATGGCTGGCAGGATGCGATCGCGATGCAGGCCGTCCGGGTAGAGCCGGGAAGGCTCGTAGTTGGAGGTCATCACGAACGACGTGCCGTGCTCGAGCAGATTCTTCAGCAGACGATAGAGAATCATCGCGTCTGCAATGTCCGACACGTGGAACTCATCGAAACAGATCAGCCGATAACGCTTGGCCACTCGCTTGGCGACTTCGTCCAGCGGATCGGCCATGCCCTTGACCTCGTCCAGCTGACGGTGCACGCCCCGCATGAACTCATGGAAGTGCAGCCGCGTCTTGCGCCGCACCGGCACGGTGGCGTAGAACGAATCCATCAGGAAGCTCTTGCCGCGCCCCACCCCGCCCCACATGTACACGCCGCGCGGCACCTCGGGGCGCTTCAACAGCCGCTTCAAGGCGTTCGAGCGCATTTCCTTGAAACGCACCCAGTCGTCGTAGTAGCGCTGCAGGCGCTCGATGGCCTTGCGTTGCGCTGCATCGGGCCGGAAGCCCCGCTCGTTCAGGGCGCTTTCGTAGTACTGCAGAACATTCATCGGAGTCACATAGGCAAAAGAGGGCGCGCCGGGCCTGCCGCGCTGGTCGGGCGATAGGTTAACGCTGTTTTGCCGCGGGCGCAGACGCTGCACCCCTCAGCCACCCGACGTTCAGCACGCCGTGGGCCAGCAGCCCGATGACCAGCCCCCAGAAGGCGCCGCCAATGCCAAGCAGCGTGATGTTCGCGGACGCCGCAAGGAACGTGATGAGCGCGGCCTCTCGCGTGCGCGCATCCGCGAGCGCGATGGCAAGACTCCCGCCGATGGTGCCCAGCAGCGCGAGGCCAGCGAGCGTGCTGATGAAGGTGGATGGGAACGCCATGAAGACCGCGGCCAGCGTCACGCCGAAGACGCCGACCAATACATAGAACACGCCCGCCGCGACGCCCGCCACCCAGCGCCGGCCGGGATCTTCGTGCGACTCGCGCCCCGTGCAGATCGCCGCCGTGATGGCCGCGAGAGTGAAGGCATGCGAGCCGAACGGCGCCATCAGGAGCGACCCCAGCCCGGTCAGCGTGAGGATTGGGTTGGCGGGCGTTCTGAACCCGTCGCCGCGCAGCACCAGCATGCCCGGCATGTACTGGCCCGTCAGGGTGATCAGAAAGAGCGGCAACGCCACGCTCAGGACGGCGTTGAGCGAGAACGCGGGCGCCGTGAACACCGGCGCCGCGATCGCCCAGTGCAGCCCGGAGAGTTCCACGCGGTCCTGCACCAGCAGAAGCGCCAGACCAAGCACCAGGATGCCTACCACGGCGTAGCGCGCACGCCAGCGCTTGATGAGCAGGTAGGCCACGATCAGCGCGCCGGCAAGCCACGGATCCAGGCTCAAGCCGCCAAAGGCGCCCACGCCGAACGGCAACAGGATGCCGGCCAGGAGGCCTGCGGCCACGCCCGGCGGCACGATGCGGATGACGCGCTCGAACCAGCCCGACACGCCGAGCAACACGAAACCTGCGGCCGAGACCATATAGGCGCCGACCGCCTCGGCGTAGGGGGTGGTGGCCAGCGCCGTGACGAGAAAGGCCGCCGCTGGCGTGGACCAGGCCGTGATGATCGGTTCACGCGAGCGCCAGCTGAGAAGCATCCCGGTGACGCCCACGCCGATGGAGACCGACCAGACCCAGGAGGCCGTCTGGGCCGCGTCCAGGCCAGCCGCCCTGGCTGCCTGAAAGACGAGAATGAAGGTGCCGCCATAGTTGACGATGACCGAGATGAGACCCGCGACGACGGGGTGGACGATGTCGTACCAGCGCAGGACGTGAGATGAGGGTGAGCGAGCCATGAGACAAACCAGGGACGAGAGCGCGGTGAAGGGAGCCTCCCGTTATAGTGTCGAATTGGATGGTCATTTCAGGCCATGTTCACGCAGCAGTACCGACCATTGTTCAAACACGCGCAGCTCGAATCGGTCAAGGCGTCGCTCGTCGCGGCGGCAACGCAGGCCCTGCCCTTGCACGTGCGCCTGCAGCGGGCCCTGCGCCAGCTGATCCTGGACGGCACCCTGGCCGTGGGCAAGCCTCTACCGGCCACACGGGCGCTGGCCACCTCGCTGGGCGTCTCGCGCGACACGGTGGAATCCGCATACGGACAACTGCACCTCGAAGGCTTCATCGAGCGTCATGTGGGACGCGGCAGTTTCGTGTCGCCACGGGCCGAACACCTGCCGCATCGGCCAGCCGGCGCCAGGACTCAGCGCGTCACACGTGCCCAGGCGCTGAGCCGCCGCGGCGCGGCGATCGTCCAGCGCGGTGGCGTGCTCATCCCCGCGGCCGTACGACCCTTTGCACAGGGCCTGCCCGAAACGCGCACGTTCCCCCTGGCCATCTGGGAGCGGCTGCAGCGGCAAGTCCTGAAAGAGCACGGAAGCGGCGCGCTCACGAGCGCACCCGCCCAAGGCCTGGCGGTGCTGCGCCAGGCGATTGCCGACTACGTCAGCCTGGAGCGTGGCGCACATGCCAGCGCCGACCAGGTGCTGGTGCTCACGAGCTCCCAGCAGGCCCTCACCTTGTGCGCCACCGTGCTGTTTGACGCCGGAGACGCCATCTGCGTGGAAGACCCGGGCTACTACGGTGCCCGCAAGGCCTTCGAGGCCGCCGGCCTCACGTGTATGCCCCTGCCGGTGGATGCGGAAGGACTGCGCGTGGACCACCTGCCCGAAGCCGGCGCCGACAGCAACGGCCCGCAACCCCGCGGGCTCTACCTCACGCCCTCCCACCAGTTCCCCACCGGCGCCACCCTGACGCTGGACCGGCGCCTGGCGGTCATCGCCTGGGCGCACCGGCATCGCGGCTGGATCCTCGAGGACGACTACGACAGCGAGTTCCACTACGCCGGGCGGCCCACCGCCTGCGTGCAGGGACTCGACCTCCACGGGCGCACGATCTACATCGGCACGTTCACCAAATCCCTGTTTCCCGGGCTGCGCATCGGCTACATGGTGCTGCCGCCCGAGCTGGTCGCGCCCATGACCGCAGCCCGCACCCTGCTCGATGGCCACAGCGCGCCGATCCCGCAACTGACCCTCGCCCGCTTTCTGCAGGACGGCCATTTCGGCGCGCATGTACGCGCAATGCGTCTGCTGTATGCGCAACGACGCGACATCCTGGCGCACCTGATCCGCACGCACCTGTCCGGCATTCTGGAGCCGCGCATACCGACCGGCGGCATGCAGATGCCCTGCCTCTTCGTGTGCGACATGGACGAAGCCGAAGCCGTGCGGGCCGCGCGACGAGCGGGTGTGGACGTGCTCGGGCTATCCACGCTGCACGCCGGGCAAACGCCCGCGCAAGGCCTGCTGCTGGGCTTCGCGGCACACGCCCCGCACGAGATGGCCGCCGGCATCGAGGCCTTGGCGAGCGCCCTGCACGAACGGGTCCGGCGCCGCCTGGCCTGAGAGAGAGTGCCCCCACACTCGCCTTCGGCTCGCTGCCCCCCGAGGGGCGCCTTTTGCCTCAGGGCGGCCCAGCGGCAAAAAATGCCCCACGCTCGCCTTCTGCTCGCTGCCCCCCGAGGGGCGCCTTTTGCCTTGGGGCGGCCCAGCGGCAAAAGAAAACCCCGGCCATGCCATGGGCATGCCGGGGTTTCTCATGAGATGAGGCCGATACTCTCGCACCGGCCCCGCTCTCGCACCAATCAGAAGTTCAGCGCGCGCTTGTCCACGGCCAGCGCCGCTTCCTTCATGGCTTCCGACAGGGTCGGGTGCGCATGGCAGATGCGGGCGATGTCTTCGGACGCGGCACGGAATTCCATGGCGGTCACGGCTTCAGCGATGAGTTCGGAGGCTTGCGGGCCGATGATGTGCACGCCCAGGACTTCGTCGGTCTTGGCATCCGCCAGGATCTTCACGAAGCCGGTAGTGTCACCCAGCGCGCGCGCGCGGCCGTTGGCGAGGAAGGGGAAGCTGCCGGACTTGTACTCGCGGCCAGCGGCCTTCAACGCCTGCTCGGTCTGGCCCACCCACGAGATCTCGGGCGAGGTGTAGATGACCCACGGCACGGTGTTGAAGTTGACGTGACCGTGTTGACCGTTGATACGCTCGGCCACGGCAACGCCCTCTTCCTCGGCCTTGTGGGCCAGCATCGGGCCACGCACCACGTCACCCACCGCCCAGACGTTGGGCAGGTTGGTGCGGCACTCGTCGTCCACGGCCACGAAGCCACGCTCGTCGAGCTTCAGGCCCACGGCGTCGGCGTTCAGGCCGTTGGTCGAGGGCACGCGGCCGATCGAGACGATCAGCTTGTCCACGGCCAGCGATTGCTCGGCGCCCTGGGCATCCGTGTAGGCCACGGTCACGCCCTTGGCGCTGGTCTTGATCGCGCCGGTCTTCACACCCATCTGGATGTTCAGGCCTTGCTTGGTGAATGCCTTGAAGGCTTCCTTGGCCACGGCTTCGTCAGCGGCAGCCAGGAACTGCGGCATGGCTTCGAGCACGGTCACTTCCGCGCCCAGACGGCGCCACACGCTGCCCAGCTCGAGACCGATCACGCCGGCGCCGATGATGCCGAGCTTCTTGGGCACGCCATTGATGGCGAGTGCGCCATCGTTGGACAGCACCGTCTTCTCGTCGAAGGGCAGATCCGGCAGCGCGCGCGGCGACGAACCGGTGGCCACGATCACGTGCTTGGCGACGAGCTCTTCGTTGTCCTTGCCGGTGACCTTGATGGCCCAGCCACCTTCGACCTGGCCGGAGAAGGCACCCGTGCCATGGAAGAACGCAACCTTGTTCTTCTTGAAGAGATACAGGATGCCGTCGTTGTTCTGCTTGACGACGGTGTCCTTGCGCGCGAGGAACTGGGTCACGTCCATCGACAGGCCGCTCACCGAAATACCATGCTCGGCGAAGTGCTTGTTGGCGTGCTCGAAATGTTCCGACGATTGCAGCAGGGCCTTGGACGGAATGCAGCCGACGTTGGTGCAGGTGCCACCGGGGGCGGCGCCGCCCTTGGCGTTGCTCCAGGCGTCGATGCAGGCGACGGACTGACCGAGTTGCGCGGCGCGGATGGCAGCCACGTAGCCGCCAGGGCCCGCACCGATCACGACGACGTCAAATTGTTTGGCCATGGAATTTCTCACGTAGATGGCTGAGGGGAACCGGGGCGACGATGCGCCGCGCGCGGTTCACCCGGAAGAAGACAGGCAGGGCAAGCGCCCTGCCCCAAGGCAGCTGGGCGCCGCCCTGGCGCTGCATGCACCGCGCGCTTCGCAGGAAGGCGACAAGTGCATGCGGGCCAGCGCTGGATTACAGGTCCAGCAGCAGACGCTGCGGGTCTTCCAGGGCTTCCTTCATGGCGACCAGGCCCAGGACGGCTTCGCGGCCGTCGATGATGCGGTGATCGTAGGACATGGCGAGGAAGTTGATCGGGCGAATGACGATCTGACCGTTCTCCACCACCGGACGCTCCTTGGTGGCGTGGATGCCGAGGATGGCCGATTGGGGCGGGTTGATGATCGGGGTCGAGAGCATCGAGCCGAACACACCACCGTTGGAGATCGAGAACGTGCCGCCGGACATTTCTTCCAGCGTCAGCTTGCCGTCGCGGGCCTTCACGCCGAACTCGGCGATCTGCTTTTCGATCTCGGCGATGGACATCTGGTCCACGTCACGCAGGACGGGCACGACCAGGCCGCGCGGGCTGCCCACGGCGATGCCGATGTCGAAATAGCCGTGATAGATGATGTCCTTGCCGTCGACCGAGGCGTTCAGGATCGGGTACTTCTTCAGCGCGGCCACAGCGGCCTTCACGAAGAAAGACATGAAGCCGAGCTTCACGCCGTGTTCCTTCTCGAACTTGTCCTTGTACTTGTTGCGCAGGTCGATCACGCCCTGCATGTTCACTTCGTTGAACGTCGTGAGGATGGCGTTCTGTTGCTGCGATTGCAGCAGGCGATCGGCGATGCGCGCGCGCAGGCGGCTCATCGGCACGCGCTGCTCGGGACGGCCGTCCAGGCCGGCGACGGGCGACGCGGCCGGTGCGGCAGCCTTCGGGCAGCGGCGCCAGCGGAAGCTTGCTGGGCGTCGTCCTTGGTGATGCGGCCACCGCGGCCGGTGCCGGACACGGCGTTGGGCTCGATGCCCTTTTCCGACAGGATCTTGCCGGCGGCGGGCGACGCGATGCCAGCGGCGGGGCGCCAGCGGGCCGC
>NZ_JADCNH010000050.1 GCF_018904615.1 Verticiella alkaliphila | reverse complement strand
CGCGCAGCCGCCAGCCGCGTCGCCCACCCAGCACGCCGGCGACGCAGCCCAGGCGCTGGCGCTGCGGCATCTCGAGGCGGCCGGGCTGGTCCTCCTGGCGGCCAACCAGCGCTCCCGCACCGGCGAGATCGATCTCATCGTGCGGGACGACGACACGCTCGTCTTCGTGGAGGTGCGCTCGCGTCAGAGCGCGCGCTTTGGCGGGGCTGCCGCCAGTGTGGGCCACGACAAGCAGCGCCGGCTGTGGCGCACCGCCCAGGTCTTTCTGCAGACGCGCTGGCGAGGGCCCCTGCCGCCTTGCCGCTTCGACGTGGTCGCCATCGATGACGGCGTGCTCACGTGGCTGCGCGACGTCTTTCGCGAGAGCTGATGCGGCGCGCCTGCCGCGTGAGATAATGACGCCGCTATGGACCTGTCCGCCCGATTCGCCACGCATTTTCGCGACGCCATTGCCCTTTTCGAGCAATGTTCGCAGTCGCTGTCCGCGCCTACCGCCGCCGCGTCCGAGGCCTTGTTCCTCGCGCTTTCGAGCAACT
This sequence comes from Verticiella alkaliphila, assembly GCF_018904615.1. Classification (GTDB taxonomy): domain Bacteria; phylum Pseudomonadota; class Gammaproteobacteria; order Burkholderiales; family Burkholderiaceae_B; genus Verticiella; species Verticiella alkaliphila. The sequence continues at coordinate 27,094 of NZ_JADCNH010000050.1, read as the reverse complement.
GCAAGATCCTCGCCTGCGGCAATGGCGGATCAGCAGCCGATGCCCAGCACTTCGTGGCTGAGCTGGTCGGCCGTTTCGAGCGCGAGCGCCTGCCGCTCGCGGCCGTCGCGCTCAATACCGATACCGCCATCCTCACGGCCGTCGCCAACGATTACGGCTACGACGACGTCTTCGCGCGTCAGGTCAATGCCTTGGGCCAGCCTGGTGACGTGCTCGTCGCGATTTCCACGAGCGGCAATTCACCCAGCATCCTGCGCGCCGTCGAAGCGGCGCAGGAACGCGAGATGATCGTCATCGCGCTCACTGGCAAGGGTGGCGGCCGCCTGGGCAGCATGCTCGGCGGGCACGACGTGCATCTGTGCGTGCCCCACGAGCGCACCATGCGCATCCAGGAGGTTCACTCGCTCCTGGTCCACCTGCTGTGCGATGGCATCGACGCGCAGCTTCTCGGAGATAGTTGATGGCGGGTCATTGGGTCAAGACGCGTGGCGTGCGCGCCGTTGCCGCGCTGCTGGCAGCGGCCAGCCTGGCCGGCTGCGTGCCGGTGCTGATGGGCGGCGCGCTGGTGGGCACCACCATGGTGGCCACCGATCGCCGCAGCCCGGGCATCCAGCTCGAGGACCAGGCCATCGAGCAGCGCCTGCGCAATGCCGTGTCGGACAACTTCGGCGACATCGTCCAGGTGACGCCGTCCTCCTACAATCGCCATCTCCTGCTGGTGGGGGCGGTGCCGGACCAGGCCACCAAGGATCGCGTCGAGCGCTTTGCCAAGGGCACGCAGAACGTGAAGGCCGTCACCAACCGGCTGGACGTCGCCCCCAGCCGCACGGTGTCGGCAGGCGCGAACGACAGCTGGATCACGAGCCAGGTCCGCGCGCAGCTGATCGGCACGAGCAAGCTGCCGTCCAACACGTTCGCGATCACCACGTTCCGTGGCGTCGTCTACCTGCAGGCCAAGGTCTCGCGCGCGGAAGGCGCGTCCGCGGCCCGGGTGGCCTCCAGCGTGCGCGGCGTCAAGCAGGTGGTCACGCTCTACGAATACATTTCCGACGAAGAGGCCAGCCGCACGGTCGGCCCGGCCGCGTCGTCCGGCGAGCCGGCGGTGGGCACGCCTGCGCCCACGGCGAGCCAGCTCGCCCCGCCGGCGCCCGCACCGGTGGAGCCGCAGGGCGGTGCCCAGGTCATTCCCATTCCCGCCGCTCCCTGACGGCCCTCACCACGATCGCATCATGTCCACCCAAGAGACTTCCTCCGGCCGCGAGCGCGGTCCTGCCCGCTGGGTTGCGGGGCTGATGCTGGCCATGGCGCTGGCCGTGGGCGGCTGGTTCCTCCTCGCGCCGTCTGCCAAGGCGCCCGACGTCACCTTCCCGTCCATCGATGGTCGTCAGGTGCAACAGGCGGATCTTCAGGGCAAGGTGGTGCTGGTGAACTTCTGGGCGACGTCCTGTGTGACGTGCGTGAAGAAGATGCCCATGATCGTGGACTCGTTCCAGAAATATCAGGGACAGGGCTTCGACGTCGTCGCGGTCGCCATGCAATACGACCCGGCCAACTACGTGCTCAATTTCGCCGAGACGCGCAAGCTGCCCTTCACGGTCGCGCTGGATCCGGTAGGCGACATTGCCAAGGCCTTCGGCGACGTCACGCTCACCCCGACCTCGTTCCTCGTGGGGCGCGATGGACGCATCATCAAGCGGTATCTGGGCGACGTGGACCAGCGCGTCTACTTCGCCGATATCGAGAAGGCACTGGCTTCCTGAGCGCGAGTCGAGCATACGACCGTACAGCAGGGCCAGACGCGGGGCGATGGGATCATGATTCCATCGCCCCGTTATCGTCTGCGGCGCGCGCCTCGACTCAGTCCGCGCGCGCGGCCACGGCAAGCGCAGGCTTGAACACGGCCTCGAGCTGATCGGCCAGGCGATGGGCACCGATGGCGTTGGCGTGCCGCAGCACCTCGGTGACGTGTGCGTTCAGACGTGCCAGCGTCTCGCGCTCGCCCAGCGTGGCGATCAGCGTCGATTTGTCGGCATCCCGGCCGACATCCTTGGCGTCCACCGACAACAAGGCGCAATCGTGCAGGTCGTCCATCAGCTGGAAGGCCTGACCAAGTTCGCTGGCCAGCGCGGACAAGCGGCCCCGCGTGGCGTCGTCAGCAGACACACAGACCGCGCACAGGCCAAATGCCGCATCGAAGAGCACCCCGGTCTTCAGGTGGTTCGTCGTGGCGATCGCCTCGGCGCTGCGTGGCGCCGCACCTTCACGCAGATCCTGGTATTGCCCACCCACGAGTCCGGCGAGACCCACGGCATCGGTCAGCAACACCACGGCCTTGCTGCGGGCTTGCGGGCCGAGCCCAGGTGCCTGGGCCACGGTGCGAAAGGCCAGGCTGAGCAGGCCCACTGCGGCCAGCGTGGCCGCATCCTCACCGAACTGGCGATGGACGGTAGGCTGGCCCCGGCGCAGCGCGGCATCGTCCATGCAGGGCAGATCGTCCAACACCAGGGAGGCCGCATGCACCATCTCGATGGCGCAGGCCATGTCCAGGAGCGCCGGCGACCGGCAGCCCAGGTCGGTGGCCAAGGTGAGCATCATGAGCGGACGGATGCGCTTGCCGGGGGAGAGCACCCCGGCGCGCATCGCGCTCGCCACGCCGCCATCCTCGGGCGGCAGCAGGCTTTCCAGGTGAGCCTGGACCCGATCGCGGGCCGCCTCCACACCGCCTGCAAGCCAGCGGCCTGGCACGAGTGCACTGAAATCAGCCGGGCGGACGGCCCGGGCGCGAGCCTTGCTAGAGGGCGGAACCGCCGTTGCCATCACTGCGTCGCCCGCCTCCGGGTGCAGAGGGCCTTGGCGTCCCAGGCTACCCTCATCCATGTCCCACATTGCCGTCATCGCCCCTCCTTTCTTCAGCCATTACCAGGCCCTCCAGGCGTTGGGTGGGGTGCTGGCGGCACGCGGACACCGCGTGACCTTCTTTCATCAACCCGATGCGGCGGCCCTGATGCGGGACGAGGCGCTTGGCTTCGTTCCCGTGGGGTCCCAGACACATCCTGTCGGGCACCTTCAGCACGTCTTGTGCCGGGCTGCTCGACCGGGCGGCCCTTGGGGCGTGCGACGCGTGGTGCGCGACGTGGCCGCCTCGACGGACATGCTGTGCAGCACGCTGCCGGCGACCTTCGATGCCCATGGCATCACGGCCGTACTTGCCGACCAGATGGAGGCCGCGGGCGCGATCGTGGCTGCCGGGACAGGGCGGCCGTGGGTGTCGGTGGCGTGCGCGGTGCCGATCAATCCGGATCCGGATGTGCCGCCACCCTACCTGGGCTGGGGCTACGACGACAGTGCTTGGGGGCGACACCGCAATCGCGGCGGCGTGCGGGTCGCCCGCTGGATCATGGCGCCGCATGACGCGGTGCTGGCCAAGCATGCGCGCGCTTTCGGCCTGCCGGTGCGCCGCGGCCTGGAAGCCTGGCTGTCTCCGCATGGCCAGATCAGTCAGGGCACGGCGAGCTTCGACTTTCCGCGCGCGCAGCCGCCAGCCGGTTTGCGGTATGTGGGCTGCCTGCATGGCGGGCCCACCGCTCACGCCGACCTGCCCGCACGCGACGCACGGCCGCTGGTGTTCGCCTCCTTCGGCACCATGCAGGGGGGCCGCTTCGACACGTTCCGCCGCGTGGCGCGTGCATGCCGTTCACTCGGCGTGCAACTTTGGGTAGCCCACTGCGGCGGGCTGGATGGTGCGCAGGCCGCGGCCCTGCGTGCCGAAGGTGCCGACTGGGTCACCGATTTCGTCCCGCAGGCTGCCGTGCTGGCCCAGGCGCATGCCGTCGTCACGCATGCGGGCCTCAACACCGTGCTGGAGAGCCTGTGCGCGGGCGTGCCCTTGCTGACCTTGCCGATGGCCTTCGATCAGCCCGGCGTGGCGGCTCGGGTGGCGTATCGTGGCGCCGGGCTGCGCGCGGATCCGCAGTGGTCCTCGATCGGCGCACTACGCGGCGCGCTCGAGCGTCTCCTCACGGACCCCGCGTTTGCCGAACGCGCCGCGCTGCTCGGCGCCGACGTCCGGGCCGCGGGGGGGGCCACGGCCGCGGCAGACGTGGTGGAAGCCGCGCTGCGGCGTCATCCCCGCCACGTCCCCGCTTCAGCGCGACCGGAGGCCTCCCGGATGGGAGCGCCAGCCCAGGGTGCGATGGAAGGGGTCTACCTGTGAACGTGCCCCCCGCAGTGGCCGCGCAGGCGGCACCGGACACGCTGGGCGCGGGCCGCGACGCCAGCAGCCTGGAGACTGCCTACGATCTGATCCTCGTCGGCGCCGGGCTCGCCAATGGCCTCATCGCCCGGGCCTTGCGGCGCGCGCGGCCCGAGCTTCGCCTGCTCGTGCTGGAGGCCGGTGCGGCCGCGGGGGGCAACCACACCTGGTCTTTTCACGACACGGATCTCACCACCGCACAGCACGAGAGCGTGGCGCCGCTGGTCTCGCATCGCTGGCAGGGCCATGCGGTACGGTTTCCCGGATTTCACCGGCGGCTGGCGGGTGGATACCAGAGCATTGCGAGCACCCACTTCAGCGAGGTGCTGCACCGTGAGCTGGGCCCGGCCTTGCGCACCGGCGTGGCCGTGACGCGCGTGACGGCGCGCGAGGTGGACCTGGCCGGTGGTCGGCGCCTGCGCGCGCATGCCGTCATCGACGGGCGCGGGTTGGCCGCGGCACCGGCGCCTGAGCGCGTTGCACTGGGATACCAGCGTTTCCTGGGCCAGGAGATCCGGTTTGCCGAGCCGCACGGGCTCACGGCGCCGATCCTGATGGATGCCGACGTCGAACAGCACGACGGCTACCGGTTCGTCTACGTGCTGCCCATGGGCCCGCGCACCGCGCTCGTGGAGGACACCTACTACGCGGACGATGCCCGCGGGCAGCCCGAGATCTGGCGCCGGCGCATCGCCGAGTACTGTGCGCAGCAGGGCTGGCAGCCAGTGCGGGTGCTGCGCGAAGAGCAGGGCGTGCTGCCCATCGTGCTGTCCGGGGATGCGCAGGCCGTGTGGGACGACGCCCGTGGCGTGCCGCGCGCGGGCCTTGCCGCAAACCTCTTTCACCCGACCACCGGCTACTCGCTGCCCGAGGCACTGCGCCTGGCCGAGCACATCGCTGCCCTCCCGGATCTGTCCGCCGAACCTTTGTTCGCCGCGGTCCGCGCGCACGCCCTGCAGCGCTGGTCGGATCAGGGGTTCTTCCGTGGCCTGAACCGCATGCTCTTCCTGGCGGCGCCACCCACCGAGCGCTGGCGCGTCATGGCCCGCTTCTACCGCTTACCCGAGCCGCTCATCGCGCGCTTCTATGCCGGACGCCCCAGCGCGCTCGACAAGCTGCGCATCCTGAGCGGCAAGCCCCCCGTCCCCGTGGGGGCGGCGCTGCGCGCGTTGCGTGCCGTCCGCCTGCACGATTCCCACGCACCGACGCGCCCTTGAGGCGCTGCGACAGGATTTCTCATGAGCGCCTTGCCCCAAGCCCCGACCGCCGATCTGCCGCGCGGCGGCCTCGACCCTGCCGCACGCCGTGCCATCGTCATCGGCGCCGGTTTCGGCGGCCTGGCCCTGGCGATCCGCCTGCAGGCTGCCGGCGTGCGCACCGTGCTCCTCGAAGGCCGCGACAAGCCGGGGGGCCGCGCCTACGTCTATCACGACGACGGCTTCACCTTCGATGCCGGGCCCACCGTCATCACCGATCCGTCCTGCCTGGAGGCCGTGTTCAACGCCGCAGGCCGTGAGCTTTCGGACTACGTCGAGCTCATGCCCGTGTCCCCGTTCTACCGGCTCGCCTGGGAGGACGGCAGCCAGTTCGACTACGTCAATGACCAGGCCGAGCTGGAGCGCCAGATCCACTTGCGCAATCCGGACGACGTGGCCGGCTACCGGCGCTTTCTCGCCTATTCGAACGCGGTGCTCGAAGAGGGTTACGTGAAGCTCGGCACGGTGCCCTTCCTGTCGTTTCGCGACATGGTGCGGGCGGGTCCGGCGCTGGCGCGGCTGCAGGCCTGGCGCAGTGTGTACGGGATGGTGGCCCGCTTCGTGAAGGACGAGAAACTGCGCCAGGCCTTCTCGTTCCACTCGCTGCTCGTGGGCGGCAATCCGTTCGGCACGTCATCCATCTACACGCTCATCCATGCGCTTGAGCGGCGCTGGGGCGTGTGGTTCCCGCGGGGTGGCACCGGCGCCCTGGTGGCCGGCATGGCCCGACTCTTCACGGACCTGGGCGGCGAACTGGTGTGCCATGCCGAGGTCACCGCCATCGACGTGGCGCAGGGGCGCGCGACGGGCGTGCGGCTGGCGGACGGGCGCACCTTCGCCGCCGACATGGTGGCCTCCAACGCCGACGTGGTGCATACCTACGCCAAGCTGCTGGGTGCCACGGACCGCGGCCAGCGCGAGGCCAGGCGGTTGCGCAGCAAGCGCTTCAGCATGTCGCTCTTCGTGGTGCATTTCGGGCTGCGCCAGCCACCCACGCTGCCGCACCACATGGTCTGCTTCGGCCCGCGCTATCGGGCGCTGATCAACGAGATCTTCGGTGGCCAGTCGCTGTCGGAGGATTTTTCGCTCTACCTGCATTCGCCGAGCACCAGCGATCCCAGCCTGGCGCCGCCGGGATGCAGCGCGCACTATGTGCTCGCACCCGTGCCGCACTTGGGCAACGCGGCCATCGACTGGTCCGTGGAAGGGCCGCGCTACCGTGACCGCATCCTGGATTACCTGGAAGCCCGGTATCTGCCGGGGCTGCGCGCCAATCTGGTCACGAGCCGCATCTTCACACCGGCGGATTTCCAGACCGAACTGCACGCGCACCTGGGCTCGGCCTTCTCCCTGGAACCCTCACTGCAGCAAAGTGCGTGGTTCCGCCCGCACAACCGCGACGACGAGATTCCGAACCTGTACATTGTGGGAGCGGGCACACACCCGGGCGCCGGCCTGCCGGGTGTGATCGGTTCCGCCAAGGCCACAGCCGGCCTGATGCTGGCAGGAGAGGGCGCATGACGAACGGACACCTGTGGACCGACGCGGCCGTGCTGGCCCATGCGCAGGCGGCGCTGCGCCAGGGCTCCAAGAGCTTCGCGGCGGCAGCCCGCCTCCTGCCGGCCCCGGCGCGCGACAGTGCTGTCATGCTGTATGCCTGGTGTCGTCATTGCGATGACGTGATCGACGGGCAGGATCTGGGGCACGGCCTGGCGCCGCTGGCGGGCGATGCCGCCGAGCTCGCCCTGCAAAGCCTGCAGGACGAGACGCGGGCCGCGTTCGGTCACGGCCGTCTCACCCACCCGGCGTTTGCCGCACTGCGCCTTGTGGCGCGCCAGCATGCGCTGCCGATGTCCCAGCCGATGGCGCACCTGGAAGGCTTTCGCATGGATGCGGTCGGCCAGCGCTACGAGACGCTGGACGACACCTTGCAGTATTGCTATCACGTCGCCGGCGTCGTGGGCATCATGATGGCCCGCATCATGGGCGTACGCGATGCTGCCGTTCTGGCGCGGGCCTGCGATCTGGGCATCGGCTTTCAGCTCACCAACATTGCTCGCGACGTGATCGAGGATGCGGAAGGCGGGCGCGTCTATCTGCCTGCGCAATGGCTCGCTGAGGCCGGCGTGCCGGCAGAGGCTGCTGACGTGGCAGATCCGGCGCATCGCGCCGCGGTCCATCGGCTGGCAGTGCGGTTGCTCGACGTGGCCGAGGGCTACTACGCCTCCGCGGATACGGGCATTGCCGCATTGCCCGGGCGTTGCGCGCTCGCCATCGCCACCGCTCGCCGCGTGTATCACGCGATCGGCACGGCGGTACGCGCACGCGGGGCTGCGGCCTGGGATACGCGGGTGAGCACGACCTCGGCCCAGAAGTTGGGCCATGTTGCCGGTGCGGGATGGTTGGCCTGGGCCGTGCGGCATCGCGCGCCTGCGCCACGCCCGCCCGCGCCCTGGGAGGCCAGGGCAGGCCTGTGAGCCTCAGCGCCGCACGCTGTCCAGGCGGCGCAGTTCGTCCTTGAGCTGGTGGACAGGCGGGGCATAGAGAAAGCTGAAGCCCACGCAATTCTCCCGCGTGGGCACAGCATGGTGAAGACGGTGCGCCTGATAGAGCCGCTTCAGGTAACCGCTGCGCGGCACGAAGCGCCACGGCCAGCGCTGGTGCACGAGACCGTCATGCACACAGAAGTACAGCAGACCGTACAGCGTCATGCCGGCGCCGATCGCGGCGAGCACGGGCGCATGCAGGCGCCCGTAGCCGATGAGCACGATGGCCAGCACCGCGAAGACGACGGCGAAGAGATCGTTCTTCTCGAAGCGGCCGTGCCGGGGCTCGTGATGCGACTGATGCCAGCCCCATCCCCAGCCGTGCATGATGTACTTGTGCGATCCCCAGGCGACGAATTCCATCGCGACGACGGTGACCAGGACGACAGCTAGGGCGGCATACCAGGACATGCGCGACAGACTCTAGAGGGGGCCTGCCGGAAGGCAGGCACAACCGGATGTTGCCAGCATGCAGCGTGCCGCGTCGAGGCGCGGCACGCCAAGGGAGTCCGACGCGCAGCGCAGGCGCACGAGCCCGCGCCGGATCCTGCGATCAGAACGCCGGAACGACGGCGCCCTTGTACTTCTCTTCGATGAACTTGCGCACGTCGTCCGACTGCAGCGCCTGCACGAGCTTCTTCACGGCCGCCGAATCGGCGTTGTCGTCACGCGTGACGAGGATGTTCGCGTACGGCGAATCCTCGCCTTCGATGAAGAGAGCGTCGGCCTTGGGGTTCAGGCCGGCTTCCAGCGCGTAGTTGGTGTTGATCAGGGCCAGGTCGACCTGATCCAGCACGCGCGGCAGCGTGGCCGCTTCGATTTCACGGAAGCGCAGCTTCTTCGGGTTTTCGGCGATGTCGCGCGGCGTCGCGAGGATGTTCTTCGGATCCTTCAGCGTGATCACGCCTTCACGGGCCAGCAGCAGCAGGGCGCGGCCGCCGTTTGACGGATCGTTCGGGATCGCGACCGTGGCGCCCTCGGCCAGATCGCCGATCGCCTTGATCTTCTTGGAGTACGCGCCGAAGGGCTCGACGTGCACCTGGCCCACGGACACGAGCTTGGTGCCGCGGTTGCCGTTGAACTCGTCCAGATACGGCTTGTGCTGGAAGAAGTTGGCGTCCAGTTGCTTCTGCGCCACTTGCAGGTTGGGCTGCACGTAGTCGGTGAAGACCTTGATGTCCAGTTCCACGCCTTCCTTGGCAAGCGCGGGCTTGACGTGCTCGAGCAGTTCGGCGTGCGGCACGGGGGTGGCCGCCACGGACAGCTTCTGGGCGTGAGCGCCGGCAGCGCCAGCGATGAGGGCGGCCGCGAAGGCGGCGCGCAGCACGGTGGTCTTGAACATGAGGCAATTCCTGAATCGAGTTGCGTCGAGCAGAAGCGCCCGACGACATGACTCGAATTCTAACTGCCTTCATCTCACGAAAATCGATTCCTTTATAGCTTCTGGTTATTTGTGATCCATGCGCTGCACGAGCCTGTCACCCAGGAACTGCAGCACTTGCACCATGAAGACCAGGATCGCCACCGTCACCACCATGACCTCGGTCTGGAAGCGTTGATAGCCGAAACGCACGGCCAGATCGCCCAGACCGCCGCCGCCGATCACGCCCGACATGGCCGAGTAGCCCACGAGCATGATGGCCGTGACGGTGACCGCGCCGATGAGGCCGGTGAAGGCCTCGGGCAGGATGGCGAAGCACACGATCTGGCGGGTGTTCGCGCCCATCGCGTGGCAGGCCTCGATCATGCCGCGGTCGAGCTCGCGCAGCACGTTCTCGGTGAGCCGCGCGAAGAAGGGCGCGGCGGCCACGACGAGCGGCGGGATGGTGCCACGCACCCCCAGCGACGTGCCCACGAGCTTCAGGGTGATGGGGATCATCACGATGAGCAGGATGATGAACGGCACCGAGCGCAGGACGTTGGTGGCGACCGACAGCACGCCATAGAGCGCGCGTGATTGCAGCCACTGCCCGCGGCTCGTGAGAAACAGGAGGATACCCAGCGGCAGGCCGATGAGCACCGTGAAGAACAGCGACACGCCGGTCATCACGAGGGTTTCCCAGGTGGCCAGCCAGACGGGCTCCCAATCCATCGTGAGAATGGCCCGGCCGAGGTCGGCAAGGGGCGCGAACCAGCCCACAGCAACGCTCGTCTCGGCGTTCATGCCAGCACCTCGTTGGTGGGAGCGCCGAAGTGGATACCGAGCGGATCGAGCAGCGCGCGGGTCACCTCGTGCTGGGGATCGCGGAAGATCTGCGTCACCTCGCCTTGTTCGACGATGCTGCCGCGCTCGAGGATGGCGACGCGATGGCAGATGGCGCGGATCACGTCCATGCCGTGGGTGATGAGCACGATGGTCAGGCCGATCTCCTGGTTGATGCGGGCGAGCAGCTGAAGGATGGAGCGCGTCGTCTCCGGATCCAGGGCGGAGGTGGCTTCGTCGCACAGCAGCAGACGCGGCCGGTTGGCGAGCGCGCGTGCAATGCCCACGCGCTGCTGCTGGCCCCCGGAGAGCTGGCGCGGGTACTTGTCACGGTGCTCGGTCAGCCCCACCAGCGCGAGCACTTCGTCCACGCGTTCCTTCATCTGCGCAGCCGAATACTGACCGGTCAGGCGCAGCGGAAAGCGTACGTTCTCGTACACCGTGCGCGCGTTGAGCAGGTTGAAGTGCTGGAACACCATGCCGATGCGCTGGCGCGCTGCACGCAGCGCGGCGCCGTCCAGCGCCGTGATGTCCTGCCCTTCGATGATGACGCGGCCTGAGCTCGGGCGCTCCAGCAGGTTCAGCGTGCGAATGAGCGTGCTCTTGCCGGCGCCGGAGCGGCCGATGATACCGAAGATCTCGCCCGTCTGGACTTGCAGGTCGATGCCCCGCAAGGCCTGGAAGGGCGCGCGATCCGCGGTGTGGAAGGTCTTTTCGATTCGCTGGAGTTCGATCACAGGCGCGAGAGAAGGTAAGCGTCAGCGCGCGATGGCGCGATAACGACGCACGTCCGGCGGCGCCACGCCGGGAGCATCGTTGCCCCAGCTGCCGCGGATGTAGGTCACGACCGCCGCGACGTCGTTGTCGCTGAGCGACTGACGGAACGGCGGCATGCCGTAGGGTTGAGGATTGCCGGCCGTCCCGGGGGCAAAGCCGCCGTTGAGCACGACGCGGATGGCATTGGCGGTGGAGGGCGCGAGCACGGAGAGATTGCCCGCGAGCGGCGGGTAGGCCGGCGTCTTGCCTTCACCATTGGCGCCGTGGCAATCGAGGCAGTGCGCCTCGTACACCTTGGCGCCGTGGGTCATGAGGCCGCCTGCGCCCGTGCCACGGCCGGCGCCGGAGGCGTCGACACGATCGGCCGCGGGCGAGGCCGGCAGGGACTTCAGGTACTGGGCCATGGCCGCCGCGTCGTTGGCAGTGAGATGCTGCAGGCTCTGGAACACGACTTCGGCCATCGGGCCGGCTGCCGTGCCCCGTGCGCTCACGCCGGTGCGCAGCAGCGCGGCGATGTCGTCGGCGTGCCAGTCGCCCAGGCCGTTGGGGCGGTTGCCGGTGAGGGGCGGGGCGTACCAGTCGAGGATGGGAATCGTGCCGCCGGCAAGGGCGGCATCGCCCCGCGACGCGCCCCAGCCGTTGCGCGGCGTATGGCACGCCGCGCAATGCGTGAGCCCGTTGACCAGGTAGGCGCCGCGGTTCCAGGTCTCATCCTGACCCGGCTCTGGGGTGTAGACGCCGGGGCGGAAGAACAGCGCCCGCCAGGCGGCCAGTGCAAGGGGCTGGTCGTACGGAAAGCGCAGCGTGTTCTCGCGGCTGGTCTGGCTGACGGCTGGCACCGTGCGCAGATACGCGTAGAGCGCATCGGCGTCCGCCCGCGTCACCTGGGTGTACTCGGGATACGGGAAGGCCGGGTAGAGCAGGCGGCCGTCGGGCGTCTTGCCGTTGTGCAGGGCGCGCCAGAAGTCGTCGGCGCTCCAATGGCCGATGCCGGTTTGCGGATCCGGCGTGATGTTGGGGCCGTAGAACGTGCCGAAGGGCGTGGGCACGGGGCGTCCACCCGCGTAGGCAGCGCCGCCCGCCGCCGTGTGGCAGGTGACGCAATTGCCCAGCTTGGCCACGTAAGCGCCGCGTGCGATCAGGTCGGCGTCGTCGAAATTCGTCGTGGTGGCGGCCACCATCGGATCGTCGCGCGTGCCGAGCCACCAGGCGGCGCTCGCGCCCACGGCGATCACCACCGCCAGCGCGAAGGCGCTGCGCGCGAGCCAGCGACGGCCACGGCGGGGCGCGGGCGTGGGCGTGCGGATCATGGTTGTGCCTCCCCGCGTTGCGGCACGCCGTGGCAGGCGAGCGGCAGCATCAGATCCGGGGCTTCGCGGGCCTCATAGCCGGGCGGCACCGGCTGCGAGGACAGCCAGGCCGCGACGGCGGCGACATCCTGCGGGGCGATCGCCTTGGCCACGTGCGCCATGCAATCGGGGGCGGGCGTGCGGCGCGTGTCGCTCTGCCAGGCACCGAGCTGTGCCAGCAGGTAATCGCGCGGCAAGCCCAGCAGGCCCGGGATGGCAGGTGCCACGCCCGCCAGATCGGCGCCGTGGCAGGCCGCACAGGCCGGCTGCCCTTGCCCCGCACCCTGGCGCACCAGCTGTTCGCCGCGTGCGAGCGTGGCCGCCGGCACGTTGGCGCGCGCGGGCGGCGGGTAGGGCGGGTGCTGTTCGGAGAAGTAGGTGGCGATGTCGCGCAGATAGGCGTCCGGCAGATTCTCCAGCAGCCAGGTCATCGGCGCGTACTGCCGGCGGCCATCGCGAAAATTCAGCAGCTGGTGATAGAGATAATCCGCCGGCTTGCCCGCGATGCGCGGGTAATAGCCGTCCGTGCCCGCGCGCCCCTGCTCGCCATGACAGGCCGTACAGGCCGCCATGCGCGCCGCCATGTCCGCGGGCAGGCCGAGCCGGGCTTCCTCCGCGCGGGGGGCGGTGGCAGCCAGGGCAAGCAACGCGGACGCGACGAGCGCGCCAATGGACCGCGGGCGATGTCGATGGGGCATGGGTGTGAACGGCGTCGGGCCGGCTGCCAGGACGGCGGTGCCGACAAACCTGTCGATTTTAGCCCGCGCCGCCCAGGCGCCGGCCGCGGGGCGTCTGGGGTACGATGCCTCGTCCCGTGGGCGGCGCTGCCCGCGGTCCGTTGAGGACATCATGATGGACATCCGTAGCCTTTGTATCTATTGCGGTTCGAATCCGGGCAACTCGCCCGTCTTCCTGGAATCCGCGCGCACCTTCGGCACGTTGCTGGGTGAGCGTGGCATCCGCGTCGTGTATGGCGGCGCGAGCATCGGCGTGATGGGCGCCGTGGCGGATGCGGCACTCGCCGCCGGCGGCGAGGTGATCGGCGTCATCCCGCAGGCGCTGGTGGACCGGGAAGTCGCGCACCATGGGCTCACCGAGCTCATCGTCACCACCTCCATGCACGAGCGCAAGGCCAAGATGGCCGAGCTCTCCGACGCCTTCGTTGCCCTGCCCGGTGGGGTCGGCACCCTGGAAGAAATCTTCGAGATCTGGACGTGGAGCCAGCTCGGCCTGCACACCAAGCCGTGCGGCCTGCTCAACGTCGCGGGCTACTACGATTCGCTCGCCACCTTCCTCGACAATACCGTGAGCCATGGCTTCGTCAACGCGACGCACCGGCGCATGCTCATGACGGCAGAGTCGGGCGAGGAGCTGCTCACCGCCTACGCGAGCTACGAGGCGCCGGTGGTGAAGAAGTGGGTGGAGCGTAGCGACACCTGAGGGGCGAGGGCAGACCCGGCACGCGCAGCGCGATTGTTGCTACCATTTGCGTCCTTCGGATGTCCGTCATGCCAGGCCTTGTTGGCCCTGGCTGATGGCCTTCCTGGTTTCAGGAGCTGCTCTTGTCTGCCCATCCAGATTCCGCGCTGTGCTGCGTCGAGGACATGCGCGTTGCTGCGCGCCGTCGTGTGCCGCGCATGTTCTACGACTATGCCGATTCGGGGTCGTGGACCGAATCCACCTATCGCGCCAACGAAGCGGACTTCCAGAAGATCAAGCTGCGCCAGCGTGTGGCGGTGGACATGACCAACCGCAGTCTGCGCACCACGATGGCGGGCGAGTCCGTGGCCATGCCGGTGGCCATCGCGCCCACCGGCCTCACGGGCATGCAGCACGCCGATGGCGAGATCCTCGCCGCGCGCGCGGCCAAGGCCTTCGGTATCCCGTTCACGCTGTCCACGATGAGCATCTGCTCGATCGAGGACGTGGCCGAGCACGTGAAGGCGCCGTTCTGGTTCCAGCTCTACGTGATGCGCGACCGCAGTTTCGTGGAGAACCTGATCGACCGCGCCCGCGCGGCCGGCTGCTCCGCGCTGATGGTGACGCTGGACCTGCAAATCCTCGGCCAGCGCCACAAGGACGTGCGCAACGCGATGACCGCGCCGCCCAAGCTCACCCTGCGCAACCTGCTCAACCTCGCCACCAAGCCCGCCTGGTGCGCCGGCATGCTCGGCACCAAGCGCCACACCTTCCGCAACATCGTCGGCCACGCCAAGGGCGTGACCGATCTCGGCTCGCTGGGCGCCTGGACGGCCGAGCAGTTCGATCCGCAGCTGAATTGGGAGTCCATTGCCTGGATCAAGCGCTACTGGGGCGGCAAGCTCATCCTGAAGGGCGTGCTCGACGCCGAGGACGCCCGCATGGCCGCCGCCTGTGGCGTGGACGCCATCGTGGTGAGCAACCATGGCGGCCGCCAGCTCGACGGCGCCCTGTCCTCCATCAACGCCTTGCCTGCCATCGTCGACGCCGTGGGCGATCAGGTCGAGATCTGGATGGACGGCGGCGTGCGCTCCGGCCAGGATGTGTTGAAGGCCGTGGCGCTGGGCGCGCGCGGCACCCTCATCGGCCGGGCCTTCCTCTACGGCCTGGGCGCGCGTGGCGAGGCCGGTGTCAGCCGCGTGCTGGAGATCTTGAAGAAGGAACTGGACGTCACCATGGCGCTGTGCGGCAAGCGCGACATCCACGACGTGGACGCGAGCGTGCTGGTGCCGGGAACGTATCCGACGGCGGATCGGATCGTGTGAAAGGGGGCGCGCTGACCGCCCTTGGCAGCAGAGGTTGAGCGGTCTTGTGACGCCACGCCGGCAACGCGTCACAGCGAGTTGCCACGTCGTGCTGGGTCTACGTCTACGGCACCGAGGCCGCGCGGCTCGCCCGCGCCCGCGCCGCATAGTCCGCGATCCGTTGACGCAGCCCCGGCCGCGCTGCCGAGCGTACCAGCGCCGCCAAGTCCGCATCGCGGTGATCGGGTCGGGTGGCGGCACGGATGGCTGCGGCCGTGTGCGGATCAACGGCGGGTGGTGTGGTCAACTGACTGAGCCAGTCGGCGCCGCCGTCGTCAACGACGGTGCTGACAAGGCCGTGCGCCGCTGCGCCGTCGGCGTCCACCACCGCTGCCGAGGTGATCCACGTGCGCGCCGTGTCTGCGCCCACGCGCTCGGCCAACCGGCGCGAGCCCAGCACCAGGCCGAACTGCGCCCCGGGGAAGCGAAAGGTGGCGATGGGGGCGGCGGCGCGCTGCTCGCAGACGGCGACGAGATCGGCGCCAGCGCCCCAGGCGTGGCCGTGCACCAGCACTGCCGTGCGCTGCGGCGCGTGCCAGAGGGCGGCGAGCAGGGTTTCGATGCGCACGAAGCGATGCAACAGCTCGCCGTCGGTGGTGCTGTCCAGATCCGCAAGGTCGAAGCCGGTGCAGAAATGGCGGCCCTCGCCGCGCAGCAGCAGCGTATGGATCGTTCGGTCCTGGGCAGCGGCGTCGATGGCGTCCAGCGATGCCTCGACCATGGCCGCCGACAAGGCGTTGCCGGATTTCGGGCGATTCAGGGTGAGCGTGAGCAGGCCCTCCTGCTGCGCGACGAGCACCGGCGGGCTGTCTGGCGTCACGGCGGCGCCGTTGTGACCTTCGCTCATGGCATGGCCCTCACCTGGGCCGACCGATCCCAGAGATTGGGCACGGTCTCGGTGGAGTAGCCGGACACGAAGGGCTTGGCCACGCCGCTCGCCGGATCGAACACGTGGCGTCGCACGGCGCCGATGTTGGCGCCGTAGACGTGGATGCTGATCGACACCTGATCGGCGAATGCATTCTCGACGAGGTGAATGTCGCCCGTGGCGGGAGAAACGAGCTCGATGTCGCCGGGCTCGAGCCGCGCGGGCGGGCCATCGGGCACCAGGCCGTCGTCCGCCTCGCGTCGATAGCGTTGGCCGATCTCGGCGCCGCGCAGCATGCCGATCAGGCCCCACGTGCCGTGATTGTGCACGGGCGTGCGTTGACCCGGGCCCCAGACGAAGCTCACCACGCTGAAGCGCTCGAGCGGATCGCAATGCAGCAGATATTGTTGGTAGAAATCCGCGTGGGGCTGCGCGCAGGCGTCCGGCAGCCAGTCGTCGCGGCGCACGAGGGCAGAGAGCAGGCCCTGCGCGCGTGCGATGCGCACGGGTTCGTCCAGGCCGGTCTCGTCCGCGAGACGGGTCATGGCGACGACGAATTCACGCAGCGGGGCGAGGGTGTCGGAGGGCATGAGGGCTCCTGGCGCTATGGCGCAAAAGGTCAGGCGTCAGGGGCGGCTGTGAGCGACGCGGTGTGCTCGCCGAGGTGGGGCGGGCGGGTGTTCACGGCGACTGGCGCACCATCCAGCCACACCGGGCACGCCACGGTGCGGGTGGCGACGCCGTTGGGCAGGGTCATGGGTTGCACCAGCTGCAAATGTTGGGCCTGGGTGTCGTCCAGCGCAGCGGCATAGCCATTGATGGGCGCGTGGGGCACGCCCACGGCCGCGAAGCGTCCCAGCCAGTCGGCCACGCTGCGCTGCACAAAGTAAGGGTGCAGCAGATCGCGCAGGGCTTCCTGGTTGGCTGCGCGCAGTGTCGGACTCGTGAACCGCTCGTCATCCAGCAGATGCGGTGTTTCCACCGCCTGGCACACGGAACGCCACAGCTTGTCATTGCCCGCGGCGATGACGAACCAGCCGTCGGCCGCCTCGTACGCCTGGTAGGGCGCATTGCGCGGGTGGGCCGAGCCCAGCTTGCGCGGGTCGCGGCCCGTGCCGAAGTACTCGCTGGTCTGCAAGGCGCCTACGGCCAGCGTGGTGGCGAACATCGGCACGTCGATGCGCCCACCCGGGCCGCCGGCGCGCACACGCGCGAGCAGGGCAGCGACGGAGAACGCGGCGTAGAGGCCGGCGGTAAAGTCCGAGATGGGCACCCCACACTTGACGGGCGCGCCGCCTGGCTCGCCCGTGACGCTCATCACGCCCGCGGCGGCCTGCACGGTGACGTCGAAGCCGCCTTCGGTCGAACGCGGCCCGCTCTGGCCATAGGCCGAGATCGAGCAGTAGATGAGGCCAGGATGCTCGGCACTCACGTCATCCCAGCCCAGGCCCAGGCGCTGCATGACGCCCGGGCGGTTGTTCTCGACGACCACGTCGGCTTCACGGATCAGCCGGCGCGCCTGGGCGAGGTGCTCGGGCTGCTTGAGATCCAGGGTGACGGAGCGCTTGCCGCGATTGAGCGAGGCGAAGTTCTCGCTGAATCGGGTGCCGTCGGCTTCGCTCAGGGGCGGCCATTGGCGCAGCGTGTCGCCCTCGGGCGGCTCGATCTTGACGACGTCGGCGCCGTAGTCGGCCAAGAGCAAGCCGGCGAAAGGCCCGGCGGCCACGTGGCAGATTTCGATGACTTTGACGCCGGCAAGCGGCAGCGAGGAAGACGACATGAGGCATCCAGGAAAGCGCGATGGGAACGGCCGGTCCAAGCGACGGGGCGCGGCGCCGGCGGCCTCGATCAGACGAGGCCGCCCCCATTATCGTCCCATCATCGGGACGACGTTCTTCCTGAAGCGAATTTGCTTAGACGACGCCGGCCGAGTGCGCCTGCTGGTCCGCGTGATAGGACGAGCGCACCATGGCGCCGACCGCTGCATGGGTGAACCCCATGGCATAGGCCTCGCGCTCGAGCATCGCGAAGGTGTCCGGGTGCACGTAGCGCAGCACGGGCAGGTGATGCTCCGAGGGCTGCAGATACTGGCCAATCGTGAGCATGTCCACGTCGTGCGCGCGCATGTCGCGCATCACCTGGAGGATCTCCTCGTCCGTCTCGCCCAGGCCCAGCATCAGGCCGGATTTGGTGGGCACGTCCGGGTGCAGCTTCTTGAATTCCTGCAGGAGCTTGAGCGAATGCTCATAGCTCGACCCAGGCCGCGCCTGCTTGTACAGGCGTGGCACGGTCTCCAGGTTGTGGTTCATGACGTCGGGCGGGCCGCCGTTCAGGATTTCCAGGGCGCGATCCAGGCGGCCACGGAAATCCGGCACGAGGACTTCGATGCGGGTGCTGGGCGAGAGCTCGCGCGTGCGCTGGATACAGGCCACGAAGTGGGCAGCGCCGCCGTCGCGCAGGTCGTCGCGGTCCACCGAGGTGATGACCACGTAGGACAGCTTCAACGCCGCAATGGTGCGGGCGAGATTCTCCGGCTCGTCCACATCCAGCGGATCCGGCCGGCCGTGACCCACGTCGCAGAAGGGGCAGCGACGGGTGCACTTGTCACCCATGATCATGAACGTGGCCGTGCCCTTGCCGAAGCACTCGCCGATGTTCGGGCAGGACGCCTCTTCGCACACCGTGTGCAGCTTGTGCTCGCGCAGGATCTCCTTGATCTCGTAGAAGCGCGAGCTGGGCGAGGGCGCCTTCACGCGGATCCAGTCCGGCTTCTTCAGCCGTTCGGCCTGGACGATCTTGATCGGGATCCGGGCGGTCTTGGCGCCGGACTTCTGCTTTTCGGTGGCATCGTAGGCCGGCAGCGTGCCGCGGTCTGCGCGGACGGGGCTGGCTGGCACATCAACGGGGGCGGTCATGGGCGTCCTCGGGCCGACAGGCGTCTGGCCGGGCGGCGTGGGTGAGTGATCGGCCATTTTAACGCCCCAGGCCGGGCCGGGCAGAAACGACCCTGCCGCCGGGGCGGGCATCGCGGCACCCTCGCAACAACCCGCTCCCTACGCGAGGGTCTTGGGCAGGGCGGCCGCCACGGCTTCGCGCAGGGCTGCGAGGGGGCGCTTGTCGTCGTCTTCCTTGCGCGACACGAGCGCCATGTCGATCACGGGCGCGCCGCGGCCCAGACGGATCACGCGCACGGGGTACGCCTGGTACACCCGCGGATCCATCACGTGCAGCACGGACACGCCCAGGCCTTCGCTCACCATGGCCACGATGGCCGCCACGCTGTCGAACTCCATACTGCCTCGCTTGGTGCGCACGTGGGCGTTGACGTAGCGCGCGGCCAGCGCCCCGGTCACGGTATCGCGCTGGTAGCGGATCCATTCGTACTCGCGAAAGAGCGCGGGCAGAGAAGTCTCCGTGGCCGAGAGCGGCGCCACGAGCACGAAGGGGCTGCGCGCCACCGTGTGCCAGCGCAGGCGCGCCGAGCCGCCCCCGGGCGGGCGCGCCACCAGGGCGGCGTCTAGCGCACCGGATTTGACGGCATCGGTGAGGCCGGCGCTGCGCCCGCGCACCGGGCGGATCTGCAGATCCGGGTGCCGCTGCCGGGCATGCCGCAGCGTGGGGGGCAGCATCATTGGCAGGAGCGAATCGATCACGCCCAGACGCACCACACCTTCAACGGTGATACTGCGCTCTTTGCGCAAGCCTTCGAGCCCGTGCAGCGTGAGCCGGGTGAGCGCGGCCACCTCATGGGCCAGGGCATTGGGCCGGACCTGTTGGCCGGAGCGGTCGAACAGGGGCTGCCCGAGATAGGTCTCGAGCTGCTTCATCTGCATGCTGACCGCGCTGGGCGTGAGATTGCGTTCCAGCGCGGCGCCGGCAAGCGAGCCGGCGCGCAGCACGGCGTCCAGGGTGGCGAAAGCGTCGATCTTCATGGGCGACAAGGCAGGCGGGGGAGCCTCATCTTAGGCCAGTCCTCCCGTGGGCCCCCGAAGCGCCTGGGGCAGGCCCAGGCGGTTTCCGGAACGCGTCCGCAGGAGATTCTGTCCCGCCACGCCAGCATCACGTGCCGAAGAGCCCGCGCAGCGCGGCCGTGTCCGTCTGTCCACCCTGAATGGCGAGCATGAGGAGGATGCGCGCCTTCCAGGGCGACAGATCCCCGGCCAGAACGGCGCCGCGTTCCGTCATGAGTGCCGAGGAGCCCGCGAAGCCGTAACCCACCCGGGTGTGGCCGCGGGGAATGCGCGTGGCGATGACGACCGGCACGCCGGCTTCGAGCGCCTGCAGCACGGCCTCGAAGAGCGCCTCGTTCACATGGCCAGACGCCACGGCCTCGATCACCAGGCCCTGGGCGCCCTCGGCGACGGCCGCGCGCACCGCCGCGCCCGTCGCGCCCACGTACATCGGGACGATGGGCACGTCCGGCCAGGCGCCCTCGCCCAGCGGCACGTGCAGGCGCGGCTCGGGCGAGCGGCGAAAGATCACCGCGTTGCGCACCACGCTCGCCAGGTAGCCCCATTCGCCGGACTGGAAGGTTTCCACATCGAGCGTGTGCGACTTGGTGACCTGACGCGCTGCATTGACGTTGCCGTTGAGCGCCACCATGACGCCTTTGCCGCGGGCGGCTGGCGTGCGACAGATCTGCAAGGCGTTGAAGAGATTGCGCGGGCCGTCGAAATCCGGCTCCGAGGCGTTGCGCTGGGCGCCTGTCACCACTACCGGCTTGTCCGTGGCGAGGGTCAGGTCGAGAAACCAGGCGGTTTCCTCGAGCGTGGCGGTGCCGTGGGTCACGACCGCGCCCTCGACGTCCTCGCGCGCCAGGACTGCCTGCAGGCCATCGTGCAGGGCGCGCCAGTCGTCCAGGCCGATCTGCGGCGAGGACACGCGCACGACGTCGTGGATCTCGACGGGGCCGACGTCACCGTAGGGGGCGAGGGCGGCGAGCAGGTCGTCGCCAGAGAGGACCGCGTTGGCAAGGCCCGTGGCGGGGTCGATGCGCGACACGATCGTGCCACCGGTGGTCATGAGGGCGCAGGTGCGCATGCAGTCTCCTGAAAGCAGGTTGGGAAAGGGGCTCAGTCGAGCGAGATGCCGGCGGTCTGGACCACCTCGCCCCATTTGTCGATCTCCGATTGGACATAGGCGGCGAACTCGCCAGGGCCGTGGATCACCGTCTGGCCGCCGAGGCCGCGCACGCGCTCCTGGATCTCCGGCTTGGCCAGGATGCGCTCGAGTGCCTCGCCGAGCGCCTTGACCACCTCGGGCGGGGTGTCGGCCGGCGCGGCGAGGCCGTTCCAGGACACGACCTCGAAGTCCGCGATGCCCGCTTCGGCCATCGTCGGCACGTTGGGCAGCTCTGGCAGGCGCTCACGGTAAGCCACGGCCAGGGGTTTGACCGCACCCGACTGCATGTGTTCGAGCACGCCCAGCGTCGTCATGAAGCTCGTCGACACGTTGCCCGCGATGACGTCGGTCATGGCCTGCGACGTGCCCTTGTACGGCACGTGGAGCATGTCGATGCCCGCGCGCGCCTTGAGCATCTCGCCGGCCAGGTGCGGCGAGCCGCCCACCCCGGTGGAGGCGAAGCTGAGCGTGCCGGGCTCCGCCTTGGCTTTGGCGATGAGACTTTGCAGGTCCGTGACGCCCAGCTGAGGCGCGGCCACGAGGACGCTGGGCGAGGCCATGAACTGGGCGATCGGCGTGAAATCCTTGGCCGTGTCGTAGTTCACGGACTTGTACACCGACATGTTCGTGGCGTTCTGGATCGTCAGCAGCAGGAGGGTGTAGCCGTCGGGCGCTGCGCGCAGCACGTTCTCCGTGGCGATGTTGGAGCCAGCGCCAGGGCGGTTCTCGACGATGAAAGGCTGGCCCATCTCGCGGGACAGCTCGGTGGCCATCAGGCGAGCGATCACGTCGGTGGCGCCGCCGGGCGAGTAGCCCACGACGATCTTCACGGGACGTTCGGGATAGCTGGCGGCCACGGCGGTGACCGCCGTACAGGCCAGCAGGCCGGTGGCCGCGCAGCGGCCGAGATGCTTCAGGGCATTCGCGAGGGTCATGACAGTACCTGGTTGCCGAGAGGGAGGCCCTCAAGACTAGTGCAAGCCAGGCAGTGCGCGGCAGCCTCGCAGGCCAATGTTCTTGACGTGGGAGTGCAGAAAAATTGACGGGCCGCTGCGCTCAGCGGCTTGCAGGGGCAAGCTTCTTGGCCAGATGCCAGGCGAGACGCTCGCCGATGGTGTCGATGTCGGCCGAGACGCCGCACGTGCGCAGGTCCACCGTGCGCAGCCCCGCATAGCCGCAGGGGTTGATGCCGTCGTACGGGGCCAGATCCATGGCAACGTTCAGCGAGACGCCATGATAGGTGCAGCCCCGGCTCACCTTGATGCCGAGCGCGGCGATCTTGGCGGTGCGGCAGCGCCCATCGTCCGGGTCCGGCACGTAGATGCCCGGCGCGCCCGGTTCGCGCACGGCGCCCGCGATACCCGCTTCGGCCAGCACGTCGAGCACGGCATCCTCGATCCGGTGGACATACTCCTTCACGAAGTAGCCCGCACGACGCAGATCCAGGAGCACATAGGCCGTGACCTGTCCGGGGCCGTGGTAGGTGACCTGGCCGCCGCGATCCGTGGCGATGATGGGGATGTCACCGGGGGCGAGCAGGTGCTCGGGTTTGCCCACCTGCCCCAGGGTGTAGACCGGCACGTGCTCGGTCAGCCAGATCTCGTCCGGCGTATCAGCCGTGCGCGCTTCGGTGAAGGCGCGCATGTCGGCCCAGACCGGCGCATAGGCCGAGGGCCGCGGCGTGAGCCAGCGTGTCAGCATGAATGCGGGCCGTCAGAGGACGTAGGCCACCATCTCGTGCGAGGTGAGCGCACGGTAGAGCTCGTCGAGCTGTTCGCGCGACGTGGCGCGCACCGTGAAAGTGAGCCCGATGTAGTTGCCCTTGCCGCTCGCGCGCATCTCGACCGTGGCCGGATCGAATCCGGGGTCGAACTGCAGGACGAGTTCGGTCAGGATCTGGGTGAACTCCGGGTGCGACCTGCCCATCACCTTGATGGGGAAATCGCTCGGGTACTCGATGAGGGATTCTTGAGTGTCGGCCATGCTGCCACCTCGCGTGCAAATTCAGAAGATGGGGCCGGCGGCGTGCGGAATCAAGTGCACGCCGCCCCGCGGCCTTACTGGAAGCGCAGGCGGATGGCGTCGACCATGCGGCCGAAGAAGCCGGATTCGGCCACCGGCTCCAGGACCACCAGCGGCATTTCCTGCAGCACCTGGTTGTCGAGCACGAGCTTCAAGGTGCCCACGCGCTGGCCCGCCTCGAGCGGGGCGATCAGCGGGTCGGTGCGCTCGACGACGGGCTGGACCTTCTCGACCTGGCCGCGCGGCACGGTGACCTTGACCGGGGTGGTCAGGCCGAGCTTGGCGGTGTCGGCCTCGCCCTTCCAGACGCGGGCCTCGACGGCGGCCTGATTGGCCGCGTAGAGCTGGGCCGTGTCGAAGTTCTGGAAGCTCCAGTTCAGGAGCTTCAGGCTTTCCTGGGCGCGCACGGTCTCGCTGGTCGTGCCCACGACGACGGTCACCACGCGGCGATCACCGCGCAGGGCCGAGGCGATCAGGCAGTAGCCGGCGGCATCGGTGTGTCCCGTCTTCATGCCGTCGACGGTCGGGTCGAGCCACAGCAGGCGATTGCGGTTCGGCTGCGTGATGTTGTTGTACGAGTACTCGCGCTGGCTGTAGTACTTGTAGTGATCCGGGAAATCCTGCGCGATGTGCGCGGCGAGCACCGAGAGATCACGCACCGTGGTGAGGTGCTGCTCGTTGGGCAGGCCGGTGGAGTTCATGAAGTGGGTGTCCTTCATGCCCAGGCGCTGCGCTTCCTGGTTCATCAGGGCGACGAAGGCCGATTCGCTGCCGGACACGGCCTCGGCAAGCGCCACCGACGCATCGTTGCCCGACTGCACGATCATGCCCTGCACGAGCTCGCTCACGGTGACGGGCTTGCGCGGTTCGATGAACATGCGCGAGCCGGGCGTGCGCCAGGCTTGCTCGGAGACGGGGACTTCCTGGTCCAGGGTGAGGCGCTTCTCGTCGAGCGCCTTGAAGACCAGGTAGGCCGTCATGACCTTGGTGAGCGAGGCGGGCTCGACGCGCGTGTCCGGCGCGGACGCGGCAATGATCTGGCCGCTGGTCGCGTCGACGGAGATCCAGGCGCGTGCGGCGATGTTCGGAGAAGGAATGTTCGAGAGCTGAGCAACGGCGGACACCGTCTGCGCAGCGGTCACGGCCGCGGGGGCGGGGGTGCCGGACTCGGTGGTCGTCTGGCCATGGGCGAGCGGGGCGGCAGCCATCATGGCGGCCACGGCGATGGCCGTCAGGCGACGTTGCCAAGCCCGGGGCATCGGGGAAGAAAGCGTCATAACGTCAGGCAAGGGGGGTTGGCGGGAGAAGCCGCGCCGGCGAGGCCGGCGGGCGCGCCAGGGCGCGCGGGGCAAGGCGGCATTATAGGCAGGCCGACCGGCACTGCCGCGCTGCCGAAGGGCCGGCAAGGCTGCGCAAGTGCAACCGGGTGATACGACGCGCTATCGGCCCAGCCGTTCGGCGAGGTAGCGCGCCGTCACGTCGCGCAGCGCGATGAGCTTGCCGTGAAAGAAGTGCGTCGCTCCCGGAATCACCACCACCGGCGTGGCGTGCGGGCGTGCCCAGTCGAGTACGCTCGCGAGCTTGATGGTGTCGTCCTCCTCGCCATGCACGACCAGCGTATCGGCGGGGGCGGGCGCCACGGCGAAGCGCTCGACGGCCGTGCCGATCAGCATCAGCGCGGTGCGCGCCGGCAGCCCGGCGGCGTCGCCACCGGCATCCACCTGGCTCGCCACCGCGCTGCCGAACGAGAACCCACCCAGCACGAAGGGCGTGCCGGCCAGGCTCGGAAAGCGCGCGAGCATCTGCGCGGGCAGACCAAGCATGTCCTCGGCCTCGCCGCGGCCCTCGTCATAGGTGCCGCCCGACTGGCCCACGCCGCGAAAGTCTGGCCGTACCGCCACGAGGCCCGCTTGCGTGCAGGCCCGCGCGAGCGTGGTCACGACCTTATTGCCACGCGCGCCGCCGTGCAGCGGGTGTGGGTGCAGGAGCAGTGCCCAGCCACGCGGCTCGGCGTCCGGCCAGTCCAGCGCGCAATCGATGTCGCCGGCGTGGCCCGTGAATCGGAGAGTGTCGGGGCGGTCAGTCATGAGGGTCCGAAAAGGGGACAGATGCGGGGTCAGATGCGCAGGCGCTCGACGGGCTCGCCGCCGACCAGGTGCTGGTCGATGATCTCGTCGATGTCGCTGTTGTCGACGTAGGTGTACCAGACACCTTCGGGGTAGACGACGAGGACGGGACCTTCCTCGCAACGGTCCAGGCAGCCGGCCTTGTTCACGCGGACTTCGCCCGCGCCCGCAAGGCCCAGTGCCTTGATGCGCTTCTTGGCGTGGGCCTGCGCATCGGCCGCGCCGCAGCTCGCGCAGCTCGGGCGGTCCGCGCCCGGCTCGCGCTGGTTGGTACAGAAGAAGACGTGATGACGGTAGTAGCTCATGGCAGAAACCTCGCAGCGGCACAGCGCCGTCCAGGTGCGTCGACGAAGGCACGCCCCTGGGAAAACCGGCATTGTAGTCGGGGGCTCGAAGAGCATTGCCCGCAAGCTGGTAGAATCTCAACCGCGGGCCCCTTCGCATGTCGGAGCGGCGAACCTGGTCAGGTCGGGAACGAAGCAGCCATAGTCGTTTCCCGGCAGTGCCGAAGTCAGGCCCGCCCCTTCTTCCGTCGCCTTGCCCCTCGGGCAAAAGCGCGACACGGCGCTCCCCGGGGCGAGGCCGCGGCACCTGCCGCGCAGCGATCGCCGCCGTGCCCTAAAATGGCGCCATGACCTATCTCGTGCTGGCCCGCAAATGGCGGCCGCGAAACTTCGATACGCTGGTTGGCCAGGAGCATGTGGTGCGCGCGCTCTCGCAAGCGCTCAGCACGCAACGGCTGCACCATGCCTGGCTCTTCACCGGCACCCGTGGCGTGGGCAAGACCACGCTCTCGCGCATCCTCGCCAAGGCGCTCAACTGCCAGCAGGGCATCACGCCCACGCCGTGCGGCGTGTGTGCGGCCTGCACGGGCATCGATGCCGATCGCTACGTGGATTACCTCGAGCTCGACGCCGCGTCCAATCGCGGCGTGGAGGAAATGACCAAGCTGCTGGAGCAGGCGGTGTATGCACCGTCGGCCGGCCGCTTCAAGGTCTACATGATCGACGAAGTCCACATGCTGACGGGCCACGCCTTCAACGCCATGTTGAAGACGCTTGAAGAGCCGCCCCCGCACGTGAAGTTCATCCTGGCCACCACGGATCCCCAGAAGATCCCGGTGACCGTGCTCTCGCGCTGCCTGCAGTTCAACCTGAAGCAGATGCCGCCCGAATCCATCGCGGGTCATCTGACGAAGGTGCTCGAGGCCGAAGCCGTGCCGGCCGAGCCCCAGGCCCTGCGCCTGATCGGCCAGGCTGCGCGTGGTTCCATGCGCGATGCCCTGTCGCTGACGGACCAGGCCATCGCCTACAGCGGCGGCAACGTGTCCGAGGATGCCGTGCGCGGCATGCTGGGCGCCATCGATCAGCGCTATCTGGTGCGCCTGCTCGATGCGCTGGCCGAGCGCGACGGCCCTGCCATGGTGGCCGTGGCCGATGAGCTCGCCGCGCGCAGCCTGTCGTATAGCGCCGCGCTGGGCGACCTGGCCGGCCTGCTGGCCCAGGTGGCCATGGCGCAGCGCATCCCGGGCCTGCCCACGGAAGACACGCCGCTCGCGGCCGACATCCGCCGCCTGGCGGCGCGTCTGCCGGCCGACGGCGTGCAGCTCTATTACTCCATCGCCCTGCACAGCCGGCCCGAACTCGCGTTGGCACCGGACGAGTACGCCGGCTTCGTCATGGCCTGCCTGCGCATGCTGGCGTTTGCCACGGATCCGGCAGGTGGTGAGCCGGCGGAGCCCGAGTCCGGGCCTGCCGCCGCGCGCGCCGCGCGGGCGGGTCGTCGCCGCCG
>NZ_JADCNH010000004.1 GCF_018904615.1 Verticiella alkaliphila | reverse complement strand
CGCCGCCGCCCCGTGCCGCGCAGGCCCGCGCCGGCTTGAAGGCGCGCGCCAACCAGTCCGATTACGCGGTGCTGCGCGCCGATGCCGATGGCGTCGTGACGGGCGTGGATGCCGAAGTCGGGCAGGTCGTGAGTGCCGGGCAGCCGGTGGTGCGTGTGGCCCGTACGGCCAGCAAGGAAATTGCCTTCCAGATTCCCGAGACGCGTATCGATGAGGTGCGCGCCCTTCAGCAGGCCCAGGTCGAGCTCTGGGCGGGCGGGCCGGTGCTGCAGGGGCGCGTGCGCGAGATCGCCGCCAGTGCGGATCCGGCCACCCGCGCCTTCCCCGCGCGGCTCGCGCTGGAGAATCCACCCCCCAGCCTGCGTTTTGGCATGACGGCCACAGTGCGCTTCACACGTGCCATGGCCGAGCCCGCAGTACGTGTGCCTTTGACGGCCTTGTTTCGTGACGGTCAGGCCACGGCGGTGTGGGTGTTGGGCGACGATGGCCATGTCAGACGCGTGCCGGTGCAGCTTCTGACCGTCACCGATACCGAGGCCGTGATCCGCGCCAGCCTGCCGCCTGGTGCCGAGATCGTCACGGCCGGCGTGCACGTGCTTCGCGAGGGCCAGCAGGTCAAGCGCCTGGCCGCACCGCAGCCGGCACCGCCTGCCAGTGCGGCCAGCGCCGCCATGCTGCCAGTGGGCGAGGGCGCAGCGCTCGCTGCCTCCCCACGCTGAGCGCGCCGCCGTGGCCACACACCGCTTCAATCTGTCGGCCTGGGCGCTCGCGCACCAGCCGCTCATCCGCTATCTCATCGTCGTCCTCTTGCTGGGCGGCGCCTGGGCCTATGCCAGTCTCGGCCAGGACGAGGATCCGCCCTTCACGTTCAAGGTCATGGTGGTGCGGGCGTGGTGGCCCGGCGCCACCGCGGAGCAGATGGCCGAGCAGGTGAGCGACCGCATCGAGCGCGCGTTGCAGCAGGTGCCCTATGCCGAGAAGGTCACCTCCTACACCAAGCCTGGCCAGAGTGTCACCATCCTCAACCTGGACGAGGCCGCGCCACCGCGCCTGGTCGAGGACAGTTGGTACAAGGCCCGCAAACACGTCAACGACATCGCAGGTACCTTGCCGCGTGGCGTCGTGGGGCCCATGTTCCTCGACGAGTTCGGCGACACCTATGGCGTGATCTTCGCCTTTCACGCCGATGGCTTCGGCTATGGCGAACTCAAGGACCAGGTCGAGGACGTGCGTCAGCAGTTGCTGCGGGTGGGCGACGTGGCCAAGGTGGATGTGTTCGGCGCGCAGGACGAGAAGGTCTACATCGAGCTCTCGGGCCTGCGCATGTCGCAGCTCGGGCTCACGGTGCAGGACGTGTCGGATCAGCTCAACGCACAGAATGCCTTGCAGAGCGCGGGCGCGCTCACCTTGCCGGACGAGGAGCTGCAGGTGCGTGTCACGGGCGCCATTGGTGGCGTGGACGAGCTCGCGGCCCTGCCGATCCGCGTGCCGCCGCGCACGCTGGCCGATGGCACCACCGTGGGCGGGGCCATCATCCGGCTGGGCGACGTGGCGCGGCTCTCGCGCGGCTTCGTCGATCCGCCCAGCAACAAGATGCGCTACGGCACGGTCGAGGGCGCGCGCGAAGTGATCGGCCTGGGCGTAGTGATGCGCAAGGGCGGCAACATCCGGGCGCTGGGCGAGAACCTCGCCCGTGCGCAGGAGCGCATCGTGGCCGGCCTGCCCGTGGGCATCGAGATGGTCAAGGTCGCGGATCAGCCGCTGGCGGTGGAGGCCTCGATCCACGAGTTCATCAAAGTGCTGGCCGAAGCCGTCGTGATCGTGCTGGTGGTGAGCTTCCTGAGCCTGGGGCTGCACACGCGGCCGTTGCGCGTAGACGTGCGCCCAGGTCTTGTCGTGGCGCTCACGATTCCGCTCGTGCTGGCCAGCACCTTCCTCTTCATGAAGATCTTTGGCATCAACCTGCACAAGATCTCGCTGGGGGCGCTCATCATTGCGCTCGGGCTTCTCGTGGACGACGCCATCATCGCGGTCGAGATGATGGTGCGCAAGATGGAGGAGGGGCACGATCGCATGGCGGCAGCCCTGGCCATGTACGAGACCACGGCTTTTCCCATGTTGACGGGGACGCTCATCACAGCCGTGGGCTTTCTGCCGATCGCGCTCGCCAAGTCGTCGGCGGGGGAGTACACGTTCTCGATCTTTGCCGTCACCGCGCTGGCGCTCGTGCTGTCGTGGTTTGCCGCCGTCATCTTCACGCCGTTCCTGGGCTACTGGCTGCTGCGCACCAAGCCGCACACGGCCGAGGGCAGCGCCTCGCATGAAGTGTTCGATACGCCGTTCTACCGCCGCCTGCGCGCGCTCATCGATGGCTGCCTCGCGCATCGGTGGCTGGTGATCGCGATCACCGGGCTCTGCCTGGTGGCGGGCATTGGCAGCTTTCGTTTCATCGAACAGCAGTTCTTCCCGGAATCGAATCGTCCGGAATTGATGGTCGAGCTCTGGCTGCCGGAGGGCAGCAGCTATCACGCGACAGAGGCGCAATCGCTGCGTCTGGAGTCCTGGCTCTCGGCGCAGCCAGAAGTGGCGAGCTACCTCAACTACGTCGGTATCGGCAGCCCGCGCTTCTATCTGCCGCTGGATCAGCAGTTCAATCGCAGCAACCTTGCCCAGTTCGTGGTCACGCCGCACAGCGTGGCGGACCGCAAGCGCCTGCAGGCCAAGCTCAACGCGCTCTTCGCCGAGAATTTCGCCGAGGTCCGCGGACGCGTCAGCGCCTTGAACAACGGGCCGCCCGTGGCGTATCCGGTGCAGTTCCGCGTCACCGGCGACAACCCGCGGGAGGTGCGGCGCATCGCCGATCAGGTGCGCGACGTGATGCTCGCCAATCCGAGCACGCGCGGCGTGAACGACAACTGGAACAATCAGGCCAAGTCGCTGCGGCTCACGCTCGATCAGGACAAAGCGCGGGCGCTGGGCGTGACGACCTCCAATCTGCAGCAGACGGCGCAGATGCTGCTGGCGGGGGTGCCTATCGCCACCTTGCGCGAGAACGACAAGCTCATCGACATCGTGCTGCGCCAGCCCGAGGACGAGCGCACGGCCATGACGCGGCTGGCCGAAGCGAGCATTCCGACGACGCTGGGCCGGCATGTGCCGCTCTCGCAGATCGCCACGGTGACGCTGGATTGGGAGCCGGCCATCCTGTGGCGGCACAATCGGCAGTACGCCGTCACCGTGCAATCCGAAGTGCGTGCGGGCATCCAGGGGCCCACGGTGAGCCGGCAGATCGAGCCTGAGCTCGCCAGTCTGCGTGCGTCGCTGCCTGCGGGCTACGCCATCGAAGTCGCGGGCGCGGCGGCCGAAAGCAGCAAGGCCCAGGATTCCATCGTGGCCAACATCCCGTTGATGCTCTTCATCGTCATGACGCTGCTCATGCTGCAACTGCACAGCTTCGCGCGCTCGGCCATGGTGTACCTGACGGGCCCGCTGGGCGTCATCGGCGCGGCGCTCGCGCTCCTGATCTCGGGCCAGCCCTTCGGTTTCGTGGCGCAATTGGGCGTGATCGCACTCCTGGGCATGATCATCCGCAACTCGGTGATCCTGATCGATCAGGCCGAGCGCTACCAGGCCGAGGGCATGGCTGCGTGGGATGCGATCGTGGAGGCCGCCGTGCGGCGCGCGCGCCCGATCATTCTGACAGCGGCGGCGGCCGTGCTGGCCATGATTCCGCTCACGCGCACGGGCTTCTGGGGGCCGATGGCCGTGTCCATCATGGGCGGGCTCGTCGTGGCCACCGTGCTCACGCTGCTCTTCCTGCCGGCCTTGTACGCCGCCTGGTTCCGCGTGCGGCGGCCCGACACCGCCGCGACGTGATCGCTCAGGCCTGCGCCCGGGGCCAATCCCGGGCGCGCAACGCCTTCTTGTCGATCTTGCCCAGGGCCGTCATGGGCAGTGCGTCCACCACGTGCACCGCCTTGGGCGTCGCCGTGACGCCCTTGGCTGCGCGCACGCGGGTTTGCAGTTCCTGCGCCTGCACGGTGTGACCGGGCCGCAGCACGACGATGGCGGTGACTGCCTCGCCCCAACGATCATCCGGCAAGCCCACGACCGCCGCGGCCGCCACGGCCGGGTGGGCCGCGAGGACGTCCTCGACTTCCTTCGGGTAGACGTTGAAGCCGCCGGTGATGATGAGGTCCTTCTTGCGGTCCACGATGTAGAAGAGCCCATCGGCATCCTGAGGCGCCACGTCGCCCGTGTGCAGCCAGCCATCGCGCAGCGCAGCGTCGGTCTCGGCGGGGCGGCGCCAATAGCCCGACATGACGAGCGGGCCGCGCACGCAGATCTCGCCCGCCTCACCCGGGGCCACCTCGCGGCCTGCGTCGTCGCGCAGGCTCACCTGGATGAGGGGGTAGGGGCGTCCCGCGGCGGCGAGCTGGGCGTCCGTCGCCTGCGCGTGGTCGTGACGGGATAGTGTCAGGACCGTATTAGGTGCTTCGGTCTGCCCGTAGCTCTGGATCAGCACGGGCCCGAACACATCGAGCGCCTGACGCACGCGGCTGGGGGCCATGGGGGCGGCGCTGTAGATGAGGGCCTGCAAGCGCGACCAATCCGTGCCCGCCGTGCGTGGATGATCCAGCAGCGCGTAGACCATGGTCGGCACGAGCCAGGTCACCGTGCACCGCCAGCGGATGAAGGTATCGATGAAACGCTCGGGCGAAAAGCCCTGCAGCGGCACCACGCAGCCTCCCTGGGCCAGTACGGGCAGGATCAGAGAGCCGCCGCCATGCGACATGGGTGCGGCGCACAGGTAGCGGATCTCGCGCGGCCAGTCCTTGCCGATGAGGTCCAGGACAGCATTGGTGGCGAGGGCCCGGTTCGACAGTTGCACGCCCTTGGGCCGGCCGGTGGTGCCGCCGGTGTAGGCGAGCCGGACGATCGATTCGGCATCGCCCGTGGGCACGAGCGGCTCAGGCGCGAAGCGGGCCGCGTGTTCGGCGACATCGACGAAACCGGCCGCGTGATCGTGCGCCGCCCAGTGCGTGACTTGCGGGCAGCGGGCGCGCAACGCGTCGCCCCGCTTGCGGTGGTAGGGATCCACGATGCACAGCGTCGTCTCGCTGTCCGTGAGCACAAAGGCGTGGTCGTCCAGGCTGCCCAGGGCATGCAGCGACACGGACCGCAGCCCGCGCAGGTACAGCGCTGCCACGATCACGTAGGTCTCGGGTCGATTGATCGCCAGCTGCGCCACGGTATCGCCCGGGCGCAGGCCGAGGCTGTCCAGCCATTGCGCGACGCGGCTGATGCGCTCGCCGAGCTCTGCGTACGTCCACGTGCCGAAGTCGCCTGCGAAGGCCGGTTTGTCGGCATGTTCCCGGATGGCGCGCACGAGCAGCCCGGCAGCCGTGCCGCCTGTGGTGAGGGCGCCGCTCATGGCGACACCGGGGCAGGGCTGTCTTGGGTCGAACGGCAGGGCATGGCGATGTCTCCTCAGGGATGGCTGCCGTCGCGTTTGCGGCAGACTCTGCGTCGCATTGTCAGCCATGCCGCGATCGCTGACCAGCCAGCTGGGCAAGGAGAGAAGCCTGCCCGCCACCGCGTGGTTATCGACCGGGCCAGCGGTGCGCATGCTGCGCTGCGGCGGTACACTGTCACTCCATGCCACGCCCTCTTCACGCTACCGTTTTCCCCTCGGCGCTCGCCCATAATGTGGCCACGGTGCGCCGCTGTCTTGCCCAGGCTGCCGAGCCCGGCGCCAGCCTGCCCCGGGTCTGGGCCGTGATCAAGGCCAACGCCTATGGTCACGGCATCGAACGCATGCTGCCCGGTGCGAGCTCAGCCGATGGCCTTGCCATGCTGGATCTGGAAGAAGCCGTCCGTTGCCGTGAGGCGGGATGGGCGGGCCCCGTGATGCTGCTCGAAGGCTTCTTCGAGCCCGCCGATCTGGCCGTGCTGGAACGCTATCGGCTTTGTGCCGTCGTGCATGACGCCTCGCAGCTGGACATGATCCGGTCGATCCGGCCGCGCCAGCCGCTCGACATCTACCTGAAGCTCAATACCGGCATGAATCGGCTGGGCTTCGCGCCTGGCCGCTACCGCGCGGCGTACGATGAGGCGCTCGCGCTACGCGCCCAGGGGCTTCTCGGCAGCATCGGCCACGCCACGCACTTCGCCTCGGGCGATTCGCCCGAACACGTCACGCACGTGGCCGGCATCTTCGACCGCGCCACGCTCGACATGCCGGGCGCCCGCAGTCTGTGCAATTCGGCGGCCATCTTTGGCTCCCCGGCGTTTGCCGCGCGCACGGATTGGGTACGCCCGGGCATCTGCCTGTATGGGGCCACCCCGTTCGACGACGGGGCGGTGAGCGCCCAGGCGCTGGGTCTGCGCCCGGCCATGGCGCTGCGCTCCACGCTCATTGCCGAACAACATGTGCAGGCGGGCGGCGGGGTGGGCTACGGCGCGCGCTTCGTCGCCGATCGCCGACGCGCGTGGGGATCGTGGCCTGCGGCTATGCCGATGGCTACCCTCGCCATGCGCCCACCGGCACACCCGTGGTCGTTCATGGCGTGCGCACGCGCCTCGTCGGCCGGGTGTCGATGGACATGCTGGCCGTCGATCTCCAACCCGTACCCGAGGCCCAGGTGGGCTCGCCCGTCACCCTGTGGGGGGCGGATGGCCTGTCGGTCGACGAGGTGGCTGCGGCCGCCGGCACGATCGGCTATGAACTCTTGACCGCCGTGACCGCACGCGTGCCGATGCGCGCTGCCCAGGAGTGAGCATGGCCACCAAAGCCAAGACCCGTTATGTCTGTGTCGACTGCGGCACGGCCAGCCCGAAGTGGCAGGGGCAGTGCCCCGGCTGCGGCGCCTGGAACACCCTCGAGGAAACCACGGTGCAGGCCGGGCCGGCCGCCACGCACCGGTTCGCTCCGCTGGCCGGGCGCACGCCCGTGCAGCGCCTGGCCGACATCGAGACCCGCGAGCAGCCCAGGCTCACCACGGGCGTCGCCGAATTCGATCGCGTGCTGGGCGGTGGTCTGGTGCCTGGTGCCGTCGTGCTGATCGGTGGCGATCCGGGTATCGGCAAATCCACGCTGCTGCTGCAGACGCTCGCGGCCATGTCGGTGAGCCATCGCGTGTTGTACGTCACGGGCGAGGAGTCGGGTGACCAAGTCGCGTTGCGCGCGCGCCGGCTCGAGCTTGAAACCGGCAACGTGCATCTGCTGGCCGAGATCCGGCTCGAGGCCATCCAGGCCGCCCTGAGCGAGACGCCCGAGGGCGAACGTCCCGTCGTCGCGGTGATCGATTCGATCCAGACGCTGTATTCCTCCGAGCTCACCTCCGCACCCGGCTCGGTGGCCCAGGTGCGCGAGTGCGCTGCCCAGCTCACGCGCCTGGCCAAGCAGACCGGCGTGGCCATCGTGATGATCGGCCACGTCACCAAGGAAGGCGCGCTGGCCGGTCCGCGCGTGCTCGAGCACATCGTGGATACGGTGCTGTACTTCGAAGGCGACACGCACTCGTCGTTCCGGCTGGTGCGCGCCTTCAAGAACCGTTTCGGGGCGGTCAACGAGCTGGGCGTCTTCGCCATGACCGACCGCGGCCTGCGCGGCGTGCCGAATCCGTCGGCGCTCTTCCTGTCCCAGCAGGAGAACCAGGTGCCAGGCTCGTGCGTGATGGCCACGCAGGAAGGCACACGACCGCTGCTCGTGGAGATCCAGGCGCTGGTCGACAGCACGCAGGGGTCCAATCCACGACGGCTCTCGGTGGGTCTGGAAGGCAATCGCCTGGCCATGCTGCTCGCGGTGCTGCACCGTCACGGCGGCATCGCCACGCACGACCAGGACGTCTTCGTGAATGCCGTGGGGGGCGTGCGCATCACCGAGCCCGCGGCGGATCTGCCCGTGCTGCTCGCCATCATGTCCTCGCTGCGCAATCGGGCCTTGCCCAAGGGCTTGATCGCCTTCGGCGAGATCGGACTCACCGGGGAGATCCGGCCCGCGCCACGCGGGCAGGAGCGCCTGCGCGAGGCCGCCAAGCTGGGCTTCGGCATCGCGCTGATCCCCAAGGCCAACGCGCCACGTCAGCCGATCGAGGGCCTGGAAGTCTGGGCTGTCGATCGCCTGGATGCGGCCCTGGACAAGCTGCGCGGCGTCTGACGGGCCGTCCTGAAGGAATACCAGCATGTCGTTCCCGCAGCTGATGGATCTCGCCCTCTGGCTGGCCTTGGGCGCAGGCCTGGGCGTGCTGGGCGGCTTCTTCGGCATCGGCGGTGGGCTCATCGCGATCCCGCTGTTGAGCTTTCTGGCCGGCATGTCGCAGCAGGTGGCCCAGGGCACGGCGCTCATCCTCGTGCTTCCCACCGTGCTCCTGGCCGCCTGGCGCTATCACCAGAAGAGCCGGATCGATTTCGCGCGCGTGGCCCTGATCGCCGTGTGTGCGATCGGCTTCACGTGGGTGGGGGCACAGGCAGCCCTGGGGCTGGATTCCACGTTGCTGCGCCGGGCCTTCGCCGCTTTCCTCGCGTTGACGGCGCTGCAGTATGTCTGGCAGGTCCGGCGTCGTGCCTTACCGCTGGCTGAGCGCACGCGTGTCTTCACGCAGCCGGCTGCCGCGCTGCTGGGCGTGGCAGGTGGCTTGTTGGGCGGGTTCTTCGGCGTGGGCGCGGGCATTCTGGTGGCGCCGGTGCTGACGGGAGTGTTCGGCGCCTCGCAGACCGTGGCGCAGGGGGTGGCGCTGGCCACGGTCGTGCCCACGGCGCTCGTGAGCCTCGTCAGCTACGGCGCCGCCGGTGCGATCGACTGGACGGTGGGTCTGCCCTTGGCCGCAGGTGCGCTGCTGATGGTGAGCCCCGGCGTGCGGCTGGCACACAGGCTCCCCGAGCGCCGTCTGAAGCTTGCCTTTGCGGCGCTGCTGGCCATCACCAGCGCAGGGCTCTGGCTGATCGCCTGAGCGTGAATGCAGACGCGGCAGCCGAAGCTGCCGCGCAGGGGCCCGAACGCTGACCGATCAGCGGATCGGCATGGCGTACATCAGGCCGCCGTTCTTCCACAGCGCGTTCAGGCCGCGCTCGATGCGCAGCGGGCTGCCCTTGCCGACGTTGCGCTCGAAGCTCTCGCCGTAATTGCCCACCTGCTTGATGATGTTGTAGGCCCAGGCGTCATCCAGACCCATGCTCTTGCCCGCACCGGCCGTCACGCCCAGCAGACGTTGAACGCTCGGGCTCGGGCTCTTGCGCATTTCCTCGACGTTCGCCTGCGTGATGCCCTGCTCCTCGGCTTCGATCATGGCGTAGAGCGAGTACTTGACGATGTTCAGCCACTGATCGTCGCCCTGGCGCACGAAGGGGCCCAGCGGCTCCTTGGAGATGATCTCGGGCAGGACGACGTACTTGTCCACGTCGCCCAGGCGCGAGGCGCGGATCGAGGCCAGGCCCGAGGCGTCCGTGCTGAAGACGTCGCAGCGGCCGGCCACGAAGGCGTTGACCACTTCGTCGAATTTCTCGATCACGACCGGCTTGTACGTGACCTGGTTCGCGCGCGCCCAGTCGGCCAGCGTGTTCTCGTTGGAGGTGCCCGTCTGCATGCAGATCGTCGCGCCGTCCAGTTGCTTCGCGCTTTTGACTTCCAGCGAGCGCGGTACGAGAAAGCCCTGGCCGTCATAGAAATTCACGCCCGCGCCCAGGAGGCCCAGCGCGGTCTCGCGTTGCTGCGTGATGGTGGTGTTGCGCGTGAGGACATCGATCTCGCCCGATTGCAGGGCCGTGAAGCGCTGCTGCGAATTGAGCGGCACGGTCTCGATCTTGGCGCCTTCGCCCAGCACGGCCGTCGCGATGGCCCGGCACAAGTCGATGTCCAGGCCGCGCCAGTTGCCCTGATCGTCCGGCGCCGAGAAGCCGGCGAAACCGTTCGTGGTGCCGCAGCGCAGGCTGCCGCGCTCGCGCACGGTCTCAAGCGTGGTCTTGGCTTGGACGGGCGCGGCAGCCGCGGCGGCCGTGACGAGCGCCAGGGCTGCGCCCAGACGCGTGAGGGTGGAGGAAGTGGCCATGAGAATTCCTGTGAAACGTAGAGGGGTGACCATGCTCGCGCGACAGGCCGCAGCCCGTGCGCCGGACAGCGCCGCCAAGCGCTGGTGTGGCAGTGTCCGCAGAGGGAGAACTATAGTCCACCGGGTTCGCGCGCAGAAAATTACATTTTTTCATAAGCGCGCGAGAAGGTGCGCGCGCCGCCGCCTACAATGCACAGCTTCGACAGTAGCGAAAAAGGATGCGGGTGGCCCAGGGGAACGCAGGCGCGATGCGCCGGATCGTCGGCGGGCTCATGCGCGGCGTGCGTCGCTGGCCATGGGCCAAGCGGCTCGCCGCGGGGCTGATGGCGCGCTTTCCAGGGCTGGGCTTGCGGGTCATGCGGCTCACCGCGCCCGCGCCGGCACGCCTCGCGCCTGCGGGTCCGGTAGACGTTGCCGCGCAAGCCGTCTATGTGGCGGGTGGCTTTGCCCCGCTGCTCGATGGTCAGCCCGCGCCGCATCCCGCGCCTACCCGGCAATGGCTGGTCGACGTCACGGGGCTCGTCGAGCGCGACGCCCACACCGGCATCCAGCGTGTCGTGCGCAATCTGCTGCGCGCCTTCGTGCTGCTGCGCGTGCCGGGGTGGCGCGTCGAGCCCATCTATGCCGATGCGCAAGGCTTTCGCTACGCACGCGCCTTCGCGCAGCGCGAGTGGGGCCTGCCCAACCTCGGCTTGCCCGATGCGCCGGTGCAGGCACAGGCCGGCGACGTCTTCTTCACGGCCGACGTGGCGCTGCTCTCCATCGCGCACATGCAGCCGCATCTGCAGGCCTGGCGTGCCCGCGGCATTCCCCTGCATTTTGTCGTGCACGATCTCATCCCCTTGCTGCAGCCCGAGTATTGCCTGGGCAAGCCGGATCCACGCTTTGCGCGCTGGATGCAGATCGTGGCCGACACTGCCGACGGCCTGTGGTGTGTCTCGGCCGCGGTCGCCCAGCAGACGCGCGACTGGCTGGCCGCGCGCGGTGGGGCGCAACCGCCCGTGGGGTGGTTTCATTCGGGGGTGGAATTGCCGAGGGAGGCCGCCGCCCAGGCAGATGCCAGCGCGATCACCCTGTCGGCGCGCGGGCCTGATACCACTGTGTTCCTGATGGTGGGCACCATCGAAGCCCGCAAAGGCCACCCGCAGGCCCTGGATGCCTGCGAGCGCCTGTGGGCGGCCGGCGAGGACGTGGCGCTCATTGTCCTCGGTCGCGTGGCGCCAGGGCAGGGCGCCTTGGGCGAGCGGCTGCGCCGCCACGCACAGCGCGGCCAGCGACTGTGCCTGCTGGAAGGCGCCTCGGATGCCGTGCTCGTGCAGGCCTATGCCACGGCCGATGCGCTGCTGGCGGCCTCGTACGCGGAAGGGTTCGGCCTGCCCCTCATCGAGGCCGCACAACAAGGGATCCCGATCATCGCGCGCGATCTGCCGGTGTTTCGCGAAGTGGCCGGCGAGCATGCGTACTACGTCGATGCGGACGATGCCGATGGCATGGCCGATGCGTTGCGTATCTGGATCGCCTTGTCGAAGGTCGGCAGCGCACCCACGTCGCACGACATGCCGTATCTGAGCTGGTCGCAGAGCGCCGCACGGCTCGCCCAGCAGTTCCTGCCGGCCGGTGCCGGGGAAAGGAGCTGACATGCGCGTGCTGCACGTCTTCAAGACGTACTTCCCGGACACGCATGGCGGCGTCGAGCAGGTGATCTACCAGCTGGCCGAGGGCGGGGCCCGCCACGGCATCGAATCGCATGTGTTCTCGCTCAGCCCGCGCGGTGCGGGGCGGGAGGAGCGCTACGGCCATCACACCACGCACCGGGCGCGCCAGGACGTCTACGTGGCCTCGACAGGCTTCTCCCTGTCCGCCATCCGGGATTTTCGCGCGCTCGTGCCCACCATGGACGTGGTGCATTACCACTTCCCGTGGCCGTTCATGGATCTCCTGCACCTCGCGCGGGGCACGTCGCGCCCCTCGCTCGTCACCTACCACTCGGACATCGTCAAGCAGCGTGTGCTCTTGCAGGCCTATCGTCCGCTCATGCGCCATTTCCTGGGCAGCATGGACCGGATCGTGGCCTCCTCGCCCAACTACGCCACCTCCAGCCCGGAGCTCGTGCGGCTCGCGGACAAAGTGCGGGTGATTCCCTTCGGGCTGGATCGCGCCACGTATCCGCCGGCCGATCCCGAGCGCATCGCGCATTGGCGCGCCCGGCTGGGCCCGCGCTTCTTTCTCTTCGTGGGCGGCCTGCGCTACTACAAGGGGCTCGACTATCTGCTGAGCGCCGTGCGCGGCACGGGCATCGAGCTCGCCATCTGTGGCGGTGGTGCCGCGGCAGACAGCTTGCAAGGACAGGCCGAGGGTGAGGGCAACGTGCACTTTCTCGGCGCGCTGGACGACGCCGACAAGATGGCGCTGCTCACGCTGTGCGAGGCGTTCGTGCTGCCCTCGCATCTGCGCTCGGAGGCCTTCGGGGTGTCGCTGCTCGAAGCCGCCATGCTGGGCAAGCCGCTGGTGTGCTGCGAGATCGGCACGGGAACGACCTACATCAACCGTGACGGCGAAACCGGGCTCGTGGTGCCCCCTGCAGACGTGCCGGCGCTGCGTGCCGCCTTGTTGCGGCTCTGGCACGATCCGGCGTTGGCCGCGCGGTTGGGCGCGGGTGCCCGCGCACGCTTTGACGCCGTTTTCCAGGGGGATGCGATGGTGGATGCCTACGCCGAGCTCTACCGTGAGTTGGCCCGCCGCTGAGGTTTGGGCGAGGGCCGGTGCGTGCGGGCGCACGCACCCGGTGCGCACACTACTGGGCCTTGATCCAGTACTATCGCGGTTGGCCGCTGACGGCCAGCCTCATGTTTAACCCCTCGCGAGACCGCGCCCGATTCCGTTTTGACTCATCCCGGCTTCTCCGCACTCCTCCTCATCCACGGCGACGAACATCCCGCGTACGTCGAGGAATGTCTGCAGGCGCTTGTCGCGCAAAGTTGGCAACCGGCGCGGGTCGTCGTGGTGTCGATGGGCCTGCCCCCGCCCGAGCTCGAAGCCGTGTTCTCGCAGGGGGATCCCACGTTGCCGCTCACCCGGCTCGCGGTCGATCCGCATGTCAGCGAGGGTGCGGCGCTCGCGGCAGGGTTCGACGCGTGTGAAGACGAATTCGTCGCCCACGTGGATCCCCACAGCGTAAGCCAGCCCTGGCGCTTCGAACGCCAAGTCGGCTTTCTGCAGCAGAATCTCCAGTTCCACATCTGCGGCTCGGCGCTCTGGGAAGTCGAGCCCGACACGCTGCAGACGATCACGCGGCGAGCCGTGCCAGAGACGGACGCGGCCGTGGCGGCCATGCTGCCGTATCGCAATCCGTTCAATCACCAGACGGTAGTGCTGCGCCGCGATGCGGCGCTCGCCTGCGGCGGCTACGGCGGCCTGCCATATGCCGAGGATTACTTTCTCTGGTTGCGCATGCTCGCGGGTGACGGCAAGGGCTGGAATCTGCAGGACGAACTCGTGTTGAGCCGTCGTGGCACCGGCCTGCTGCACCGGGCGCACGGCAGTCAGCACGTGCCAACCGAATACCGCCTGTACCGCGCCAAGCGCAGGCTCCATCTTCACCATGCCGTCGGCGCTGCCGCGGTCTTCGTCGTCCGTCTGGTCTCGCAGCTGCCGCCTGCGAGCTGGTTCGCGCGCGCGGGCCGCCGGCGTCGGCGCTCCCGACAGTGACCATCGCCATGCTCGACAACCTGAATCCGCCCCAGCTGGCGGCCGTCACGCTCGACCCGACCCGCCATGCCCTGGTGCTGGCAGGCGCCGGCAGCGGCAAGACCCGCGTGCTCACCACCCGGATGGCGTGGCTGATCCGCAATGGCATGACGAGCCCGCACAGCCTCCTGGCCGTCACCTTCACGAACAAGGCCGCGCGGAAATGATGACCCGCATGTCGGCCATGCTGCCCATCAATACGCGCGGCATGTGGATCGGCACCTTCCACGGGCTGTGCAACCGCATGCTGCGCGCCCACCACCGCGACGCCCACCTGCCGGCCACCTTCCAGATCCTGGACGTGGCCGACCAGCTCGCGTCGATCAAGCGTCTGCTCAAGGCCGCTGGCATCGATGATGAGAAGTACCCCCCCAAGCAGGTGCAGAACTTCATCAACGGCGCCAAGGAAGAGGGCCTGCGCGCGAACGACGTCGAAGCCCATGACGGCTTTCAGCGGCGCCTGGCCGAGATCTACGCTCTCTATCAAGATCAGTGCGATCGTGAAGGCGTGGTTGACTTCGCCGAGCTGCTGCTGCGCTCCTACGAGCTCCTGCAGCGCCACGCCCCCGTGCGCGAGCATTATCAGCGTCGCTTTCGCCATATCCTCGTCGACGAATTCCAGGACACCAACCGGCTGCAGTACCGCTGGCTCCGTCTGCTCGCAGGCGGTGGCGCGGCGGTGCTGGCCGTGGGCGACGACGACCAGTCCATCTATGCCTTTCGCGGAGCCAACGTCGGCAACATGGCGGACTTCGAGCGCGATTTTTCGCACCCGGAAGTGATCCGCCTGGAACAGAACTACCGCTCGCACGGCCACATCCTGGATGCGGCCAACGCGCTCATCGAGAACAACGAAGGGCGCATGGGCAAGAACCTCTGGACGGATCAGGGGCATGGCGAGCCGGTGCGGGTGGTCGAATCGCTGTCCGACGCGGCCGAGGCCCAATGGGTGGTGGGCGAGATCCAGGCGCTCATCGCCGATGGCAAGTCGCGCCACGAGATCGCGCTGCTCTATCGCAGCAACGCGCAGTCGCGCGTGCTCGAGCACACGCTCTTCTCAGCCAAGATTCCCTACAAGGTCTACGGCGGCCTGCGCTTTTTCGAGCGGCAGGAAGTCAAGCACGCGCTCGCGTATCTGCGGCTCATGGAGAATCCGCACGACGACACCGCGTTCAGCCGCGTGGTGAACTTCCCGGCGCGCGGCATCGGTGCGCGCACGCTGGAGAACTTGGCGGACGCGGCCCGCCAGGGCAACACCAGCCTGTACGGGGCCGTGGCCCGCGTGGCAGGCAAGGGTGGGGCCAATCTCGCGCAATTCGTTGGCATCATCGACCGCATGCGCTTTGGCACGCAGAATCTGCCCCTGCCCGAGATCGTGAGCGTCATGCTCGAAGACAGCGGGCTCACGGCGCATTACAAGCTCGAGAAGGAAGGCGCCGAGCGGCTGGAGAACCTGGACGAACTCGTCAACGCCGCCGCCGCGTTCAACGCGGACGAGCCGGTCGATCCGGAGTTGCAGGCCGACGTGCTCACGCCCCTCGCGGCGTTCCTGTCGCACGCGGCGCTGGAAGCGGGCGACAACCAGGCCAACGAAGGCCAGGACGCCGTGCAGCTCATGACGATCCATGCCTCCAAAGGTCTGGAGTTCGAGGCGGTGTTCGTCACGGGGCTGGAAGAGGGCCTCTTTCCGCACGAGAACAGCATCCTCGAGCAATCCGGCCTGGAAGAAGAGCGCCGGCTCATGTATGTGGCCATCACCCGCGCGCGCGAGCGGCTGTACCTGGGCTTCGCGCAGACGCGCATGCTGCACGGCCAGACCCGATATCCCCTGCGTTCGCGCTTCCTGGACGAGCTGCCCGCGCCTGCGCTGAAGTGGATCACGCCCAAGGTGAGCCGCGTGGACGAAGCCAGCTACGACCGGGCCTCGGCCTGGCGCGATTCGGCCTGGCCCGAGCGCACGCGCTCGGCGCCGGCCCGCCCAGCCGCCCATCAAGGCTATGCCGGCGGCAGCCAGGCCGGCATCGAAGTCGATGGGCAGGTCTTCAGCATCGGGCAAGCGGTGGAGCACGCGCGATTCGGCGAGGGTGTGATCCTGGCCCTGCAAGGCTCAGGCACCCAGGCGCAGGCGCAGATCCGCTTCGCCCAGGCGGGCACCAAGACCCTGGCGTTGGGCGTAGCCAAGCTCACGCCGCGATGATGCGATAGCCATGCAGGCAGAAGGCGGCTCGCAGAGCCGCCTTCTGCGTAGTCATGTCAACGAAGGCAGCACGGCAGGTTTGCCGTGCCCCATCACGACGTCTGGTCAGTTGGCCTGTGCCCCGGACTTCTTCACCAGATCGGCCCAGCGCGGGATCTCGCTCGCCATCAGTTCACGTAGCTCGTCGGGCGTGCTGCCCACGAGTTGCATGCCCATGGTCTGACCCAGCTGTTGCTGCACGTCGGGTTGCTTGACGATGTTGGCGATGGCCTGCGACAGGCGATCCAGTACCGGCTTGGGCGTGCCCTTGGGCGCATACACGGCCTGCCACGAGGCCATTTCGAAGTCCGGCACGCCCGCTTCCTGCAGCGTGGGCGCATCCGGTGCCAGCGCGATACGTTCGGCCGAAGTCACCGCCAGCACCTTGAGTCGGCCGGACTCGAGCAGCGGCAGCGCGGCGGTCATCTGATCGAACATGAACGTCACGGCACCTGAAGCCACGTCCAGCATGGCGGGCGGCGTGCCCTTGTACGGAATGTGCGAGAGCGGCATGTCGATGCGGTCGGCAAAGAGCTCGCCCGCCAAGTGCGTGGAGGTGCCTGCGCCTGACGAGGCAAAGGTGCGCTGCGCCGGGTTGTCCTTCAGGTAGGCGATCAGATCCTGCACTGAGTCCACCTTCAGATTGCCCGACACCAGCAGCACATTGGGCAGGTAGGCCACGAGCGAGACGGGCTCGAAATCCTTCACGGGATCGTAAGGCAGGTTGCTGTAGAGGCTCGCGTTGATGGCGTGGGTGCTGATCGTGCCGCCAAAGAGCGTGTAGCCATCGGGCGCGGCCTTGGCCACGTAGGTGGCGCCGATCGCGCCGGCCGCGCCCGGCTTGTTCTCGACGACCACGGACTGGCCGATCTCGGCGCCGATCTTCTGGGCGAGCAGGCGGCCGACGACGTCGGTCGAGCCACCCACCGTGAACGGCACGACGTAGGTGAGCGGCTTCTGCTTGGGCCACTCGGCGGCGTGTGCGGATGCGGCTGCGCCGGCCAGGCACAGGGCGACAGCAAAGGTGGGGACAAAGCGGGACAGACGGGGATGCATGGTGTCTCCTGATTGTTATGGTCTGTGCTGCAAAGGAGGGCGGCCTGAGCGGCCGCCCGAGGGGCTCAGCGCCCGCGTTCGCGCTGCCAGGCGGCGAAATCCGTGCGGGATTGTTCGTCCGTGGGCGGGTATAGGCCCAGGATGGAGCGCCCGGCCGACACCTGTTCCATCACGAAGTCCTCGAACGCCGTCATCTGCACGGCTTCGTCGGCGATGGCGTCTGCCAAGTGGGCCGGAATGACGACCACGGCTTCGGCGTCGCCCACGATCACGTCGCCCGGGAACACCGCCACG
This sequence comes from Verticiella alkaliphila, assembly GCF_018904615.1. Taxonomy (GTDB): domain Bacteria; phylum Pseudomonadota; class Gammaproteobacteria; order Burkholderiales; family Burkholderiaceae_B; genus Verticiella; species Verticiella alkaliphila. The sequence continues at coordinate 206,278 of NZ_JADCNH010000004.1, read as the reverse complement.
TCGCCGCAGCCGATCGGCACGTTGATGTCGATGGCCTGGTGCAGGGTGAGGTTGGTGGGCGCCGAGGGGCGCTGGTGATAGGCGGGGAAGGGCAACTGGGCGATGTCGGCCGAATCGCGAAAGCCGCCATCGGTGACGATGCCCGCAGCGCCACGCTGCATGAGGCGCGTGATGAGGATGCCGCCCGCAGAGGCCGCGCGGGCATCCTTGCGGCTGTCGATGACGAGCACCGCGCCTTCGGGGCAGGTCTCGATCGCGGCGCGCTGCGGGTGCGCGCGGTTCTCGAAGACCTGGATCGTGTTCAGATCTTCACGCGCCGGGATGTAGCGCAGCGTGAAGGCTTCGCCCACCATGGTGGGCAGGCCCGGCTGCAGGGGGTGGACGTCTTGCAGGCACTGATTGCGCAGGCCGCGCTTGAAGAGCGCGGTGCACAAGGTGGCTGTGCTCACCGTGGCAAGCTTGGCACGGGTGGCGGCAGACAGCGTCGGGGTATCGGACATGGGCGTCTCGCAGGGCATCAGTAGATGTCGGGCTCGCCCGTGGGCGCACCGAACGTGGTTTCCAGGAAATCCAGATCGCAGCCGTCGTTGGCCTGCAGGATGTGGCGGCCCACCATCCAGCCGTAACCGCGCGAGAAGCGCGGCGGCGGCGGCGTCCAGGCGGCACGGCGGCGCGCGAGTTCCTCGTCGTCCACTTCCAGGTGGATGCGGCGTGCGGGCACGTCCACGGTGATGAGATCGCCGGTGCGCACGAGCGCGAGCGGCCCGCCGACGTAGGCTTCGGGCGCGGCGTGCAGGATGCAGGCGCCGTAGCTCGTGCCGCTCATGCGCGCATCCGACAGACGCAGCATGTCGCGCACGCCTTGTCGCACGAGCTTGGTGGGGATGGGCAGCATGCCCCACTCGGGCATGCCAGGCCCGCCCAGCGGCCCCGCATTGCGCAGCACGAGGATGTGGTCGGCGGTGACGTCCAGGTCCTCGTCGTCCACGGCCGCCTTCATGCTGGCGTAGTCGTCGAACACCAGCGCGGGCCCCGTGTGTTGCAGATACTGCGGGGCGCAGGCGCTGGGCTTGATGACGCAGCCGTCCGGCGCGAGATTGCCACGCAGCACGGCTAGCGCCCCTTCGGCGTACAAGGGGTTGTCCAGCGGCCGGATGACGTCGTCGTCATGCACCTGCGCGCCGTCGAGTGTCTCGCCCAGCGTGCGTCCTGACACGGTCGCCGTGGTGAGGTCCAGGTGCGGCGCGAGGCGATTCATGAGCGCCGGCAGGCCGCCCGCGTAGTAGAAGTCCTCCATCAGGTACTTCTCGCCGCTCGGGCGGATGTTGGCGATGACGGGCGTGTGGCGGCTCGCCGCATCGAAGTCGTCGAGCGTGACCGGGCACCCCGCGCGGCGCGACATGGCCACCAGATGGATGATGGCATTGGTGGAACAGCCCACCGCCATCGCCACGCGGATCGCATTCTGGAACGAAGCCGGCGAGAGCACGCGCGCCGGCGTCAGGTCTTCCCAGACCATTTCCACGGCACGCCGGCCGCTGGCCGTCGCCATGCGGGGATGGTTGGCATCCGGTGCCGGAATCGAGGAGGCCCCGGGCAGCGTCATGCCGATCGCTTCGGCGAGCGCGGTCATGGTCGCTGCCGTGCCCATGGTCATGCACGTGCCATGGCTGCGCGCAATGCCGCCCTGCACGCCGAGCCATTGGGTCTCGGTCAGGTTCCCGGCGCGTCGCTCGTCCCAGAGTTTCCAGGCGTCCGAGCCCGAGCCCAGCACCTGGCCATTGAAGTTGCCCCGCAGCATCGGGCCTGCGGGCACGAAGATGCAGGGCAGGCCGGCGCTGATGGCACCCATGAGCAGCCCCGGCGTGGTCTTGTCGCAGCCGCCCAGCAGCACGGCGCCATCGATCGGGTGGCTGCGCAGCAGCTCCTCGGTCTCGATGGCGAGCAGGTTGCGATACAGCATGGTCGTGGGCTTGACGAGCGACTCGGACAGCGACATCGCCGGCAGCTCGACGGGAAAGCCGCCTGCCTGGAGCACGCCGCGCTTGACCTCCTCGGCGCGCTGGCGAAAGTGCGCGTGACAGGAGTTCAGGTCCGACCACGTGTTGATGATGGCGATGACGGGCTTGTCGACCCAGTCTTCCGGCCCGTAACCCATCTGCATCATGCGCGAGCGATGGCCGAACGAGCGCAGATCGTCATCGGCAAACCAGCGCCGGCTGCGCAATTCCTGGGGTGATCTTGGCATCCCTTGTCTCCTCGTGATGCGGCATTGAAACACTAATATATTAGTATGTCAAAACGGCAGATCGGTACAATCGCGCCCAGTTCACCGAGCTTGTCATGCGTATTCAAGACGTCATTCCCCCGCTGCGCCTGGACCGGGCGCGGCACGCCGCACCGCAAGTCTTCGACACCTTGCGCGAACTCATCGTCGGTCTCGCGCTGCCGCCAGGCACGGTGCTGCCGCGCAACGAACTGGCCGAGCGCTTCGGGCTCAGCCAGACCCCCATTCGCGATGCGCTGATGCGACTGGAAGAAGAGGGGCTGGTCGACGTCTTCCCGCAGCACGCCACCCTGGTGAGCCGGATCAGTCTGGCGTCGGCACGCCAGGCGCACTTCCTGCGCCGCTCACTGGAGCTGGAGGTGGTGTATCTGCTGGCCAGCGCGCCCGACGCAGACCTGCTCGCACGCTTGCAGGGCCACATCGATCAACAAGCCAGGGAGCTGGCACGCGAGGACTTTTCCGCCTTCGTCGCGGCGGATCGGGCGTTTCATCACGCGATGCACGTGGCGGCCGGGGTGGAATCGCTCTGGCAACTGCAGCAGCGCACGAGCGGCCACGTGGATCGGTTGCGCCGGTTGCACGTGCCGGAAGCCGGCAAGGCCCAGCGCATCCTGAAAGATCACCAGGCCGTGCTTGCGGCCATCGCCGCAGGGGACCCGGCCGCCGCGCAGGCGCGGCTGCGCGAGCATCTGTCTGGCACGCTTGCGCAGGCCGAGGAGATCAGCCTGCGCTATCCCGACTACGTCATTCAGGACTGACCGGGGCGGGCGCCTCGGGCGAGCGATCCTGGAACACCGTGGTGTAAGTGGAGTAGAAGCTGCAGTACAGCACGGCAGCGAAAGCGAAGTTCAACGGCATCTGTACGAAGCCCGCAAACTGCGGCGACAGGCCGATGACCTGTAAGCCCATCGAGATCACTTCCAGCACGAGTAGCGCGGCGGCCCACACGAGCCCGTAGAGGACGAAGGCGCCCTTGTTGCGCCAGCAGGCGATGCCCGAGAAGAACAAGGCTTTCTTCAGCCCCATGTCATGCCAGGCGATGAGGGCCGGCGCATGCCAGAAGAGGGCGGCAATGATCAGATAGAAGATGCCGAAGAGGATAAGCGGCGCCTGCATGGCCTGCGAGAGCGCGGCGAGGCCCGCCATGCCCGCATCGGGGTCGATGCCGCGCACGACCTCGGCAATCCCGCCCATGAAGGGCAGGAACGCCAGCACGCCCGCGCCGAACACGGCCGACACGTAGACGCCGCCCGCGAGCAACAGCATGCGCATCTTGCCCGAGCGGCGCACGTCGCCCACCACGCGCCAGGGCTGCACGGTCTGGCCCACCTCGATCAGCCGGCAGGATTGCAGGGTGACCACGGTGATCGTGGGCATGACGATGATGAAGAGCACAGGGCCGACCGGCACGAGCATGCTCGCCACCAGCACGAGCAGCCCGATCATCAGCGCCCACGAGAACATCGGCACGGGTTGGCGGCGAAAGAGCGCGTAGCCATCACGCACCCACTGCACACCCGCCAGGGGTGAGAGCGACAAAGCCTGCATGCCGCCTCCTCAGTATTGGCCGGCGAGCGTGATCCCGGGCGCCTCGCGGCGCAGGCGCAGGATGCGCTCGAAGTGCGTGGGATCGTGCGGCTTGAGCGTCTCGGCTTCACGCGGGCGATAGAAGTCGTACAGGCGCGAGATCCAGAAGCGCAGGGCCGCGGCGCGCAACATCATCGGCCAGGCGCGATGCTCGGCCTCGGTGTAGGCGCGTTCGGCACCGTAGGCCTCGAGCCAGGCCTGGGCAAGCTCAGGCACGAGCACGCCGGTCTCGCGCACGATGCACCAGTCGTTCACGGCCACGGCCACGTCGAAAAGCCACGCGTCACAGCCTGCAAAGTAGAAGTCGATGACGCCACCCATCACCGGATCTTCCGAGGTGCCGGCAAAGAGCACGTTGTCCCGGAAGAGATCACAGTGGGCGGGGCCCCGCTCCAGCTCGGCATAATCCGCGCTTTGTGCGAAGGCGATCTGCGCGGCGATCTCGTCCGTGAGCAGCGTGGCCTGGGCGTCCGTGAGGAACGGCATCACCTGCGGCGCCGTCTCCTGCCACCAGGCAAGGCCGCGCAGGTTGGGCTGCGCCATCGGGAAGTCGCGCGCCCCGAGGTGAGTGCGGGCCTGCGTGCGTGCAGCGATGCGGCAGTGCGCCGCGCCCGGCGCGGGCTCGTAGCCGCCTGCCAGACGCGAGACGATGGCCGTGGGCTTGCCGTGCAGTTCGGTGATGCGCCCGCCCGCGCGCAGCGATTGCGGCGAGGGCACCGCCACGCCCTTGGCGGCCAGGTGATGCATCAGCTCGATGTAGAACGGCAGCTGCGCCATCGAGAGTTTCTCGAACAGCGTGAGCACGTACTCGCCGCGCGTCGTGTTCAGGAAATAGTTGGTGTTCTCGATGCCCGCGGTGATGCCGCGCAGCGAGACGAACTCGCCCAGGTCATAGCGGGTGAGCAGCGCGCGTGCGTCGTCGAGGGAAACAGAAGTGAAAACGGCCATGGGGTCGGTAGGGTTACAGCGACACGAGTTGCGTGTCCTGAGCGTTCTGGGCAAAGCCGTCGTGCTGGTAGAAGTCGAAGATCGCGTCGACCACCTGCTGCGGATCGTCGATCACCTGCATCAGGTTGATGTCGTCCGGATTGATGAGGCGCGCGGTCTGCAGTTGCTCGCGGATCCAGTCGAGCAGGCCGCGCCAGTAGTCGCTGCCCACGAGGATGATCGGCATCTTGCGGCTCTTGCCGGTCTGGATGAGCGTCAAGGCCTCGAAGAGCTCGTCGAGCGTGCCGAAGCCGCCCGGCATCACCACATATGCCGACGTGAACTTCATGAACGCGACCTTGCGCGGAAAGAAGTGCCGGAAGTAGAGGCTGATGTTCTGGTACGGATTGCCGGATTGCTCGTGCGGGATCTCGATGTTCAGGCCGACGCTCGGGCTCGGGCCCGCATGCGCGCCCTTGTTGCAGGCTTCCATCAAGCCCGGGCCGCCACCGGAGATCACCGAGAAGCCGGCTTCGGACAGCAAGCGGCCAATGGTTTCGGTCTTTTCGTAATACGGCGTGCCCGGCTTGATGCGCGCGCTGCCGAAAAGGCTGACAGCCGGGCGCACCTGGGCGAGCTTTTCAGAGGCCTCGAAGAACTCTGACATAATCCCCAGCAAGTGCCACGACTCGCGGGCCTTCACGGCATTGGCCCGATCCTCGTCGACGATGTCTCTCAGGCCCGGCACGCGCAGCGTGTTCTTCGTATCGATGCGCTGCTGCCGCCCTGCGTCGCGCGGGGTATGCGCAGCCTGCGCTCCCGTTGCCGCGCCCGCGGGCTGGTCACCGCCCGAATCCGTTTGCTGAAGTGTTTCCATATGAAAAAGACCCTGTTGCTGGTGGATGGTTCCAGCTATCTGTACCGCGCCTATCACGCCATGCCTGACATGCGCAACGCGGCTGGAGAACCCACCGGTGCGCTGTACGGCGTCATCAACATGATGCGGCGGCTGGCGCAAGATCATAAGGCAGACTGGATGGCGTGCGTCTTCGATGCCCGCGGCGCCACGTTCAGAGATGAACTGTACCCTGAATACAAGGCCAACCGGGCCGCGATGCCCGACGATCTCGCCTTGCAGATCGAGCCCATCCACCGCGCGATTCGCGCCCTGGGCTGGCCCGTGCTCGTCGTGGACGGCGTCGAAGCCGACGACGTCATCGGCACGCTGTCCGTGCAGGCCACCGCGGCCGGCGCCCGTACCGTGGTGTCCACGGGCGACAAGGATCTTGCCCAGCTCGTGAACGACGACGTCACGCTCATCAACACCATGTCTGGCGACGTGATGGACGTGGCCGGCGTGAACGCCAAATTCGGCGTGCCGCCCGAGCGCATCATCGATTACCTCATGCTGGTGGGCGACACGGTCGACAACATCCCCGGCGTGGAGAAGGTGGGCCCCAAGACAGCCGCCAAGTGGCTGGGGCAGTACGGCAGCATCGAAGACGTCATCGCGCATGCCGACGAGATCAAGGGCGTGGCCGGCGCCAACCTGCGCGAAGCGATCCCGCGCTTCGGGCTTTCGCGCGAGCTCATCACCGTCAAGACCGACTGCGATCTGCGCGCCGACGTGCCGGATCTGTCGTCCCTCGCGCAAAAGCCGCAGGACAACGCCACCCTGACCGAGATCTACGAGCGCTTCGGCTTTCGCAGCTGGCTGCGCGATCTGTCCGGCGATCCGGACCGCATCCCCACGGGCGACGCGCGCGTGCGCGTGGCTGCGGCGGCGCGCGACGAGGCCGCCGGCCAGCCCGTGGCCCCGGCGGCGGCGTCCGACAGCTTCGATTACCGCACGATCTCCGATTGGGACGGCTTCGACGCCTGGATGGCCCGCGTCACCGAGGCGCCGCTCGTGGCGCTCGATACCGAGACCACGGGTGGGCTCGGGGCCATGCAGTGCCGTCTGGTCGGCATCTCCATGGCCGTGGCGCCGGGTGAGGCCGTGTACATCCCGCTCGCCCATCGCCACCCGGATCTGGACCCGGGGGCCCAGCTGCCGATGGACGAGGTGCTGGCCCGCCTGAAGCCTTGGCTCGAAGACGCGAATCGCGCCAAGCTCCTGCATCACGCCAAGTTCGACACGCATGCCTTCGCCAACAGTGGCATCGCGCTGCGCGGCGTGGCCCACGACACCATGCTCCAGGCCTACGTGCTCGAGTCCCACCGCGGCGTGTCGCTGCAGGATCTCGCGCAGCGTTGGCTGGGTCGCACGGGTGTCACCTACGAATCCCTGTGCGGCAAGGGCGCCAAGCAGATCGGCTTCGATGAGGTCGCCATCGATCAGGCCGGCCCGTATGCCTGCGAGGATGCGGACTTCACCCTGCAACTGCACCACGTGCTGCTGCCGCAGGTGGAAGCCGACGAAGGCCTGAAGGCCACCTATGCGCTGGAGATCGCCGTGTCGCCCGTGCTGGCGGTGATCGAGCGCAACGGCGTGGACATCGATCCGGCCGAGCTCGCGCGGCAGAGCCAGGCGCTCGGCCAGCAGATGCTGTCGCTGGAGCAACGCGCCTACGACATCGCGGGCCAGCCCTTCAACCTCAATTCGCCCAAGCAGCTGGGCGAGATCCTGTTCACGCGCCTGGGCATCCCGGTGGTGCGCAAGACAGCCAGCGGCGCGCCCTCCACGGACGAGGACGTGCTGACCAAGCTCGCGCAGGATTACCCGCTGCCGCAGGTGCTGCTCGAATACCGGGGCGTGGCCAAGCTCAAGTCCACCTACACGGACAAGCTGCCGCGCATGATCCACCCGGCCACCGGGCGCGTGCACACGTCGTATGCGCAGGCCGCCGTCATCACCGGCCGGCTGGCCTCCAGCGAGCCGAACCTGCAGAACATCCCCGTGCGCACGGCCGAAGGCCGGCGCGTGCGGGCGGCCTTCATCGCGGCGCCGGGCTCGCGCATCGTGTCGGCGGATTACTCGCAGATCGAGCTGCGCGTCATGGCCCACGTGGCCGATGACGCCAAGCTGCAGGCGGCGTTTGCCGAGGGCGACGACGTGCACCGGGCCACGGCGGCCGAGGTGTTCGGCGTGGCCCCGGAGGCTGTCACGAGCGACCAGCGCCGCGCGGCCAAGGCTATCAACTTCGGCCTCATGTACGGCATGAGCGCGTTCGGGCTGGCGGCCAACCTCGGCATCACGCGCGACGCCGCCCAGCTCTACATCGACCGCTACTTCGCACGCTATCCCGGCGTGGCGCAGTACATGGAAGAGACCCGGCAGCGCGCGCGGGACGATGGCTTCGTGTCCACCGTGTTCGGCCGACGCCTGTGGCTGCCGGAGATCCGGGGCGGCAGCGGTCCGCGCCGCGCCGCCGCCGAGCGTGCGGCCATCAACGCGCCCATGCAGGGCACGGCCGCCGATCTCATCAAGCTCGCCATGGTGGCCGTGCAGGATTGGCTGGAAGCCGAGCGCCTGGGGGCGCGCCAGGTCATGCAGGTCCACGATGAACTCGTGCTCGAAGTGCCCGAGGCCGAAGTCGAGTTGGTGCGCGAGCGGCTGCCGGCGCTGATGTGCGGCGTGGCGTCCCTGCGGGTGCCGCTCGTGGCCGAAACGGGCGTGGGCGCGAACTGGGGCGAGGCGCACTGAGGTTTCGCCAGGCGGACGGGCAGGCGGGGCGGCGTTGCCGCGAGCCCGCCACCACCCGTGCATAATGCATCTTTGCGTCGGCCCCGCCGCTGGGGGGTGCCGACGCCATCCCGGAGATCTGTGCATGGCCAATTCCCCCGCCGCTGGCGCCCCCGTTGCCACCACCATCCACACGAACGAGGACGGCCTGCGCGCCGGCTGGGTGAACGTGCCCGTGAGCGGCGCGGACCTGCCCGTGTACGTGGCCCAGCCGCTACAGGTGACGAGCCCGCCGCTCATCCTGGTGGTGCAGGAAATCTTCGGCGTGCACGACCACATCCAGGACGTGTGCCGCCGCCTGGCCCATGCGGGCTACATGGCGATCGCCCCGCAGTGCTACTTCCGCCAGGGCGACGCGAGCCAGTACCACGACATTCCCACGCTCTTTGCGGAGATCGTCAATCACGTGCCGGATGCGCAGGCCATGGCCGATCTGGACGCCACCGTGGCGTGGGCCGGCACGCAGGGTGCCGATCTGAAGCGCGTGGGCATCACGGGCTTCTGCTGGGGCGGACGCGTCACCTGGCTTTACAGCGCGCATAGCGACACGATCCGTGCCGGCGTGGCCTGGTATGGCCGCCTGCAAGGCGACGTCACGGCCGAGCGCCCGCGTCATCCGGTCGATGTGACCGGCGAGATGAAGGCGCCCGTGCTGGCGCTCTACGGCGGGCAGGACACCGGTATTCCCATGACGCAGGTGAGCGCCATGCAAAGCGCGCTGGCCACGGGCAGCCCGGCCGCGCAGGCGTCCGTGTTTCATGTGTACCCCGACGCGCCGCATGCCTTCCTGGCCGATTACCGCGAGAGCTACCGCGAGGCCGACGCCCGCGACGGCTGGTCGCGCATGCTGGCCTGGTTCAGCGATCACCTGCGCTAAGGCGCCGCGCGTCCTTGCCGACGCGCATCGGTTTCATCGGTCGATGCCCGCATCGACCCACCGCCACGATCCGGGCGTCGACCCGGACGGGCCATCCGCGAGGAGACGACAAGCATGTACGAGGAGTTCATCGGGACGCAGCCGGTTCGCCAATCCCATCAGTTCGACGTGGCGGCGCTGGATGCCTGGCTGACGGCAAACGTGGCGGATTACGCCGGCCCGCTGGAAGTGACGCAGTTCAAGGGCGGGCAATCGAACCCGACGTACCGCCTGGTCACGCCCGGCCGCCGCTACGTGATGCGCAGCAAGCCCGGGCCGGTGAGCAAGCTGTTGCCCTCGGCGCACGCCATCGAACGCGAATACCGCCTGATGGCCGCGTTGCACGACACCGACGTGCCCGTACCGCGCATGTATGCCTTGTGCGAGGACGAGTCCGTGATCGGGCGCGCCTTCTACATCATGGAGTGCATGGAAGGGCGCGTGCTGTGGGATCAATCCCTGCCCGGCATGACGCCTGCCGAGCGCGGTGCCATCTACGACGAGATGAACCGCGTGATCGCGGCCCTGCACCAGGTGGACTACGCCGGCGTGGGCCTGGGCGACTATGGCCGCCCGGGCAGCTACTTCGAGCGGCAAATCTCGCGCTGGAGCAAGCAATACCGGGCCTCCGAGACGCAGTCCATCCCCGAAATGGACAAGGTGATCGAATGGCTGCCGGGCAACATCCCGCCCGATGATGGCAGCACGAGCATCGTGCATGGCGACTACCGCCTGGACAACGTGATGTTCCATCCCACCGAGCCGCGCATCATCGCCGTGCTGGACTGGGAGCTCTCCACCATCGGCCATCCGCTTGCGGACTTCTGCTATCACCTCATGGCTTGGCACACGCCGGCGGACAAGTTCCGCGGCGTGGGAGGTCTGGATCTGCCCACACTCGGCATCCCGACGGCCGAGCAGTACGTGGCGCGCTACTGCGAGCGCACGGGCCGCGACGGCATTGCCAACCTGGATTTCTATCTGGCCTACAACATGTTCCGCATCGCGGGCATCCTGCAAGGGATCGCCAAGCGCGTGCAGGATGGTACGGCGTCGAGCGATCGCGCCGCGGCATCGGCGCAAGGGGCCAGGCCGATGGCGGAACTGGCGTGGGCGTATGCGCAGCGGGCGGGCGCGCGGGGGTGAGGGCAATAGGCCGGTCGTCTGAGCGCACGGCCGGCGTAGCGCCGGTCAGCGTGCACGAGGCGATTGCCTAGTTCGTGAGGGCCCAGGAATCGCAGCAGGCGACGCGGCCGCCTGCCGTCACCCCGGCGCCCGCAGCGTGCGCCACACCGACAGCAGCCCCGCGCCGACGATGCAGGCCATGCCGATGACGGCGATGCGATCCGGCGTGTCGCCCCACAGTAGAAAGCCCAGTATCGACGCAAAGATGATGATGCTGTACTGAAGCGCGGCCGAGAGCAGCGGGGCGCCGTGGCCAAAGGCGCGCGTCATGGCGAGCTGCCCGAGCAGGCCCGTGGTGCCCACGGCGATGAGCGCCGCCCAACCGCCCGGCGTCGGGTTATGCCATTCCGTGAGTGCCAGGGCGAGCGCACCCGTGAGGCACACCGCCATCGAGAAGTACAGCACGATGCGCCAGGTGGCTTCGCCCCGATGGCTCAACGAACGCACCTGCAGCTGGGCAGCCGCGCCGGACGCCCCGGCTGCCAGGCCCGCTAGCGCCGGCAGCCATTGGTCGTCACCGAGCGTGGGCCGCAACACGGCCAGCACCCCCAGGAAGCCCATGACCACGGCGATCAGCCGGATGCGATCACCGCGTGCGCCACCCCATCCCAGCATCCAGCCGGCGATGAAGAGGGGCGAGGTGTAGTTGAGCGTGACGGCGGTGGCGAGCGGCAGCAGCGACAGGGCCACGAAGCCCATCCACATCGAGGTCACGCCCGCGACGTTGCGCCAGATGTGGCCTTTCCAGGCCACCGGCCGGATCGACAGATTCGCCATGCGCGCCCAGATGAGCAGCATGACCACCGACGGAATGCCGCGCATGAGCACGATGAGCCCAAGGCTCGCGTTCATGTCGGACGCCAGTTTCACGCAGGTTCCCATCAACGAGAACATGAACGTGGCCACCAGCATCCAGAGCGCTTGCATCGCGACAGCATCGAAAAATCGGTATGCTCGACATCATAACGCGGCCGCAGGCATTCGGTTTTTTCACCCCGCCTGGCCGCGCCGATTTCGCCGCAAGGCGGCAATCCATTCGAGAGAGACAGCCATGCCAGACCATGTATTCGACGAGGCTATGCGCCTGACACGCCTGGAGGGCGGCGAGCAAGGCTCGACCTGGCAGGGCGGCACGCACCCCGCGTACTGGAACATGGTCGGGCCGTTCGGCGGCTACACCGCAGCGATTTTGATGCAGGCCTTGATGACGGACCCCGTCCGCCAGGGCACACCCGTGTCCCTGTCCGTCACGTACGCGGCGCCGATCCGCGAGGGCGCCTACACCGTGCAGACGCGATTGGTGAGCGCTACGCGCTCCACGCAGCACTGGTCCGTGCAGCTGGTGCAGGGCGAGACCGTGGCCGTCAACGCCATCGCGCTGCTCGCGCAACGCCGGCCTGTGTGGGGCACGCGAGACATCGCCATGCCGGACGTGCCGCCCGCGGCGTCACTGCCCCGGCTGGAGCTCGACCCCAAACGCCCGGCCTGGGTTCAGCGCTATGCCTTCTTCCCGCAGCGGGGCGGATTCGACGCCGTGGCGCGCGGCGAGCCCACCACGGACACCCGGACCGAACAATGGGTGCGCGACGAACCGCCGCGCCCGCTGGATTTCGCCGCGCTCGCCTCAATCTGCGATGTGTTCTTCCCACGCATCTTCCTGCACCGCGGCAGCTTCGTGCCGGCAGGCACCGTGGCCCTCACCATCCACTTCCATGCCGACGAAGCCGCACTGGCGGCCGTGGGCGAAACCCCCGTGCTGGCCGTGGCCAAGGGCGTCAACTACAGCGGCGGCTTCTTCGACCAGGAAGCGCACATCTGGGGCGCGGACGGCACGTTGCTGGCCGCGTCGCAGCAGATGGTCTGGTACAAGGAGTAGGGGTAGCGAGCGAGGCTCGCGAAAGCCGCAGCACCGGTGCGCGGCGTGTCAGCCGCGCCGCCAACGACGTCGCAGGCTGATGCCAAGGCCACAGCCTGCATAATCTCGGCGACCCTGGCCGCGCAGGGTCAAAGGGCTGCTGTCAGTTACGCCCCGAGTTCGCCGCGCACGATCGCCGCACCCGCGCTCAATGCCTGCAGCTTCCCCCGTGCCACGTGGCGGGGCAGGGGCGCCATGCCGCAGTTGGTGCACGGATACAGCTTGTCCCCATCCACGAACTTCAGCGCCTTGCGCAGCGTGTTGGCCACTTCCTCCGGCGTCTCCACCGCATGGTTGGCTACGTCGATCGCGCCCACCATCACCTTCTTGCCACGGATCAGCTCGATCAAGTCGATCGGCACATGCGAGTTGTGGCATTCCAGCGAGACGATGTCGATGTTGGAGGCCTGCAGCTTGGGGAAGGATTCCTCGTACTGGCGCCATTCGGAGCCCAGCGTCTGCTTCCAGTCGGTGTTGGCCTTGATGCCGTAGCCGTAGCAGATGTGCACGGCCGTCTCGCACTTCAGGCCCTCGATGGCACGCTCCAGCGTAGCCACGCCCCAGTCGTTCACTTCGTCGAAGAACACGTTGAAGGCCGGCTCATCGAACTGGATGATGTCTACGCCCGCGGCTTCCAGCTCGCGCGCTTCCTGATTGAGGATGGTGGCGAACTCCCAGGCGAGCTTCTCGCGGCTCTTGTAGTGCGCGTCATAGAGCGTGTCGATCATCGTCATCGGGCCGGGCAGCGCCCACTTGATCGGCTGCTTCGTCTGCGCACGCAGGAACTTGGCATCCTCCACGAACACCGGCTTCTGGCGGCTCACGGCGCTCACCACCGTGGGCACGCTCGCGTCATAGCGATCCCGGATGCGTACCGTCTCGCGCTTGTTGAAATCCACGCCATCCAGATGCTCGATGAATGTGGTGACAAAGTGCTGACGCGTCTGCTCGCCATCGCTCACGATGTCGATGCCCGCGTGCTGCTGCTCCTGCAGCGACAGGCGCAGCGCATCCTGCTTGCCTTCGCGCAGGGCGTCGTCCTGCAGCTTCCAGGGCGACCAGAGCTTTTCCGGCTCGGCGAGCCAGGAGGGTTTGGGCAGGGAGCCGGCGGTCGAGGTGGGCAATACGGTATGGACGGTCATGACGATCTTGGGTGAGGTGAATCAAATGGCGTGACGGGCAGCCCATTGCTCAAGCACGTGCTTGTAGGGCTTGATGAAGTGTTCTTCGGCGTACTTGCCTTGCTTGACCGCCAGCTGGCTGCGCTCCTCGCGGTCATACACGATCTGCGTGAGCGAGTAATCCTGATGCTTCAGGCTGGGCTGATAGACCTTGCCGGCGGCAGAGTTCGCGTTGTAGATCTCGGGCCGATAGATGCGCTGGAAGGCTTCCATGGTGGCGATGGTGCCCACCAGCTCCAGGTTCGTGTAATCGCCCAGCAGATCCCCGATGAAGTAGAACGCCAGCGGCGCGACGCTGTTGGGCGGCATGAAGTAGCGCACCCGCATGCCCATCTTCTCGAAGTACTGGTCCGTGGAAGAGAGCTCGCTCTGCTGATACTCCACGCCCAGGATCGGATGGTGATTGTCCGTGCGAAGGTAGGTCTTGCTGGTGGATGCGCTGATGCAGATCACCGGCAGCTTGCTGAACTGCTGCTGGTAGGCCGCCGACCGGATGAAGTGCTGGAACAGCCGGCCATGCAGCTCGCCGAAGTCCGCCGGCAGGCTGAAGGTGGCGGCGTCCTGATTGTGCGCCGGCAGCACCACGCTGAAGTCGTAGTCACGCACGTAGGACGAGAAGTTGTTCCCGACGATGCCGTCGATGCGCTCGCCTGTGTGCTGGTCGATGATCGTGGGCTTGAGCATCTCGATCAGCGGAAAAGCCGCGTCACTGGCACCCGCCGCCACCTGCATCTCCACCGAGATGATGTCGATCTCCACCGCATAGCGGTCACCCTTCGGGTTGTCCCAATGCGCGAGGCTGTTGAAGCGGTTGTCGATCATCCGCAGCGTCTTGCGCAGGTTCTCCTGGCGGCTCGCACCCCGGGCCAGATTGGCGAAGTTGGTCGTGATGCGCGTGCTGTCCGACGGGGCGTAGTTCTCGTCGAAGCGGATGCGCTGGATGCGGTAGGCGAAGTCTGGGGTCATGGCTGTCAGGGGTGGTGTCTTCGAGTTCTGGGAAAGTGGCTCAGATGCGTGTGGCAATGCAGTGGCTGGACCTCATGCCGCGAGCCTCGTCGTCGCGCGGACCGCTCGGCCATCGCGAGCCAACACCATGAATGGCAACGCCCGTTGCACCGCCAGGTCGGCGCGCGCGATCAGCGCCTCGTCCTGCACGCGGTAGTCCGCGAAGTCCTTGTCCGTCGCGTACACGCCGAGCGGCAGCGTCCAGGCCTGAAAGAAGCTGAAGAGCGGCCGCAGCTGATGATCGATCACCAGCGCATGACGCTCGCTGCCACCCGTCGCGGCCAGGAACACCGGCGTGTCGATCAACGCATCCTGGTGAATGAAATCGAAGAAGTGCTTGAAGAGCCCGGTATAGGCGCCGCGATACACCGGCGTCGTCACCACCAGCACGTCCGCCTGCTCCACCGCCACCAGCTCACGCTCGATCGCACCGGGCAGCTGAGTGCGCCACACAGCGCCCGCCAGCTGCGGCGCAAGCTCACCCAACTCGATCAGATGCGTCTCGCAGGGCACGGCGTCCGCGATCCGCGAGAGCAAATGCGCCGCCAGGGCCGCCGCTTTGGACGGACGTTGCATGCCGCCGGAAACGGCCACCACGCGAAGGGAAGGGGTCATGTCTGCTGCCATCAAGAGGTCTCGGACGACGCCAGATCCACACCGCCTCCGACACCGCCATCACTGGGACCGAATGCTAAAGACCGCAGTCCATGAAGTAAAATGGTCTTATCTCATTAATCCATGAGCGAGGCTCATTGATATGCTCGAGCGCATCCACCTCAGCATCGTTCAACAGGTCGAAAAGCAAGGCTCACTGACTGCTGCCGCCGGCGTACTGCACCTCACCCAGTCGGCCCTGAGCCACAGCATGAAGAAGCTCGAGCAGCAGCTTGGCACCGACATCTGGCTACGCGAAGGCCGCAGCCTGCGTCTGACGCAGGCCGGCCAATACCTCTTGGCCGTAGCCAACCGCGTGTTGCCGCAGCTCGACCTCGCCGAAGAGCGCCTGGGCCAGTTCGCCCAAGGCGAGCGCGGCGCGCTGCGCATCGGCATGGAATGCCACCCGTGCTATCAGTGGCTGCTCAAGGTTGTGTCGCCGTACTTGGCCGCCTGGCCGGATGTGGACGTGGACGTCAAACAGAAATTCCAGTTTGGTGGGATCGGGGCGCTGTTTGGCTTTGAGATCGACCTGCTGGTCACGCCCGACCCGCTGTACAAGCCGGGGCTCACGTTTGAGCCCGTGTTCGACTACGAGCAGGTGCTGGTAGTGGCGAAAGGGCATCCGCTGGCGTCAGAGGCCTACGTGAAGGCTCAACAGCTAACGAAGGAAGTGCTGATCAGCTACCCCGTGGACATTGAGCGCCTAGATATCTACAACCAGTTCCTGCTGCCGGCAGGCGTGACGCCAAGACGTCACAAGGCCATCGAAACCACCGACATCATGCTGCAGATGGTGGCTAGCGGGCGGGGCGTGGCGGCGTTGCCGCGTTGGTTGGTGGAGGAGTATGCGGCGAGGATGGACGTCGTGCCGGTGCGGCTGGGTGAGCGTGGGGTGGCCAAGCAGATTTTTCTGGGAGCGCGGGAGGCGGATACGAAGATTGATTATGTGCGGGCGTTTATTGAGTTGGCCCGGGGGTTTGACGCCGTGGGCTAGGTTTGGATGGCGAGTGGTGGTGTGGCTGGCGGCTCGGCGCCTGAACCGCGGCAGCTTCGTGTGGGCATCGTCGGCCAGCGAGACGGCGCTCGCGCTGCAGACCGATCAATGGCAGGCGCTGGTGCTTGGGCTACCCTGGCGCCACGTGGGAAGCGCGATCGCGGTCCTGTAGATCGGCGCAATCGGGGATGCCGGCAATACCGGCGCCCCCGGCGTTCTGGCACACTGCCAGGCATGAGCAGCACCGACTCCCTGAGCGATCTGGATGCGCAGCAATTGCGCACGCTGGCAGCAAGCCTGATGGGCGAGCTGGCCGCGCGTGACGCGCGATTGACGCAACTCGATGCCCGGATCGTTACCAAGGATCGCGAACTGCACGTCAAGCAAACCCACATCGATCAGCTCACGCAGGAGCTGGCGTTCTACAAGCGCTGGCGCTTTGGCCGGCGCAGCGAGCAGATGAGCGCCGAGCAGGCGAGCCTGTTCGAGGAGATGATGGACGCGGACATGGCGGCCATCGAGGTGGAGATCGAGGCGCTGCGCACACCGGCCGCACAACCGACCGTGCCGTCGCAGCCGCGTCGTCTGCGCCTGCCGCCCGAGTTGCCACGCGTGCAGATCCGCCATGAGCCTGCGAACACCGTCTGTGCATGCGGCTGCGCGCTCAAGCGCATCGGCGAGGACGTGAGCGAGAAGCTCGACTACACGCCCGGTACCTTCACTGTCGAAGAGCACATCCGGGGCAAGTGGGTGTGCCAACATTGCGAGACGATCCAGCAGGCGCCCGTACCGGCCCAGGTCATCGACAAGGGCATGCCCACGGCCGGCCTGCTCGCGCAGGTGCTGGTGGCCAAGTACGCCGATCACCTGCCGCTGTATCGGCAGGAAGGCATCTTTGCGCGGGCGGGCCTGGCGCTGCCGCGCTCGACGCTGGCCGATGCACTACGCGCAGAAATCCTCGAGCGCACCGTGCTGCATGCCGACGAGACGCCGGTACAGATGCTCAAGCCCGGCACGGGCAAGACCCACCGGGCCTATCTCTGGGCATACACGCCCACGACCTACGACACGCTGCGCGCGGTAGTCTACGACTTCACGCCCGGGCGCACCGGCGAACATGCCCGGCAGTTCCTCGCCGACTGGCGCGGCAAGCTCGTGACCGACGACTATGTTGGGTACAAAGCGAGCTTCGCAGCCGGCGTGACCGAGCTGGGCTGCATGGCGCACGCCCGACGCAAGTTCCACGAACTGCATGCCAATCACCAGAGCCAGATCGCCGGTCAGGCGCTGGAGATGATCGGTGCGTTGTACGCCATCGAGCGCGAGGCGGCCGAGCTGGACGCCGATGAACGCCGGCATCTGCGTCAGGAGCGCGCCAGGCCGGTGGCCGAGACCTTGCATCGGTGGTTGCTGGCGCAGCGTGAGCGCGTACCCGACGGCTCGGGCACGGCCCGCGCCATCGACTACAGCCTGAAACGCTGGCCCGCGCTCACGCGCTACCTCGACGATGGCAATGCACCGATCGACAACAACTGGGTCGAGAACCAGATCCGGCCGTGGGCGATGGGCCACTCGAACTGGCTGTTCGCGGGCTCGCTGCGCGCAGGCCAGCGCGCGGCTGCCATCATGAGTCTGATCCAGTCCGCGCGGCTCAACGGGCACGACCCGTACGCGTATCTGAAGGATGTGCTCACGCGGCTGCCGACACAGAGGAATCATCAGATCGGGGAACTGCTGCCGCATCGGTGGACGCCGGCGGGCTGAACATCGCCGTCAAGGTGTGATTGCCGGGCGTTTACCCTGGTGCCGTGGAAGCCGGTGATCGAGCAGCGGCTAGGTCAGCAACTTGCTGCCACTGTACGCGGCGGTGGCGTGTCATGGGAGATTGGACGACAGAAAGGCATGTCCATCATCTGACGAGCAACCTGCTTCCGACGAGCCGAAACTGCGCCCACCCACGATCTGCATTCTCCCGCAATGGCGGGAGGCCAACTTAAGCGATGCGAGGCAGCGTTAGATCAAATTTAGTCGCTGTATCGTTGGACGTTGCCTGCACATGTCCACCATGAGCTTCGGCAATTGATTTGACGATGGCCAGCCCTAGCCCTGCACCTGCGTTCTTTCGTTGGCGGGCAGGATCTACTCGGAAAAATCGATCGAATAACTTCGGCAGATCAGCCTCCGAAATTTGCTCGCCCGGATTTTCGACACTTATCGTTGTCCATCGCTCATCTTGCGCCAAAGCGACTGTAATACGCGACCCATAGGGAGTATGACGGATTGCGTTGGAAAGAAGATTGTTGAGTGCCCGCAGCAACATCTCACGATCCGCCCGTATTGGTTCGGCGGCACCCTTTGCGTAAAGTGTGATGCTGCGGTCTTCAGCTAATGCCTCGAAGTAGTCAAACAAACCTCGGATCAACTCAGCCAAGTCGATTTCGCCGAGACGGAGATTTCGAGGGTCATTTTCCGTTTGAGCTAGAAACAACATGTCGCCGATCATGCGACTCATGCGATCAAACTCCTCCAAGTTGGAGTAGAGGATTTCCCGATATTCCTCTGCACGGCGGGGTTGCCCGAGCGCCACATGGGACTGCGTAATCAGGTTGGTAACGGGTGTACGCAACTCGTGCGCAATGTCGGCGGAAAAGTGCGACAGGCGGACAAACCCTTCCTCGATTCTGGCCAACATGTCGTTGAAGGCGACCACAAGTTCAGCCAGTTCTATAGGTACGTCCAGAGGATCAAGTCTCACATCCAGCTTTGAAGAACGGATCGTGCGAATCTCCTCGTTGACCTTGCGGATTGGAAGGTGGCCCCATTGCACGGCCAGCCAAGCCACACCGAGCGCAATGCAGAGAACAAGGCAGGTCGCCCACCAGAGCATGCGCTTGAACTCTGCCAAGAAATCGAGATGAAAGCCGATGTCCATGGCGGCGACGATGCGGTAGCCAGGTGCCGCCGAATCGTCGGCAGGCAGTTGTAACGCCACACCTCGATAAGACCTCTGATTCTCTTGCCACACCGTCAAATCGTCGGCGGTGATGCGGTTGACCAATTTTTTGCCGCTGGCAAGTTTCGACAGGTCAGGACCCGGCGTGGCATAGATGGTATTGCCCGACCGATCATAGACGCCATAGGTCATCCCATGATGTCCTGCCACTGCATTGGCTAAATGCTGCCGCAACTCATCTTTGTCCATGTCATTAGCGATCTGTCGCAACGGCTCTGCCAAGGCCGTGACCACTGCGTCAAGTTCATGGGCGTCCTGTTGGGCAAAGTGGTGCTCCAAGGATCTAACGACAACCCAGTTGAACGCTAGAAATACCAAGGTCGTGGCAATGCCAACCAGGGCCGTGACCCTCAATGCAAGCGACGCGGGACGGCTTCGCCGTGGCTTATGGCGCGAGGTCATCATCAGGCGCATCGAGCGTGTATCCCATGCCACGTACAGTGTGGATGAGCTTTGGATTGAAGGCATCGTCGATCTTTGCGCGCAGACGACGGATGGCCACATCAATGACGTTGCTGTCGCTGTCGAAATTCATGTCCCATACCTGAGACGCAATCAACGAACGCGGCAGAACTTCACCCTTTCGGCGTGCCAGCAGTTCGAGCAACGCGAACTCCTTGCTGGTGAGATTGATGCGCTGACCAGCGCGCGTTGCACGTCGGCGCGGCAAGTCCAGCACCAAATCGGCAACTTGGATGCGATCAGGCTGGCTCGGAGCGCTTCCGCGTCGCAGCAGCGTCCGCACCCGCGCCAGCAATTCCGAGAACGCGAACGGCTTGACGAGATAGTCGTCTGCCCCCAGTTCCAACCCCTTGACGCGGTCATCCACGCTGCCACGTGCGGTCAGAAATAGCACAGGGACCTGTTTGCCAGCATCTCGCAGCGAACGCACGATGCGCCAGCCATCGACATCCGGCAGCATGACATCCAAGACCACCAAATCGTAGGTCTCGCTCATGGCCAAGTGGTGTCCGTCCAATCCGTTGCGCGCCAGATCCACGACGAACCCCGCCTCCATGAGACCTTGGCGGACGTAATCCGCCGTCTTGTTCTCGTCTTCAACGACCAACAGCTTCATCGCATGCCCCATGAAATCGCTGCGGCGTAAGGAATTTTGCCGCCCACGATGCCCCATTCATTTGCTTCTTAGGGGCAATGTAATAGTCGCTTCCTGCCACGAAGATGACGCGACCATTACATGAATGTAATCCAAGGGTCATTCATCCGAAAGTGGTCACTCCATAGCATGACCTCCATGCGTCGAACCGTGCCGCCCAAGACCAAAGGCGGCTCTAAAGACGACTTTCAAGTTATCTATGGAGGATTTCAGGCCATGCCGCCTCGTTCGCCCTTTGTAATCGCGCCCCCACTGGGCCTGTCTCGTCGGCGTTTTGTTCAGGGGCTGGCCGCTGGCGGCGTCCTGGCCGGGTTGTCCACCCCGGCGCTCAGGGCATTTGCCCAGCAAGGCTCCGCGACGCGCGGTGCCGCTCCTGTTCTGAAGGGCACCGAGTTCGACTTGGTGATCGCCGAATCGCCCGTGAACTTCACTGGCAAGCCGGGCGTGGCCACGACCATCAACGGCTCGCTGCCGGCGCCGACCTTGCGTTGGCGAGAGGGCGACACCGTCACAATCCGTGTGACCAACAAGCTGCGTGAAGCCACATCCATCCACTGGCACGGGATCATCCTGCCGTATCAGATGGATGGCGTACCGGGCATCAGCTTCAATGGCATCGCTCCCGGCGAGACCTTCACGTACCGCTTCAAGGTTCAGCAGAGCGGCTCCTACTGGTACCACTCGCACTCCGGCTTCCAGGAACTCACGGGCATGTACGGGGCGATCATCATCGACCCCGCTGGCGCCGAGACCATCCGCGCCGACCGTGACCACGTGCTGCTGTTCTCGGATTGGACCGACGAAGACCCGATGCGGGTGTTCACCAAGCTCAAGTCCCAAAGCGACTACTACAACTACAACCAACCTACCGTCTTCGACTTCTTCCGGGACGCCTCGCGCGACGGCATGGCCGCTGCGATCGACAAGCGCAAGATGTGGAACGAGATGCGGATGAATCCGACGGATCTCGCCGATCTGTCTGCCGCCACGCTGACCTATCTGGCCAACGGCGTCACCCCCGCCGGCAATTGGACGGCGCTGTTCCGACCGGGTGAGCGCGTGCGGCTGCGCATGGTCAACGGTGCGGGCAACACCTTCTACGACGTACGCATTCCGGGACTGAAACTCACGGTGGTGCACGTCGATGGTGTTGACGTGGAGCCGGTGACGGTCGATGAGTTCCGATTCGGTCCTGGCGAAACCGTCGATGTGATCGTCCAGCCACGGGATGACGCTTACACGATCTTCGCCCAGGCGATGGACCGGACAGGCTACGCGCGTGCCACGCTGGCCGTGCGTGAAGGTCTTCAAGCGCCCGTACCTGCCCTCGATCCGGTCGAATGGCTGACCATGAACGACATGATGGGCGGCATGATGGGGGGCATGGACCACGGCGGGTCCGGCCAGGCCATGGAGATGACCGGGATGACGGGCATGACGGGCATGACGGGCATGACCGGGATGACCGGCATGGGCTCGGGTTCGATGTCCGGGATGGATCATGGGGCGATGGCTGGCATGAACCACGGCGCCATGAACCACGGTGGCATGGCGATGGATCACAGCCAGCACGCCGCGGCTGCGGGGGGACTGGCCGTGCCCAGCACCACTGCTCGCCACGCTCGCACCGAGTACGGTGCCAGCACGGACATGCGCGTTGACATGGCGCGCACCAACCTCGATGACCCCGGCATCGGACTGCGCAACAACGGTCGGCGCGTGTTGACTCTCGCGGATCTGCATACCCCGTCGGGGCCGCTGGACAAGAGAGGCCCTGGTCGGGAGGTCGAACTGCACCTCACGGGCAACATGGAACGCTACGCATGGTCCCTGGACGGACTGGAGTTCGGAAAGTCCACGCCGGTGCATTTCAAACACGGCGAACGGCTGCGGGTCATTCTGCACAACGACACCATGATGACCCATCCCATGCACCTGCACGGCATGTGGAGCGAGCTGGAAAGCCCCGACGGTCGCTTCCTTGCGCGCCGCCACACCCTGCCGGTGCAACCGGCACAACGCATCAGTTTCCTGGTGACAGCCGACGCGCTCGGCCGCTGGGCTTGGCACTGCCACCTGATGTTCCACATGGATGCCGGCATGTTCCGCGAAGTCGTGGTGTCTTGAACCCAGCGCACAAGGAAGACCAAGAATGTCCAAAGCACTCCCCACTCGCGCACTGGCCACGACGCTTCTGGCCCTGGTAAGCGTCGCCGCCCAGGCACAAGCACAGAACGACAATGCAGCGCACGGCCATGCCGACGCTCAAACGGCCGCGCCATCCACTCAGACCGTGACTCCAGCCGCCGACCCGCACGCAGGTCACACGGCGCCGGCGAGCGGCTCCACCGCAACCCCGGCCATGGATCACGGCAACATGCAGATGCAGGGCGGGTCGGCGCCTCCTGACGCCCGCGATCCACACGGCTACTCCAATGGCCTGACATTGGGATCGGGCGACTACGCCGTACCCGGTGTGCCGCGGCTGATGCTGGCCGACGAACACACGTTCTTCTCGTTGCGCGGCGAAACCCTGGAGCGCCGCTTCACGCGCAAAGGGGAAGATTCCACGGCCTACGACCTCCAGGCGTGGTATGGGACGACCTACAACAAGGCCGTCGTGAAGGCCGAAGGCGACATCGCCAAGGGAAAGCTCGAAGAATCGCGTACCGAGCTTCTCTGGGGGCACGCCGTCGCACCGTACTGGGACACCCAGCTCGGCGTTCGAGTGGATAACGGAGAAGGCCCGAGCCGTCAATGGTTGGCTTTCGGCATCCAGGGCCTTGCCCCCTACTGGTTCGAGCTGGAGGCGACGGGCTACGTGGGAAGTGGCGGGCGTACTGCGCTGCGTGTCGAAGGAAGCTACGAACTGCTGCTGACCCAGCGACTGATTCTGGAGCCTCGTGCCGAATTGCAGTTCTATGGCAAGGACGACCCGGAACGAGGTATCGGCAAGGGCCTGGCCGAAGCGTCTGCTGGCTTGCGCCTGCGCTATGAATTCAGTCGCCAGTTCGCCCCTTACATCGGCGTGGAACGGGCGGGCAGCTTCGGACGCACAGCGGACTATGTGCGCGCCGAAGGCGGCCGCACGCAGCAGACGCGCTGGGTGGCTGGCGTGCGATTCTGGTTCTAGGACTTTCCGGGTTTGAGCAACTGATGAGAGGCAATCCATGAACATGCACAACGACAGAAACCAGGGCAAGATGCCGAGACGGCAAGCATTGATCGCTGGCTTGTTGGTGATGGCACTCGCAGGGCCAAGCCTGGCGCAGAGCCGACCGATCGCCAAGGTGTGGAAGGACCCGAGCTGCGGATGCTGCAAGGACTGGGTCTCACACCTGCAAGGCGCAGGCTTCGATGTGCAGGTTATTGACACCGGGAACACGGCAGCGCGCACGCGGCTGGGCATCCCGCAGAAGTACGGTTCGTGCCACACGGCGCAGATCGGCGGCTATGCCATCGAGGGTCATGTGCCTGCCTCGGACATTCAACGCTTGCTGCGCGAAGCCCCACAGGCCATCGGCCTCGCGGCGCCGGGCATGCCGGTCGGTTCGCCCGGCATGGATGGTCCGGCCTATGGTGGACGCAAGGACGCCTACGACGTGCTACTGATCGGGAAAAACGGTAGTAGCACGGTCTATCAGTCGCATCGCTGACCATCCATCAACCCTTCTCCGTGGAGATATGCCATGCAGCATCAGCACACACAGACCCCCAGCGATCGTCCCCGGGTCTGGCGATCGCGCTACGGCGTGGCGTTCCTCATCATCGCCGCTGTCGCCGCGTATTTCCTGCTCAAGGAGCACACGGCACATGTTGCCGGCTATCTCCCCTTCCTGCTGCTGGCGGCTTGTCCGCTGATGCACCTGTTCATGCACCGTGGTCACGGCCACGGCGAACACGATCATGCCGCACGTCAGGGTGAGGAAGGTGCCGCAGCCTCCAAGGAGCAGAAGCAATGAGTCGAGGCACTCGCACCGTGCGAGAACGCGACGCCGCGCTTGTCTCCTTGCGCGTCTGCGGCCTGCTGCGATCACCAGACACCAACGGTTAACGGCGAAGGGGCACTTGTCACTATGAATTCACCCAGCAAGTCTTCAGGACATGAGCACGCAGGCATGGCGGCGGGTGCCACAACGTCCGGCCCGCACACGCACCACCATCACGCCAGCCATGCTGGCAGTGGCGACGCGGGCGGGTCCTCAAGCCACTCGCAGCCCGATGCCGCGACGCGCGATCCGGTGTGTGGCATGACGGTCACGGCAGCGTCGGAGCACCGCTCCACGCACCTGGGGAACACGTACTTGTTTTGCAGCACCGGATGCAAGGGCAAATTCGACGCCGATCCGGCGCGATATGCGGGCGGAGGCGCGAGCACAGCCACAGGCAGCGGCCATGCCCCGCATCACCACGCCAGCACGGTGGTGCCACCGGCCCAGGCGTCAACGCCAGCCGCACCCGGAACGATCTACACCTGCCCGATGCACCCGGAGATCCGCCAGGATCATCCGGGAACCTGCCCCAAGTGCGGGATGACGCTGGAGCCTCTGCTGCCCGACCTCGACGACGACAACCCGGAGTTGCGTGACTTCTCACGTCGCTTCTGGTGGACCCTGCCGTTGACGCTCGTGGTCCTGGCGCTGGCGATGCTGGGTGAGCGGCTGCACCTGATGGACATGGCCACGCAGAGCTGGGTCGAGCTGGTGCTGTCGTTTCCGATCGTGCTGTGGGCCGGCTGGCCCTTCTTCTCCCGCGGCTGGCTGTCCGTGGTCAACCGCAGCCCGAACATGTGGACGCTGATCGGCCTGGGAACTGGTGCGGCATTCATCTATAGCGTCGTGGCGACCGTTGCGCCGGAAGTGTTTCCAGCATCCTTCATGTCCATGGGACGGGTCGGCGTGTATTTCGAGGCCGCCGCCGTCATCATCTCGCTGACACTGCTCGGCCAGGTGCTGGAACTCAAGGCCCGCTCCCAGACTTCGGCGGCCATCAAGTCGCTGCTGGGGCTGGCGCCCAAGACCGCGCGGCGCATCAATGCGGACGGCAGCGAGGAAGACGTGCCGCTCAGCCATGTGCACGTCGGCGACCTGCTGCGCATCCGACCCGGCGAGAAGGTGCCGGTGGATGGCATCGTGCACGAGGGCAGCAGCTCGATTGACGAATCCATGCTGACCGGCGAGCCGCTGCCCGTCAGCAAGCGCGTGGGCGACAAGGTCATTGGGGCCACACTCAACACCAGTGGCGCGCTGGTCATGCGTTCGGAGCGGATCGGCTCGGACACCGTTCTGTCGCAGATCGTGCAGATGGTCGCCCAGGCGCAGCGTTCCAAGGCGCCGATGCAACGCATGGCCGATGTCGTTGCCGGCTACTTCGTGATGGCCGTCGTCGCCATTGCGGTCACGACGCTCTTTGTCTGGGGATTCTTCGGGCCGCAGCCCACCTGGGTCTATGGACTCATCAATGCGGTGGCCGTCCTGATCATCGCCTGCCCGTGCGCGCTGGGTCTGGCCACGCCGATGTCGATCATGGTCGCAACGGGCCGTGGCGCCACGCAGGGGGTGCTGTTCCGCGACGCCGCAGCGATCGAGAATCTTCGCAAGGTCGATACCCTCGTCATCGACAAGACGGGAACCCTGACCGAAGGTCGGCCTGCTTTCGACCAGGTCGTCGCAGCACCCGGTTTCACGAACGACGAGGTGCTGCGTCTTGCAGCCAGCCTGGACCAGGGCAGTGAACACCCCCTGGCCGACGCCATCGTGCAGGCCGCGCGTGCCCAGGGCCTCCAACTCGTGAAGCCTCAGACCTTTGAATCGGGAACGGGCATCGGTGTGCGCGGGAAAGTTGAGCACCGGCAACTGGCGTTGGGCAATACGGTGCTGATGGAGCAGTCTGGCGTGTCGGTTGAGCCGCTCGTACCCCAGGCAGAAGCCCTGCGCGGCGAAGGGGCCAGCGTCATGTACCTGGCTGTGGACGGGCAGCTCGCGGGCTTGCTCGCCGTATCCGATCCGGTCAAGGGCAGTACCCCCGAGGCCCTGGCCGCGTTGAAGGCTGCGGGCCTGCGGGTCATCATGGCCACCGGGGACGGGCAGACCACCGCCAAAGCCGTCGGTGCACGCCTGGGCATCGACGAGGTGCATGGTGAAGTCAAGCCGGCGGACAAGCTCATGTTGATCGAGCGTTTGCAGAGAGAGGGCCGCATCGTCGCCATGGCCGGAGACGGTATCAACGACGCGCCGGCCTTGGCAAAGGCAGACGTGGGCATCGCCATGGGAACGGGAACCGACGTGGCGATGAACAGCGCGCAGGTCACGCTGGTCAAGGGCGACCTGCGTGGCATCGCTGTCGCTCGCACGCTCTCGGTGAGTACCGTGCGCAACATGAAGCAGAACCTCATGTTCGCCTTCCTCTACAACGCGCTGGGCATTCCCATCGCCGCCGGGGTTCTCTATCCCCTGACGGGCTGGCTGCTGTCGCCGCTGATCGCCGCATTGGCGATGAGCCTGAGTTCGGCGTCGGTCGTTGGCAACGCATTGCGCCTGAGAGCGAGCCGACTGTGACCGGATCTTCTGTCTGAACCTACAGGAGCCTGCTATCGCCCAGCGAACCGTCTTTTTCGTTCCAAGCCGTTGCGAAGGTGCAAGCCTTATCTCGGCATTTCGTTCTTAAACCATCCTCACACATCAAGGTAGGAATCTCCATGACCCGTTCACATTTCATCGCCAAGTTCGTCGCGCCGATCGCTGCTGGCCTGTTCGCCACCGCCGCATTCGCGCATCCTTCGCTGGTATCTTCGACGCCGGCCGATAAGTCGCAGGTTTCCGCGCCAGCCACCATCGAGCTGAAGTTCTCCGAAACGCTGGTGCCGCAGTTCTCCGCCGCGAGCCTTGTCATGACGGGCATGCCGGGTATGGCGAGCCATGGCCCGATGAAGATCAACGCCAGCGTCGCGGGTGCCGGCGACGGCAAGACCATGGTCATCACGCCGGCACAAGCGCTCCAGCCGGGCGACTATCGCGTCGAATGGCGTGCCGTCTCCTCGGACACGCATCCGATCACAGGTAACGTCACCTTCAAGGTGAAGTAAGCCCATGGCCGGGGATTGGTTGACCATCGTCCTGCGCTTGGCGCTTTATCTGGACCTGGCGGCGGCGTTTGGCGTCGCCATGTTCGGTCTCTATGCTTTGGGCAACGACGAGCGATCCTCGACGATCTCGCGCCGCTATCGCGTACTCATTGGCGCATCCGCTGCCATCGGCATTGCCCTGTCGATGTGGGGCATGACGGTCATGGCCAAGGCCATGTCCGGCGCCCAAAGCTACGCGGAATTGTCAACGCACGTTTTCGACATGCTCATTACGGGCACGCACATGGGCATCGCCTGGTGCATTCGCATCCTGGCGCTGTTGGTGTGCGTGCCCGTCGCAATGTTGAAATTGAACGCGACCGTGCGATTTGCAGTGATGGCGCTCTCCACCGGCGTGGCGCTGGCGACCCTTGCATGGGCGGGACATGGCGCCATGGATGACGGCGTGCGCGGATACATTCATCTCGCTTCGGACATCACGCACCTCTGGGCGGCCGGTGCCTGGGTAGGCGCATTGATCGCGTTCTTGGTGCTTGCGGCCAACAAACCAAATACCGGGCAAGGCTCAGTAGAGATCCTGAGCCGAACATCCAATGGTTTCGCCCGGATAGGTACGGTGATCGTGGCGGCACTCGTCGTGACTGGAGCCCTGAATTACCTGTTGATCGCTGGGCCATCGCTTGATCCGCTCTTCTCAACGCTCTATGGCCGCCTGCTCGTAGGAAAACTCCTGTTGTTCGGAGGAATGCTCGCGCTGGCGGCAGCCAATCGGTTTCGACTGAGCCCAAGTCTGGAGGCGGCATTGAGAACAGGCAACCACGCACAAGCGGTCGTCAAGCTACGGCAGAGTCTGTTCACGGAGGCGATGTTAGCCGTTCTGGTTCTGGCGAGCGTTGCGTGGCTTGGCATCCTTTCTCCCAACGGCACCTAATCCTTGACTGGCTCTAAATGACAGCACATGAATTGAATGTAATGCACGGGTAAGCGATCTGTAGATCGCGCGCTTCTACATTTAACGACGCGGCGCAAGTTGTCGTCGTTTTCACAAAGGAGTCGATCATGAAATCGCAAATTGTCATTGCCGCCCTGTTGAGCGTCCTCTCCGTGCCTGCCTTCGCCGGTCATGCAGCAGCCCTGGCAGCCAAGGAGATGGTTCCGCTGGCTGACGGGGGAACGCTGTACGTCTTCAAGGATGGAAAGATGGCACAGGAAAGTCGCTTCGGGCGCGCCGTCTATCTCAATGTCGGGGCTTCGGTGCCGACGAAGGATGGGCGCAATATTGCCATCACCAGCAATGAAGTTGCTCGCCTCAGCTCGCTGCTTGAACAGGAGCACGGCGGGTAATTCACGCGATCTGCTGATGCCTCCCAATGGCGTCAGAAAGAAGTCCCAGCGCCTGTCCGATTCGGATAGGCGCATGGCCTTCGGTGCCTACCCCGGACAGAAGATTCAATGTGTAGGTTCAAATAACACTTAATAGGAGATTGGTTTGACTCCAAAGCCCAGTGGTGTGAAAAAGTCGGGCAGGTCAACCCAGCACCTCAACCGTAAGCGCCCGGCCATCCCATCTTGAGGCCACCAAGGCCAGCCGATAGTGTCCACCACTTTTAGGTGGACACCATGACGAAGACAGAATTGGCCCCGGTGCGCGCTCGCCGCTCCTATCCCAAGGCCAAGGCACAGGTTGTCGCTGAATGCGGTGAGCCGAACGCCTCGATCGACGCGGTGGCGCTGTCACACGGCCTGAACGCCAATCTCGTGCACAAATGGCTGCGGCTTGCGAGCGCGCAGCATGAGCCGAGCACTCCAGCCTTCGTTCCGGTCCTCGCTGGCCCCTCGTCGGCAGTCGGCCAGCGCATCGAGATCCGCGTGCAGCGAGGAGAAGTACAGGCCTCGCTGCACTGGCCCGTCAGCGCGGCCGATGCCTGCGCAGCGTGGCTGCGCGAGTGGCTGCAGTGATCCCCGTCGAGGCGATCTGGCTGGCCACCGAACCGCTGGACATGCGCGCTGGCGCCGACAAGGCCTTGGCCCGCGTGATCGCGGTGTTCGGCGCGGCGCAGCCACACCACGCCTACTGCTTTGCGAACCAACGCGCGACCCGCATGAAGGTACTGGTGCATGACGGCATCGGTGTGTGGCTGGCGGCTCGGCGCCTGAACCGCGGCAGCTTCGTGTGGGCATCGTCGGCCAGCGAGACGGCGCTCGCGCTGCAGACCGATCAATGGCAGGCGCTGGTGCTTGGGCTACCCTGGCGCCACGTGGGAAGCGCGATCGCGGTCCTGTAGATCGGCGCAATCGGGGATGCCGGCAATACCGGCGCCCCCGGCGTTCTGGCACACTGCCAGGCATGAGCAGCACCGACTCCCTGAGCGATCTGGATGCGCAGCAATTGCGCACGCTGGCAGCAAGCCTGATGGGCGAGCTGGCCGCGCGTGACGCGCGATTGACGCAACTCGATGCCCGGATCGTTACCAAGGATCGCGAACTGCACGTCAAGCAAACCCACATCGATCAGCTCACGCAGGAGCTGGCGTTCTACAAGCGCTGGCGCTTTGGCCGGCGCAGCGAGCAGATGAGCGCCGAGCAGGCGAGCCTGTTCGAGGAGATGATGGACGCGGACATGGCGGCCATCGAGGTGGAGATCGAGGCGCTGCGCACACCGGCCGCACAACCGACCGTGCCGTCGCAGCCGCGTCGTCTGCGCCTGCCGCCCGAGTTGCCACGCGTGCAGATCCGCCATGAGCCTGCGAACACCGTCTGTGCATGCGGCTGCGCGCTCAAGCGCATCGGCGAGGACGTGAGCGAGAAGCTCGACTACACGCCCGGTACCTTCACTGTCGAAGAGCACATCCGGGGCAAGTGGGTGTGCCAACATTGCGAGACGATCCAGCAGGCGCCCGTACCGGCCCAGGTCATCGACAAGGGCATGCCCACGGCCGGCCTGCTCGCGCAGGTGCTGGTGGCCAAGTACGCCGATCACCTGCCGCTGTATCGGCAGGAAGGCATCTTTGCGCGGGCGGGCCTGGCGCTGCCGCGCTCGACGCTGGCCGATGCACTACGCGCAGAAATCCTCGAGCGCACCGTGCTGCATGCCGACGAGACGCCGGTACAGATGCTCAAGCCCGGCACGGGCAAGACCCACCGGGCCTATCTCTGGGCATACACGCCCACGACCTACGACACGCTGCGCGCGGTAGTCTACGACTTCACGCCCGGGCGCACCGGCGAACATGCCCGGCAGTTCCTCGCCGACTGGCGCGGCAAGCTCGTGACCGACGACTATGTTGGGTACAAAGCGAGCTTCGCAGCCGGCGTGACCGAGCTGGGCTGCATGGCGCACGCCCGACGCAAGTTCCACGAACTGCATGCCAATCACCAGAGCCAGATCGCCGGTCAGGCGCTGGAGATGATCGGTGCGTTGTACGCCATCGAGCGCGAGGCGGCCGAGCTGGACGCCGATGAACGCCGGCATCTGCGTCAGGAGCGCGCCAGGCCGGTGGCCGAGACCTTGCATCGGTGGTTGCTGGCGCAGCGTGAGCGCGTACCCGACGGCTCGGGCACGGCCCGCGCCATCGACTACAGCCTGAAACGCTGGCCCGCGCTCACGCGCTACCTCGACGATGGCAATGCACCGATCGACAACAACTGGGTCGAGAACCAGATCCGGCCGTGGGCGATGGGCCACTCGAACTGGCTGTTCGCGGGCTCGCTGCGCGCAGGCCAGCGCGCGGCTGCCATCATGAGCCTGATCCAGTCCGCGCGGCTCAACGGGCACGATCCGTATGCCTATCTGAAGGACGTGCTCACGCGGCTGCCGACGCAGAAGAACCATCAGGTCGGGGAGCTGCTGCCGCATCGGTGGACGCCGGCGGGCTGAACATCGCCGTCAAGGTGTGATTGCCGGGCGTTTACGATCACAAGACAGCAATGTTGCAATGACAAAGGCGGCAGCGCAAGCACCAGATTTCTGAAAACAAAGGGCGGCCAAAAGGCCGCCCTTGTCAATTCAAGCCACCCGCAGGCTGCTTACCCCCTCACTCCTTCGCGTAAGTAAACTTCCCCCCGCGAATCACCCCCATTACCACCGCCCGCTCATCAAACCCCTGATGATCCTGCGCCGTGATATTCAGCACCCCATTCGGCACCGTCAGCTCCTTCGTCTCCTCCAGCGCATCCCGCAGCGCCGACCGGAACTCCGGCGTCCCCGGCTGCACCTTGCCATCGCGCATGGCGCGGCGCACGGCGTCATCCAGCAGCATGTAAGCCCCCCACGCATCGCCGGCGAACTGCGTCACGCTATCCCGGCCATGCTTGGCTTCATACTGCTCCACGAACTCCATCGCCACCTTCTGCGCCGGGTGCGACTCGGGCAGTTCACGCGCCACCACCACGGGGCCGGTGGGGAAATAGGTGCCTTCCACGTCCTTGCCGCCGATCTGCAGGAACTGCGGCGAGGCGATGCCGTGGGTCTGGAAGATGCGGCCTTGGTAGCCGCGCTCCACCAGGGTCTTTTGCGGCAGCACAGCGGGGGCGCCGGAGCCGGCCACGAGCACGGCGTCGGGGCGGGCGGCGATGAGCTTGAGCACCTGGCCGGTCACGCTGGTGTCGTTGCGCTGGAAGCGCTCGTCGGCCACGACGTCGATGCCGTTGGCCTTGGCGGCGGCGGAAAATTCATTCCACCAGCTGGTGCCGTAGGCGTCCGCGAAGCCTATGAAGCCCACCGTCTTCACGTTGTTCTTGGCCATGTAGCCGGCCAGGGCGCGGGCCATGAGCGAATCGTTCTGGGGCATCTTGAACGACCACTGGCGCTTGGGCGCGTCCTGCGGCTCGACGATGCTGGCCGAGGCGGCGAGGGCGAGCATGGGCGTCTGGGCTTGCGAAGCCACCTCCTGCACGGCCAGGGCGTTGGGTGTGAGGTTGGGGCCGACGATGACGTCGACCTTGAATTCGTTGAGCATCTTGTGCGCGTTGCGCAGGCCTGCGTCACGTCCGAGCCGTCGTCCAGCAGCACGTAGTTGACCTTCTGGTCGCCCAGGGTGCGCGGCCACATCATGACGGTGTCTTTGGTGGGGATGCCGATGGCTGCGCCGGGGCCGGTGGTGCCCAGGTTGATGCCGACGGTCAGGTCGGCGTGGGCGGTGGCGCACGCGGCGAGCGTGGCGGCGCCCAGCAGGGCTTTGAGCTTGCGCATGGGGTGTCTCCAAGGGAGCGAGAAGAAAACGTCGGAGAATGTTACCGCAGCCACAGGCAGGCGCCGCGCTCATTCGCGCCGGATTGTTATCATCCCGGGTTGTCCGTTTTCCGTTGACGTGAGACTGCCATGGTCACCGTTGTGAAGTGCCCCACCTGCCGCCGGGATGTGCCCTGGCGTGAGGACAGCACCTGGCGGCCGTTCTGCTCGGAGCGCTGCAAATCCGTCGACCTGGGTGCCTGGGCATCCGACCGCTTCGTGATTCCGGGGCCGCCGGTGGACGAAGACGAACCGGCCGGCGGGGGCAGGGCTTGAAGGCGCTCTCGGCGCCCGCATCTACCGGAAAAAGTACCTTGATGTTACGCAAGACGCGGTAAAATCAAGGGTTTCGTCTGTCATTCTTGTGGGAACCTCCCATGCCTATCTACGCGTACAAGTGCGAAGCGTGTGGTCACGCGCATGACGCGCTGCAGAAAATGTCTGCGGCGCCCCTGGTCGATTGCCCGGCCTGCGGCAAGCCTGCCCTCGTCAAACAGGTGACGGCTGCCGGCTTCCAGCTCAAGGGCTCGGGCTGGTACGTCACGGATTTCCGCAATAATGGCAACAGCAGCTCGGGCGCCTCGTCGTCCGGTGCCAGCGCCACGAGCGGCAGCAGCGCGTCCAGCAGCGAAGCCGCTGCCCCGGCGGCCACGCCGGCACCCGCGCCTGCCACCCCCACGCCCTCGGCCACGTGAGCCGCACGCGGGCAGCCCCGGCGGGCCGCCCGCTCCCTTCTTCGCCATCCTTCATCTCCAGGAAGCTTTCATGCGTACGTGCTATACCGGCCAGGTATGCCGAGACCACCTCGGTCAGACCGTCACCTTGTTCGGCTGGGTGCATCGTCGTCGCGATCACGGCGGCATCATCTTCATCGATTTGCGCGACCGTGAAGGCCTGGCGCAGATCGTCTGCGATCCGGACGAGCCCGTCTCCTTCGCCGTGGCCGAGCGCCTGCGCAATGAATTCTGCGTGCGGATCACTGGCGTGGTGCGCGAGCGCCCGCAGGGCACCGTGAACGCGGATCTGAAGTCTGGCGAAGTCGAGATCCTGGCGCGCGACATCGAGATCCTGAACGCGTCGGTCACGCCGCCGTTCCAGCTCGATGACGACAACCTGTCGGAAACGACGCGCCTCACGCACCGCGTGCTGGACCTGCGTCGCCCGCAAATGCAGCGCAACCTGATGCTGCGCTACCGCGTCGCGATCGAAGTGCGCAAGCACCTGGATTCGCTCGGGTTCATCGATATCGAAACCCCGATGCTCACCAAGAGCACGCCGGAAGGTGCGCGCGATTACCTCGTGCCTTCGCGTGTGAACGCCGGTCAGTTCTTCGCGCTGCCGCAGTCGCCCCAGCTCTTCAAGCAGCTCCTGATGGTGTCCGGCTTCGACCGCTACTACCAGATCACGAAGTGCTTCCGCGACGAAGACCTGCGTGCTGACCGCCAGCCGGAATTCACGCAGATCGATTGCGAGACCTCGTTCCTGTCGGAAACCGAGATCCGCGCGATCTTCGAGGACATGATCCGTGGCGTGTTCAGCAAGGTGCAGGGCGTCGAGCTGGCCGCGGAATTCCCCGAGATGACGTGGGCCGACGCCATGCGCCGCTACGGCTCGGACAAGCCGGATCTGCGCGTGTCTCTCGAGTTCACCGACATGACCGACGTCATGAAGGACGTCGAGTTCAAGGTGTTCGCCGGTGCGGCCAACAGCGAAGGCGGTCGGGTCGTGGCGCTGCGCGTGCCGGGTGGAGCCGCGCTCTCGCGCAGCGAGATCGACGCCTACACGCAGTTCGTCGGCATCTACGGTGCCCGTGGCCTGGCGTGGATCAAGGTCAACGAAGCCGGCAAGGGCCGCGAAGGCCTGCAGGCCCCGATCGTCAAGAACCTGCACGATGCGGCCATCGCCGCGCTGCTCGAGCGCACGGGCGCCCAGAGCGGCGACATCATCTTCTTCGGGGCGGACAAGGCCAAGGTCGTCAATGACGCCATCGGCGCGCTGCGCGTGAAGATCGGTCACAGCGAATTCGGCAAGGCCAACGGCCTCTTCACCCCGGGCTGGCGCCCGCTGTGGGTGGTGGATTTCCCGATGTTCGAATACGACGAGGAAGACCAGCGCTACACCGCGGCTCACCACCCGTTCACCAGCCCCAAGGACGGCCACGAGGATCTGCTCGAGACCAACCCGGGTGCCGCGTTGGCCAAGGCCTACGACATGGTGCTCAATGGCTGGGAGATCGGCGGCGGCTCGGTGCGTATCCACCGCGAGGAAGTCCAGAGCAAGGTGTTCCGCGCCCTGAAGATCGATGCCGAGGAAGCCCGCGCCAAGTTCGGCTTCCTGCTGGACGCGCTCCAGTACGGCGCGCCCCCGCACGGTGGCATCGCCTTCGGTCTGGATCGCATCGTCACCATGATGACGGGTGCCGATTCTATCCGTGACGTGATCGCCTTCCCGAAGACGCAGCGGGCGCAATGCTTGCTGACCCAGGCTCCGTCTTCGGTGGATGAGAAGCAGTTGCGCGAACTGCACATCCGCCTGCGCCAGCCGGACGTCAAGACGGCGTCCTGACGGCAGACCGCGATACGTTGCCGGCCTCGGCCGGCAGCGTATCGCGTCGACAGGAGCTTTCCCATGTCGCGCCTGCGCGTCGTCAGCTACAACATTCACAAGGGCCGTTCTGGCCTCATGAGCCGCGTCCGGCTCAACGAGCTTCGGCTCGGGCTGTATGGCCTGGGTGCCGATCTGGTCTTCCTGCAGGAAGTGCAGGGGCGCAATGAGCGTGCGGGTGTGCTCGATGCCCAGCACGAGTCCCTCGCGGCCGCCTTGCACCTGGACATGGTGTATGGATGCAATGCCGTGCGGCGCTACACCGATCACGGCAACGCGCTGCTCTCGCGGTTTCCCATCCTCAGCCACGAAAATCTCAACGTCTCGGATCACCGTCTGGAGCAACGCGGGCTGTTGCACGCCCAGGTGCGCATCGGCGATCACATGGTGCATTGCTTCGTGGTGCACCTGGGGCTTTTCGGGGCCAGCCGTGGCCGTCAGGCCGAAGCCTTGATCCGCCGGATCGACGAGGTGGTGCGCGATGGCGAGCCTGTGCTGATCGCGGGTGATTTCAACGACTGGAACGACGACTTGTCGGCCACGCTCGTGGAGCGGCTGGGTCTGCACGAAGTGTTCGGGTCGGCGCAGCTCACCAAGGGTGGCGGGCCGCCAAAGCTGCGCGAGACGGTACGTCTGCTGCGTCAGTCCTTTGTGAGGCTGCGTGATGGGGCAGGGCCGTCGCAGCCGCTGCCGGCCTTGTCGGCGGGCAGCCTGCCCGTGACGGCACGCCCGCCGCGCACCTTCCCGTCTGCCATGCCGATGTTCCGTCTGGATCGCATCTATCAGCGTGGGTTTGCCGTGCGCCGCGCTCGCGTACTGCGCGGTATGCCCTGGACGCGGATCTCGGATCACGCGCCGCTGATGGCGGAGCTCGAACTGCCGTAGCCGCGCCTGCGCGAGCGAGGCCCTGGCTACAAGCCTGCTATACTCGCGCCCGTCATTGGGGAGTAGCTGCGTCCCGCCCCGGGACGAGCCCGTGCCAACATACTTGCCCGCCAGGGCATGGTGCCGGCGTCCGCAGCATCCGAGCCTATCGGCCGGGTACCGGAATGCAAGACCTTTGACCGCAACGCCCACCGGCCGGGGGGTGCTTGCGGTCAATGTTGTCTGCCCGGCCTGGAGATTCCCACGTTGGAAGCCCTGCTCGTCTCCACCGGCGTCGTCGCGCTGGCGGAAATCGGCGACAAGACCCAGTTGCTCGCATTCATGCTGTCGGCGCGCTATCGCAAGCCGTGGCCCATCATCGCCGGTATTTTCATCGCCACGATCGTCAATCACGGGTTTGCCGGCGTGCTCGCCGAGTGGCTCACCACGCGCTTCGATCCCACTGTGCTGGCCTGGGTGCTGGCGGCCACCTTTCTCTTGATGGCGGGCTGGGTGCTGGTGCCCGACAAGCTCGATGACACTGAGGTGAAGGCGGGCCGCCTAGGCGTGTTCGGCGCCACGGTGGTGGCGTTCTTTCTTGCGGAAATGGGGGACAAGACCCAGTTCGCGACGGTGGCCATGGTGGCCCAGTATCAGGCGTTCGGCGCGGTGGTGGTGGGCAGCACGTTGGGGATGATGCTCGCCAACGTGCCGGCCGTGATCCTGGGGGATCGGTTGTCCGGCAGGCTCCCCGTGAAGACGGTGCGCGTGGTGGCGGCTGTGATCTTCCTGGGCCTGGCGGTGGCTGCGCTGATGGCGGCGCTGCGATGAAGCCGCGTCTACCTGTGTCCTGTTGACGCTTGCCGTGACGCTACGCGCGCGCGGGCGTCAAGCTGGGCGTGCGGCGCCTGGTGCCGCAAGGCTGCCGCCAAGCCCCTTCACGTGGCCGCTTACGCCAGGCTCTCCACCAGCCGATTCACGCAGCGCTCGGCGAGCGCCTCGTCATCGGCTTCCACCATCAGTCGCAGCTTGGGCTCCGTGCCGGAGGCCCGGATCAGGGCACGGCCGCGGTTGCCGAGCTCGTCCTGCACCTCGGAGAGCGCCGCCTGCAGGCCGGCGTGCGTGCGCCAGTCGATCTCGGGATCCAGCGGCACGTTCACCAGCTTTTGCGGGTAGAGCGTGAGATCGGCCAGAAGGTCCTGCAGCGACTTGCCCGCACGGCGCATGGCCGCCAGCACCTGCAGGGCCGCGATGATGCCGTCGCCCGTGGTGTGGTTGTCCAGGCAGATGAGGTGGCCGGAGCCTTCGCCGCCCAGCAGCCAGCCCCGTTCGAGCATGGCTTCGAGCACGTAGCGATCGCCCACGGCGGCGCGCGTGAAGGGGATGCCGAGCTCGCCCATGCGGCGCTCGAAGGCGAAGTTCGTCATGAGCGTGCCGACGACGCCAGCCACCGGGCCTTGGGTCTGACGCTCGCGCACGATGGCGTAGAGCAGTTCATCGCCGTTGTAGGTGCGTCCGCTGGCATCGGCCATGACCAGGCGGTCCGCGTCGCCATCCAGCGAGATGCCCAGATCCGCCTTGTGCTCGCGCACGGCCGCCGCGATGGCTTCGGGGTGCGTGGCGCCCACGCCGTCGTTGATGTTCATGCCATTGGGCTGGCAGCCCACGGCGATCACCGTGGCGCCCAGCTCGCGGAACACGTCCGGCGCGATGTGGTACGCCGCGCCGTGCGCAGCATCCACCACCACGCGCAGGCCATTCAGATCCAGGGCGTTTGGAAAGCTGCTCTTGCAGAACTCGATGTAGCGGCCGGCGGCATCCGTGAAGCGGCGCGCGCGGCCCAGACGGGCGGAGGGCTCGCAGCCCAGCGGTTCGTCGAGCACGGCTTCGATCCGCGCCTCGATCTCGTCGGGCAGCTTCATGCCGCGCTCGGAGAAGAACTTGATGCCGTTGTCTTCGTACGGGTTGTGCGAGGCGCTGATCACGATGCCGGCGGAGAGCCGAAGCGCGCGCGTGAGATAGGCAATCGCGGGCGTGGGCATCGGGCCCGCGAGCAACGAATCCACCCCTGCGGCCGCCAGGCCGGCTTCGAGGGCCGATTCCAGCATGTAGCCGGAGATGCGTGTGTCCTTGCCGATGAGCACCATCGGACGCCCATGCAGGGCGGGCTGCTGAGCCAGCACCCGGCCGGCGGCATAGCCCAGGCGCAGGGCGAACTCGGCATTGATGACGGGGCCACCGACGTGGCCGCGGACGCCGTCCGTGCCGAAATACTTGCGTGTTGTCATAGGATCAACCTTCTTGGGATGCGGAAACCTCGCGCCAGACGGCGAGGGCGTCGACGGTGGCGGCCACGTCGTGCACGCGCAGCAGCGTGGCGCCGTGGACGACGGCAGCCAGCGCGCCTGCGAGGCTGCCGGCCAGGCGTTCGTCGACGGATCGGCCGGTGACGGCGCCGATCATGGATTTGCGGGAAAGGCCGGCAAGCACCGGGTAGCCCAGGGCAGCCAGGGCATCGAGCCGGGCAAGCAGCCGGTAATTCTGGGCCACGGTCTTGCCAAAACCCAGGCCAGGGTCGAGCACAAGTCTTTCCGGGGCCACGCCGGCGGCGCGCAGCGCGTTGCAGCGCTGTGCCAGCCAGTCGCGCACCTCGGCGACCACATCGGCGTAATCGGGCGGCGCGACCTGCATGGTGCCGGGCTCGCCATGCATGTGCATGACGACGAGCGCGCAGTGGGGGTGTGCGGCCGCCGCGGCCTGGGCTTGCGGGTCGCGAAAGCCGTTGACGTCGTTGAGCATGTCGGCGCCGGCCGCGAGGGCGGCGCGCATGACGACAGGCTTGCGGGTGTCCACCGATAGCGGCACGCCGGCGTCCTGAAGTCCGCGAATGACGGGAACCACGCGCGCGATCTCCTCGTCATCCGGCACCGTGTCGGCACCGGGGCGCGTGGACTCGCCACCGATGTCCAGAATGTGGGCGCCCTGGGCCACGAGCGCCCGGCCATGGGCGATGGCGGCTTGCGGCGCGAAGAAGCGCCCGCCATCCGAGAAGGAGTCCGGGGTGGCATTGATGATGCCCATCACCAGGGGCGCATGAACGGGGAGGGTGAAGCGACCGCAGAGCAGCATGACGGGAGATAACGGGGAAGCTGAAAAAACAAAGCCGGGATCAGAGATCCCGGCTTCGTCACGACCGGACGAAAACGTCAGGCCGGTGCCGTGGCATTGTTGCCCGACGCCACGCCGCCCGCGGGCGGGGTGGCCGTCGAGTCGCCCGAGCTGTCGCTGGGCGGGCTCGGCGGACGCGGGTCGTTGCCAGCCATGATGTCGTTGATCTGGTCGGCATCGATGGTTTCCCACTCGAGCAGGGCACGGGTCATGACTTCGACCTTGTCACGCTGCTCTTCGAGGATGCGGCGCGCCGTGGCGTACTGCTCGTCGATGATGCGACGCACCTCGTTGTCGACCTTCTGCATCGTGGCTTCGGACACGTGCGTCGTCTTGGTGACGCTGCGGCCCAGGAACACTTCGCCTTCGTTATCCGCATACACCATGGGGCCGAGGCTGTCGGTCATGCCGTAGCGCATCACGATATCGCGAGCGATGGTGGTCGCACGTTCGAAGTCGTTCGAAGCGCCCGTCGTCATCTGGTTCATAAAGATTTCTTCGGCGATACGACCACCGAAGAGCACCGCGATCATGTTGAGCAGGCGTTCCTTGTCCATGCTGTAGCGATCGCCTTCCGGCAGCTGCATGGTGACACCCAGGGCGCGGCCGCGCGGGATGATGGTGACCTTATGGACCGGATCGGTCTTGGGCAGCATCTTCGCGACGATGGCGTGGCCGGACTCGTGGTACGCGGTGTTGCGGCGCTCTTCCTCGGGCATCACGATGGAGCGGCGTTCCGCACCCATGATGATCTTGTCCTTGGCCTTTTCGAAGTCCGCCATGTCGACCATGCGGCCGGCGCGACGGGCGGCGAAGAGGGCGGCCTCGTTCACCAGGTTGGCCAGGTCAGCACCCGAGAAGCCGGGCGTGCCGCGGGCCAGCACGGTGGCGTCCACGTTCGGCGCCAGCGGCACCTTGCGCATGTGCACCTTGAGGATCTGGGCGCGGCCACGGATGTCCGGCAGCGACACGACGACCTGGCGGTCGAAACGGCCCGGGCGCAGCAGGGCGGGATCGAGCACGTCCGGACGGTTGGTCGCGGCGATGACGATGATGCCTTGCGTGGTCTCGAAGCCGTCCATCTCGACGAGCATCTGGTTCAGCGTCTGTTCGCGTTCATCGTTGCCACCGCCCAGGCCGGCGCCGCGCTGGCGGCCGACGGCGTCGATTTCATCGATGAAGAGAATGCAGGGCGCGTGCTTCTTGGCCGTTTCGAACATGTCGCGAACGCGCGAGGCGCCCACGCCGACGAACATTTCCACGAAGTCCGAACCGGAGATGCTGAAGAAGGGCACCTTGGCTTCGCCGGCGATCGCCTTGGCGAGCAGCGTCTTGCCGGTACCGGGCGAGCCCACCATCAGCACGCCGCGCGGAATGCGGCCGCCCAGCTTCTGGAAGCGGGTCGGGTCGCGCAGGAAGTCCACGAGCTCCTGGACGTCTTCCTTCGCTTCGTCGCAACCGGCCACGTCCGCGAACGTGGTGACGTTGGTGGCTTCGTCCAGCAGGCGGGCCTTGGACTTGCCGAAGTTGAAGGCGCCACCACGGCCGCCACCCTGCATCTGGCGCATGAAGAAGATCCAGACGCCGATCAGCAGCAGCATCGGGAACCAGGACACGAAGATGCTCATGAGGAGCGAGGGCTCTTCACGCTGCTTGCCGGAAACCTGCACGCCGGATTTCATGAGGTCGCTGACCATCCACAGGTCACCCGGAGAGGTGAGCGAGTAGGGGCGGCCCGACTGCGGCGTGACATAGAGCACGTCGCCCTGGACGTCCACGCTGCGGATGCGTCCGTCGCGTGCGTCCTGCATGAACTGGGTGTAGGAAACCGAATCGGCGCTCTGACCGCGGCCTTCGAACTGCTTGAAGACCGTGAACAGTACCAGTGCGATGACCATCCACACTGCCACTTTGGAAAAGGTGTTGTTGTTCAAGCTCGATCTCCTGCTTGCCGACGCGACGGGCTTTCCCGGGACCGCCGTCCGGCCGATGGTACTGCTGAAGGGGCTGGGTGCTTGACCGGCACCCGGTCCGATTGCGATAGTCGCCTGATTTTACCCTTGTTGCTCGAGGCGAGCGTGCTCGCGCACGTTTGGTTTCAGACGGCGCGCCACGATGAAAGTTTCCGCGGACTTGTCCCGGGAAGCCTTGGGCTTGCGCTCAACCACGCGCGTGAAGTTTTGTTTCATGTCCTGGACGATCTGCGAGAACCCGCTGCCGTGGAACGCCTTGACGATCAGGGCGCCATCCGGCGTCAGGTGCGCGCGCGCGAAATCCAGAGCGATCTCGCACACGTGCTGGATGCGGGCGGCATCTGCCACCCCCACGCCCGACAAGTTGGGGGCCATGTCCGAAAGCACAAGGTCCACCGGCGCGCCCTGCAGCAGATTTTCAAGCGTGTGCAGGACGCTGTCCTCGCGAAAGTCGCCCTGGATGAACTCCACGCCCGCGACAGGCTCCATGGGGAGAAGATCCAGCGCGATGGCGCGCCCGCGCATCACGCCACCCGGGCCCACCAGACGCTCGCGCACCACCTGCGACCAGCTGCCCGGTGCAGAGCCGAGATCCACGACAACGTCGCCCGGCTTCAGGAGCTTCTCGGTGTCGAGGATCTCGGTGAGCTTGAAAGCCGCCCGCGCGCGATAGCCGCGCGCCTGCGCGAGCTTCACGTAAGGGTCGTTCATGTGCTGGCGCAGCCAGTCTTTGGAGAATCGGTTCTTAGCCACGTTGCATTCGTTCGTTTCAGCCGGCCGCTCGTGCCGGTACAATTCGGTCCATCATGCCCACCATTGAACTAGAGTCCAAGATGCGCAGCGCACTGCGCGCTGCTGCCCACCCCCTGCGGCCCGTCGTCCAGATCGGCGACAAGGGCTTGTCCGACGCCGTCGTGAAGGAAATCGACCGCGCGCTCACCGCCCATGGCCTGATCAAGGTCCGTGCTGGCGGCGACGAGCGCAGCGAGCGTCAGGCCATGCTCGACGACATCTGCGAGCGCCTCGGCTGCGCTGCCGTCCACCATCTGGGCAAGATCCTCATTCTCTTTCGCCCGACGGAAAGCGATCCCCAGGCTCGCAAGCTCCTCGATGGCCGGATGCCTGCACCGGCTGCCTCGCTCGGCGTGCAGCCGCGCAAGTCGGACGAGCCGCACGTGCCCAAGAAGCTCGCCGCCGAAGGCAAGCCGGCGCCTGCACGCCGCAAGACGGAAAAGCCCGTGCGCGACGATACGTCGCTGTCGCCTCGCGAACGCTACCTTGGGGCTGCTGCTGCCCGCAAGGCCTCGCCTGCGCGCCCGGCTCGTGCCGGCAGCGCCTTGTCGCTGCGCGCCGGCGCCCGTGGGCGTCCTGCCGGTGGTGCCGGGCGTCCGCTGGCGGCTGCCCGCAAGCGCAGCAAGCCCTGACGCATCACACGCCCCGGAGCCAGCGGCTCGCGGGGCGTGCGTGAC
Organism: Verticiella alkaliphila; assembly: GCF_018904615.1. GTDB lineage: Bacteria > Pseudomonadota > Gammaproteobacteria > Burkholderiales > Burkholderiaceae_B > Verticiella > Verticiella alkaliphila. The sequence goes on along the minus strand of NZ_JADCNH010000004.1, from coordinate 163,417 downwards.
GTGCCGGCGCCAGTCGCCGACACACGGCATTACACGTAGCGCACTTCCAGAACCGCGTATTCGCGGATGCCCGAGGGCGCTTGCACCTCGGCCACGTCGCCAGCGGACTTGCCGATGAGCGCACGTGCGATCGGGCTCGACACCGAAATCTGATTCATACGGATATCGGCTTCGGTATCGCCCACCACCTGATAGGTGACCGTGTCGCCCGTCTCCAGATCCTCCAGATCCACCGTGGTACCGAATACCACGCGGCCATCGGCCTCGAGTTGCGTGGGATCGATGATCGTGGCGTTCGACAGCTTGGCCTCCAGATCGCTGATCCGGCCCTCAATGAAACCCTGACGCTCTTTGGCAGCGTCGTACTCGGCATTCTCGGAAAGGTCGCCTTGAGCCCGGGCTTCGGCAATCGCATTGATGACCGCCGGGCGTTCGATCGTCTTCAAGCGATGCAGTTCTTCCTTCAAGCGCGCGCGCCGCGCACCGTCAACGGGATGGCAGCCATAGGGTGTCTTCCTGAGAATTCAACGTCAAAACGACAAAAGCAAAAACAAGCCCCGACTCAATGAGTCGGGGCCGCGGGTGTCCGCGCATTGTGGGGGAAGTCGCCCCAAGTTGCAAGACGCGAGGCGGCCTGCCGAGGGGCCTGGCGGCTTGCGTGTGGCACACTTCGGGCTGTCTTCACTTGATGCGCCTCGCATGTCCGACACCACTGCCTCCTCGCCTCGCCGTCTTGTCATCGCCACCCGGGAAAGCCGGCTCGCCCTCTGGCAGGCCGAGCACGTGAAGGCACGGCTCGAAGCCCTGTACCCGGATTGCACTGTCGAGCTGCTCGGCATGACGACACGGGGTGACCGCATCCTGGATCGCACGCTGTCCAAGGTGGGTGGCAAGGGGCTCTTCATCAAGGAGCTGGAGACGGCGTTGCTCGACGGGCGCGCGGATCTCGCCGTGCATTCGCTCAAGGACGTGCCGGTTGATCTGGAAGCCGAATTCTCCCTCGCGGCGGTCATGACCCGGGAAGATCCGCGGGACGCGTTCGTCTCGCCGCAGTACGCCACGCTCGCGGACATGCCCCCGGGCGCGCGCGTGGGCACCTCCAGCCTGCGTCGCGAATCCCAGATCCGGGCGCGCTATCCGCAATTGCAGGTGTTGCCGCTGCGCGGCAATCTGGACACGCGTCTTGGCAAGCTCGACCGTGGCGAGTACGACGCCATCGTGCTGGCGGCAGCCGGCCTTACTCGCCTCGGCCTGGGCGATCGCATCCGCGCCCTGCTGGCCGTGGAAGACAGTTTGCCGGCCGCAGGGCAGGGCGCGCTCGGTATCGAGGTGCGCGCTGACCGCGCCGATCTGCACGCGTGGCTGGCGCCCTTGTCCGATGCGGCAAGCCTGGCCTGCGCCACGGCGGAGCGGGCCGTGTCGCGCGCGTTGGGTGGGTCGTGCCAGGTGCCGCTGGCCGCCTATGCCGAGCACGACGCCGATGGCGCATCGCTCTATCTGCGTGCGCTGGTGGCGCGTCCCGATGGCAAGACTGTGATGCGTTCCGAGCAACGCGGCCCCGCCGCCGACGCCGACCGGCTCGGCCGTCTTGCCGCGCAGAGTCTGCTGGACGAAGGCGCCGACCGGCTGCTCGCCACCGTGGCGCAGGTCGTCGCTGACGACTCGGTGCAGTCGCGGTGAGCGCCGACGACGCCGGCGCGTCCCAGGCGCCGGGCAGTCACGTCGCCATCCTGACCCGGCCTGCCGGGCAGTCCGCAGAGCTCGCCGAATGCTTGCTCGCCCAGGGCTGGCAGGTCTACGACTGGCCCGCGCTTCTCCTGACCGGCTTGCCCGCGATCGACGTGCCGCAGCCGAGCGCCTTCGATCTCGTCATGTGCGTGAGCGGCAATGCGGTGCGCTTCTACTTCGAGCAGTTGGCCGCCGCCCGTGGCACGGCAGAGGCCGCCTGGCCCCGTGACGTGCCGATCGCCGTGGTGGGGCCGACCAGCGCGGCGGCGGTGCGCGCGGCGAGCAACGGCCGCATCGACGTCATCGCGCCCCCGCTCGATGCGCCGTCCTTCGATTCGGAAGCCCTGTGGGCACGGCTTCAATCCCTGCCGCAGATGCCGCGCAAGGTACTGATCGTGCGCGGCGGCGAGGGGCCCCAGGGCCACGGCCGTAGCTGGCTCGCGGATCGCCTGGTCGAATCCGGTGCGCAGGTGACGCTGCATGCAGCCTATCGGCGCACCGCGGCGATCTGGCCTGCCCAGCGCATGCGACAGCTGCGCGCCTGGCGCGCGAGCGGCCTTCGGCCGGTGTGGCATGTCTCCAGTCGCGAGGCGCTCACGTCCATCCTGCAGCAGGTGGGCACGACGGCTGCGATTGCGGGGTGGGCCGGCAGCCGCATCGTGGTCCCGCACGCGCGCATCGCCCAGGCGCTCGTCGAGATCGCCGACAGTTGCGGCGCGCGACACGCGTCGCGGCGGGTCCGGGGACGGCGGCAGACCCCGCATGCATCGTGATACAAACGAGCATGCCAACCGACGCTGCCGTGTTTGCAACCATCGTCAACTAGAATTCCACGCATGAGCATCCCAGACGACAACGATCACGCCGCGCGTACCGGCGACAGCGCGCCCGGCGCGCCCTTGGCGAGCCCGCAGCCGGTCTCGCATCCCGCGGCCCCGACAGCGCCGGATTCCACCCAGGAGGAGCGCCGCCGTTCGGTGTCGCGGTGGCTGGGTGCCGGCTTGGTGGTTGCCGTCATCGTGATCGTGGCGCTGGCCGCTGCACTGCGGCATCAGCAACAGCAGCTCGACAATTTTGGCCGTGAAGCCACGCGGCGTTTGAACGACATGAGCGCGGCCGTGGAAGAGGCCCGCACGCAGTCGCGCCAGGCGGCGTCCGTCGCCACCGGGCAGGATGGTCGCCTGGGTGCGCTGGATCAGCGCGTGCAGCGCGCCGAAGACCAACAAAAGGCCCTGGCGCAGTCCTATCGCGAACTCGTGAGCGGCAACGACGAGGCATTGCTCGTCGATGTCGAACAGAGCTTGATGATGGCGGCCGAGCAATTGCAGTGGACGGGCCGTGTGCCGAGTGCCATTGCCGCCCTTCAATTGGCCGAGGCGCGTCTGGCTCGCGCCGGACGTCCGGGATTCATCAGCGCCCAGCAGGCGATCGGCCGTGATGTGAATCGTCTCCAAGCCGTGCCGGCACCCGCCGTCTCCGACATCGCGGCGCGCATCGAGCGCCTCATGACGCAGGTCGATTCGCTCCCGCTCGCCGCCGTGGGCACGGGCGTGACGCCGGTGGAAGGCACTGCCGCACCGGTCGAGGCGCCCGTGGCGGAAACGCCGGAGGCCGTCGCGCCCGACGCGCCGTGGTGGAAGCGGGCCTGGGCGCCGGTGAGTGAATGGTCTGGCCGCGCCCGTGAGGCCACGCTTGCCGAGCTGCGCGAGCTCGTCAACGTGCGTCGCATCGATTCGCCGGACGCCTTGCTCCTGGCACCCGAGCAGGGCACGTGGCTGCGCACCAACGTGCGCTTGCGCCTGACCGAAGCCCGCATCGCATTGCTGTCGCGTCACGCCGACATCTGGCGCGCGGATCTGGCCAGTGCCGCCGATGCTGTGCGCCGTTACGCGGATCCGGAAGCGGCCGCCACGCGCCAATGGCTGCGCCAGGTGGAGGAGCTGGGCGAGATCGATCCGGCGCCCGCGCTGCCTGATCTGAACGAGAGTCTGACCGCCGTGCGCGCGTTGCTCAGTCGCGCCAGTGCCGAGGCATTGGACGCCCAGACGGGAGGCTGAGCATGAAAACCTGGGTCTGGACCCTGTTGCTCCTGATCGTCGCAGTCGGCCTGGCGGTCGTCGCGCGCGACCATGCCGGCAATGTCGTCATCATCGCCCCGCCTTACCGGATCGAAGTGAGCCTAGCGTTCGCGATCGCGGTCCTCGTGGGTCTATTCATCCTTTTGCATCTGTTGCTGCGCCTGGCTGGCTGGACGCTGGGTGTGAGCCAGCGCGTGCGTCTGTGGCAACAGCAGCGCGAGCTCGTGCGCGAGCATGAGCGCCTCGAGCAAGGCTGGATCAACCTCCTGCAGGGCCATTACGTGCGTGCCGAGCAAGGCTTCGGTCAGGTCGCGCTCGCCACCCACCACGTCGATCGGCGCGTGCTGGCGTATCTGTCCAGCGCGCGTGCTGCGCACGCCATGCAGCAGACGGACCGTGCCGAAGCCGCGCTGCAGTCGGCCGCATCGGCCGCACGCAACAAGCCGCCGCTCGCCCTTGCCGTGGCCTGCACCGGCGCGGACATCCGGCTCGCGCAAGGCCGCGCCGCCGATGCGCTGGCCACGCTGGAGCCCGTACGTCAGGGTGGCGCCCGTCACGTGCACGTGCAGCGCCTGCTCCTGCGCATCTATCTCGCGTTGCCGAACTGGGAGGAGGCGCTCAAGCTCGCGCGTACGCTCTCCCGTCATCGTGCGGCGGACATGGATGTGAATCCCACGATCGCCCAAGCGGCGGCGCAGTGGCTGCGCAGCGCCGGCGACGAGCCGGCTCGCCGTGCCGTGTGGAAGTCCTTGAAGGCCTCGGAACGCACCCAGCCGGAGGTGGCGCTGGCGGCCGCCGACGTGTTTGCCGACGATCCCGTCTTTGTGCGCAAGATCCTGCAGACCGCGCTCGAACCGAATCTCGATGCCCGCCTGCTGACGGCCTATGCCGTGTGCGGCCCCGAGGAAGCTGGCCAGCGCTTGCAGCGGGCCGAGACGTGGCTGCAGACGCATCCGCGTCACCCTGAGTTGCTGCGTGTGCTGGGAAGCCTCTGCATGCAGCGCCAGTTGTGGGGGCCGGCCACGGGCTATCTGCAGCGCAGCCTGCAGGAGCGCGACGATCCGCGCACGCACGCGTTGCTGGGCAGCCTGTATGATCGCCTGGACAAACCCGCGTTGGCGAGCCGCCATTGGCAGCTGGCGACGGCGGCCGTGGTTGGCCTGACCGTGCTGGATCGCGACGGCGCACTGCCCGCCGCCGATATTCTTGGCGACCCGGAGCGCCTGGCCCTGGACACCACGGATTTCGAGGACGAGGCGCTCACGGTCCCCGTCGTGATCGAGGCGCCGCCCTCGACCGCGACCGCCGAGGACGAGGATGCCTGGGGTGCGGCCGATCTGCCCCCGCGCGATCCGGATACGCTGTCCACGGGTGACGAGCCTGATGTGCGGCCCGTGCCGGGTGCGCCGACGTCGCGTTGAAGCCACTTTCTTTTTTACCCGTTTTCCGCAGAAGGAAACTCAGATGAGCCTGACCCAAGTCCCCGCCGGGAGCAAGCTGCCCGACGAATTCAACGTGATCATCGAAATCCCGATGACCGCCGACCCGGTCAAGTACGAAGTCGACAAGGAAACCGGCGCGCTGTTCGTGGATCGCTTCATGACCACCGCCATGCACTACCCGTGCAATTACGGCTACGTGCCGGCCACGCTGTCGGATGACGGCGACCCCGTCGACGTGCTCGTGATGGCCCCGTTCCCCGTCGTGTGCGGCGCGGTCGTCAAGTGCCGCGCCATCGGCGTGCTGGAAATGGAAGACGAAGCCGGCGGCGACGCCAAGGTGCTCGCCGTTCCGGTCACCAAGCTGCTGCCGAACTACGCGCACCTCGAGAAGCCCGAAGACCTCCCGGCCATCGAGCTGGCCCGTATCCAGCACTTCTTCGAACACTACAAGGATCTGGAAAAGGGCAAGTGGGTAAAGGTGAAGGGATGGGCCGGCCCGGAAGCCGCTCGCGCTGAAATTTCGCAAAGCGCCCAGCGCTACGCGGACCAATCCCGCGCCTGATCGGAGTCAGGCACGATTCTCGCTGAGGGGGCGCGAGCTGGACCGTTTTCAACGTTCCGCTCGCCGCGGGAAGGCCCGCAAAGCTACCGTACTCAGGAGATCGTCATGATTCAAAAGTTTGTTCTCGCGCTGCTGTTGGGCGCCAGCACCTTGGCCGCAGGCTGCAACACCGTCGAGGGCGCTGGTCGCGACATCGAGCGCGGTGGTGAAAAGATGCAGGGTGCTGCTGAACGCGCGCGTTAAGCAGACGTCCCAAAACAAAAAAGGGTGCTCCCAACGGAGCGCCCTTTTTTGTTGCGCGCCGGCGGCGCGTTCTTTTCCTCCCGCGACGACGGCGGGCATTGTTCGGACATTGGCGATGCCCTTGGCGCGCTCTGATATATTGCGGCGATGCATGTTCTGTTGCTTGTCGCTCTCGTGTCTCTGGGCTTGGTGTCCGTTGTTGCCGCAGCCTTTGGCGTGATTCTGGGCGGCTCATTGATCATCGTCGGCGCGCAGGGCGGGATGGGCTTCCCATTCGTGGGCGTCGGGTGGCGCGAAGGCCTGGTTGTGTTGGCCGCCGGCAATGGCATCAGCTGCCTTGCGAATGTCATTATTCTGGCATTGCTGCGTTGGCCGGCCGAACTGGGTTGGCTTCGGCGCCTTGTTGTCCGTGTCCAGGTGGTTCCTGCAGTCATCGCGCTTGCCCTCGGGATCGCACACGGTGCGACGGTGTGGCGAGACGACATCGGTAGATCACGTGCACATACCGTCGACACGCAGCTGGCCGATGGCAGCGCCGCAGCCGTCTCGGCGCTGATGCGCTGTACCGGCACCTGCGAGAAGTGGCTGAGCGCCGACAATCAGTTGCTGCTGGGCGCCCGCTACGATCGGCAGGATTGGGTTGCGATGGCACTCGAACGCGGCGGCGGCCTGAGATCGTACGGCTATCGCGCCAGCCTCGAGACGCCCGTATCCTGCAGCGCAGGTGTCGTCGTGAAGTATGCGGATGCGCTCGAACTGGCCTTGATCCATGACAATGCCCAGATGATCGATGCGCTGCTGCGTAGCGCAGATCATGGCGCCATCCTCGGCGCTCTTTATACGGCCGTCGTACTTGGACGACAGGCAAGCACGCAGCGCTTGCTCGCCGCCGCAGGATGGCCAGGCCTGCCCCCAGCGCTCGCCGATCATGCAGAGATCGTCACCGGCAGCCGGGACATCGTGGCTCCTGCGCAGCCCTTGTCGTGCGATCTGCCATCCTGGGAATCGCTGGGTTATCCGGCGAAGGGGCGTTGACGACGGCAGCAAGTGCTGCCGTCATGGGCGATAGCGGTGTCGCCGCTCGCTACAGCGTCACGCCGCCGACAGGGCGCCCAGCGGGGCAGGGCTCGCCCGTCTGCAGCGCATCGAGCAGACGCAGCGTTTCATCGGGGCTGCGGCCAATCATGGCGTTCGTCACGCTCACGTGCTGGATCACGTTGTCGTGATCGACGAGGAAGGTGGCGCGCATGGGCGTGCCGGTGCTGCGGTCGCGGATGCCGAGTTGTTCGATGAGATCGCCGGTCATGTCGGCGAACTGGTAGTGGTTGAGCCGAGAGAGTTCGGCGTGCTCACGGCGCCAGCCAAGCTTGGCGTATTCGCTGTCCGTGGAGCCGCCCATGAGCACGGCGTCGCGCGCCTCGAATTCGGGGGCCAGTCTGGCGAAGCCCAGGATCTCGCTGGGGCACAGATCGCTGAAATCCTTCACGTAGAAGTAGATGACCTTCCACTTGCCGGGGAAGGAGCTTTCCGTGATGGTCTCGAAAGCTGAGATGCCGTTCTCATCGGCCAGGTTGAAGCCGGGCTTGACGCCGGTGACGCGGAAGGGATCGAGTTTGTCGCCTACGGTTTTCATGCAGTCTCCATGCAGGGGTCACCCTACCGATTCTACTTGCCGTTGTAGGCGGGCAGCGTGATCCTGGCGCACAGGCCACCGTTCGTGCGGCGAATGAGTTCCAGGCTGCCGCCCGAGGGGAGCAGCAAGCGGCGCACGATGGCCAGGCCCAGGCCAGCGCCGGAGGCGTCGGTACGCGCACCCGCGCCGCGTACGAATGGGCGGATGAGGCGCTCGCGCTCCTCGTCGGCAATGCCGGGTCCGCGATCGCACACGTCGATGCAGATCTCGTTGCCGCGCGCGAAGGCGCGCACCAGGATCTCCAGCGGCTTGCCGGGCGACTGGCCGTACTTGCGTGCGTTCTCGATCAGGTTGACGAGCGCGCGCTGCAGATCGGCGGAGTTGATGCGGGCCTGCAATCCTGGCGCGATCGCCATGCTCAGCAGGCCGCCGCGCGCCACCGTCACGGTCTGCTCGCGCTCGGCCACGGTGAGGGCGAGTTCGGAGACGTCCGTGGCGCCCTTGGCGTTGGAGGCGGGGCGGGCGTACTCCAGGAACTGGCCGATGGTGTGATCGATCTGGGCGAGGTCGCTATCGATGCCGTTGCGAGCCTCGTCCGACATCGGGCTCATCTCGATCTCGAGCCGAATCCGTGCGAGCGGCGTGCGCAGGTCGTGCGAGATGCCAGCCAGCATCAGAGCGCGATCGGCTTCGGCGCGATCGAGCTCGCTCACCATGCGATTGAAGCTCGCGTTCACGCTGCGGATCTCGTCCGGGCCGGATTCTTCGGGCAGCGGCGTGGGCGGCTCGCCGCGCGACAACGCCTGAGCCGCGCGGGCAAGGCGGGAAAGGGGACGATTGACGAAGCCCACGATCATCGCGGCGCCCAGGAGCGAGAGCAGCAGGGCGGCCAGACCCCAGCCCAACCACTGCACGCCATCATGCCGTTCCGTACGTGCGCGTTCGAGCACGGCCCAGTAGTTGTCGCCCTCGATGCTGAAGCTTACCCACAGGCCAGGCATGTCGTTGACCGCCCACTTGATCTGCGTCTGCGGGCCGAGCTGGTGCATGATCTGCGCAGACACCCACTGCATCAGCGTGGTGTCAGGCAGCGGCTCGGATCGATCGGCGGGGTCGCGCGGGTAGATCTGGATGCCTTCGTTGGTGGCGAGGTCCAGAAGGAGGAAGCGGCGGCGGATGGGGGCGGAGTAGACCAGTGCGGCGCGCGTGATGTTCACCGCGGTGACGATCTGCTGCGCCATCTGGTGGGCACGAGGCTCGATTTCCATGTTGCGGAAAGCCTGAAGCCAGGCAGCCAGGCTCGCGACCATCAACGCGGTCAACAACAGGAACGTACGGCCGAAAAGCCCCCAACGAACGATTCTACGCATGGTGGGGCAGGTGGCCGGCGGCCGAGGCCGCCGGATTGCAAGGCATCAGATCAGGTCCCGCCGTCCGGCACGAACACGTAGCCCATGCCCCAAACCGTCTGGATGAAGACCGGCTTGGCCGGATCGACTTCGATGAGCTTACGCAGACGCGAGATCTGCACGTCCAGGCTGCGGTCGAAGGCCTCGTATTCGCGGCCGCGGGCGAGCTCCATGAGCTTGTCGCGCGACAGCGGAATCTTGGGGTGGCGGGCAAACACCTTCAGGACGGAGAATTCGCCGGTGGTGATCGGCACCGGCTCGCCATCCTTCAGCAGGGTACGCGTGGACAGGTTGAGGACCCAGGGACCGAAGCGGACCCAGTCGTCTTCTTCCTGGCTGGGCGCGCCGGGATGCTCTTCGGGGCCGCGGCGACGCAGCACCGCATTGATGCGGGCGAGCAGCTCACGCGGGTTGAAGGGCTTGGAGAGATAATCGTCGGCACCCATTTCCAGGCCCACGATGCGATCGATGTCCTCGGCCTTGGCCGTGAGCATGATGATCGGGGTATTGTTGTGGGCGCCACGCAGGCGGCGGCAAACCGACAGGCCATCCTCGCCAGGCATCATGAGATCGAGCACGAGGAGATCGAAGTGCTCACGCTGCCAGGCCTTGTCCATGGCATTCGCGTCTTCGACGGCGGTGACGTTGAACCCTTGCTCGGACAGGTAGCGCCGAAGCAGGTCCCGTAGCCGCCCGTCATCATCCACGACCAGGATTTTCTTGGGCAGAGCAGGTGTATGGCTATGTGGCATTTGACGCAAGGAAGGGAGTCGGGATAAATGTAACTGTAGCGGAGAGGCCACGCCTCCACTATGGGAAATCATCCGTTGTTACATAATAACGCGACTGGTGACGCCTGACCCCCGAAACCCCCATCGTATGATGGCCACTCAGTGCAGTGAAGAGTGTCGAGTCATGCTCCAAAAGCTTGCTTGTCTGGCCGTTGTCGCAGGGGGATTGCACTCCGGTGCGGCCTTTGCGCAGTTCGCTCCCGTGCGCAGCGATGATGGTTTGCCCCGTGCTGCCGGCTTCGAATCGCCCCATGCGTCGCTGGGTGCCGTGACGGCGCAGACCCTGTCGCTCACGCATGCCGCGGGGCTGTCGGACGAGACCTTCGGGTTGTCCGATTCCGAGCGGTTCCAGCTTCGCCAGCAGATCCGCGATGCTGCAGAGGATATCTACGCATCGCCCAGCCGCAAGCCGTCGTTGCCGCGTGATCGCGCGGTGCCGGTGCGTCGCTGATTCCTATCTTTCTGATGCGTCGTTGAGACGGCTCCGTGCCCCTCTGACGCCCGGGCTGCCGCTACAATGCGCGCAGTATGCCCGACTGCCTCCTTGCCCTCGAAACTTCGTCCGATCGTTGCGGCGTCGCCTTGCTGCGCACGCATGCCGACGGCACGACCCGCCTGCATCTTGCCGCCCATGATGGGGCCGCAGAACACTCGGCGCGCATTCTCCCCCTGATCGATTCCGTGCTGGCCGAGGCCGGGGTGTCGCGCGAGGCCATCGGCGCCGTGGCCTTCGGCTCGGGCCCGGGCGGCTTCACCGGCCTGCGCGTGGCGTGTGGCGTGACGCAGGGCATCGCGTTCGCCCTGAACATCCCTGTGGTGGCGGTGCCGTCGCACGCGGCGGTGGCCTGGCGTCTGCGCGACGATCCGGCGCCTGTGCGGGTCATCGCGCTCGATGCTCGGATGGATGAAATCTACGCCGCGGTGTATCGCCAATCCGGCGACGACACTGTCTGTCTTCAGGCGCCCGTGCTGATTGCCACGGCGGGCCTCGCGCCGTGGGTGCAGGCTCAGGCCGAGGCGTGGGGCGTGCCGCCGGACGACGATGCGGGTCTGTGCGTGGCGGGCGATTGCGCGTCGGCACTGCACCAAGCCGGTGGCTTGCGCCCGGCGTGGTTGCGCGATGCGCCGTTGCGCCCGGACGCTGAAGCGGTGGCCTGGCTGGGCCTGGCGGCCTGGCGGGCCGGCGAGACCGTGCCCGCCGAGGCCGCGCAGCCGCTCTACGTGCGGGACAAAGTGGCCTTCACCACTCGCGAGCGCGCCGAAGGCGCGGGTGGCAATCCTCGTGCAGGGAGCCCGGTATGACGTTGCGCTACGCGCGCATGAGTGTGGCCGACCTCGATGACGTCAGCCGTATCGAAAACGCCGTCTACACCCACCCCTGGACGCGAGGCAACTTCGCCGATTCGCTCGCCGCGGGCAACTTGGCCTGGGTGGTGCGCGAAGATGGCCGGCTGCTCGCCTATTGCGTCGTGATGATGTCTCCAGACGACGCGCATCTCCTGAACATCAGTGTGGACGCGCCCGCGCAGCACCGTGGCATCGGCCGCGAGCTGCTGGCCTGGGTGGCGGATCAGACCTTGGCTGCCGGCGTGCCTGCCGTGTTGCTGGAAGTGCGGGTGAGCAATACCCGGGCGCTGCAGATGTATGAACGCGCTGGCTATGTCCGAATCGGCTTGCGTCGCAGCTATTACCCTGCCATGGAAGGCCGCGAGGATGCCATCGTGATGCGCAAGACGTTGATGGCGAACGAGGAAAGCGCATGAGTCAGCCGACAGGACTTCGTCGCGCGTGGATGCGCGAGATCGGCATCGAACACCTGTGGCGCCTGCCCGAGCCGCCGGCTGTGCCGGAGGCGGTTGCTGCGGCGCCCGCGCCTCAGGAGGCGGTTATCGCCGCCGAGCCTACGGCGCCTGTGGAGGCGACGCCCGAGCCCGCGCCAGCAGAACACGTGAGCGCCCAGCCAGCCTCGACGGCGCCTGGCTCCTCTGAATTGACGCAGACGCCGCACTCTTTGGGGGACGCGATATCGAGCGAGTCCGCCGACAGGGAGCCGACGCCGGCCGCTGCTGAGGCGTCCGAGCCCGTGGGTGACGAGCCGGCCGCGTCGGCCTCGGCCGATCTGTTCCGGCGCGAGCCGCTCCCGGATCCTTATCGGTCGCAATCCCCGTCGACGAAGGCGTCGGCGCCATCGGATGAGGCACCCGTCCACACGCGGGTCCCGGTGGCCGACGTCTATCACCGCGAACCGTATGTCGATCCCGCCGAGGCGAGCCAAGCCGCATCGGAAGCCGATGCTGCCCCGGACGCCCATCCCTGGGTGGCCGTGCGCGCGCCCGCCACGCGACCCGATCAGGAAGATTGGCTGCTCGTGGGCGATACGCTGGACAAGGATGTCGCTGCGCCCGGACGTCAGCGTTTTCTGACGGCGCTTCTGGCAGCCCAGGGGCATGCCCTGGGCGACGTCGCGGCCTGGCCGCAGGCGGCGGAAGAGGGCGCCGCTGCGCTCGTCGTCATCGGCGAGGCGGCCATGGCCGCGCTCGCGCCCGGTGGCAAGCTCTATGCAGTCGGGGAAATTGCTGTCGATGGCGTGCCGTTGCCGGCGTTGCTGCTGCCTTCCCTGGCCCAGGCGAGTCTCAATGCCGAGGGCAAGGCCGCCACGTGGCGCGGCCTGTTGCGCCTGTCGGCGCAGGTCAACGGCGAGCCTGACTGAGCACTGAGCACGCGGCGCCGTTGCCGCGCCGCGGGCGCAGCCCCCGCCCGGGTTGCCGGGCGGGCAGGATGAGGCTCAGCGCTTGAGCGCCGTGCCGTAGCCGTGATGGCCGATCTGGTCGTCCAGGTTCGGATCGGCGCGGTGATTGGCGCGGTTCCACGCCATGATCATCAGCATCAGCGAGGACACCAGCAGGCCGAACATCACGATGATGACGTTGATGGAGATGTCCATCCAGAGCATCAGCGAGTAGGCCGCGACCATCAGCAGGATGTTCAGCTGTTCGTTGAAGTTCTGCACGGCGATGGAGTGGCCGGCCGACAGCAACACGTGGCCGCGATGCTGCAACAGCGCATTCATCGGGACCACGAAGAAGCCGCCCAGCCCGCCGATGAGAATGAGGAGGATGTAGACCGCCACCATGTTCTCGACGAGCGGCATCAGCAGCACGACGAAGCCCATGCCCACGCCCATCGACAGCACCGTGAGTGCCCGCTTGAGCGGCACGCGGCCGGCGAGGATGGCGCCGCCGATGGTGCCGACGGCTGCCACGCCCATGAGGATCGAGGACTCGTCCAGGGTGAGCCCCAGGTGCTGGCCGCCCCATTCGATCACGACCATCTGGAGCGTGGCGCCCGCGCCCCAGAAGAGCGTGGTGACGGCCAGCGAGATCTGACCGAGCTTGTCGCGCCACAGGGTGCGCACGTAGTAGCTGAATTCCTTGACCAGGCGCACCGGGCTGGTGTGCTGCGGCGGGTAGATCACGCCCGTGCGCGGGATCAGCAGGTTGAAGATCGCGGCGACGACATAGACGAGTGCGATGACGACGAGCGCGGCTTCGGCTGGGGTAGAGAGGCCGGGCACGATGTGCCAGCTGAGAATGCGGCTGGAGATGGCCGGGCTGATGAGGGCGCCGCCCACCATCACGCCCAGCAGCACCGAGACCACCGTAAGGCCTTCGATCCAGCTGTTGCCCTTGACCAGCAGGCTCGGGGGCAGCATTTCCGTGACGATGCCGTACTTGGCCGGCGAGTAGGCCGCCGCGCCGATGCCCACGACCGCGTAGGCCACGAGCACGAGGTAGGTCTGCTGGTCGGTGGTGAGGCCGAAGCTGCCATAGCAGAACATCAGCAGGCAGCCGGCCACCTTGATCGTGTTCGTGTAGAACATGACGCGGCCCTTGGGCCGGCTGTCCGCGAACGCGCCGACGAACGCGGCCAGCACCACATAGGACAGCGCGAACGACCACTTGGCCATCGGCGCGAGCCAGCTCGGGCCGTGCAACTGCTGGATGAGGGCGATCGCTGCGATGAGCAAGGCATTGTCCGCCAGCGATGAAAAGAATTGGGCCGCCATGACCAGGTAGAAACCTCTGGGGATGGATGCCTTGCTGGCGTGACTCAAAATGTCTCTCTCAGTACACACGGACCTGGGAAGGCCGCTGGTTCAACAGGGGCAACTGCGCACGCTGGGACAGCCGCATGCGGTGTGAGTTCCGGGACATCGCGACCGACATTTCTGCCATGCCGCACCGCGGCGGGAGACAAGCCCCGACAGGCGGTGGGGTATTATACGGAGCACTTTCCACCCTTGCCTTACAACCCTTACAACCGTCTAGTCACCCGGTGCGGCTTACCCAGATCAAACTAGCGGGCTTCAAGTCGTTCGTGGACGCCACGTCCATCCAGGTACCGAGCCAGCTCGTCGGCGTCGTCGGTCCCAACGGCTGCGGCAAATCCAACATCATCGACGCGGTGCGATGGGTGCTGGGGGAAACCCGCGCTTCGGAGCTGCGCGGCGAGTCCATGCAGGACGTCATCTTCAACGGCTCGGGCAACCGCAAGCCGGCAGCGCGCTCGTCCGTCGAACTCGTCTTCGACAACGAGCAGGGGCGGGCGGCCGGGCAGTGGAGCCAGTACGCGGAGATCGCCGTCAAGCGTGTGCTGACGCGCGATGGCACCAGCAGCTACTTCGTGAACAACCAGCTGGTGCGCCGGCGCGACATCAACGACATCTTCCTCGGCACGGGGCTTGGCGCGCGCGGCTACGCCATCATCGGGCAGGGCATGATCGCGCGCATCATCGAAGCGCGGCCCGAAGAGCTGCGCGTGTTCCTGGAAGAAGCCGCGGGGGTGTCCCGCTACAAGGAACGTCGCCGCGAGACGGCCAACCGCCTGGAAGACACGCGCGAGAACCTGACCCGGGTCGAGGACATCCTGCGCGAGCTCACGAGCCAGCTCGAGAAGCTCGAGGCGCAGGCGGCCGTCGCCCAGCGGTATCAGGATCTGCAGCGCGACGGCGAGCGCAAGCTGCACGCCCTGTGGCTCATGAAGAAGGAAGAGGCGGACACCAATCGCGACAAACTCGCCCACGAGACCGAGCGGGCACAGACCGCACTCGAAGGCGCGCTGGCTGACCTGCGGCGCGAACAGTCGCAGCTCGAATCCATGCGTCAGGCCCAGTACGCCGCGAGCGACGCCTTGCATGCGATGCAGGGCCGGCTCTATGAAGCCAACACCGAGGTGAGCCGCCTGGAAGCCGAGATCCGGTACGTGGTCGAGGCGCGCAACCGCCTGCAGCAGCGACGGGATCAGTTGCAGACGCAGATCGCGCAGGCGGGCGAGGAAGCGGAAGACGGCCAGGCGAGCATCGCGCAGGCCGAGGAAGCGCGCGAGATGGCGGCGATGCGCACCGAGGAAGCTCGCGCGCGACTGGACGACCTGCACGCGGCACTGCCCGCGCAGGACACGCGTCTGCGCGAGGCCCAGGCAGAGATGTCCACGTTGCGTGGCGACGTGGCGCGCGTGGAGCAGGCGTTGGCCTTGTCCGCGCAGGCGCAGCGCGACGCCGATCGTCAGTTGCAGCAGCTGGCCCTGCGCCGCGAACGCCTGCAGCAGCAGGCGCAGGAACTCGCACGGCCGGACACGGGCCGGCTCGAGCAGCTGGCAGGTGATCTGGCCGCCGCGGCACAAAGCGTGGAAGAAGCCGAGGGCGAACTCTTCGAGCTCGAGGAGCGCGTCCCCGCCCTGGATGCCGAGCGCCGCACGGCCCAGCAGCACGCGCAGCAGCAGGCCAACGCGGCCGGCACCATCGAAGCGCGGCTCGCCGCGCTCACGCGCCTGCAGCGCGACGTGGAGCAGCGCGGTGCCCTGCAGCCCTGGCTGCAGAAACACGAGCTCGCCAATCGCGAGCGGCTCTGGCAGCGCCTGCAGGTGGAGCCGGGCTGGGAAACGGCGCTGGAGGCCGTGCTGCGCGAGCGCATGTCAGCGCTCGAGATGAGCACGCTCGACTGGGCCGCGGGCTTCGCGGGCGAGGATGCGCCGCCCGCACGGCTTGCCTTCTACCAGATGCCCGTGCCGGATGCGTTGCCGGCGGCGCCTGCGGGGCTGCGCCCGGCCGTGGAGCTGCTGCGCGTGACGGATCCGCGTCTGCGCATGCTGGTGGGCAGCTGGTTGCGCGACACCTACGTGGCCGATGATGCCAGCCAGGCGCTCAAGGCCCGGGGCACGTTGCCGCCTGGCGGGGTGTTCGTCGTGCGTGCGGGCCACTTGGTCGATGCGCATGGCATCCGCTTCTATGCGCCCGATACCGAGCAGGCCGGCATGCTGGCGCGCCAGCAGGAAATCGACAATCTGCAGCGCGAGCTGAAGGCGCAGCAGCTGATCGCAGACGAGGCGCGATCGAGCGCCACGCGGGCCGAGCAGGCTTACGCGGGCTTTGCGCAATCGCTGCCTGCCGCGCGCCAGCGACTGGCCGAAGTGACGAGCCGTCGCCACAACATCCAGCTCGAACACGAGCGCCTGGCCCAGCAGGCCGCGCAGAGTGCCGCGCAGAGCGAACGCATCGCTCAGGACCGCGCGGAGCTCGCGGCGCAGGAAGAAGAACTGCACGCGGCACGCGAAGAGGCCGAGGCCCGCTTCGAGGTGCTCGATGGCGAGTTGGGCGAGAAGCAGTCGCGCGTGGCCGATGCCGAGATCGCGCTGGAGACGCTGGAAGCCCAGACCCGCGGCGCGCGCGATGCGGTGCGCGAAGCCGAACGTGCGTCGCACGAGGCAGAGTTCGCCGAGCGCGGCGCGGCCGCGCGTATCGGCGAGCTCCAGCGTTCATTGCAGCGCGTGGCGGAGCAGGCCGAACGTGCCCGTGCGGAACTGAGCGGCGTGGCCGAGGAGCTCGTCGTCCTGGATGATGCGGCCGCCCAGGCCGGGCTGCAGGAAGCGCTGGCCGAGCGGGCCGAGCGCGAGGATGCCCTGGCGCGCGCGCGCGCCGAACTCGACGACCTCAACGCGCAACTCCGGGCGGCGGACGAAGTGCGCCAGCAGGTCGAGCGCTCGCTCGATCCGCAGCGCGCGAAGATCACCGAACTGCAATTGCAGGAGCAGGCCGCGCGACTCGCGCAGGAACAGTACGATCAGCAGCTCACGGATGCCCAGGTCGATCTGGCGGCGGTCGCCCAATGGCTGGACGAAGCGCCCGCCGAGCGGCGTCGTCTGGGCTGGCTGCAGGCCGAAGTGGGGCGGGTGGGCCGCGAAGTCACGGGCCTGGGTGCGGTCAACCTCGCCGCGCTGGAAGAACTCAATGCCGCGCGTGAACGTCAGGGGTTCCTTGCCTCGCAGCAGACGGATCTCGTGTCGGCCATCGAGACCCTGGAAGATGCCATTCGCCGCATCGACCGCGAGACGCGCCAGTTGCTGCAGGAAACCTTCAACACGGTGAATGGGCACTTCGGCGAGCTTTTCCCGCGCCTGTTCGGCGGGGGCGAAGCCAAGCTGCAGATGACGGGCGACGAGATCCTCGACGCCGGCCTGCAGGTGATGGCACAGCCCCCTGGCAAGCGCAACAGCACGATTCACCTCCTGTCCGGCGGCGAGAAGGCGCTCACGGCCACGGCGCTCGTGTTCGCGCTCTTCAAGCTCAATCCGGCGCCCTTCTGTCTGCTGGACGAAGTGGATGCGCCCCTGGACGACGCCAACACCGAACGCTATGCCAACCTGGTGCGCAGCATGAGCGAACACACGCAATTTCTTTTCATTTCCCACAACAAGATTGCCATGGAGATGGCGCATCAGCTCGTCGGGGTTACCATGCAGGAACAGGGTGTGTCCCGTATCGTGGCGGTCGATATCGAAGCCGCGGTTCAATTGACCGCAGAAGCGGCCTGAAGCAGGAGGCGGGAGACCTATATGAGTGATTTGCAGATCGGCTTGATTGTCCTGGGCGTCGCGCTCATCGTCGTGGTGCTGGGCCTGAACTGGTGGCAGGACCGCCGGGTACGGAACAAGATGCAGGCGACGTTCTCGCCGGCGCAGGAAGATCCTTTGCTGGGCGACGCGGCGCCAGAGCCTGTCGTCAAGACGAAGCCCGTCAAGAAGGCAGCGCCCGTGCCGACCGAGCGCGTCGAGCCCGCCTGGCAATCGGCGGCGACCGATGACGCTGCGCCTGAGGCCGACGACGAGGACGTGTTCCGCCGCGAGCCGGCCGTGGGTGCAGGAACGGTGTCGCGGGTCGACGAGGACCAGCCCGACACCGCTGTCGAAGCCCTCATCGATCTGGGCTTTGCCCGTCCGGTGCCTGGCCGGGACCTGCTGCCCCTGGTTCGCGAGCTCGATCGTGTGGGCCAGAAGCCCTTGCGCGTCTTCCTGCGCACGGTCGATGGCGACCAGTTCCTCAAGCTGCGGCTCGATCGCGATTACGTGTCCCTGCAGATCGCCGTGCTGCTCGCGAACCGCAGCGGCGCGTTGACGGCAAGCGAGTGGGCACAGGCCTGGAGCCGCGCCGAGCGCATCGCCGAACAACTCGACGCGAGCATCGAGGGCCCGGATCCCGCTCACGTCGCGGAACACGCGCGTCAGCTCGACGAGCTGTGCGCTGCGCTCGATACGTCCGTCGGCCTGACCCTGGTGCCCCAGCGGCCGCAGCCCTGGCGTGTGGCCGAGGTGCTGGCGCAGGCGCACGACGCTGGCTTCGTCGAGGGCACGGACCCGGATCGACTGGAATGGCGTGATGAACGAGGCGCGGTGCGCTTCGTCCTCGTGCATCCGGCCAGCGAAGCGCGCGGTGGGGCCGTGGCCGGCCGCGTCAGTCTGCTGCTGGACGTGCCGCGCCATGCTGCGAGCGACACGGCGTTCGCCGACATGGCGCACGTCGCCCGCCAGCTCGCCGACGTGCTGGAGGCGGGTGTGGTCGACGACAACGGGCAGCCGCTCGCCGATGGCAGTGAAGGCGCGGTCGATGCGCACCTGCGCCGTCTGTACGGCCAGCTGGCAGAGAACGGCCTGAAGGCCGGATCGCCGCGTGCCGTGAGGGTGTTCGCTTGACCCAGGCACGACTGCAGCAGCTGCGCGAGGAGATCGCGCGGCACGACTATCAGTATTACGTGCTCGATGCGCCCACGATCGCAGACGCCGAGTACGACAGGCTTTTCCGTGCGCTTGCCGATCTCGAGGCCGAGCACCCGGAGTGGGTGACGCCGGATTCCCCAACGCAACGGGTCGGCGGCACGCCGGCCTCCGAGTTGGGCGAAGTGCAGCACAGCGTGCCCATGCTCTCGCTGGGCAATGCGTTTTCCGACGAGGAAGTCGAGGCGTTCGACAAGCGGGTATCTGACGGCCTGACCGCGTCGGGAGCCTTGGCCGCGGGTGCCGCACCGGCCTATCTGTGTGAACTCAAGCTCGATGGTCTTGCGATCAGCCTGCGCTACGAGGACGGCCATCTGGTGCAGGCCGCCACGCGCGGCAACGGGCAGGTCGGCGAGGACGTCACCGCCAATGTCCGCACCATTCGCGCCATCCCGCTGCAGCTTCGCCAGCCGGTGCCGGGCGTGGTGGAGATCCGCGGGGAGGTGCTCATGTTCCGCCAGGATTTCGAGCGCCTGAACCAGGCCCAGGGCGAGCGTGGCCAGAAGCTCTTCGTCAATCCGCGCAACGCCGCAGCCGGCAGCCTGCGCCAGCTCGATGCCCGCATCACGGCCGCGCGCCCGCTGCGCTTTTTCGCCTACGGCTGGGGCCAGGTCGACCAGATGCCGGACGTGCGCACGCACTCGGCCATGCTGGCATGGATTGCTGATCTCGGCGTGCCGGTGAATGATCGCCGGCGCGTGGCCGAGGGCGCGGCAGGGCTGCTGGCGTACTTCACCGAAATCGGCGAAGCCCGGTCCTCCCTCGCCTACGACATCGACGGCGTCGTCTACAAGGTCGATAGCCTGGCCGCTCAGCGGCAGTTGGGCTTCGTGTCGCGTGCGCCGCGCTGGGCGCTGGCCCACAAGTTCGCGGCGGAAGAGGCCACCACCGAACTGCTCGGCATCGACGTGCAGGTGGGCCGTACCGGGGCCATCACGCCGGTGGCCCGCCTGAAGCCCGTGTTCGTTGGCGGCGTGACGGTCACGAATGCCACCTTGCACAACGAGGACGAGGTGCGGCGCAAGGACGTGCGCATCGGTGACACCGTCGTCGTGCGTCGCGCCGGCGACGTCATTCCCGAAGTCGTCGCGCCCGTGCCCGAGTTGCGGCCCGAACACGCCGCGCTTTTCGAGATGCCGACGGCCTGCCCCGTCTGCGGATCGGCCATCGAGCGGCTGGAGGGCGAAGCGATCGCCCGCTGCACGGGTGGCCTCGTCTGCGCGGCCCAGCGCAAACAGGCGCTGGCGCATGCCGTGGGCCGCCGCGCGCTGGATATCGATGGCCTGGGCGAGAAGCTGATCGACCGGCTGGTGGATCTGGGTCGGCTCACGTCGCTTGCCGACATCTACACCTTGAAGGCCGAGGAGCTCGCGGGCCTGGAGCGCATGGGCGAGAAGTCCGCACAGAATCTCGTGGCTGCTATCGACAAGGCGCGTCGGCCCTCGCTGGGCCGGCTGCTCTTCGCCTTGGGCATGCGGCACGTGGGCGAGACGACGGCGCGCGACATCGCGCGCCACTTCGGCTCGCTCGATGCCGTGCTGGCCGCCGACGAGCACGCGATGATGGGCGTGCCCTCGGTGGGGCCCGTGGTGGCGGCCGCCGCCGTGCATTTCCTGGGCGAGCCGCACAATCGCGAGGTGCTGCAAAGCCTGCTCGGCGAGTGTGGCGTGGAGCCTCAGGCCGAGGCCGCACCCGCGGCCGCAGGCGCGGTGCTGGCCGGCAAGACGTTCGTGCTCACGGGCACGCTGCCCACGCTCACCCGTGACCAAGCCGCGCAACGCATCGCGGCGGCCGGCGGCAAGGTGAGCGGCTCCGTGTCGCGCAAGACGAGCTATGTGGTGGCGGGCGAGGAGGCGGGCAGCAAGCTCACCAAGGCGCAGGAACTCGGCGTGCCCGTGCTGGACGAGGCAGGCCTCATTGAATTGTTGGGAGATTCGAACTGATGCGCGCAATCCTTGGCGGCACCGGCTTTTATCGCATGGCCGGCCTCACCCCGACGCGACGCCAGGCGGTGCGCACCCCCTACGGGCTGCCGTCCGGTGCGCTCACGTTCGGGCGCATTCAGGAGTGCTCGGAGATCGTATTCCTGAATCGTCATGGCTACGGGCACACGCTCGCGCCGCACCTCATCAATTACCGCGCCAATCTGTGGGCATTGCACGAGGTGGGCGTGCGCCAGATCATCGCCGTGGCGAGCACGGGCGCCGTGCGGGCTGACTGCGCGCCGGGCTCGCTCGTGTTGCCGGATCAGTTGATCGACTACACCGCAGGCCGTGCGGGCACCTTCGTGGATGCGACGGACCGCCCGGTGGTGCATGTGGACATGACCGAGCCCTATGACGCGGCGCTGCGTGAGGAGCTGCTGGCTGCGGCCGCGGCCTGCAACATCCCCGTGGTGGATGGGGGCACGTATGCCTGCACGCAAGGCCCGCGACTGGAGACGGCTGCCGAGATCCGCCGCCTGGCCCGTGATGGCTGCGATCTGGTCGGCATGACCAGCATGCCGGAAGCCGCGCTGGCGCGCGAGCTGGGCATCGCCTACACGTCGTTGTGCGTGGTGAGCAATTATGCGGCGGGTGTGGGCGACAGCCAGCGGGAGATCGCATTCGATGGGGCGCAGGCCCGGTTCGAAGCCGCGATGCAGTCGGTACAGCATCTGCTGGCCGCATGGTGCCAGATGCCCGACCCCGTGCAGGCCTGACGAGGCCAGCACGCCAGCAGGGGCGGCAGAGGCGGCGCGAGAAGCGCCGTACCTGCCGCCCCTTCGCACATCAGGCCGCGAGCGTGCCCAGCAGCGCCTGTTCGAAACGCAACTGGGCGCGGTTGTCGGTGAGCGCTTCGCCATCCAGCACGAAGACGTCCTCGACGCGCTCGCCCAGCGTCATCACCTTGGCGGAGGACACCGTGAGCGCGTGCGCATCGAAGATGCGGGCCACGGCGTGCAGGAGACCGGGGCGATCGGTGGCGCTCATGCTGAGAATCCACGCGCGGCCACGTTCGTCCGGGTGCAGCTCGATCGACGGCGTGACCGGAAAGACGCGCGAGCGCCGCGATGCGCGGCCGATCGTGCCCGAGGCGCCGCGCGGCAGCGGCTCGGCCGTGTCGAGGTATGCCGCGAGGTCGTGCTCAAGCAGCGAGACCATCGCGCGCAGCTCGCTGGCGCTACCCGATGACAGCACCACGAAGCTGTCGAGTGCCCAGCCATGTCGCGTGGTGGTGATGCGCGCATCCTGGATGCTCAGGCGTCGGCTCTCGAACCATGCGCACAGGCGGGTGAAGAGATCCGCCGTGCTGCGCGCATAGATCATGAACTGCAGGCTCTCGGCTTCCGTGTAGCGCGCACGCACCACAGGCGTCGGATTGGCCACCTTGTGATACAGGTGGCGGGTGTGCCAGGCGATGTCGCTTGCCTCATGGCGCAGGAAGTAGGCCACGTCCAGTTGCTGCCAGAGTGCGTCACGGGCGTCGTCGCGCAGGCCCGCCAGGCGCAGCAGGCTCGCCGCTTCCTGCTTGCGTTGCGAGAGCACGGCGGTGGTCGAGACCGTGGCGCCGCCCAGCACCGCGAGCGTCTGCCGATACAGGCTTTCCAGCAACTTGCCCTTCCAGGTGTTCCACACCTTGGGGCTCGTGCCGCGAATATCGGCCACGGTCAGAAGGTACAGTGCCGTGAGACGGCGTTCCGTGCCGACCTTGTCTGCGAAATCCCGGATCACGGCCGGATCGGACAGATCCTGCTTCTGCGCCACGGTGGACAGCAGCAGGTGGTTGCGCACCAGGAATTCGAGGAGTTGCGCGTCTTCCTTGTCGATGCCGTGCGAGCGGGCGAAGCGGCGGACGTCGACCGCGCCGAGCTCGGAGTGGTCGCCCCCGCGGCCCTTGGCGATGTCGTGAAAGAGCGCGGCCACGTAGAGCAGCCAGTGCCGTTCGAAGTTCGCCACCAGATCGCTGCACAGCGGATATTCGTGCGCATGCTCCTGCATCGTGAAGCGCCGCAGATTGCGCACCACCATGAGCGTGTGCTGATCCACCGTGTAGACGTGGAAGAGATCGTGCTGCATCTGCCCCACGATGCGCCGGAAGGGCGGCAGGTACTGCGGCAGCACGCCGAGGTCATTCATGCGGCGCAGCTCGTGCACGATGCCGCGCGGCTGCTGCAGCAGGGACAGGAAGAGCTTGCGGTTGACCGGGTTCGCACGGAACTGCCCGTCGATGCGGCGGCGCGCATGCCAGAGCGCACGCACCATGCGCGCCGACATGCCCGTGAGCTCGGAGTGTTGCTGCATCACCAGGAAGGCGCGCAGCAGCAGGGTGGGCTTGCGCTCGAAGGCGTCGTCCAGCCGGATATCGAGGAGACCGCGTCGATGGACGAAATCCTCGTCGATCTCGACGGGCTCGGCCTCCGAGCCATCGTCGTTCAGCCGCGACTCGATGTTCTGGACGAGGATGTTGTTCAGCTGGGTGACGAGCTTGGCGGCCCAGTAGTAGCGCTGCATCAGCACTTCGCTCGGACGCCGCCCACTGTTCGCAGGAATCTCGTAGACCCGGGCCAGCGCGGACTGGTGATCGAAGATGACGCGGTCCTCTCGGCGACCGGCGAGCAGGTGCAGCTCGATGCGCAGGCGCTTGAAAGCCTGTTCGGCGCGACGCAGGTGACGCGCCTCCTGCGGGGTGAGCAGCCCGGCATCGGCGATCTGCCGCCAGGTGCGGCCAAAGCCTGCCGCGCGCGCCATCCAGAGGATCACCTGGAGATCGCGCAGTCCGCCGGGGGATTCCTTGCAGTTGGGCTCGAGCGCGTACGGGGTGTTCTCGTAGCGCGTGTGGCGCTGCTGCATCTCCAGCTTCTTGGTGCGCACGAAAGCGCGCGGATCCATGCGCTTCTGCATCTGCTGGGTGAAGGTGCGCATGAGCGCGCGGCTGCCGGCCAGAAAACGGGCCTCGAGCAGGGCCGTCTCCACCGTGATGTCGGCGGCGGCTTCCTCCAGGCACTGGGCGACGGTGCGCACGCTGTGGCCGGGCTCCAGGCCCAGGTCCCACAGGGCCGTGAGCAGATCCGAGACGGCGCTCTCGTCCTCGGCCCGCGGTGCCTCCGGCAGCAGGATGAGGATGTCGACGTCGGAATAGGGGTAGAGCTCGCCGCGCCCGTAGCCACCCACGGCCGCGAGCGCCGCGCCCGCGGGCAGGGGGTGGATCTCCAGCAACTGGATGAGGGTGCGGTCGACCAGACGGCGCAGGCCGTTCAGGAAGGCGTCCGGGCGCAGGTTCTCGCGGAAGGCCGCGACGACGGCCGCGCGCTCGCGCTGCAGGCTCTCGCGCAGGGACGTGAGCGTGGCCGGCCCGGAGGCCGGGGCGGGCGTGGCGGCGGCTGCGTGCATCGCGCGGCGCTCCTGCTCAGGGGTTGGCGGTGATGAGGGCGGGCGCAGCGGGCATGCCGGGGGAGACGGTCAGCACCTCGTAGCCGTCGGCCGTGACGCGCACGGTATGCTCCCATTGTGCGGACAGGCTGTGATCGCGCGTGACCACCGTCCAGCCGTCGGCGAGCTGACGGATCTCGCGGCGCCCGGCATTGATCATGGGTTCGATCGTGAAGATCATGCCCTCGACGAGCTTCACGCCCGTGCCCGGCTTGCCATAGTGCAGCACCTGCGGATCCTCGTGGAATTTCTGGCCGATGCCATGCCCGCAGAATTCGCGCACCACCGAGAAGCCGGCCTTCTCGGCGTGGCGCTGGATGGCCGAGCCGATGTCGCCCAAGGTGGCCCCGGGCCGCACCTGCGCGATGCCGAGCCACATGCATTCATAGGTGATGTCCGTCAGGCGGCGCGCGAGAATCGAGGATTCGCCCACGGCGAACATGCGGCTCGTGTCGCCGAACCAGCCATCCTTGATGACGGTGACGTCCACGTTGACCACGTCGCCGTTCTTCAGGATCTTGTCGCCCGGCATGCCGTGACAGACCTGATGGTTGACGGACGTGCAGACGTGGCCAGGGAAGGGCGGGTGCCCGGGCGGGGCGTAGCCGATGGTGGCGGAGGTGACGCCGAGCGCCTGCATGTGCTCGTGACAGATGCGGTCGATCTCGGCAGTGCTCACGCCCGGCTTGATGTGCGGGGCCACGTGATCCAGGACGGCGGCAGCAGCCTGGCAGGCGGCGCGCATGCGGTCGAGGTCGGTCTGATCGGTAACAATGCCCATGTCTAGATGCCAGAATCCCAAAAATGATAGAATTATAGGCTTTCCCTCGTTTTGACTCTGTGGGAAAAGCGCTTTTTAAATCGCGTGCCGTATCACCAGGGTGCTGCCACATGTGGCGGTGCAGATGCGGTGCAAGACCCAACCCTTGGAGAACTCCATGTCCGTCACCATGCGTGAAATGCTGGAAGCCGGTGTCCACTTCGGTCACCAAACGCGCTTCTGGAACCCCAAGATGGCCCCGTACATTTTCGGCCATCGCAACAAGATCCACATCGTCAACCTCGAAAAGACGCTGGCGATGTACCAGGACGCGATGAAGTTCCTGCGTCAGCTCTCCTCGCGTGGCGGTACGGTGCTCTTCGTTGGCACCAAGCGCGCTGCCCGTGACATCGTGGCCGAGGAAGCCGCCCGCGCCGGCATGCCCTTCGTCGACAGCCGTTGGCTGGGCGGCATGCTCACCAACTTCAAGACGGTCAAGACCTCGATCAAGCGTCTGAAGGACATGGAAGCCGTGATCGCCGAAGGCGGTCTGGAGCGCATGAGCAAGAAGGAAGCGCTGCTCTTCTCGCGTGAGCTCGACAAGCTGAACAAGTCCATCGGCGGCATCAAGGATCTGAACGGTCTGCCCGACGCCATTTTCATGGTCGACGTTGGCTACCACAAGATCGCGATCGCCGAAGCCCGTGCCCTGGGTATCCCGGTCGTGGCCGTGGTCGACACCAACCACTCGCCGGACGGCGTGGCCCACGTGATCCCGGGCAACGACGACTCGGGCAAGGCCATCGCCCTGTACTTCCGTGGTGCGGCTGACGCCGTCCTGGAAGGCCGCGAAGCCGCCCTGCAAGGCGTGGTGGACGCCGCTGCCGAAGAAGGCGCCGACGACGAGTTCGTCGAAGTCCGCGACGAAGCCTAAGCGGCGAAGTCCGCGACGCAGCCTAACCGGTTGCGTCCGAGCGCGCTGCCGGGGCCGGGCAAGGCCCGCCCTGGCGCGCCAAGCATGTTGCGGTTCGCAGTACGAGGCAAGGGGCATGGCGCCCCTTCTTTTTGAGCCCGGCGAACCGCGGGCAGGGCACCCCACGTGGCCTGCCGAATTGACAAACCGTTCGAACATTCAGGAGCGAGCATGGCAGAAATCACTGCTGCGATGGTCAAGGAACTGCGCGAGAAGACCGACGCGCCCATGATGGAGTGCAAGAAGGCACTCACCGAGGCTGACGGCGATCTGGCCCGTGCCGAGGAACTGCTGCGCGTCAAGCTCGGCAGCAAGGCGAGCAAGGCTGCCTCGCGCGTGACCGCCGAGGGCCTCATCGGCCTGCACGTCGAAGCCGACGGCAAGCTGGCCGCCGTTGTCGAAGTCAACTGCGAAACCGACTTCGTCGCGAAGAACGATGACTTCATCGCCTTCGTGAACGCGATGGCCGAGCGCGTCGCCAAGGACGCACCCGCCGACGTGGCTGCCCTGTCGGCGCTGCCGATGGGCGAAGGCACGGTCGATTCGACCCGTTCGGCCCTGATCGGCAAGATCGGCGAGAACGTCAGCATCCGCCGCTTCACCCGCATCCAGACCGCCAACAAGGTCGCCAGCTACAGCCACGGTGGCCGTATCGGCGTGCTGGTCGAGTTCTCGGGTGACGAGCAGGTCGGCAAGGACGTCGCGATGCACGTCGCCGCCACCCGCCCGCAAGCCCTCAACGCCGACGGCGTGCCCGCCGCTGCCATCGAGCAGGAACGCTCGATCGCCTCGCAGAAGGCTGCCGAGTCCGGCAAGCCTGCCGAGATCGTCGCCAAGATGGTCGAAGGCTCCGTGCAGAAGTTCCTGAAAGAGGTTACGCTCCTGTCGCAACCTTTCGTCAAGGACGACAAGAGCACGGTCGAGCAGATGCTCAAGGCCAAGGGCGCCGCTGTGCAGCAGTTCGTGCTGTACGTGGTGGGCGAAGGCATCGAGAAGAAGACCACCGACTTCGCCGCTGAAGTCGCGGCTCAGGCTGCTGCTTCCACGCGCGTCTGATGTCCCAGGGGCAGGCGTGACCGCCGCGTGCGGTCGTGCCTGCCCCTTTATCGTTTTTGCCTTTCCAAATTCGCCATGACTGCCTCGACGTCCCCCGCCTACAAACGAATCCTCCTGAAGCTCTCGGGCGAAGCCCTGATGGGTGATGATGCGTTCGGCATCAACCGCACGACCATCATGCGCATGTCCGACGAGATCCTCGACGTGACGCGCCTGGGCGTGGAGTTGGCCATCGTGATCGGCGGCGGCAACATCTTCCGCGGCGTCGCCCCCGGTGCGCAGGGCATGGATCGCGCGACGGCCGACTACATGGGCATGCTCGCCACGATCATGAATGCGCTGGCCCTGCAGGATGCGCTCAAGCACCGCGGCCTGGATGCCCGTGTGCAGTCCGCCCTGAACATCGAGCAGGTCGTCGAGCCGTATATCCGCCCGAAGGCCTTGCGCTATCTCGAGGAAGGCAAGGTCGTGATCTTCGCGGCCGGCACGGGCAATCCGTTCTTCACCACCGATACCGCAGCCGCCCTGCGTGGCGCGGAAGTGGGTGCGGAGCTCGTGTTGAAGGCCACCCGCGTGGACGGTGTCTACAGCGCCGATCCCAACAAGGATCCGACGGCCACGCGCTATGCGCGCATCTCGTTCGACGAGGCGATCAATCGCCGCCTCGAGATCATGGATGCCACCGCCTTCGCGCTGTGCCGCGACCAGAAACTCCCCATCAAGGTGTTCTCCATCAACAAGCCCGGTGCGCTGGCCCGCGTGGTCATGGGTGCCGATGAGGGAACGCTGGTTCACGTATAGGAGCAAACCATGTCCACTGCTGAAGTCACCAAGAGCGTCGACGCGCGCATGCGCAAGTCCATCGAGAACCTGCAGAACGAGCTCTCCAAGCTGCGCACGGGTCGCGCCCATGCGGGCATCCTCGATCACGTGCAGGTCGAGTACTACGGTTCGATGGTGCCGGTGAGCCAGGTCGCCAACGTCACCGTCGTCGATGCCCGCACGCTCAACGTGCAGGTCTGGGAAAAGCCGATGGCGGCCGTGGTGGACAAGGCGATCCGCGAATCCGATCTCGGGCTGAATCCGCAGGCCATGGGTGAATCCATTCGCGTGCCGATGCCCGCGCTCACCGAAGAGCGTCGCCGCGACCTCACCAAGGTCGTGCGCACGGAGGGCGAGGGCGCCAAGGTGGCCATTCGCAACCTGCGTCGCGATGCCAACGAGCAGTTCAAGCGTCTGTTGAAGGACAAGGCCATCTCCGAAGACGATGATCGCCGTGCCCAGGACGACGTGCAGAAGCTCACCGATCGCTACGTGGCCGAGATCGACAAGGTCGTCACGCAGAAAGAAGCCGAGATCATGAAGGTGTGAGCTTCGGCCCACAGCCCCGGTTGCCTGCATGAGCATCAGTTCGACACTCGGCATCCCCGATACGGGGATCGTCCCGCGCCACGTCGCGGTCATCATGGATGGCAACGGCCGCTGGGCCACGCGCCGGCGTCTGCCGCGCGTGGCCGGCCACGCCAAGGGCGTGGAGGCCGTCCGGGCCATCGTCCAGGGATGCGGCGAGGCCGGGGTCCGCTATCTCACGCTCTTCGCCTTCAGTTCCGAGAACTGGCGCCGTCCAGCCGATGAGGTGTCCTACCTCATGCGGCTCTTCATCCAAGCCATCCAGCGCGAAGTCGGCAAGCTTGCCGAGCGTGGGGTGCGCCTGCGGGTGGTGGGCGAGCTCTCCGCCTTCGAGCCCCGTCTGCAGGACATGATTCGCGACGCCGAGCGGCGCACCGCGCACAATGACCTGCTGCACCTGACCATCGCCGCGAACTACGGCGGGCGATGGGACATCCTTTCCGCCATGCGCGCCATGCTGCGCGACCATCCCGAGCTCGCGGACGATCCCGCCGGCATCGATGAGTCGCGTCTCGCACCGTATCTCGCCATGGCCTTCGCGCCCGAACCGGATCTGTTCATCCGTACGGGCGGCGAACAACGCGTTTCCAATTTCGCTATCTGGCAGCTCGCGTATACCGAGCTCTATTTCACCGATCGGTACTGGCCAGACTTCGGCCGCGCCGCCTTGGAAGAGGCGTTCGCGTGGTACCGTCAGCGTGAGCGGCGCTTCGGCCGAACGAGCGCGCAACTGGCCCCCGAGGCCGCCATCACCGTTACGCAGGAGGGGTGAGCCCATGCTCGGGCAGCGCGTCGTCACCGCAGTCGTCTTGTTGATCATCCTCGCTGCGGTCATGGCCGCACCGGGGCCATTGCCCTTCGCCATCCTGGTCGCCGTGTTCGGGATTGCCGCGCTCTTTGAGTGGTGGCGCCTCACGTTGGCCCGTGCGGTGCCCGCGGGCGGGCAGGGCGGCATGCCGCTCGCGAATGTGCTGTTCCAGGGCGAAACCGGCCTGCAGGGCGGTCTGCGTGTTCTCGCCACCGCCGCGGGGCTGGCCCTCGCCGTGCGGCTGCTGCTGGATTACTCCGTCCTGGGCGGACCGGTCGGTGTGCTGCTGTCCGGGGCGGAATCCGCGATCATCGGCTTCGGCACGCTGGGCTGGGTCCAGCTCATGCAGCAACTGGTCGGCCGCACCTGGATCTGGGCCATGGTGGGCTGGGTCGCCGTGCTCGGCTACCTCTTCGTCGCACGCACTGACAAGGCCCCTTTCAGCGTGCTCCTCACGGCGTTCGGCCTGCTGGCCGTGCCTGCCGCCTGCGCGGCGTTGCTGGTGGCCTATGGTCATGGCGTGCTGTATCTCGTGTCGCTGCTTGGTATTGTGTGGGCCGCCGATATCGGCGCCTACTTCGTCGGCCGGCGCGTGGGTGGGGCCAAGCTCGCGCCGCGCATCAGCCCGGGCAAGACGATCTCGGGTGCGATCGGCGGCATGGTGTGTGCCATCCTCTGGGTCGTGGGCTGTGCGGCTTTCGCGTCCAGCACGCCGGTCGGCCCCTCCACCTATGGCGGCGATCTCGTCGCCCACTGGGGCTGGTTCGGTGCGGTGGGGCTGACAGCCTTGCTGGCCGTGTTCTCCGTCGCGGGCGATCTCTTCGAGTCGCTGCTCAAGCGCCGTGCCGGCCGCAAGGATTCCAGCCAGTTGCTGCCGGGCCACGGTGGTGTCTTCGATCGCATCGACGCTGTGCTGCCCACGGCGCCGCTCGCCATGCTTCTCGTGTTGTCCTGACTTCATGCGTCACATCGCCATTCTCGGCGCCACCGGCTCGATCGGCGTCAGCACGCTCGACGTCGTCATGCGTCACCCCGATCGCCTGCGCGTTTTTGCGTTGAGCGCACATAGCCGCATGGAAGCGTTGGCCGCCCAGGCCTTGGCCTGCGATGCCCCCGTCGTCGTGGTGCCCGATGCGCCGGCGCGCGAGCGCTTCGAAGCCGCATGGCCGGCCGGCCGCCCGCTGCCAGAGATTCGTGTCGGGGCTCAGGCACTGGCCGACACTGCCGCCGATCCTGGCTGTGACACCGTCATGGCCGCCATCGTGGGCGCGGCGGGGCTGCCGTCGGCCTTTGCCGCCGCGCGCGCCGGCAAGCGCCTGCTGCTGGCGAATAAGGAAGCGCTGGTCGCTGCGGGCGGCCTCTTCATGCAGGCCGTGCGCGACAGCGGTGGCGAGCTGCTGCCCATCGACAGCGAACACAACGCGATCTTCCAGTGTCTGCCGTCGTCCGGGGCTGCACGCGCCCCCGCCGAGCCGGCGCGCGGCGTGCGCCGCCTGCTGCTGACCGCCTCGGGTGGGCCGTTTCGTACCCGCACGCTGGAATCCCTGGCCGGCGTGACGCCTGCCGAGGCCTGCGCGCATCCGAACTGGTCGATGGGCCGCAAGATCTCGGTGGATTCGGCCACCATGCTGAACAAGGGCCTGGAAGTTATTGAGGCCCATTGGCTCTTCGCCATGCCGGCCGATCGCCTGGCGGTGGTCGTGCATCCGCAGAGCGTCGTGCATTCGCTCGTCGAGTACGACGATGGTTCCGTGCTCGCGCAGTTGGGCCAGCCGGACATGCGCACACCGATCGCCTACGGCCTGGGCTTTCCAGAGCGCATTGCGGCGGGTGTCTCGCCGCTGGAGCTTGCGCGCATCGGCCGGCTGGATTTCGAGGAGCCGGATCTTGTGCGCTTTCCGTGCCTGGGCCTCGCCTGGGACGCTTTGCGCCTGGGGCAATGGGCGTGCATTGCGTTGAACGCAGCCAATGAGATTGCAGTCGAAGCCTTTCTTGAGGGTCGACTGGGCTTTACCGACATCGCGCCCGTGATCGCCGGCACGCTCGAGCGTGCCACCGGCGCCACGGGCGTGCCAGGTTCGCTGGAAGACGTGCTAGGCGCTGATGTGGCGGCTCGCGAGACGGCGCGCGCGCTGGCCGCGCATCGGCGGGTTGCCTGATGCCGGGGTTCCCAACGGGCGGTGTGCCGCCACTGAATAACCGCTTGCGACAGCGAGGCATCGCATGCTGCTGACACTCGCCGCCTTCGTGGTGGCGCTCGGGTTCCTGATCGTCATCCACGAACTGGGCCATTACTGGGTCGCGCGGCGGTGCGGCGTGCGTGTGCTGCGCTTTTCCGTGGGTTTCGGCAAGGTGATCGCGCAGCGCGTCGATCGCAACGGCACCGAGTGGGCGCTCTCGGCGATCCCGCTGGGCGGCTACGTGCGCATGCTGGATTCGCGCGAGGGCGATCTCATCGCGCCGGCAGATCGCGCCCAGGCCTTCGACGCTCAGTCCGTGTGGCGCCGCATTGCCATCGTGGCCGCGGGGCCTATGGCCAATCTCATCCTGGCAAGCCTCATCTACGCGGCGATGTTCATGGTCGGCACGCGCGTGCCGGAGCCCGGGCAGGGCGTGCCGCTGGTGGCTATCCAGGCCGTGACGCCGGATGGCGCGGCCGCTGCGGCGGGCCTGCAGCCTGGCGACCGTGTCCTGTCCGTCGATGGCATGGAGATGCCGCCGCCCGATCAGTTCGTGGCCATCATGAGTCGCTCCGTGGACCGCGCGGTGCCGCTGCGCATCGAGCGCGCCGGGGAGCGCCTGGCGCTGTCCGTCACTCCGCGCGCCGGCACGGACGCCGAGGGGCGTGCCGCCGGCCGCATCGGCGTACAGCTCGGGATGTCCACGCGTTTCGTCGACGTCCAGTACGGGCCATTCGAAAGCCTGGCCCAGGGGGTGGCACGCACGGGCGAAGTTGCCTGGCTGTCGCTGCGCACGCTGGGCCGCATGGTCACGGGCGAGGCGTCCTGGCGCAATCTGAGCGGGCCGGTCACCATCGCCGACTATGCCGGACAGACCGCACGCATCGGTCTCATGGCCTACGTGAGCTTCGTCGCGCTGGTCAGCGTGAGCCTCGGCATCCTGAATCTGCTGCCCATCCCGGTTCTGGATGGCGGACACCTGCTGTATTATCTCGTCGAAATCATTCGCGGTAGTCCGCCACCGGAACGCTGGCTCGAGTTCGGTCAGCGTGCGGGGTTGGGGATACTGGTGGCGCTCATGGGCGTAGCCTTGTTCAACGATTTCGCCAGACTGCTGGGATAGTGCGTCGCGCGGGGGAGCCGCGCGATGTTCCAGGATTGCATTCTTCCATTTCAGGATTCTCGCCTTGCGCCGTCTCTCGTCTCTGCACGGTATCGTCCGGTCTCCCTCCCGTTTCATGCACCAGGTGTCGCGCGCTGCCGTCATGGCCGGCGCACTGACCTTCGTCATGCCTGCGGCCCACGCGTTCGATCCTTTCACGGTGCGCGACATCCGCATCGAAGGCTTGCAGCGCATCGAACCGGGTACCGTGTTCGGCTATCTGCCCGTGAAGGTCGGCAGCCAGTTCAACCAGGCGCAAGCCACCGAAGCCGTGCGCGCGCTCTTTGCCACGGGCTTCTTCAGCGACGTGCGCATCGAGGTGCAGAACGGCGTCGTCGTGGCGATCGTCCAGGAGCGCCCGACGATCGCGTCCGTGTCCTTCAATGGCATGCGCGAGTTCGACAACAAGACGGTGACCGAGTCGCTCTCGCAGGTGGGCTTCGCGGACGGCCGGATCTTCGATCGCGCCGTGCTCGAGCGCGCCGAGCAGGAACTGCGCAACCAGTACCTCGCCCGCGGCAAGTACGCGGTCGAGATCACGAGCACCGTCACGCCGCTGCCGCGCAATCGCGTTGGCGTGGCGTTTGAAGTGTTCGAAGGCGACGTCGCCAAGATCCGCCAGATTCGCATCGTCGGCAACCAAGCCTACTCCGAGAAGCAGCTGCTGAGCCTCTTTCAGCTGTCCACGCCGGGCTGGCTCACCTGGTACACCAAGGCGGATCAGTACTCCCGCCAGAAGCTCCAGGCCGACATCGACGCGCTGCGTTCGTACTACCTGGATCGCGGCTACCTCGAATTCAACGTCGAGCCGCCGCAGGTGTCGATCTCGCCCGATCGCCAGGACATCTTCATCACGATCACGATCAACGAGGGTGAGCCCTACAAGATCAACGAGGTGCAGCTCGCAGGCGACCTGCTCGGCCTGGACAGCGAGTTCCAGCGCCTGATCGAGGTCAAGCCGGGCGATACGTTCTCGGCCGCCCGCGTCAACGCCTCCGGCCAGGCCATCAGCGACTACCTGGGCGACCTGGGCTACGCGTTCGCCAACGTGAACCCGAACCCCGCGATCAACCGCGAGAACAAGACCGCGGATCTGACCTTCTTCATCGACCCGAACCGTCGCGTGTACGTGCGCCGCATCAACGTGGGCGGCAACACCCGCACGCGCGACACGGTGATCCGCCGCGAGATGCGCCAGAACGAAGCCGCCTGGTACAACGCGGCCGACATCCAGCTCTCGCGCACCCGGATCGATCGCCTGGGCTTCTTCCAGCGCGTGGACGTCGAGACGCAGCCCGTGCCCGGCACGCCGGACCAGGTGGACGTGAACGTCAATGTGCAGGAACGTCCGACCGGCATGATCAACCTGGGCGTAGGCTACAGCAGCTCCGATCGCCTGATGCTCATGGGCGGCATCAGCGAGGACAACGTCTTCGGCACCGGCACGAACCTCGGCCTGCAGGTCAACACCAGCAGCCGCAACCGTGCCATCGTGTTGAGCCACACGGATCCGTACTTCACGCGTGACGGCATCAGCCGCTCGACCAATCTGTACTACCGCAAGCAACAGCAGTGGTATGGCAACACGGGCGACTACGAGCTGAAGACCGGCGGTCTGGGGATGAATTTCGGGATCCCGTTCTCGGAAATCGACCGCGTGAATTTTGGCGGTACCTACGAGCGCAACGAGATCACGATCTACGACAACAGCCCGTTCAACTATCGCGAGTACGTGGCGCAGTACGGCCGCAAGAGCGACGCCTTCATCCTGAACACGGGGTGGACGCGGGACACCCGCGACAGCGCGCTCGCGCCGCGCCGTGGCTACCTGACGCGCCTGAGCGTCGAGGGCTCGGTGCTGGGTGACCTGCGTTACTACAGTGCCACCGCCCAACAGCAGATCTACTGGCCGGTCACCCGTTCCATGACCCTCGCGTTGAACGCGCAGGTCGATTACGGTCGCGGCTACTCGGGCCAGCCGTATCCTCCGCTCAAGAACTTCTATGCGGGCGGCATCGGCTCGGTGCGCGGCTACGAAGGCGGCTCGCTGGGCCCGCGTGATCCTGCCACGAACGACTTCATTGGCGGCTCCAAGCGCTTCTTCTTCAATTCGCAACTCTACCTGCCGTTCCCGGGTGCCGGGCAGGACCGCACGCTGCGCTGGTTCGCGTTCGTCGATGGCGGTCAGGTGTATGCCAACAACCAGAGCATGAACTTCGGCGACCTGCGCTACTCCGCCGGTATCGGCCTGAGCTGGGATTCTCCGCTGGGTCCGCTGCAGATCTCGTGGGGCCGCGCCCTGAACAAGAAGGACGGTGACGACACCGAGCCCTTCCAGTTCCAGATCGGCACCACGTTCTGATCCTGGGTCGCCCGTTGGGAAGGCAAGTGCCGTAATTGTTACGAGCACTTGCCTTTTTCACATGAGTCTGCCTTTTGTCGTGCAGGATTAATGGCACAATTACCGCTTGGCACTGATCCTGCGGTTTGCCATTTTCGGTTCATCCGTATAGCGAGAGCTCAATGATTGTTAAGTCTCAGAACCCTGTTTCGACTGTTTCGCCGAGCCAGGCCGTGCGCCGTTGGGCCGGGCGTGCCGTGCTCATGGCTGCCGCACTGGGTTCGGCTGCAGCCCTGAACGTTGCCTCGGCACAGCAGCAGGGCGGCGGCGCGACGCGCGTCGGTTTCGTCAGCGTCGAGCGCATCATTCGTGATTCCTCCCCGGCCAAGGCCGCGGTGGCCAAGATCGATGCCGAATTCAAGAAGCGCGAAGCCGAGCTTCAACAGCTCGCTACCCGTCTTCGCACGCAGTCCGAGCAGTACGACAAGGACGCCGCCGTGATGTCCGATTCGGATCGCGTGCGCCGTCAGCGCGAGCTGAGCAACCTGGACAACGAATTCCAGCGCAAGCGTATCGAATTCCAGGAAGACCTCAACCGCCGCCGTAACGAAGAAATGGGCCGCGTCTTCGAGCGTGCCGATCAGGTGATCAAGCAGATTGCCGAAACCCAAGGTTTCGACATCGTGCTGCAGGAAGCCATCACCGTCAGCCCGCGTGTGGACATCACCGACCAGGTCATCCAGGCCCTTGGCCGCTGATCGGGCATAGCAGGAACGCTCGCGCATGCCGGTTTTCCTCGATGAGGCCACAGCGCCGTCTTTGGACGCGCTGTTGGCCGGTGTCCATGCCGACGGCCTGACCTGGCACATCGATGCCAAGACATGCCCGCAATTGCGGGCATCGGCACCTTGGAGCAGGCCGGCTCGCGTGAGATCGCCTTTCTCGCGAACCCTCAGTACGCCAGCCAGTTGGCCACTACCAAAGCGGGTGCGGTCATCCTCAGCCCGCGAGCTGCCGAGCAGTTCGGGGTCGATGCCGCGCCTGGTTTTGCGCGCGTGGTCTGCGCCCATCCCTATCTGCTCTATGCGCGCATTGCGCAATGGTTTGCCGAGCGGCTCACACCCGAGGCGAGCACGTTGGTGCACCCCAGTGCGGTCGTGGCGGAGTCTGCCACGCTGGCCCAGGGCGTCGTCGTCGGCCCGCAAGCCGTGGTGGGCGAGGGCGTCAAGCTCGCGCGCGGGGTGCGTGTCGGTGCGGGCTGCGTCATCGGCGATCACTGCGAGATCGGTCCCGATACGCTGCTGCATGCGCGCGTCACGCTGTATCACGGCGTGCGCATCGGGGCGCGTGGTGTGCTGCATGCAGGCGTGGTGATCGGCGCCGATGGTTTCGGGTTTGCGCCCGACGCCATGGCAGCCCAGCGCGGGGTGCGCGGTCAGTGGGTGAAGATTCCGCAGCTGGGCGGCGTGCGCATCGGCGACGACGTCGAGATCGGTGCGAACACCACCATCGATCGCGGCGCGCTCGACGACACCGTCATCGGGCATGGCGTGAAGCTGGACAACCAGATCATGATCGGCCACAACGTGCAGATCGGCGAGCACACCGCCATGGCTGGCTGCGTGGGCGTCGCTGGCTCCACCCGCATCGGTGCGCGCTGCATCATCGGTGGGGCATCGATGATCTCCGGTCACCTCACGCTCGCCGACGACGTCGTCGTCTCGGGTGGTACGGTGGTCGCGATGAACCTGGACAAGCCAGGGCAGTACACGGCGATCTACCCACTGCTCGAACACGGTGAATGGCAGCGCAATGCTGCCGTGGTGCCGCAGTTGTCCAAGCTGCGCCGGCGCGTGCAGGCGCTCGAGCGGTCGCTGGCGGCAGCGTCGCCTGCGACGCCATCCGCAGCGGATTGACCGTTCGGGCCCCGGAGGCCGGGCGCGGCCCGGCAGCGCTGGTCCCGCCTTGCAAGCTCGCGCCCACCAGTCCCGGCTCCAGCCGGGCTAAAATGCGCGTTTTCGTTTTCGCGTGTCACCAGGATCCGCCGCATGGAACTCGATATCAAGGCCATTCTCGACTGTCTGCCGCACCGGTATCCGATGCTGTTGATCGACCGCGTGCTCAATGTCGAGCCCGGCAAGTCGATCGTCGCGTTGAAGAACGTGTCGATCAATGAGCCGTACTTTCCCGGCCACTTTCCGCATCACCCGGTGATGCCCGGCGTGCTGATCCTCGAGGCGCTGGCCCAGGCGGCCGCCATCGTGTCCTTCATGGGCGTGGGTGCCAAGCCGGAAGACAAGTCGGTGTATTACTTCGTGGGCATCGACGGTGCGCGCTTTCGGCGTCCTGTGGTGCCCGGTGACCAGCTGCGCCTGGAACTCAGCGTCGAGCGCACGTCGCGTGGCGTTGGCAAGTACCGTGGCCGTGCCATGGTCGGCGATGAGCTCGCGGCCGAGGCTGAACTCATGTGCGCAATGCGCAAACTGGAAGCCTGACGCATGGCGAGAATCCACCCTACCGCGGTCATCGATCCGGCAGCTGAGCTGCATGAGACGGTCACGGTCGGCGCGTTCAGCGTCATCGGTCCGCATGTGCGCATTGATGCGGGTACGCAGATCGGTCCGCACGTCGTGATCGATGGGCATACGAGCATCGGCCGCGACAACCAGTTCTTCCCGTTCTGCTCCATCGGTGCGATCTCCCAGGACAAGAAGTACAAGGGCGAGCCGACGCGGCTGGAAGTGGGTGATCGCAACATGGTGCGCGAGTTCGTCACCATGCATCTGGGGACGGTGCAGGACGAGAGTCTCACCCGCGTGGGCAGCGACAACTGGATCATGACCTACGTGCACATCGCGCACGATTGCCGGGTGGGCGATCACACCGTGCTCTCGAGCAGCGCGCAGCTTGCGGGTCATGTCCATGTGGGCGATCACGCCATCCTGGGTGGGTTCACCGGCGTGCACCAGTTCGTCAAGATCGGCGCCCATTGCATGACGGGAGGTCAGTCGCTGCTGTTGCAGGACGTGCCGCCCTTCGTCATGGCCGCCGGCAGCCCCGCGAAGCCGGCGGGCATCAACACCGAAGGCCTCAAGCGCCGCGGGTTCAGCCCCGAGGCCATTCGTGCCTTGCGCGATGCGTTCAAGACGCTGTATCGCTCAGGGCTTACGCTGGTCGAGGCCAAGGCGGCCATCGCCGAGAAGGCCGCCGTGGGTGGCGAGATCGGCGAACGCCTGGGCCAGGTGCTCGCGTTCCTCGATACCGCCGAGCGCGGCATCATCCGCTGAGCATGTCCATGCAGATCGGCATGGTCGCCGGCGAGCCGTCGGGCGATCTGCTCGCCGCGCAGGTGCTGCAAGGCCTGCGTGCGCATACCCCGGATCTGGTGTGCAATGGCATCGGTGGGCCGCGGCTCCAGGCCGCGGGCCAGGATGCCTGGTATCCCATGGATAGCCTGTCGATCTTCGGTTATGTGGATGCGCTCAAGCGGCTGCCCTCGCTCTTTGCCATGCGCGAGAACGTGAAGCGACGCTGGCTGCGCGAGCGGCCGTCCGCCTTCGTCGGCATCGATGCGCCGGATTTCAATCTCGGCCTGGAGAAGGCGCTGCGCCAGCGCGGCATTCCCACCGTGCATTTCGTCGGGCCCTCGATCTGGGCCTGGCGTGGCGAGCGCATCCACGGCATCCGTGACGCCGTCTCGCACATGCTGGTGGTGTTTCCCTTCGAGGAGGCGCTATACCAGGAGGCAGGCGTGCCCGTCACGTATGTGGGCCATCCGCTGGCCAGCGTGATCCCGCGCCAGCCGGACAAGGCGGGCGCGCGCGAGCGCCTCGGCGTGGACGCGCAAGCGCGTGTCGTGGCCGTGATGCCGGGCAGCCGTCGAACGGAGTTGCAGCACCTCGCGCCGCCGTTCATCGCGGCAGCACGCTTGTTGCATGCGCGCGATCCGCAGCTGCAGTTCCTGGCGCCCATGGTGAATCCGGAGCGCCAGCGTCAGTTCGAGGCCGTGCTCGCCGAGGCCGGCATGACCGGCGTCATACGCTGTGTTCAGGGCGGCGCCTACGATGTCATGGCCGCGTCCGACGTGGTGCTGGTGGCCAGCGGCACGGCCACGCTGGAGGCCGCGCTCTTCAAGCGGCCGATGGTGATCGCCTATGCCGTGTCGCCGCTGGCGCTGTGGATCATGCGGCGCAAGTCCGGCCAGGAGCGTCCGTATCTGCCCTGGGTGGGGCTGCCCAACGTGCTCGCCCGCGAGTTTCTCGTGCCGGAGTTTCTGCAGCACGACGTGAATCCGCAGCGGTTGGCCGATGCCGTCTGGGATTGGCTGATCGACGAGGCCAAGGTGCGGCACGTGCAGGCCCGCTTTGCCGAGATGCACGAGACGCTCGCTCGCGATACGCCGCGTCTTGCGGCCGAGCGTATCCTGGAGGTGGCCGATCATGGCCGTTGACGCGTTCAATCTGTCACTCGTCATCGAGGAGGCTGCGCCGGCCGAACCGGTGCGCCGTCGCCAGCGTGTGATCTGCGGCGTGGATGAAGCCGGACGTGGCCCGCTGGCGGGCCCGGTGTATGCCGCGGCCGTGGTGCTCAATCCGCGTCGGTCCATCGATGGCCTGGATGATTCCAAGGCACTGACGGCGGCCCGTCGCGAAGATCTCGCCGAGCAGATCCGCACGCGGGCGAAAGCCTGGTGCATTGGCGTGGCCACCGTGGCCGAGATCGATTCGCTGAACATCCTGCAGGCCAGCATGCTCGCCATGTACCGGGCTGTGTCGGGTCTCGGCGTCGCGCCCGATCTCGCGCGGGTGGATGGCAACCGGGCGCCGAAGCTCGCTTGCGCGGTGGAGACCGTGATCGGGGGCGACGCGCTCGTGCCGGCGATCTCGGCTGCATCGATTCTCGCCAAGACGGCGCGCGATCGTGCCTTGTGCGATCTGCACCTGCAGTATCCCGAATACGGCTTCGACCAGCACAAGGGCTATGGTACGCCGCTGCATCTGGAGCGGCTGCTGGCGCATGGCGCCTGCCCCGAGCACCGGCGCAGCTTTGCCCCTGTGCGCGCCACGCTGCAACGGGATCTGCCGCCCGCCGAGCCGATGCTGGCGCTCTGGTAGCGCGGCAACCCGGACGTGGTGCCCGCGGAGCGCCAGTTATGATGGCGTCTCGACTTCCTGCGTTTCCTCCTCCTTGTCATGAGTTTGTCCTTCAAGCGCATTGCCGCCCGCGCCAATCCGGTCTTCAAGCAGCTGCGGCTGGACGCGCGTGATGCGGGCAAGGCGGGCCTGCCGGCCTGGCTGGAGGGCGTGCACCTGTGCCAGGAGTATCGGCAACGCATCGGCCAGCCGCGCCTGGCCGTCGTCGATGGTGCCGCCCTGGATGCCGGGCGTGCGGATCTCCAGGATCTGCTCCAGGGGCTGGACCCGCACACGGTGCTGGTGTTCGATGGCGGACTGCTGGCATCGGTGTCGGATATCGCCGGCGCGCAGGGCGTGGGGTTCCTCGTCGACGTGCCGGGCAGCGGCGATGTCGACGCGCCGATCACCGGCGATTGTGTCGTGCTGGATCGCGTCCAGGATCCGGGCAATGTCGGCTCCATTCTGCGCACTTGCGCCGCCGCTGGCGTGGGCTGCGCTGTCCTGACCGCGGGCAGCGCGGCGGCGTGGTCCTCGAAGGTGCTGCGGGCGGGGCAGGGCGCGCACTTTGCCTTGCGTATCGTCGAAGGCTTGTCGCCTGACGACGTGCTGCGGCGCGTGCGCGCACCGTTGGTGGCCACCACCCTGGAGCGTGCAGCCAGCCTCTACGCGCCGGACCTGGTCCTGCCCCAGGCCACCGCCTGGTGCTTCGGCCATGAAGGACAGGGCGTGGATCCGAGCCTGCAAGCTGCGGCGGCGATCCGCGTGCACATTCCGCAAGCAAGCGGCGTGGAATCGCTCAACGTGGCCGCCGCTGCGGCCGTGTGTCTGTTCGAGCAGCGCCGCCGACGTCTGGCGACGGCCTGATCCGGCGCGTCGCAGACTGACTGGCGCGGGCGCGATGACCGCGACGCGCCGTGGCTGGCGACTTCGGTCTTGCGGCGGTGGTCCTGCTCCGGTTGGCACGCTCGCCTCGTGCCGGATCTCCCCCGTCATGGTTCCTGTCGAGCTCGCCAGGTCTGCTAGGCGCCAGTGACCTCGCCAGCCGCGCTCGCGATCTCACCCGCCTGCTGACGCTTGTGCTGCATCAAGAGGCTGTGCAGCATCTCCGTCGACAATCCGTGCAGCACCAGGCGGTGCCCGGCGCGCAGCGTCGACAGCGGAATGAGCGGATGGTGGTTGTTCACCAGGATGAGATGCTCGGGCGCGTGCAGCAACTGCGCGGCATAGATGCCGATGGTCTCGTCCAGCTGCAGCGAATTGGTGGCGCGCCAGAAGTCGTTGTCCGTCAGCAGCAGCTGGTACACCGGCGTGAAGAGCTCGATGGCGCTTTGCAGGTCGATGACGTTGAATCGCCGCCGCGGCATGTCCGCGATCTGCAATGGCGGCTCGGCGATCATCGCGTAATCGAGGCGCTCGGGTGGCGTCATCGTCACACCCTTGGCCTGCAGGGCCTGATTCAACCGGATCACGAAGTTGAAGAGGTTGAGGTCGTGCTTGACGAAGAGGTCGTCCTCGAGATCGGCGATCTGCATCGGGGTGAGCGGCGTCGTGGCCACCGGCGCCGGTGCATTGGTGCCGATGAAGCTCAGGATCTGCGAGCCCATGTGGAAATGGCGCAGGATCAGCCAGTTGGCTTCGGGCGACACGAAGCGATCCAGTCCCCAGGCCAGGATGCGATGCAGCAGCCGGGAGTGCGACCAGCGGCGGGGCGTGAAGGTCTTGACGACCTGGATCAGGATGATGCAGAGGCGGGCCAGCGGCCGCAGGAAGGGCAGCAGGTACTGGCGCGAGCTGCTGCTCGAGTCCTTCAGCCACGCCGCCTTGACGTGATCGGGCAGCGGCGTGCTGCGATCCAGGTACAGCGCGAGCCAGGGATCGGGATCCTGCGGATCGTGCGGCTTGTCGAGGAAGTCCGGTCTGTGAGGTGGCGAGGACATCAGTGGCCGGGCTCCATGACGTATTGGAACTGCATCTGGTAGAGCGTGGCCGTATGCCGTGCGGTGTCGATGATCTCCCACTGGGCCCGTTCGGCGCCGTCCACGGCCATCACCATCTGCACCGCCTGCAGCCAGCGGGCGAGGTGGTCTTCATCGTTCAGGCCATGATAGTGCAGGAAGCGGTAGGTCTCGGGCGGCAACGGCAGCGCGGTCTTCAAGAGCGGCAGCAGGTGGGGCACGATGCGCTGACCCGTACCTTCGATGATGTAGATCGCGCCCAGCAGCCCGATCGGATTCGGCCGTGCCGCCAGGCCGTGCAGATAGGCGTTGAGGGCGTCACCGCCGGGGTTGCGGCGCAAGGCGTCGATGTCCTCGATGGGGCCGCCCGCGCGCCGGTAATCCTCGAAGAGGAAGGCGAAGTCGTTCTGCTCGTCGCTCGCATGGTGCTCGATGAGCCCGGCCAGGGCCGCGTAGGGGCCCGTCAGGGACGCGGCAGCCTCGCGCATCCACAGGCTGCCTTCGCGCACTTGCGGCACCCAGTGGGCCATCCAGCGTTGGTAGTCCTCGACCGTGAAGCGCTGCTCGCGCAGGGCCTGAATGAGCGGCGTGCGCCAGACGCGCGAGCGGTAGTCGTGCCAAATGGCGGCAAG
Source organism: Verticiella alkaliphila (assembly GCF_018904615.1). Lineage (GTDB taxonomy): Bacteria > Pseudomonadota > Gammaproteobacteria > Burkholderiales > Burkholderiaceae_B > Verticiella > Verticiella alkaliphila. The sequence continues at coordinate 120,603 of NZ_JADCNH010000004.1, read as the reverse complement.
TTCGGTCAGCAGGGGACGAAGCAGGTCGGGGGCGTCGGCCGGGTCGTGCGGGGCGGCGATGCCTTCATCATGCTCCTGCCGAGGCATCGGCTCCGGGTGGGCCCGCGCGGCCAGGTTCGGGCCATCTGCGGGGTTCGGGCTCGGCGTAGCCGCGACAGGGCGCGACACCGCAGATCCGGCCGACGCGGTCCCCGCAGGCGCCGCCGCCTCGGCTTCGAACAGCATGTAGGCGCAGGTGAACCGCCCGGATTCGGGTACGAAGCAGAGAATCTGCTCGCCCGGGGCCAGGGAGCGCGTCTGCAGGAATTCCGCCAGCATGATGAAGATCGAGGCCGCGCCCGTGTTACCGCGCCAGGCGAGATTGCTCCACCAACGCTCGCGCGGGATCGCCAGGCCCGCCTTGTCCATCAAATCCTCGACGACGGGAATGAAGCGCGCCGATGAGTAGTGGCAGAGGAAATGATCCACGCGCGCTGGGTCGATCCAGCCGTCGCGCACCAGCTGCGCATACTCGTGGATGCTGACGTCAAAGAGGTGCGGCAGCAGCCGTATGTCCTGGCGCAGCGAGAGCGCGCCGTCGCCTCGGCGTCGGCCCAGGACGGGTAGTCGAGATGGCCGTGCTGGCGGTCCAGCGTCAGGCCCAGTTGCATGCACACGGGATAGTCGCCCGCGAAGGAACGCTGGTGGATCCATTTGAGTTTGAGGGCGATGCCGGGCTGCGCGGTGGGCCGCCCTGCGGTGCCATCGCCCAGCAGCAGGGCACCGGCGCCGTCCGAGAGCATCCAGCGCAGGAATTGCGAGTCGAAGTCGGCCTCGTAGCCGCGGCTGGCGAAGCGCGAGCGCTTGAAAAGGCGTGACGGCATCTCGGCGGCGATCGCCAGGGCGCGGGCATGCGCGCCGAGCTCGATGGCTTGCGCCGCGGCCTGGACGGCGGCCACGCCCGCGGCGCAGATACCGTGCAGCGACAGGGTCTCCATGGGCGGCGCAGCGAGCTCGCCCTGGATCATGTTGGCAAATCCCGGCATCAGCACGTCCCCGCCCGAGGAGCCGCCGGCGAGCAGCGAGACATCGGCCGGCGTCGCCTTGGCCAGATCCAGGCACGCCCGGGCAGCGGCAGCCGCCAGTTGCGCGTGCGTGTGCGTGGTGCGACCGTCGGCGTCGAGTGCGTAATAGCGCTGGGTGATGCCGTTTTCGGCCAGCACGCGTCGCTTGATGCGTTCAGACGCGCGGTTCAGCGGCGCGATGTAGGCGTCCATCGCGTCGTTGGCGACAGGGTTGCCAGGAAACGCGAGGGCGGCGCTCTCGACGTGGACACGGTCAAAACGGAGGGGCATGTCGGATCCAGCAGCGAGCCTCAGCTCACCGCGCCGGGGCGCAGTTCCTGCAGGATCGTGGTGGCGATCTCTTCAATCGATTTGGTCGTCGTGGAGAGCCACCGGATGCCCTCGCGACGCATCATGCGCTGGGCTTCGGCCACTTCGTAGCGGCACTGTTCCAGCGAGGCGTACTTGCTGTCCGGGCGGCGCTCGTGACGGACCTCGGCCAGACGCTCGGGCTGGATCGTCAGGCCGAAGATCTTGTCGCGGTACTGGCCGATCGAACCCGGCAGCCCGCCGCGTTCGAAGTCTTCCGGGATCAGGGGGTAATTGGCCGCCTTGATGCCGTACTGCATGGCCAGGTACAGGCTCGTCGGGGTCTTGCCGCAGCGCGACACCCCTACGAGGATCACGTCGGCGATCTCCAGGCCGGTGTTCAGCTGGCCATCGTCGTGCGCGAGGCTGAAGTTGATGGCCTCGATCCGGTTGTGATACTGGCGCGAATCGACCTGGGAGTGCGTGCGGCCCACGGAGTGGTTCGATTTGATGCCGAGCTCTTCCTCGAGCGGCGCGACGAAGGTGGCGAACAAATCCATGAAGAGGCCGTGCGCCTGCCGCACACGGGCGTTGATGCGCGGATTGACGAGCGTGCTGAAGACGATCGGGCGCAGACCTTCGTCGTCGAACGTGCGGTCGATGCGGGCGGCCGCGGCCGCGGCCTTCTCCAGGTTGTCGATGAAGGGCATCCGGATCTGCCGGAAACTCGCCATGTCGAACTGCGAGAGCACCGAGTTGGCGAAGGTCTCGGCAGTGATGCCGGTGCCGTCGGACACGATGAAAACGGTGCGCTTGACCGTAGAGTCTGGTTGCGTCATGTTGGGGGGTGGTTCGCGTACAATCCGCCAAGGTTGCCGGGGTTGGGTCTACAGGCCCGGCGCGAGGGCCGGCACCCCGTGAATCACCCGCCTGCGGGCAGGGCCGGGCAATGCGGGCCACCAGCGCCCGGCGGCGTGGGTCGGCAGGCAAAGGCAGGTTTGGTCAGGGCATGGCAACGGCATGTCCTGACCAAACCCGCTTTCCTTCATTGATTGTATAGGTGCTTCATGTCTTATGTCGTTCCCTTCGAGCAGCTACGGATGACCGATGTGGACGCCGTGGGTGGCAAGAATGCCTCCCTCGGCGAGATGATCAGCCAGCTCGCCGGTGCCGGCGTGCGCGTGCCCGGCGGCTTTGCCACCACGGCGCAGGCTTTTCGCGACTTCCTGCGCGGTGCCGGGCTCGACGCTCGCATCGCCGAGAAGCTCGCCTCGCTCAACGCCGATGACGTGCGTGCGCTGGCCCAGGCCGGCGCCGAGATCCGTCAGTGGATCATCGACGCGCCGCTGCCCGCCGATCTGGAAGCCCAGATCCGCGAATCCTTCGCCAAGCTCGATGCCGATGGCAAGGGCAGCTTCGCCGTGCGCTCGTCGGCCACCGCCGAGGATCTGCCCGACGCCTCGTTCGCCGGCCAGCAGGAAACCTTCCTCAACGTGGTGGGTATCGAGGATGTGCTCGACAAGATCCGCCACGTCTTCGCCTCGCTCTACAACGACCGCGCCATCTCCTATCGTGTGCACAAGGGCTACGCCGACACCGACGTCGCGCTCTCGGCCGGCGTGCAGCGCATGGTGCGCTCGGACACGGGCTCGGCGGGCGTGATGTTCACGCTGGATACGGAGTCGGGCTTCACCGATGTCGTCTTCATCACTTCGTCCTACGGCCTGGGCGAGACCGTGGTGCAGGGTGCCGTGAACCCGGACGAGTTCTACGTCTTCAAGCCCTCGCTCGACGCGGGCAAGTACCCCATCGTGAGCCGCCGCATCGGCTCCAAGCTCATCAAGATGGAGTTCGATCCGGAGCGTCCGGAAGGCCGTGCCGTGCGCACGGTGGACGTGCCCGCGAGCGAGCGCAACCGCTTCTCGCTCACGGATGACGAAGTCATCGAACTCTCGCGCTACGCCGTCATCATCGAGAAGCACTACCAGCGCCCGATGGACATCGAGTGGGGCCGCGATGGTGTGGACGGCAAGATCTACATCCTGCAGGCGCGCCCGGAAACGGTGAAGTCCCAGCAGTCGGCCAACGACGTGCAGCTGCGCTATCGCCTGAAGGCCACGGGCAGCGTGCTCGTCACCGGTCGTGCCATCGGCCAGAAGATCGGCGCCGGCCCCGTGCGCCTCGTGTCGGACGTGTCGGAAATGGACAAGGTCCAGCCGGGCGACGTGCTCGTCACCGACATGACGGATCCGAACTGGGAGCCGGTCATGAAGCGTGCCTCGGCCATCGTCACCAACCGCGGCGGCCGCACCTGCCACGCGGCCATCATCGCCCGTGAACTCGGCATCCCGGCCGTCGTCGGCTGCGGCGACGCCACCGCCAAGCTGTCCGAGGGCGCCCAGGTGACGGTGTCGTGCGCCGAAGGCGACGAAGGCCGCATCTACGACGGCCTGATCGAAACGGAAGTCGAGGAAGTGCGCCGCGGCGCCATGCCCGAGATCCCCGTGAAGATCATGATGAACGTGGGCAACCCCCAGCTCGCCTTCGACTTCGCCCAGATCCCGAACGGCGGCGTGGGCCTGGCCCGTCTCGAGTTCGTCATCAACAACAACATCGGCATCCACCCCAAGGCCATCCTGGACTACCCGGGCGTGGACAGCGACCTGAAGACGGCGATCGAATCCGTGGCCCGCGGCCACGCGAGCCCGCGTGCCTTCTACGTCGACAAGGTGGCCGAAGGCGTGGCAACGATTGCCGCTGCCTTCTACCCCAAGCCCGTGATCGTGCGGTTGTCGGACTTCAAGTCCAACGAGTACCGCAAGCTCATCGGCGGCTCGCGCTACGAGCCCGAGGAAGAGAACCCGATGCTGGGCTTTCGCGGTGCGGCGCGCTACGTGTCGGAAGAATTCGACGCGTGCTTCCGCATGGAATGCGAAGCGTTGAAGCGCGTGCGGGACGACATGGGCCTGACCAACGTCGAAGTGATGGTGCCCTTCGTGCGCACCCTGAAGCAGGCCGAGCGCGTGGTCGAGTTGCTGGCCGAGTATGGCCTGAAGCGCGGCGACAACGGCCTGCGCCTCATCATGATGTGCGAAGTGCCCTCGAACGCCGTGCTGGCCGACGAATTCCTCAAGTTCTTCGACGGCTTCTCGATCGGCTCGAACGATCTGACCCAGCTCACGCTGGGCCTGGACCGCGATTCCGGCCTCGAGCTGCTGGCAGCCGACTTCGACGAGCGCGATCCGGCGGTCAAGGCCATGTTGAAGCGCGCGATTTCGGCGTGCCTGTCCGCAGGCAAGTATGTCGGCATCTGCGGCCAGGGCCCCAGCGATCATCCGGATTTCGCCCTGTGGCTGCGTGACGAGGGCATCCTGTCCATGTCGCTCAACCCGGACACGGTGGTCGACACCTGGAACAAGCTCGCAGAGTAACGCGGGTGGACGAAGCGGCAGGGGGCCGCTTCGTCGCACGTTCAACGCCGGCCCCGGGGCAACCTCGGGCCGGCGTTGTCGTCTGAGGGCCTACAGCAGTGGCTGCAGCACGGGCCAGACGTTGTCCAGCATGATCGGCTGGGCCTGGGCCGTGGGGTGGATGCGATCCGCCTGGAACAGCGCCGGATCGGTCGCCACGCCTTCCAGCAGGAAGGGCACGAGCTCAGCCTTCTCTTCCTCGGCCACCAGGCCGAAGGCCGCCTGGAAGCGGTTGGCATAGGCGCGTCCGTAGTTGGGCGGGATCTGCATGCCCACCACGATCACCTGGGCTCCCGCCGCGCGTGCGGCGCGGGCCATGTCGCGCAGGTTGTTCTCCGTCGTGCCCAGCTGCAGCCCGCGCAGGGCGTCGTTGCCGCCCAGTTCGAGGATCACGATGTCCGGATCGTGCTCGGCCAGCAGGGCAGGCAGGCGGGAGAGCCCGCCAATTGTCGTCTCGCCGCTGATGCTCGAGTTGATCACGGTATGGCCCGGGGCCTGCTCGTCAATGCGGTTCTGGAGCAACTGCACCCAGCCTGAGCCGCGTGCGAGCCCGTACTCGGCCGAGAGGCTGTCGCCGAGCACCAGGATGCGCTTGGGCGGGGAACCCGGGGCGGCAGCCGGTGTCTGTGCGTAGGCGGTGAGGGTGACGAGGCTTGCCAGCATCAGCCACAGCAGGACAGGAATGGCTCGCGTGAGCGAGAATCGAGGCACCATAGGATGTGTCGCCCGTTGAGAAGGAGTCATCAGGATGTCGGAGTCAGCTGCGATCGTCGCACGCAACCTCAGCCGCCAGGTCGAGGATACCGAAGGCATGCTCACCATTCTGGATGGCGTCGATTTCGCCATCCCGAAGGGTCAGACCGCAGCGATCACTGGCAGTTCCGGATCCGGCAAGTCCACGTTGCTCGGCCTGCTGGCGGGCCTGGACATGCCGAGCTCAGGCTCGGTGCACATGCTCGGGCATGACCTGTCGGTGCTGGACGAGGACAGCCGGGCACGGCTGCGCGCAGCCCACGTGGGTTTCGTGTTCCAGTCGTTTCAGCTGCTGCCGCACCTGACGGCGCTCGAAAACGTGATGCTGCCGCTGGAGCTCGCCGGCAAGCCTGCGCGCGACCCGGCGCGGCGCATGCTCTCGCGCGTGGGCCTGGATGCCCGGCTGCACCATTACCCGCGTACGCTGTCGGGCGGCGAGCAGCAGCGGGTGTCGATCGCACGGGCCTTCGTCATGCAGCCCTCGTTGCTCTTCGCCGACGAACCCACGGGCAGCCTGGACGTGGCCACTGGCAAGGCCGTGATCGATCTCATGTTTGCCCTGCACAGCGAGCACGGTGCCACCCTGATGCTCGTGACGCACGATCCGGGGCTGGCCAGCCGGTGCGAGCGCCAGATCGAGCTCGTGGCCGGACGGCTGGTGCGGGACTCCGGGGCAGACGGCGTCCAGGCGTCGGGCTGAGCCCGACACGGCAAAACTAGCGATTCACGAACACCCCGTCAGCGTGACTGCGCCTGGATCTCGCGGGCGATGGCGCTGAACGCAACGCTGCGCTGCGCTGCACGGCACCGCGGCGCACTGCTTCACGCGGCATCCCATAGACCACGCAGCTGTCCTCGTCCTGGGCCAGCGTGCGCGCGCCAGCGGCGATGACCGCACCCTGGCCCGGGCCGTCAAGCGCTGGACAGGGCATACGCCCGTCAAGCTACGCCGCCAGGCCTAGCGCCGGCGCCATTCCACCATGGCGATGGTGGCACCGCTGATGCAGATGACGGCGATGCCAAGCCACGTGATCTCGTCCGGGAAGTGCCCCCAGACGAGCCAGCCCATGGTCGTGGCAGAGACAATCTGCAGATACATGAAGGGCGCAAGCAGGGACGCTGGTGCGCGGCGAAACGCCTGGATCTGGAAGAGGTGACCGAGCGCGCCGGAGACGCCCGTCGAGATGAGCACGAGCCATTGCCACACGGTGAGCGAGCCCAGCAGGTCGAGCATGGGCGGCAGGGTGACGGGCAGCGACAGCGTCAGGAGGACGGTGCCCACCAGGCCGCTCCAGACCAGCGTGGTGAGTGGATCATCGCCAGCCACGCGACGCGTGGCAATGAACTGCAGCGCGAAGCACATCGCCGTGCCCAGGCCGAACAGCACGCCGATGGGGTCCAGGCCGGAGCCTGGCCGAACCACGATGAGCATGCCCCCGAATGCCACGCCTGCCGCGACCCAGCGCGAGACATGGCGGGGCTCGCCCAGGAGCCAGGGCGAGATCGCGAGCACGATCAGGGGTGCCAGGAAGTTGATCGACGTGGCCTCGGCCAACGGCAGGCGCGTGAGGGTCGTGAAGAACATCAGGGTGGCGCCGAGCATGACCACGCCACGCAGCAGCTGGCCGCTCAGGTGGCGGGTGCGCAGCAGCCGGCGTCCGCGTGAAGGCAGGGCCAGCGACACGACGAGGATCAAATGTACCGCGTAACGCACGAAGCAGAGGATGCCCAGCGACAACCCAGTCTGCATGACCCATTTGCCACTGGCGTCCAGTGTGGAAAGACACCATTGCGAGAGCAGGACGAAGGCAACGGCAGTGAGCGGATGAACGAGGAGAGGCGAGGGCGATGACATGCGAAGCGCGGCGTGCAACACCGCTTGTTGGAGTTCGGCTCGAGACCGTATTCTTTCACACACCATGATCGACCTGCGCAATATCGAGACGTTCTACTGGGTGGCGAACCTGGGCAGCTTTCGCGCGTGTGCGGAAAAGCTCAATACGACGCAACCAGCCATATCCCAGCGCATTGCCTCCCTGGAGGATTCGCTGGGCGTCAAACTCTTCGTGCGTGACGCGCGCGGCGTCACGCTCACCGCCAAGGGGCATGAGCTCCTGGGGCAGGCCGAACATATGCTGCAGGTGCGGCAGGACATGCTGCAGACAGCGCGTGCCGAGAACGTGATGCAGGGCAGCGTGCGCATCGGCGTGGCCGAGACCATCGTCCAGACCTGGCTCGTGGACTTCATCCAGCAGGTGCATGCCACCTATCCGTTGCTCGAACTGCAGATCGACGTGGACACGAGCGACGTGATGCGCTCGCAGTTGCTGTCGCGCCACCTGGACGTGGCGTTCATGCTCGGGCCCTTGCGGGAGCCGCGGGTGGAGAACCTGCCCCTGGGGGGCTACCCCTTGGCCTGGGTGGCCAGCCCGTCGCTCGATCTGCCCCCCGAGCCCCTCGAACTCGCGCAGGTCGCCCAGTTTCCGATCATCACGTATCCGGCCCACAGCCGGCCCTACCAGGTGTTGCGCGACATGCTGGTACGTGGGGGCGTGGCGCATCCGCGCATGTACGGCAGTGCCTCGCTGTCGATGGTGGCGCGCATGGCGCTCGCGCGCATCGGGGTGGCGGTGATCACGCCGGTCTTCCTGGCCAAGGAGTTGAGCGCGGGCACGCTCAGACTCATCGACGTACGGTCCGGACCGCTGCCCGACCCCGTCTTCACGGCAACGTGGATGCAGGGCCCGGACGGCCATATCAAGCACGCGCTGGCCCGTCTTGCCCACGAGACGGCCCGCGCGTCCCGGCCACCCATCTTCGAGTCGTTCTAATGGATTTCCCTAAAAGGGTTAAGTAAAATTTATATCCCGGCATCCGATCTTACGATTGGACGCACCCGAAGGCTTGCGTTGCAATGCGGTGACACTGTTCATCGGCCTGCGGGCCCGCACGTAGCCGCGTTTTTCCGCTCGCGGCCGGCTACGGCCCGCCCGCAGCTCACCTGGTGAACAGGCTGACCGCGTCCACCTCGGCTGACGGGAGCCTGGACTGCGCTGATTCCCGCATCCTTCGGAGTTCGACATGAAGAAAGTCCTCGCACTGGCCGCCGTCCTTGCCGCCGGCATCGTCCACGCCCAGGATCTGCCCAAGACCCAGCTCACCGTTGTCGGTGGCTTCAGCAACCTGACGGCCTACACGGAACACGAGCAGCCGTTCTGGACCAAGACCATTCCTGAGAAGTCCAACGGCCAAGTGACTGCGCGCATCCGCGGCCTGAACGAAATGGGCTTGAAGGGTCCGGAAATGCTGCGCCTGATGTCCCAGGGCGTGATCCAGATCGGTACGGCGCCGCTGTCCTACTTCGCCAGCGACAATCCGATCAACGAAGCCATCGACCTCGCCGGCCTGTCCACCGACGTCGAGACCGCTCGCAAGGTCACCGAAGCGTTCGAGCCCATCTACGCCAAACTTTACGACGGAGAAGCCAACGCGCGCCTGCTGGGCATCTCGACCTATCCCGGCCAAGTGCTCTTCTGCAACGCGCCCATTCAGGGTCTGGCCGACGTCAAGGGCAAGAAGGTCCGTACCAGCAGCCGCACCACGGCCGAGTTCGTGGAAGCTCTGGGTGGCACCAGCGTGACCATGGCCTTCGGCGAAGTGGTGCCTGCGCTGCAGAACCGCGTCGTGGATTGCGCCATCACCGGCTCCATGTCGGGCTACTCGGCCAAGTGGTATGAGGTGTCGACCCACCTGTATGCCATGCCGATCAACTGGAACCAGATGATCCACGCCGTGAACCAGAAGACCTGGAGCTCGCTGGATCCCAAGGTGCAGACGTTCCTGCAGGAAAACTTCGATCAGCTGGTGGACGACATCTGGACGGCTGCCGCCCGCGAAACGCAGGAAGGCTTTGATTGCAACACGGGTGCCGCCGCCTGCACGCGCGAGGTCAAGGGCAAGATGACGCTCGTCGAGCCGACCGACGCCGACCGTGCGCTGCTGCGCAAGGTGCTGGAAGAATCTGTGCTGCCCAAGTGGGCGGCGCGTTGCTCCGAGCAGTGCGTCAATGACTTCAATGCCACCATCGCCCCGATCGTGGGCGTGACTGCCAAGCGTTGATCGTCCCGCGTCCGGCGCCCCGCGCGCCGGACTGTCTTTGCCCGGTGCGTCGCGCTGGCGCGCCGTACGGAGTTCCCCTATGACCCAATCTCCCCCGAGCGCTCGGCTGGGTGGCCTATGGCGTTGCGCCGAGACGCTCTCGCGCGTGGCCGTCTGGGCCGGCGGTGCGCTTACGCTCGCGAGCGTGCTCCTCATCTCATTCGATGTCCTCGCCCGGCGCTTCTTCGGTTTCAACACGGGCGGTGCTGACGAACTGTCGAGCTACGCCTTTGCCATCAGTACGTCCTGGGCGCTCGCCTTCGCGGTTCTGCAACGGGCGAATGTTCGTGTCGACGTGGTTTACCAGTACTTGCCCGTGCGCGTGTCGGCCATTTTCGATTGGCTTGCCATCGTGTCGCTGGGCGTGTTCCTGGGCTTCATGACTTTCTACGCGTTCGATGTGGTGCACACGTCCTGGACGAGCCAGGCCGCCGCCAACACGCCGCTCGGCACGCCGCTCTGGATCCCGCAGGGCCTGTGGTTTCTCGGTCTGGTCTGGATGTGCGTCGTTCTCGCCCTGATGCTCGTGCGTTCAAGCACGGCGCTCATCACGGGCGACATCGCGCTCGTGAAGGCGATCTGCGGCGTGCGCTCTGCCCAGGAAGAGGCCGAGGAGGAGGCCGCCTCGGGTGAACGGCTTGTCGCGGAGGCCCGCCGATGATCTCCACTGCTCTCATTTTGCTGCTCGTGCTCATCGGCGCCAGCATTCCCGTTGCCGCCGCACTCGGCGTGTTGGGCCTGATCCTCGATCCGCTCTTCAGCTTCCTCCCGCTGTCGCGGGCCATGGGCGAACTCTCCTGGGGCACCAACAACGAATTCCTCCTGGTCGCGATTCCGCTCTTCATCCTGCTAGGTGAGATCCTGCTGCGCTCCGGGATCGCCGAGCGTATGTATGCGGCGATGAGCCTTTGGCTCTCGTGGTTGCCGGGCGGCCTCATGCACGCCAACATCGGCGCCTCCACGCTGTTCTCGGCCACTTCTGGCTCCAGCGTGGCCACGGCCGCGACGGTGGGCACGGTGGCACTGCCGCAATTGAAGCGTTACGGATACAACGAGCCGCTGTTTCTCGGCAGCCTCGCGGCGGGTGGCACGCTCGGCATCTTGATCCCGCCTTCGATCAATTTGGTGCTCTACGGCGTGCTCACGAATTCGTCGGTCCCGCAACTGTATCTGGCCGGCTTGCTGCCGGGATTGCTGCTGGCCGTGCTTTTCATGGTGACGGTGATCGTGGCGTGCGTGGCGCGGCCACGCTGGGGTGGTCAACGCGTACGGGCAACGTGGGGCGAGCGCCTGCGCGCCCTCTGGCATCTGGTGCCCCCCGCCTTGATCTTCCTGCTCGTCGTGGGCTCGATCTACGCCGGTATCGCGACACCTACCGAAGCTGCCGCCCTCGGCGTGCTGGGTGCATTGATACTCGCGGCATTCATGCGTCGGCTTACGGTCTCGATGCTGCGCGATGCGGTCGAGGGCACCATGCGCTCGACGGCCATGATCATGCTGATCGTAATCGCCGCAGCGTTCCTGAACTTCGTGCTTGCCGCCACGGGGGTCACCGACGCCATCGTGAGTTCGATCCAGGGCCTGGGGCTGTCACCCGGCTGGATGCTGCTCATCATCGTGATCTTCTACCTGATCCTGGGCTGCTTCATGGAGACGCTGTCCATGATGATCACGACGATCCCCATCGTCGCGCCCATCATGATCGCGCTGGGTTTCGACCCGATCTGGCTCGGCATCGTCATCATCATCCTCGTGGAGGCCGCGCTCATCACGCCGCCGGTCGGGCTGAACCTCTTCGTCGTGCAAAGCCTTCGCAAGAGCGGTTCGATGACGCCGGTGATCATCGGCAGCATCCCGTTCGTGCTGGCGATGTTCGTCATGATCGGCCTGCTGGTGCTGTTCCCCGGCCTGGCCCTGTGGCTGCCTGAAGTCTTCCGCTGATCTTTCTCATCGCGGTCACAGCAATCCGTCTGTGACCGCTCATCGCATATCCATCATGACAGTTGAATTCGACATCATCGGCGCAAGCGCCAGCCAGGCCCTTCGGGTGGACTTTACCGACCTCGTGATCGCTGGCTGGGCCGGTCGTGACCAGGCCGCCATCGAGCATCACATCGAAGAGCTCGCCGCCATCGGCGTGCCGCGTCCGAGCGCGACGCCGCTCTTCTATCGCGTGGCGGCGAATCAGCTCACGCAGGCCGACCGGGTGCAGATGGTCGGTGAGCAGACGTCTGGCGAAGTGGAAGCCTTCGTCTTCAGCGCTGGCGGCGTGGCCTATGTCAGCATCGCCTCAGACCATACCGACCGCGAGCTCGAGGCCCACAGCGTGGCGCTCTCCAAGCAGGTGTGTGCCAAGCCCGTGGCCCGTCAGGCCTGGCGCCTGGACGAGGTCGTCGGCCACTGGGATGACCTCGTCATCCGATCCTGGATCGAAGAGGACGGCAAGACCGTGTCGTACCAGGAAGGTCCGCTCGCCAGCCTGCGCACGCCGGCCGATCTCATCGCGGGTTACGCCAATGGCGCATCGCAATTGCCCGATGGCGTCGGCATGACCTGCGGCACCGTGCCTGTCATCGGCGGCATCCGTCCGGCGTCGACCTTCACGATGGAGCTCTATGATCCCAAGCGCGACCGCGCGCTGCGCCATACCTATGCCATCGACGTGCTGCCTGTGGTCGCCTGACCGAAACGCTTGTCTGCCGGCCCCGTGAGGGCCGGTTTCTCCTTGGAGTTTGCATGTACCCCACACTGCGTCAACTGCGGGCCGACCTGGACGCCGGCCGCACCACGTCTGTCGCGCTGACCGAGGCCGCACTGGCGCGCGCGAGCGATGCCGCAGGCGAGGGCGCACGCGTGTTCACGCGGCGCTTCGACGAACGCGCCCTGGCGCAGGCGAAGGCTGCCGACATCCTGCGGGCAGCCGGCCAAGTGCGCTCGGTGCTCGATGGCATTCCCGTGTCGGTGAAGGATCTGTTCGATACGGCGGGAGAGCCGACCACGGCAGGCTCCGTCGTACTGAACGATGCCGCGCCGGCCGATCAGGACGCCCTCGTGGTGCAACGCCTCATCGCCGCGGGCGCGGTGATCGTCGGCAAGACGAACATGACCGAGTTCGCCTATTCGGGCCTGGGCATCAACCCCCACTACGGCACGCCGCGCAACGCCTGGGATCGTGAGACGGGTCGCATTCCCGGGGGCTCGTCCTCGGGTGCCGCCGTCTCCGTGACGGACGGCATGGCCGCCCTGGCCATCGGCTCGGATACTGGCGGTTCGGTGCGCATCCCTTCCGCGCTGTGCGGCCTGACGGGCTTCAAGCCCACGGCAAGCCGCGTCAGCATGGACGGCGTGCTGCCGCTGTCTGCCCACCTGGATTCGATCGGCCCGCTGGGTGCGAGCGTGGCCTGCGTGGCAGCAGCCGATGCCATCCTGGCGGGTGAGGCGCCCCAGCCGCTCGTGCCGGCCCGCCTGCAAGGCCTGCGCGTGGCCGTGCCCACGACGCTGGTCTTCGATGGCATGGATGACACCGTGGCCAAGGCGTTCGACGCCGCGATCGCCAAGCTCGAGGCCGCCGGTGCGCGCGTCGAGCGTATCGAGGTGCCGGAGTTCACGCAGCTCGCGGGCATCAACGCCAAGGGGGGCTTCACGGCGGCCGAAGCCTGGGCCTGGCATCGCGCGCTGATCGAGCGGGCGGGCAACGGCTATGATCCGCGCGTCGTCTCGCGCATCCGCCGGGGTGCTGACATCTCTGCGGCCGATTTCATCGATCTCTTGGCGGCCCGCCAGTCGTGGATCGCTGCGGTCGAGGCGCGCATCGCCGGCTATGACGTGCTCGCGCTGCCGACCGTACCGGTCATCGCGCCGACGATCGAAGCCCTGACCGCTTCGGACGAGGCGTACTACGCGGCCAACGGCCTGATCCTGCGCAACGCCACCTTCATCAATTTCCTCGACGGCTGCGGCCTGTCGCTGCCGTGCCACGCGCCAGGGACGGCGCCCGTGGGCCTGATGTTGGCGGCACCCGCCGGCCATGACGCCCGCGTGCTGGCCATCGGCGCCGCCGTCGAAGCCCGGCTGCAAGCGTGATGCGCCCGGGCGGTCTGGCCTCTGCCGTGTCGGGTCGTGACCAGACCGAGTGCCTTTCGACGGGACGGCCGTGTCGTCCGTCATCTCAAGGATCTTCGTAATGTCGACTTCTTCCTTCGTGCCGGGCAATCCCGGCCATGAGGCGCGTCTGCGCATTCGCGCGGGCGGCCATCTTGGTCAGACCGCGGGCATGGCCCCCGGCCACGTGCAAGGCAATCTGGCCATCCTGCCGGCAGACCTCGCCTCCGACTTCCTGCGCTTTTGCCAGCGCAACCCCAAGCCGTGCCCCTTGATCGGGGTGTCCGAGCCGGGTGACCCCTTCCTGCCCACGTTGGGGGTGGACGTGGACATCCGTACGGATCTGCCGCGCTATCGCGTCTGGCGCGATGGCGTGATGACGGACGAGCCGACGGACATCCGCGCGCTCTGGCGCGACGATCTGGTGTCCTTTCTCATCGGCTGCTCGTTCTCGTTCGAGGAGGCCATGCTGCTCAATGGCCTGCCGGTACGGCACATCGAACAGGGCTCGAACCCGCCGATGTACCGGACCAACCTCATGACGCAGCCCGCGGGCCCGTTCCATGGCCCGGTGGTGGTGTCCATGCGGCCGATGAAGACGGCCGAGGCCATCCGTGCGATCGAGGTCACCTCGCGCTTTCCGTCGGTGCATGGATCCCCCGTGCACTTTGGCAACCCGGCCGAGATCGGGATCGCCGATCTGTACTCGCCCGATTACGGCGACATGGTCGAGATCCGCGACGGCGAGATTCCCGTGTTCTGGGCCTGTGGCGTCACGCCCCAGGCGGTGGTCGCTGCGGCCAAGCCAGTGTTCTGCATCACGCACTCCCCGGGCCACATGCTGATCACGGACCTCATCAACGCCCGTCTGGCGGTGTGAGTGTCGTGCGTGCAGGCCGTCAGGCCCGCACGAGCAGCCAGGCGGCAGCCAGCGTGGCGAGCAATGTCGCCGTGAGCAGCGGCCAGCGGGTGAGCGCGGTTTCTCCATGGTCGCCCATGCGCGTGAGCCAGTGCGCCACCCATTGCCGCGTGGCGTCGAGGGTAAGGTCCAAGGCATCGATGGCGCGGCGCAAGGCCTGACCGGGCCAGCGCCACACGGGGGTACGCCCGATGGCGACGAGGAGCCAGAGCACGTCGCCCTCAGGCAACCACGTCGGCGTCCGGCGCCGTGTGAGGACTGCGATCGCGCCCAGGGTCAGCCCGGCCAGCACGGGCCATGTTGCTGCCCACCACGTTGACGGCGCCACGGCGGCTAGGATGTCGTCCGTGGACAGCGCCACTGGCACGAACCCGACGACGGCCACCGCGGCACACAATGCTGCCCAGGGCGCGAACAGGCCCGGCTTGGCGTCTTGCGCCTGCAGTCGTGCCGCCAGCCACAGAAACCGCGCCATGAGCAGCGTCGTGCCGATGGCGGCCAGCGGGAGTGCGATCTCCAGCCCCGCATACAGGCCTTCTGGCAGGCTCGGCAAGGTTTCCTTCATGGCCCCCTTGGCAATGGCGCCGCTGGTGAGCGGCGCGCCCGCCAGCGCCAGCGCGGGCAAGAAGAGCACGCCCAGCACCGCCCGACGCGCGCGCGGCGAGCCGGCGCCTTCCACGCAGCCCACGCCCAGGAAGAGCGCACCCTTGGCAAATCCGTGATGCACGGCATAGACGACCAGTGCAGCCAGGGCCGGCACGGCGGCCTCGGGCGAGTACCAGGCCATGCCGAACACCGCGATCATGAGCCCCATCTGGCTGACAGTGGAGTAGGCGAGCACCGCCTTGGGCCGCGACTGCACACAGCCGTACAGCGCAGCGCCGAGGGCGCCCGCCAGGCCCAGGACGATGAGTGCGATGCCCACGTCAGGTCGGGTGACGTCGCCGGCGGGCAGCAGCGTGAGCCAACCCAGCAGACCCGCCTTGACCATGGCGCCCGACAGCACCGCGCTGGCCGGCGTGGGTGCCTCCGGGTGGGCCAGGGGCAACCACACGTGCAGCGGAATGAGGGCGGCCTTCACGCCCAGGCCCGCCAGCAGCAGGGCGATGGCGAGATCGCTATCCTGGATGGCAGCGCGCAGGTCTGCCGGGGCGAGGGACTCGGCGCCGGCCACGGCCAGCCACAGCGCGGGCAGGATCAGCGCCTCGCCCAGTACCACGAGCACCAGATACACCGCGCCGGCCCGCCGGGCCGCGTCCGTGCTGGTGTGCACGATCAGGCCATAGGCCGCCAGGCTCATCGTGAGAAAGCCGAGGTAGAACGTGACGGCATCCGCGGCCACCACCAGCAGCAGATTGCCGGCCTGGGTGACGAGGAAGGCCGCGAGGTGCCGCAGGCGATGTGGGTCCTTCACGTGATAGGCCGACGCGTAGTGGCCGGCAGCCAGCCACAGGCCGGCCGTCAGCACGAGGAACACGCGGCTCGTTTCATCCAGGCCGAGCCGCGTGCCGACGAGCAGCCAGGGCAGCGACACGGTGTCGGCAGGCCAGCCTGCGAGTGCCACCACGAGCGCGGGTAGCGCGGCCCAGGGCGCGCACCGCCAGACGGTGTCGCGCCACGCCGGTACGGCGAGCGCCACGGCCAGGAGCAATGGCACCAGGGGCACGCCGAGTAGGACGAGAGTATTCATCATGGCTCAGGGCTCCGGGGCGACGCCGTAGTAGGTCCGTTCGGCGATGACTTGTGCCCAATCCAGCGGGCTCAGCGGCAGACCGGCGAAGAGCCCGGCGCCGATCGAGGCGGCCGCCGTGAGGACGGGCGGCACCGTCATCCACCAGCCCAGGGGCTGGGTGGGCTTGGCGTCCTGCGCCTGCGCCGGCGCGAGGAACCATCCGGCCACCAGCATGGGCAGGAAATACGCGGCGTTGAGCACGGTGGAGCCCACCAGCACCGCGAGCACCCAGGGCTGCCCGGCATCAAGCGCACCGCCGGCCAGATACCACTTGCTCACGAATCCGGCCACGGGCGGCAGCCCAATCATGCCCAGCGCGCCGACGGTAAAGGCCGCCATGGTCCAGGGCATGCGCCGCCCGAGCCCGCGCATCTCGTCGACAGTGTGCACGCCACGCGCCGTCATCATGTTGCCGGCGCAGAAGAAGAGGGTGATCTTCATGAGCCCCTGATGCACGATGTGCACAAGCGCACCGATGGTGGCGATCGGGCTGGCGAGGCAGGCGCCCAGGATGATGTAGGAGAGCTGGCTGACCGTGGAGTAGGCAAGCCGTTTCTTGATCTCGCGCTGGAAGATCGCCCGGATCGAGCCATATAGAATCGTGAACGCCGCGACGACGGCCAGCACGGCCGTGCCGGCATAGACCTGCGAGAAGCTCAACCCCACGATGTCGTAGAGCACCCGCACGATGCCGAACGCACCTGCCTTGACGACGGCGACCGCATGCAGCAAGGCACTGACCGGGGCTGGCGCGACCATGGCGCTGGGCAACCAGCCATGGAAGGGTGCGAGCGCGGCTTTCACGCCCATGCCCGCGATAAGCAGCGCGAAAATCACCGCGAGCATCACCGGCGCTTCGGTGTTCAGCGCCGCCCAGGAGTTGCCGGCGTGAAAGGCGAGATCGCCGCCCAGCACATGCAGGCCCAGCGTGCCGAGCAGCACCGCCACCCCGCCCGTCAGCGTATAGGCGAGATAGCGTCTACCTGCGGCCAGGGCTTGGGGCGTGCCTGTGTGCACCACCAGCGGGTAGGTGGCAATGGTCAGGAATTCGTAGAAGTAGAGAAAGGTGATGAGGTTGCCCGACAGCGCGATCCCGGTGGATGCCGTCACGGACAGGCTGAAGAAACCGAAGAAGCGCGAGCGATCCTGGTGGCGTTTCAGGTAGCCGATCGCATAGATCGTCGTGACGAGCCATAGCCCGGCCGACAGAGTGACGAACTGCAGGGTGAGGGGATCCGCCCGCAACACCAGGTCGAGCCCGGGAAGAAAGGCGATCCGGGCTTCGAACGTCTGTCCCGCCAGTACGCCATCGAGCAAGAGCAGTACGAGGACGACCTTGGCGAGGGCACCCGCCAGGTTGAGCGAAATGCGCCAGCGGGTCTGGGTCTCGCCCAGGAAGAAGATCACGAGACCCGGGAAGAAGGACGTGAGGAGAATGGCCACGAGCAGCCAGCCGCCGCTCGTCTCGGCACGTGGGGAGGCGGCCTCGGCCAACGCCACCCCGACGTCGAGCAGATTCAGGGGCAGGGCAGCCGCCACACCCAGTACCACCGCCAGCACAGCCAGCGCCATGGCAAGCCACTCCAGGGGGCGTGGCACGGGCTTGGGCATGATCGGCTCGGCGCCCTCGGGCGGCTTGGCCAGCGCCGCCTGCAGGACTTTGACGATGTAGGCTCCCGTGAGCAGCCCGCCCACGGCGAGCACGGCCACCCAGCCCCAGGCCGCCTGCTGCCAGGCCGCCTCGAGCAGCAGCCATTTGCCGACGAAGCCGCCGGCCGGGGGCAAGCCCATCAGGCTCACGCCGGCCAGCCCCATGGCCAGCAGGCTCATGCGGCATGCGGCGGGGCGTGGGGCCGATCGCGAGCCCGCGGGCAGCGGCGGCCCGCCAGCGAGCCAGGGCAGGCGAGCGAGCGCATCCGTGCCAATGGCGATCATCACGTTGCCCGCGGCCAGGAACAACGCAGCCTTCGCCAGGCCGTGCGCGATGGCCTGGAAGAAGCCGCCGCTCCAGGCGAGCGACGGTGTCTCGGGAAAGAGCGGGAAGAGCAGAAAGAGATAGCCGATCTGCGCGACCGTGGAATACGCGATGAGCGGCTTGAGCCGATCCTGACGCAAGGCCTGCAGCGAGCCCCAGAGGATGGCACCCGCGCCCGCCAGGCCCATCAACGTCGCCACGCCATCGAGCTCGAGCGCGTCGAACGGCCCCAGCCAGAGCCGCACCAGGAGATAGAACCAGGCCTTGATGACGAGCGCTGAGAGCACGGCGCTCACCGGCGCCGCCGCAGAGCCGTGGGCGGCGGGCAGCCAGGTATGGAAGGGAAAGAGGGCGGTCTTGGCGACGAGCCCGGCCACGATGAGCGCGAAGGCCGTCCACGCCGTGGGGCCTGCCGGCAGACGCTCCGTGACGAGCCCCAGGTCCAGCGTGCCCGTCGCGCCGTAGATCAGGCCGACGCCGGCCAGATACAGCAGCGAGCCGAAAAGCGCGACGAGCAGGTAGCGCATGGCAGCCGACAACGCCTCGCGCTTGCCGGAATCGGCCACGAGCATGACGGCGGCGAGCGTGATGAGCTCCATCGCCACGTACAGATTGAAGAGATCGACCGAAACGAAAAGTGCGTTCAGACCGGCCCAGAGAAAGTAATAGAGCGGCCAGAAGCGGCGCGCCACGGCGCGTTCCTGGGCGTTGGCGGCGACCCAACCGTGCCAGGCCGCGGCGCTGGCCACCACCGCGGTGAGCAGCACGAGCGCGGCTGACACGCCATCGGCGGCCAGGCCGATCCCCACCGGGGCGGCCCAGCCTCCCAGCGCGTGACGCACCGGCTCGCCTGCCATCACGGCATGCGCGAGCATGCCCGCGACCACCAGGACAAGCACGGGCCCCGCAACGTGAAGGATGCGGGCCGCCGCACCTCGGGCGAACAGGGCAAGGAGGGCGAGACACAGCGGGACGAGCGGGACGGCGAGCAGCAGCGCGGCGTCATGGGTCATGACGTCATTCACCGGGCGAGTCCTCCTCGCGGCGAAGGTCGTGCTGGCGCTTGAGCAGCACCAGCGCGAAGGCGCTCGCACTCACGGCCACCACGATGCCGGTGAGCACCATGGCGTGAGGGATCGGGTCCGGCGGCCCGCCCGGCACGCGCCGGGCGATGGCGACGAACATCAGGAAGACGGCAGAACTCATCACGTTCAACGCCAGGATGCGCCGCAGGACGTTGCCGCTGCGCGCGAGCGCGTGGAATGCAAGGGCCAGCAGCATCGCCGCGGCGCCGCCATAGACGAGGAGCTCGGGCGAATGGGTCATGGCGTCAGGTGTTGAGAAGGTTCGCGGGGCGGCTGTGCGTCGGCGGTGTAGAGCGCGAGCAGCATGCCGCCGATGGCCAGCGTGAGAGCGCCTTCCAGGATCAGGATGCCGACGTAGGTCCAGCCTGCGGGCCAGCCCAGAAAGCCCGCGCCGCCGAGGGCGCCTGCGCCACCGGCGATCAGGAATGCGGCGAGACCCAGACTGAGCACGGCACGCCAGCGCCCGTCGTCGCGCGCGGCGAGCCGGTCGCTGCCGGCGAGAAAGAGCAGCACCCCGGCGGCGGCGAGTATGGCGCCCGCGGGGAAGGCCCCGCCCGAGCGGCCCGTGCCGGCCCAGTACAGGTAGACAGCCACCAGCATCATGAACGGGACGAGCACGCCGG
Source organism: Verticiella alkaliphila (assembly GCF_018904615.1). Taxonomy (GTDB): domain Bacteria; phylum Pseudomonadota; class Gammaproteobacteria; order Burkholderiales; family Burkholderiaceae_B; genus Verticiella; species Verticiella alkaliphila. The sequence goes on along the minus strand of NZ_JADCNH010000004.1, from coordinate 100,435 downwards.
CCACCCCCGGCAGCAGGCGGCTCGTGCGGGCGGGCGGCAACGTCTGGCGCGGTGCGGGGCCGGTCGCCCGCAGCATCAGGGCGCCCAGCGCGGCAAGGGCGAGCACGCCCATCTCCAGGAAGGTGTCGTAGGCCCGCAGATCCAGCAGGACTGCCGTGACTGCATTGCTCACCGGGTGCGCGTCGAGCGCCGCCGCATACGGTGCCTGGATGGCCGGCGAGGGCGTCGGCAGGAACCAGAGGCCGGCCGCGACCGCGGCGCCACCGCCCACGCTCAGGATGGCGATCAGCGTGCGTTGCCCCGGACCGGCAGCCGGTGGGTCGTCGTCCTGAGGAGCGTCGTTGAGGCGGCCGCCCGTCGTGTGTCCCAGGGCATCGAGCAGCAATGCGCCGGTCAGGCCCGCGCCGATAGCGGCCTCGGCCAGTGCGATGTCCGGCGCATCCAGACGCACCCAGCACAAGGCCATGAGCAGCCCGAAAGCGATGAAGAGCACGACCGCCGTGAATGCGTCGCGCACGCCCAGGGCCCGCCAGGCCACGTAGACCAGGCCCGCGGCGAGCAGGACGTCGAAGGCAAGCGCGGCCATGGTCACTCCTTGTCGGTCGGCGCGTTCGCCACGCCGCGGGCATGGCGGGCAATGAGGTAGGCGCCCGCCGAGCCCACACCCATGGCGAGCAGCCAGATGAGCCCGAGCTTCACGGCGACGGCCACGCTCTCGCTTTGCAGGATCAAGGCGCTGACCAGGAACCCGAGCCCGAGGTTGTCGGCCTTGGTGAGCGCATGCAGCCGGGTCAGGGTGTCGCCAAACCGCAGCAGGCCCAGGGTCCCGCCAGTGAAGAACACGGCCGAGGCCAGAAGCAGGACGATGGTGACGGCATCGATCATGCTTCGTCCTCCGAAGGGGGGGCGCTGGCTTGTCCCGGCCTGGGCCAGACGCGCGCGACGAAGGCCACGGCGGCCAGCGCGCCCAGCAGAGCGAAGACCAGGGCGGTGTCGCGCAGGGCGGCAACGCCCGTGGCCTGCGCGAGCAGCAGCAGCACCGCCACACCCATCGTGCCAAAGAGCTGGGCGCAGGCCATGCGGTCTGGCGGCGTGGGGCCACGCAACACCCGCGCGAGCCCCACCAGCAGCTGAATCAGCAGCAGGCCAGCCATCGCGTAATAGAGCGTCGTCATGTGGCCTCCCGGGACGTACGACCAAAGAGGGCGCCCACGCGGGCGTCCAGCGTGGCCAGCGATGCCGCCACGGGTAGCGCACGATCGATGGCGTGCAGCGTGAGGTGTTCGTCTTCCAGCCGCGTGGACAGTGTGCCGGGGATGAGGTTGACGATGAGGGTGAAGACGATGCGTTCGGCCTTGCCCATGTGCCCCACCGCGTGCGTCACCAGGACCGGATCGGCCGGAACGGCGGGTGAGAAGGCGCGCCGCACGACGTCCAGGCCACCGGCCACGGACTGCACGAGGAAATAGGGCACGAACGCGATCAGGGCCGTCAGGCGGACCCGCGGCCAGGGCGGTGGCAGCAGGGCAACGCTCGCGAGTGCCGCCGCCACGCTGGCGATCACGCCGAACACGAGCGAGCCGATTGCGCCTTCCGTCACTGCCCACCATGCAACCCCGAAGGCCAGGCTGCGCAACAGGAGCGCGCTGGCAAGTTCGAGCGTCGTGGCGGCGTGGCGACTCAAGGGGGTCGATGGCATGGCTCCTCCGGCTACGGTGTCTGGGCGGGCACCCTACAGAGGGAGCGTCGGTACACGCCATTGGTTCCAGAAGAAAAAAACGTGCCGGACCCTGGCGGGACCGGCACGTTCGGCGCGCGATCGGCGGCAGCGCGAGGCTACATGGCGCTAGGCAGCCAAGTGACGATCTTCGGGAACACTGTGATGATGGCCACAGCCAGCACCAGCAGCAGGAAGAACGGAAACGCCATGCGCACCACTTTCCAGAGATCCAGGCCGGTGATGCCCTGGATCACGAAGAGGTTGAAGCCCACCGGCGGGGTGATCTGGGCCATTTCGACGACGAGGATCAGGTAGATGCCGAACCAGATCGGGTCGATGCCGGCGGCCAGCACCGCGGGCATCAGCACGGCCGTCGTCAGCACGACGATCGAGATGCCGTCCAGGAACGCCCCGAGCAGGATGAAGAAAATTGTCAGCACGAAGATCAGGCCGTAGGTCGACAGACCCATGGCCGAAATCCACGCAGCGACGTTCGCCGGCAGGCCGGTGAAGCTCATCGCGCTCGTGAGATAGGCCGCCCCCATCAGAATGAAGCTGATCATGCAGGATGTGCGCGTGGCCCCCATCAGGCTGGCGAAGAACGACGACCAGGTGAGCGATCGGCCGACGGCGGCGATCACCAGGGCGCCGATCACGCCGATCGTGGCCGCCTCGGTGGCGGTGGCGATGCCGGCATAGATCGAGCCGATCACGCCGGCCACCAGCAAGACCACTGGCAGCAGCAGCCGCAGACGCGCGATGCGCTCGCGCAGCGGGATGGTGGGCTCGGGCGGCGGCACTTTATCCGGATTGTGCAGCGACCAGAGGATGATGAAGCCCGAGAAGAGCACCAGCATCATGAGGCCGGGAATCACGCCCGCGATGAACATCTTGATGATCGACGTTTGTGCCGCGACCCCGTAGACGATCATGACGATCGACGGGGGGATGAGCAGGCCCAGCGTGCCGGCGCCCGCGAGCGAGCCGATGGCCAGGCCGTCCGGATAGCCGCGCTGCTTGAGCGTGGGCAGCGAGATCTTGCCGATCGTGGCGGTGGTGGCCGCCGAGGAGCCCGATACGGCCGCAAAGATGCCGCAGCCGATCACGTTCACGTGCGTGAGACGACCCGGCAGGCGGTTGACCCAAGGCGCAAGCCCGCTGAACATGTCTTCGGCCAGGCGGGTGCGATACAGGATTTCCCCCATCCAGATGAAGAGGGGCAAGGCCGTCAGTGCCCAGCTGGCCGAGGCATCCCAGCTCTTGGTGGCGAAGATGATGCCGGCCGGCGAGCCGGTGAAGAACACGAGGCCGATGAGCCCGCAGCCGATGAGGGCGAACGCCACCCAGACGCCAGCGCCCAGCAGAAGCAGCAGGGCGCCGATCAGGACGATGGCTTGTGTGATGTCACTCATGTTGACCCTCCATGGCCGGCAGCGTGCCGCGCAGGGCCAGCACCAGGTGGCGGACCAGCATGAGTGTGAGCAGGATCAGACCGATCGGCATGGTGATCTGCGGCATCCACAGCGGGATGCGCAGCATGCCTTGAGCGATCTCGTTGTAGGCATACGATTCATACACGAAGTACGTCGCATGCCAGGCGCACCAGGCCGACAGGCCCAGGGCGATCAGCGTGGCGCACACTTCGTACGGGCGCTTGGCGCGTTCCGGCAGGAACTGCAGCAGCAGGGTGACGCGGATGTGATCGCCGCGGACCATGGCATACGGCAGTGCAAGAAAAATGGAACCCGCGAGCGTCCACGCGGCAAAATCATCGGCTGACGGAATTTGGTAACCGAAGAGTCGCGCGACGATCTGCGCGGCAATGAGGGCTCCGATGCCTGCTAAGCAGGCGGCGGCAAGCGCCCCGCTTGCCACGGCAATTCGTTCGAGTGTGGCCATCGCTATCCTTACCTTGTGACTTAGTTGGCGCGGTAGGCGTCGAGCAGCTTCTGACCTTCGTCGCCGCTGCGCTTGAGCCACTCGGCCGTCATCGTTTCGCCGATCTTCTTCAGATCGGCCGTGATCTCAGCCGGCAGCGGGCGCACCGTGATGCCGTTCTTGGTGAGGGTGTCGGTCAGCGACGCGGTGCGCTCGCGAGCCATCTGCCAGCCGCGGGCCTCGGCCTTGGCGGCAGCGTCGAGCACGGCCTGCTTCTGGTCGTCGGGCAGACGGTTGAACGCGCGCTTGTTGACGATCACGTAGCTTTGCGGGATGAAGACCTGGGCGTCGTAGTAGTTCTTCACGTAATCCCAGGCTTGCGTGTCCACGCCCGTGGCGGGCGACGTCAGCATCGAGTCGATCACGCCCGTCGAGAAGGCTTGCGGCACTTCCGGCGTCTGCACGGTGGTGGGCACGGCGCCCATCAGGGTGCCCAGGCGGCTCGTGGAGGCGCTGTAGGCGCGGAAACGCGAGCCGTTCATGTCGGAGAGCTTGCTGATCGGCTGCTTGGTGTAGATGCCTTGCGGGGGCCAGGGCGAGCCGTACAGCAGTACGATGCCTTGGGCGTCGAGCTTTTGTGCGAGTACGGGACGGGTGGCCTTCCAGAGCTTCTCGGACTCGTCGAACGACGGCGCGAGGAACGGGACGCTGTCGACTTCGAAGATCGGATCTTCGTTGCCGCTCGCGGACACGAGCGCTTCGCCGATCTGCACGACGCCTTGCTGCACGCCGCGTTTGACTTCCGGGCGCTTCAACAGCGTGCTATTGGACTGTACGTTGATGTCCAGTTCACCCTTGGTGGCTTCCTTGACATCGGCGGCGAACTGGCGCGCGTTCTGCGTCAGATAGTTCGCATCGGGTTGCTCGGCCGTCATGGTCCAGGTCGTGGCGGCCTGGGCGGCGCCGGTCAGCGCCAGGGCGGCGGCCAGGCTCAGCAGTGCTTTCATGGCAATACCTCTTCTTCAGGGGGAAAAAGGATCACGGCTGGGTCTGCAGGTCTTGCGAGCGCAGGTCCCAGAGCAGTTCGAAGGTGTGAACATTCGCCAAGGCGACGTCCAGTTCGCTCGCCACGAGTCGGCCAGCGGCAGCTGCCGCGGGCTCGGTCGTGGCGTCGATCACCAACACGGGTTCCAGCACGCGGCCTTCCGGGTTTTCCGAGGGCAGCGGGGTGGACAGTTCAGGGTCGGGGGTGAGCACGCGAATCGTGAGCACGCCATCGATCTGCATGGCGGCTTGGACGGCGGCGCCCACACGCTGGGCGACGTCCAGGCTGCCCAGACGGACCATGGCGAGCGCGCCGCCCGTGCCCACACCGGCCAGCGGCGAGACAATCATCACGCGGCGGTTCGTGTTGCGCATGCGCGTGAAGTTCAGGTTCGACCAGGCCGTCTGTTGCTCGAAGGCCTTGCGGTACGGCGCGCTCTGGAAGACGTGCATCGTCTCCGTGCGATACAGCGCGAGGTAGCGGCGCTCGCCTTGCGACGTGCGATAGCGCCGGGCCCAGCGAAAGCCGGCGATGCCGGCGCGCTCGGCCATGTGTTCGCGGTCATACCACTGGTTGAAATCGTCCTCGTGGGCGGGATCGATGTCCGTCCAGATGAAAAGCTCGCCCATGGCGTCGCGGTCTTGGCGGATGTGGGGTTCCACGTATTTCTCCATCGTCGACGTGCCGGTGTGACGTCGTAACAAAAATTATGCGTAGTCGGCAATCGTCGAAGCAAACGGGATATTCAGATACGTCCCGATAAGAAAAACCGATCACAGAGCTCGCGCTCAGGGAGAACCGGCGTTTCGTGCTGGTTCCGTAGAGCAGCGTACTAGGGTAATTCCGGGGGTTCCGGTGCCGGTTCGGCAACGGGGTCCGCGGGCGGCGGTGCCGTTGCATCCTCGGTGCCGGCCGCATACCGACGCACTTCCTCCAGCGCCAGCCCGACGACGGCTTCGGCAAGATTGGCGGTCGGGTCCGGTCGCCAGCTGGCGACCAGCCGCAGGTCAGGCAACGCGCGTTCGCCATGGATCTGGCGGTAGCGTCCGCTGGCAAGCCCTTCGCGCACTGCCGCGACGGGCAGGGCAGCTACTCCCAACCCCGCTTCCACGAATTGCGTACAGGCGGCGATCGAGGAGACGAAGTGTAAGCGAAGATCACGAATGCCCACGCCGTCGAAGAGATCAAGCAGTTGCAGGTGCGGCTGCGAGTAGCGCGGAAAGGTGACAAGCGGGAGCTCGGCCAGCTTGGCCAGGGGCAGTGTCTCAGGCAGCGGGGCGTCGCCGCTGGCGATCCAGCCCATGCGCAGCGTCCCCAGGTCCCGATTGCGCACGCCTTGTCCCACCATCGGGTCCGTCTGCAGGGCGACGTCCACGCCACCTTGCTTGAGCAAATCCTGCAGGCGACGCGTGGATTCGGCCGTGAGCTCGATTTCGAGCTCGGGGTGGCGCTGGTGCAGGCGCCGCACGAACGGGGTGAACCACGTGTGCACGATCGACTCGACGATGCCCAGGCGCACCGTACCGCGCAGGGCGTAGGGACCGACCAACGCACGCCGCATCGCCGCATCGGTATCGAGCATGCGCCGGGCATAGACCATCAACGTGCGCCCCGCGGGCGTGAGCCGTGTATCCCGGCTCCCGCGCTCGAAGAGCTGCTGGTTCAGGTCGTTCTCCAGCGCGGCGATACGCCCGGAAATTGCCGCCTGCGTCAGGTTGAGCTTGCCGGCGGCTGCCTTGAAGCTGCGCAGACGGGCAACCCAGACGAACGTTTCGAGGAAGCGGAGGTTCACGGTGAGGGGCGGCATGCTTGGGCACAGACGCCTCGCCCTCGGCATCAGGCGGGGCGTCTGCGTGGGCAAACCGCACTTTTAAAAAACGTTGACGAATTATCAACAAATTATTATCTTTGCGCCATCGATTCTTTTACGACGTCGTCATGAGCACTGCGTTGATCGCTTCGTCGGAGCATTTGGCCAAGGGCCGTGCGCCCGATCTGTCGGAAGTGGAGTTCGGTCTGATGATCGCCGGGCATGCCTTCGATCGGTGGATCGTGCGGTGCATGGCAGCCGCCGGTCTGCCGGATCTCACGTCCAACGACGTGATGGTGCTGCACCACGTCTACCATCGTCGCCGCGCGAAGAAGCTCGCAGACATCTGCTTCACGCTGAACGTGGAGGACACGCACATCGTGAACTACTCCCTGAAGAAGCTGGAGCGCCTGGGCATGGTCACGGGCGAACGTCAGGGCAAGGAAGTCTTCTACGCCGCCACGGACGAAGCCGAGCGCATCATCCAGCGCTACGTGCAGATCCGCGAGGAATGCCTCATCGAAGGCCTGCAGGCGGCGGCAGGCACCGGGCTGGAAGTCACGCGCCAGCTCGCCAATACCCTGCGGGCGCTGTCCGGCCTGTACGACCAGGCCGCGCGCGCGGCCACGTCGCTGTAATCGGGGCCTGTCGGGTGGCACGCCGTGCTGCCGCCCAAGGCCGTCTGTCCTTTTCTCTTGTCGTCGTGACGCGCCTGCCGGGCTCGCGCGGCGGTTTTCCTGATCAAGGAATCTCATCATGAAGTGGCAATTCTGGGTGGATCGTGGGGGTACGTTCACGGACATCGTGGGCCGACGGCCCGACGGCTCGTTCACCACGGCCAAGATGCTCTCGGAGAACCCAGAGCAGTATCGCGATGCCGCCGTGGCAGGCATCCGCAAGATCCTGGGCCTCGCCCCGGGCGAGCCGGTGCCGGCCGATCAAGTCGAGTGCGTGAAGATGGGCACCACCGTGGCCACCAATGCGCTGCTCGAGCGCAAGGGCGAACGCACGGCGCTGGTCACCACGCGCGGCTTTGCCGATGGCCTGCGCATTGCCTATCAGAACCGTCCGCGTCTCTTTGATCGCCACGTCGTGCTGCCGGATCTGCTGTACGAGACCGTGCTCGAAGCCGACGAGCGTCTGGACGCCGATGGCCAGGTCATCCAGGCCCTGGACGAAGCCGCCTTGCGCCAAAGCCTGCAAGCCTGCTTCGACAGCGGCGTGAAGGCTGTCGCCATCGTCTTCATGCACGCGTGGCGCGAGCCGCGCCACGAAGTCGCTGCCGCTGCCATCGCGCGCGACATCGGTTTCGACCAGGTGTCGGTCTCGCATGAAGTGAGCCCCCTCATCAAGTACGTGGCGCGTGGCGACACCACGGTGGTCGACGCCTACCTGTCGCCCATCCTGAAGCGCTACGTGGACCAGGTCGCCGGCGAGCTGCCCGGCATACGCTTGATGTTCATGCAATCCAGCGGCGGCCTGACCGACGCACACCGCTTCCGCGGCAAGGACGCCATCCTGTCCGGCCCGGCCGGCGGCATCGTTGGCATGGTGCGCACCAGCGAACTCGCCGGGTTCGACCACATCATCGGCTTCGACATGGGTGGCACGTCCACCGACGTGTCGCACTACGCCGGTGAGTTCGAGCGCGAATTCGAGACCCAGGTGGCTGGCGTGCGCATGCGCGCGCCCATGATGAGCATCCATACGGTGGCAGCCGGCGGCGGCTCGATCCTGCACTTCGACGGCGCGCGCCTGCGCGTGGGCCCGGATTCGGCCGGTGCCAACCCCGGTCCGGCGTGCTATCGCCGTGGCGGCCCGCTGGCCGTGACGGACTGCAACGTCCTCCTGGGCAAGATCCAGCCGGAGTTCTTCCCCGCGGTGTTCGGCCCCAACGCCGACCAGCCGCTGGACGTGGCCGTGGTGCGCGAGCGCTTCACCGCCATGGCCGCCGAGGTGCGCGAGGCCCTCGGCCGCGAGATGACGCCGGAGCAGCTGGCCGAAGGCTTCCTCGAGATCGCCGTGGGCAACATGGCCGAAGCCATCAAGCGCATCTCGGTGCAACGTGGCCACGACGTGACCAACTACGTGCTCACCACGTTCGGTGGCGCCGGTGGCCAGCACGCCTGCCTGGTGGCCGATGCCCTGGGCATGTCCAAGGTCTACGCCCACCCGCTGGGTGGCGTGCTCTCGGCCTATGGCATGGGCCTCGCCGACCAGACCGACATGCGTCAACGCACGGTCGAGAAGGTGCTCAACGATGAGCTGATGGCCGAACTCGCCACGGGCCTGGACGAGCTTGCCGCCGAAGCCGGTGGCGAACTGCGCCGCCAGCACGTGCCGGATGCCGACATCAGCCTGCGTCGCAGCGTGCACCTGAAGTACCGCGGCTCGGACACCTCGCTGGACGTCGAATTCGGCGACCAGGCGACGATGCGCGCCGCGTTCGAGGCCGCGTATCGCCAGCGCTTCTCCTTCCTGATGCCCGGTCGTGACCTGATCGTCGAGACGCTGGTCGTGGAAGCGAGCGGGGGCGGCCAGGTTGCGAGCGAGAACGCGGCGACGCGCGAACGCACGAGCGCCTTCGGTGCCCGCGAGCAGGTGCGCATGGTCAGCGGCGGCGAGTGGCGTGACACGCCGCTCTACGTGCGCGAAGACCTCGTGCCCGGCGACGCCGTCGACGGCCCGGCCATCATCTCCGAGCCCAACGGCACCACCGTGGTCGAAGATGGCTGGCGTGCCACTATCACGGATCTCGATCACATCGTGATCGAGCGTGTGGTGCCGCGTGCCGAGCGCCGTGCCATCGGCACCGATGCCGACCCGATCATGCTGGAGGTGTTCAACAACCTCTTCATGTCGATCGCCGAGCAGATGGGCTATCGCCTGCAGAACACCGCGCACTCCGTGAACATCAAGGAGCGCCTGGACTTCTCGTGCGCGATCTTCGACGGCGAGGGCAACCTCATCGCCAACGCCCCGCACATGCCGGTCCACCTGGGCTCCATGGGCGAGACGATCAAGACGGTGATGAACGAGAACGCCGGCAAGATGCAGCCGGGCGACGTGTTCGTGGTGAACGACCCGTACCACGGTGGCACCCACCTGCCGGACGTGACGATCGTGACGCCCGTGTTCGATCGTGCCGGCAAGGACATCCTCTTCTATGTCGGCTCGCGCGGCCACCACGCGGACATCGGCGGCAAGACGCCGGGCTCCATGCCGCCGGATTCGCGCACCATCGACGACGAAGGCGTGCTCTTCACCAACTTCCAGCTGGTGACGCAGGGTCGCCTCAACGACGAGGGCGTGCGCGCGATCCTGGCATCGGGCAAGTACCCCGCGCGCAATGCCGAGCAGAACATCGCCGACATGCAGGCCCAGATTGCCGCCAACGAAAAGGGCGTGCAGGAACTGCTGCGCATGTGCGATCACTTCGGTCTGGACGTGGTCAAGGCCTACATGGGCCACGTGCAGGACAACGCCGAAGAGGCCGTGCGCCGCGTGATCCTCGCGCTGCAGGACGGCAAGTTCAGCCTGCCGCTGGACAATGGCGCGAAGATCGAAGTGTCCATCCAGGTGGACAAGCAGAACCGCAGCGCCGTGGTGGATTTCACCGGCACCTCGCCGCAGCTCACGAACAACTTCAATGCGCCCAAGGCCATCACGGTGGCTGCCGTGCTGTACGTGTTCCGCACGCTCGTCGAAGACGAGATCCCGCTGAACGCCGGGTGCCTGAAGCCCATCGAGATCATCGTGCCCGAAGGCTCGATGCTGCGTCCGCTGCCGCCCGCGTCGGTGGTGGCCGGCAACGTCGAGACCTCGATGTGCGTGGTCAACGCGCTGTACGGCGCGCTGGGTGTCATGTCCTCCAGCCAGAGCACGATGAACAACCTCACGTTCGGCGATGCCCGCTACCAGTACTACGAGACCATCTCGGGCGGTACCGGTGCCGGCGTGGCCACGCTGGGGGTGCCGTGGCAGGAGGCCGAAGGCTTCGATGGCACGTCGGTGGTGCAGTCGCACATGACCAACTCGCGCATGACCGATCCGGAAGTGCTCGAGCTGCGCTACCCGGTGCGTCTGGAGTCCTATGAGATCCGTCGTGGCTCGGGGGGCGCCGGCCGCTGGCGTGGTGGCGATGGTGGCACGCGCCGCCTGCGCTTCCTCTCGCCGATGACGGTGTCCATCCTGTCGAACAGCCGCGTGCACGCGCCGTTCGGCCTGCACGGCGGCGAGCCGGGTGAGTGCGGCCTGAATCGGGTCATCCGCACGGATGGCACGCAGGAAGAGCTGGGTGCGCAGTCGGGTGTCACGGTCAATGCCGGTGACATTATCGAGATCCGCACGCCCGCGGGCGGGGGCTACGGCACGGCGGCGTAAGCCTCGCCGCCAGCCTGGTCTCTGAGAGCGCCGCCACCTTCACGGGTGGCGGCGTTTTTTTGGCTCGTCCGCGCGGCAGCCCGGATCGCGGATGCCGAAAGTCCTGATACAGCCTGAAGCGTTGGCAGGCGTGGCCGGCAGAGCGCATCGCGTAGACTGCCGCGATAGGTCGGCCACGTCGCTGCCGATCGCAGACAAGGAAATCGTGATGTCGTCTCTCCCGCCTGAGCAGAAGCCCGTCGGCAAATCCCGCATCTTCATCACCGGCTCGGCCGACGGGCTGGGCCTGGCCGCGGCCAAGGCCCTGCTGGACGAAGGCCACGGCGTGGTGGTGCACGTGCGCTCGCAGGCGCGCCTGTCGGCCGTGGCGCCTTTGTTGGCACAAGGTGCCGTGGCGGTCGTGGGCGATCTGGCCAACCTGGACGAGGTGCGGGACATCGCCCGCCAGGTGAACGCCATCGGCCCCATGGACGCGATCATCCATAACGCAGGCGTGCTGTCGGGCGACGCCGTGCTGGTCGTCAATGTCGTCGCGCCTTATCTGCTCACGGCTTTGCTGCCCAAGCCGAAGCGGCTGGTCTACCTCAGCAGCAGCATGCACCGCAGCGGCACGGCAGATCTGGCCACCATGGACTGGTCCGGCCAGACGTCCACCGGCAGCTACTCGGACAGCAAGCTCTTCGTGACGGCCCTGACGGTGGCGGTCGCGCGCCTGTGGCCCGGTGTCTGGGTCAATGCCGTCGACCCGGGCTGGGTGCCGACGAAGATGGGCGGCGCGAGTGCGCCGGACGACTTGCGGCTCGGGCACGTGACGCAGGCGTGGCTTGCCACCACCGACGAGCCCCGCGCGCTGACGAGCGGGGGCTACTGGCACCACCAGGAGCGCGAGGAACCGCACCCGGCGGTCTACGAGATCCCGTTCCAGAACGAACTCGTGACCACCTTGGCGCGCGTCACAGGCACAGTGCTGCCGGAATGACGGTGGGATGATTGCAGCTTCACGCGGGCCAACGAGCGGTGTCGCCTGATGACCCGCGCCGCTGACGCCGTCAGTTCGTCGGGCAGGCCGGCAGGCTCGCGCGCAGCACGCCCAGCGCCGGGCTGTCGTCCACCCCGATCTGGTTGTCGGTGAAGCGGCAGCCATAGTCCGGTGCGGCCACCACGGCGGGGTCGAGCACCTCGTCGCCCTCGGGCTTCACCCCGTTCTGCTCCCAGCGCAGCATGGCCTCCAGGGCAGAAGCCTGCTCGGCCACCGTGAAGTCGCAGTGGCCCGTGCTACGGATCGCGCGCTGCACCAGCCAGGCGTCGGTGCCCTTGTCGATGGCGCGCTGGCGATAGATCTGCTCCATGCTGAAGGGCACGTACATGTCGCCCAGGGTATGCAGGGTCACCACCGGAATGTCGATCTCGGCATTGGCCTGGGGCACCCAGCGCAGGCCGTCGCGGCGTAACCGGTTCGCATCGGCATCAGGCGTCACGCGAAAGACCTGGGCATTGAAGGCGCGCTCTTCTGCACTGATGGCCGGATCGTCATCGAGCTGGTAGACGATGTTCCGGGTGTCGACGACCTCCTCGGTCAGAATGCCCTGCACCGTGCCGTCACGCCCGAACGTGCCCCAGACCAGACTCTGCAGGTTCGTGCCGGCAAAGCCTTGATCGAACATGGGCCGTGCGCCACCGGTCAGGTTCTGCACGATCGTCTTCAGGGTCTCGCCCTGAGGCTGCGTCACCTGGCTCGGGAACTGGGTGAAGAGGGCGCTGCGCACGGTGGGCGCGATCTGCTCCCAGTTGGACACCGGCCACTGGCCCACGGGCTCGTTGGCGAGTTGCTGCGCGGCCACCTGGTAGGCGGCGAAGTAGTTGTAGAGCTCGGTGTCGCCCAGCACGCCGCACAGGGGGACGGCGCCGTCGTAGCTCACGCGATTCACGGCCGTGCGTGCGGCCTCGGCGTCGATGGCGGCCGCCGTCACGTGCCCGCCCAACGAGTTGCCCGTGATGTAGGTCTTGGAGGGCCGGGCGAGCGGGCGCCCATGCTTCTCGGCCAGTCGATTGAAGGCGAGCGCCAGGGCATTGGTGTCTTCGACGCCCGCGCGCACGTCGTAGTAGTTGGCCGAATAGCTCGATGCGGCCCAGGCGTAGCCTTGCTCGAGCAGGAAGCGGCGCGAGGGCGGGTTGCTCACGCGCAGCTCGGGGCCGGTGCCCGCGTATCCATGCGCGTAAAGGAACAACATGCCATTCCAGTTTTTCGGAACCTCGATCCGGTAGCCGGAATCGTCCAGCGTGCCCCACCAGCGATCCGCGTCAGGGGCGCCTGCGAGCGCGGTGAAGGGGAGAGACGGCTCGTCCACGAAGAAGGGCCGAGTGTCCTGGGGGCGTTCGGGCTCGGGCGCGACGACGACGGGGTCGTCGCCACCGCCGCCGCAGGCGGCCAGCAGCGCGCAGGCTGCGGCCAAGGCGGCCAGGTGGAGCGTCGGGATGCGAAGCGTGGACGAGGGCATGGCGTGTCTCCGATGCGCGCGGCGGCGCCATCCCCGCGCCGCGCGATGATCTGGATGGGGGCTGCCTTGACTTATAGGGCCTGCACCCAGAACGTGGAGCATGCCGTCATGGCCTTTTAATTTTTGAAACCAAAATCCGTTTCGCCTGGCAAATGGCTCATCGCGGTACGTTGCTCGCAGCGCGTGACTTCAGACTGCTAGGCAGCCGTCCATTCCGCGATGCTGTGGTAACGGGGTTCGCCGGGTGCTGAATCCGTGCCGTGGCAAAGCGCAAATCGAACGAACCGGGAGGACGGCGGAAGACCGTGAACAGCCAAAGTGGATGCACGGGTAAGGCGCGCCAGTGTCACATGCGGACGGTAGGGGCGTGACTCGACGGGCACGCCCACCGCGCGCAGCGCGGCGCTGACCGTGGCGTGCAAGCGTGTGAGCGCCTCGGCCTCGGCATAGCACAACACCTGTACGCGCGGCCGGTGTTCATCCGGCCAGCGCTCGGTATGCAGTGTGTCCAGAGTCATCGCGGGAGGTGCGGCGCCGCTGAGATGCGCGGTGAGCGCGCTTGCCGTGGCTGCGTCAAGGTCGCCCAGGAACGCCAGGGTGAGATGCAGATCTGCGGGGTGGAGCGGGCGCACGCCAGGGGCGGCTGGCGGGCGGCTGCAGGCAAGCGCATGGCGGCTGGGGGCGTCAGGCCATAGGGCGATGAATGCCCGTCGCCATTCGGGGGAGGCAGCGGTCATGGCCGAATCTCCTGGATTCGCAAGCCACAAAAAGCAATGGCGCCCGCGAAGGGGCGCCATTGGGAATCGGGTTGGTGGGCGGTACAAGGTTCGAACTTGTGACTTCCACCGTGTGAAGGTGGCACTCTACCACTGAGTTAACCGCCCGATCCGTCGTTGTCGCGTTGCTGTTTGCGCCACGCCAATCGAGAAAAGAACTATAGCACGTTTTTTTACGCTGTGTAAAGCTGGCGCCACAGACTTTGGCCCTTGACCTGTTTGTCGAGCCCGTCGAGATACGCCGCGTGCGCCGCGAGCTCGTCGGGCGAGGCCACGATCACCGGCAAGTCGATGGCCACGATCTCGGCCGGACCTGTGCCCACGTCGTGCTGCGTGGTCTCGGGCTCGTCGATCACCAGGCTGTTCTGGCCGCGCGTCATGGCCAGCCAGACTTCCGCGAGCAACTCCGAATCCAGCAAGGCGCCGTGCAGCTCGCGGTGCGCGTTGGAGATGCCATAGCGATCGCACAGCGCATCCAGCGAATTGCGTTTGCCCGGGTGCAGTTCGCGCGCCTGCATGAGCGTATCGATCACGCCAGCGCAGTAGGTGGTGAGCGGCGGACGCTGCAGGCGTTCGAGCTCGGCGTTGAGGAACTTCACGTCGAACGCGGCGTTGTGGATGATGAGCGTGCCGCCCGCGATGAAGTCGAGGAAGTCGTCCGCCATCTGTGCGAACACGGGATGTTCCGCGAGGAATTCGCGGGACAGGCCGTGGACGTTCTGCGCGCCCGGATCGATGTCGCGCTCCGGGTTGAGATAGGTGTGGAAGTGCCGGCCCGTCAGTTGGCGGTTGGCGATTTCCACGCAACCGATTTCCACGACGCGGTGGCCCAGTTCAGGTTCCAGGCCGGTGGTTTCGGTATCGAAGACGATGTAGCGCATGGGCGGGGCAGGGCAAGGCGGAGCGGCCGGAACGGATGCCGGCCAAGCAGGGATGATAACAAGCCCGGCTGGCCGCGCCCATGCCGTGGGCGCGGCTCAGCGCGAGGGCGACGGCGGGAGGTGTCCTCCGCCTCGCGCGTGGCAGGCCGTCAGGTGGTGGGCTCTTCGCGCAGAGTGCCGGTTGGGCCACCGTCCGGCGCAGGCGTGCCGTGCGTGCCATGTGCCTCGGCCTCGCGATGGCTGCGCAGGCGGCGCGGCGCGATGAGGCTGTACACCACCGGTACTACGAAGAGCGTGAGCACGGTGCCCACCGTGAGCCCGCCCACGATCACCCAGCCGATCTGCTGGCGGGATTCCGCACCCGCGCCATGCGCCAGCGCCAGCGGGATGGCCCCCAGCACCATGGCGCCAGTCGTCATGAGAATGGGGCGCAGCCGCAGGATGCTGGCCTCTACCACGGCCTCCAGCATCTCCTTGCCTTCCTCGCGCAACTGGTTGGCGAACTCCACGATCAGGATGCCGTGCTTGGTGATGAGCCCGAGCAGGGTGATCAGCCCGATCTGACTGTAGATCGACAAGGTGCCACCCGACAGCCACAGCGCCAGCATGCCCCCTGCCAGCGACAGCGGCACGGACATCAGGATCACGAAGGGATTGCGCCAGCTCTCGAACTGCGCGGCGAGCACCAGATAGATGAAGGCGAGCGCCATCCCGAAGACCAGGTAGATGCTGCCGGACGAGTCGCGGAACTCGCGCGATTGGCCGTTCAAGTCCGTCTGCACGGTGGCGGGCAGGGTGCGCCCGGCGATCTCCTGCATCGCGGCAAGCGCCTCGCCCAACGAATACCCTGGCGCGAGATCGGCCGAGATCTGCGCGGCACGCAGACGGTTGAAGTGGTTGAGCGACTGCGCCGATGCGCCTTCGCGCACGTCCACGAGGTTGGCCAGCGGCACCATGCTGCCGTCGCGCACCCTCACGTAGATACCCGCGATGTCAGCCGGATCGGCGCGCTCATCCGGGGCCACACGCACGCGCACGTCGTACTGCTCGCCATCGCTCGCAAAGCGCGTCACCTGGCGCCCGCCCAGCATCGTCTCGAGTGTGCGGCCCACCACGGCCACGTCGGCGCCCATGTCGGCCGTGCGTTCGCGATTGACGGTCACGCGCAGCTCGGGTGTGTTCAGGCGCAGGTCCGAATCGAGGTTGCGCAGGCCGGGATAGCTTTCGAGTTCGGCCATGAAGCCCTGCACCACCTTGGCCAGCTCCGCGTACGGCATCTGGCTCATGATGACGAATTCCACCGGCGAGGAACGCGAGGATTGCCCGAGCGAGGGCGGGTTGCTCACGATGGCGCGCACCCCGGGCAGCGTGGCGAACTGCGGACGCAGCTCGGCGGCGATCTCCTGCTGCGTGCGATCGCGTTCGCCCCAGGGCTTGAGCCGCAGGATGGCGGTGCCATCGGTCACCGTCGGAAAGCCGGCAGAGGCTTGATAAGACACGCGCTCCGGGATCTTCTCCATGAAGGCTTCGGCTCGCGCGAGGTAATCGATGGTGTAGTCCACCGTGGCGCCTTCGGGTGCGAAGACGCGCGAGAAAACGGCACCGCGGTCTTCCGTCGGGGCGAGTTCGCTCGGCAGCACCTTGAAGAGCGGCACCAGGCTCGCCGCCGTGAGAAGCCCCAGCACCACCACGATCGCCCGATGCCGCAAGGCCAGGCCGAGCACGCGGCGATAGCCGTTGGTCATGCCGACGAGCACGCGTTCGATGGCGTTGTAGAAGCGCCCATGGCCGGTGTCGTGCCGCAGGAGGATCGAACACATCATCGGCGTGAGCGTGAGCGCGACGAAGCCCGAGATCAGCACCGCCGAGGCGAGCGTCAATGCGAATTCGATGAACAGCCGTCCGGTGCGGCCCGTGGCAAAGGCCAGCGGCGCATACACGGTGATGAGCGTGAGCGTCATCGCGATGACCGCGAAGGCGATCTCGCGGGTACCGCGCATGGCGGCCTGCATGCGCGGCACGCCGTTCTCGATGTGCCGAAAGACGTTCTCCAGCACGACGATGGCGTCATCCACCACCAGGCCGATGGCCAGCACCATCGCGAGCAGCGTGAGCGTATTGATGGAGAACCCCATCGCATACATGATCGCGCACGCCCCGATCAGCGACACGGGAATCGTGACGATGGGAATCAGGCTCGCGCGCAGGTTACGCAGGAAGAAGAGGATCACCAGCACCACGAGCACCACGGCTTCGAGGATGGTGGCGTAGACCGACTTGATGGATTCCTCGATGAAGACAGACGAGTCGTAGGACAGGTTCAGCCGCATGCCCGCGGGCAGGTCAGTGTTGATGGCCTCGATCTCGGTGCGGGCGGCCTGCGAGAGCTCCAGCGGGTTGGCCGTGGACTGGCGCACCAGGCCGATGTTCACCGCGGGCTGGCCGTTAAATCGCGATTGCACGCGCTCGTCGACGGGGCCAAGTGCCACCGAGGCCACGTCGCCCAGACGCACGGGATAGCCGTTGACGTTGGCGAGCACGATGCCGCGGAACTGATCTGGCGTGCGCAGGCCGGTATCGGCCACCACCGAGAATTCGCGGGCGCGCGACTCGATGCGGCCCGCGGGGATCTCGACGTTCTGCGTGCGCAGCGCGGTCTCGACATCCTGCACCGTGAGCCGGTAGGCCGCGAGCTTGGCGCGATCCAGGTCGATCCGCATGGACGGCAGGCGCTCGCCGAAGATCCGGACCTCGGCCGCGCCGGGCAGCACCGACAGGCGCGGCCGCACATAGCGGTTCAGGTAATCCGAGGTCTCGATCTGGCTCATGCTGCCGGATTCGACCGCGATGTAGATGATGGGCTGCGAATCCGCCTCCACCTTCGCGATCACCGGCTCGTCCACCTCGTCGGGCAGGCTGCGGCGGGCACGCGAGACGCGGTCACGCACTTCTGCGGCGGCGGCGTCCGGATCGCGCGAGAGCCGGAAGCGCACGTTGATGTTGCTGCGCTCGGCGCGGCTCGTGGACGTCATGAGCTCGACGCCTTCGATGCCGGAGATCGAATCCTCGAGCGGCTTGGTCACCTGCGACTCGATCACGTCCGCGGCGGCGCCAGGGTAGGTGGTGCTCACCGAGACCACCGGCTCGTCGATCTGGGGGTACTCGCGCACTGTCAGGCGCTGGTAGGAAATCAGACCAATCAGCACGACGACGAGCGAGAGCACCGTCGCGAAGACGGGGCGCTTGATGCAGGTATCGGAGAGAATCACGGGCGGCGCCGCCTCAGGTGGAGGGCACGAGGGTCACGGCCACGCGCGCGCCGTTCTGGATCTTCTGCAGGCCGGCGGTCACGACCTGGTCGCCGTCGGCCAGGCCTTCAAGCACCTCGACCTGGCCGCCGCGGCGTTGGCCGATGCGCACGGCCACTTCCTCGACCGTCTCGCCGCGGACACGGTAGACGTAATGACGATTGTCCCGCGGCGCCAGCGCCGTCTCGGGCACGAGCAGGGCGGGCGTCTCGGCCAGCAGCAGATTGACGCGCGCGAACATGCCGGGGCGCAGCACGCCATCCGCATTGTCCACCACCGCGCGCATGACAAGTGCGCGGCCGCTCACATCCACGAGCGGGCTGATGGCAGTGACCTGCGCTGTCCACGTGCGGTCGGGCAGGGCATCGACGGCCACGTCCAGACGCTGGCCTGGGGTGATCTGCGAGAGATAGAGCTCGGGGATGCGGAAATCCACCTTGAGCTGTCGCAACGCCTGCAGGGTGACGAGATCCTGGCCTGCGGTCACGTAGTCGCCCACGGACACCGTGCGCAAGCCGATCTCGCCGTCGAAGGGCGCGCGGATCACCGTCTTGTCGAGACGGGCGCGGGCGAGCGCCACGTTGGCCCGCTCGACCTGCAAGGTGTTGTTCGCCTCGTCGCGGCCCTGGCGGCTGATGAAGCCCTCGCGCTGGAGCTCATCGGCCCGGCGGAACTTGCTGTTGGCCAGGCCGAAGTTGGCTTCGGCCTGCTGCAGTTCGGCGCGTGCAATGTTGTCGTCCAGTCGGAGCAGCACGTCGCCGCGCTTGACGCTCTGGCCTTCGACGAAGGGGATGTCGCGGATGCGCCCGGCGATCTCGGGGCGCAGCATGACGGACTCGTCAGAGACGAGGCTGCCCACGGCGTTGAGCCGCTGCTCCAGGGTGGACGTCGTCACGGCAACGGCTTCGACGGCCACCGCGGCTCGCGCCCGTGCGGGCTGTGCGGCAGGTGCGGCGGGCGTCGTCTGCGCGGCCGCAGGCGCCGGCGCGGTCTGACGCGACACGACATAACCCGCGGCCGCACCCGCGCCGACGGCCGCGAGAAGGAGGAGAACCAGGAGGCTCTTGCGCATGGAGAGTACTGCCCTGAACGGAACGGCGCCGAGCGGCGTGCGGAAAAACGAAACCCGGGCCCAGAGAGCGCCGGGGCGTTACGGAATGTACCACCGGCATGGCGCCGACGTCATATCCAACGGTACGACTCTCGCCAGGGCAGAAGGTTCGCGCGGTGGACGTCAGCTGCGGCGCAGCTCGGCGACGCCCTGGTTGGCGAGCTGGTCTGCACGCTCATTGCCTGGGTCGCCGTCGTGCCCGCGGACCCACCGCCATTCCACCTCGTGGCGGGCGCACTCGGCGTCGAGCTGCTGCCAGAGGTCAGCATTCTTCACCGGCTTCTTGTCGGCCGTGATCCAGCCGCGCCGCTTCCAGTTGATGATCCAGCCCGTGATGCCTTTCTGCACGTATTGCGAATCGGTGTGCAGCACGACCCGGCAGGTGCGCTTCAATGCGCGCAGGGCCTCGATCACCGCCAGCAACTCCATGCGGTTGTTGGTGGTGTGCGGCTCGCCGCCATGCAGGGTCTTCTCGTGGTCGCCGGCGCGCATCAGGGCGCCCCAGCCGCCAGGGCCGGGGTTACCCTTGCAGGCGCCATCGGTCCAGATTTCAACAAAGTCGGTCATGCGTTCAGAATCAGGCTAGGAATGGGGCGCGCTCGTGTCGCGCACCCGCTGGTTGACCGCGACGGCACCGGTCGCACGGGCCCGGCGGCGCTTCTTCCAGGACGGACCGATGAAACGCATGCCTTGCACCCGCTTGACCGCGGAGACCACGTACACGGCGCCGCACACGGGCCACCAGCGGTCTCCGGCCTTCTCCATGAACGCGTAGCGGCTCAACCATTTGGCGCTGGCGACGGGCGGGACATAGCAGCCGAAGTGGCCGCGGTCGAGCTCGAACGATAGCAGCTTCAGCCAATCCTTGAGCCGCGGGATGGAGAGCATGCGGTCGCACTCGGGCAGCCAGTCCTTGCTGGCCAGGCGATGGCGCAGGCTCCACAGGCTCCACGGGTTGAACCCCGTGATCACGAGCCGGCCCTCCGGGCGCAGCACACGCTCGGCCTCGCGCAATACCGCATGCGGATTGCGCGCGTACTCGAGCCCGTGGGGCAGGGTGAGCAGATCGAGCGACTGGGTCTCCAGGGGCAGGGCCTCGAGCGTGGCGAGCGCCTGTCCGCTCCAGTGGGCGGCGAAGGGCTCGCGCGGCTGGGTCGGCCCCACGTACGCATGGAACGGCATGCGGTTGGCCCGCAGCGTGTCGAAATCCGGCAAGCCGGCCTGCACCGCGTGAAAGCCGAAGGCGTCCTCCACGGCCGCGTCCACGCGTGCCTGTTCCCAGGCCTGGACGTACTGACCGGCCGGCGTCGTGAACCAGTCGGTCAGTTTTACAATGGCGGCGGTTTCTTCGCGGGACGTATGGGAGGACATGACATGCAAGGCAAGACGTTGAGCCGCGGTGCTCTGCAGCCCGAAGGGGCGGCGCCGGCTGGCGTATTCGGGCTGCGGGCGTTCGATGACAACTATATCTGGGTGGTGCGCCGTGGCGACGACGTGGCCGTGGTCGACCCGGGCGATGCCACGCCGGTCCTCGAGGCACTAGAGATGCACGGTCTCAGAATGGTCGCCATTCTACTCACCCATCACCACGGCGATCACGTCGGCGGCGTGATGCGCCTCCTGGAGCACGCGGCCGTTCCCGTCTATGGGCCCGCCACCGAGCGGCTGCCCCATTGCGATTTTCCCCTGCGCGAAGGCGACCGCGTCCAGTTCCGGGAGCTGGATCTGGACCTGGCCGTTCTCGACGTGCCTGGCCACACCGCCGGCCATATCGCTTATCATGGGCGCGCCGCGCTTGCCGAGCCGGTCCTCTTTTGCGGCGATACCTTGTTCGCCAGCGGATGTGGCCGGCTGTTCGAAGGCACCCCCGCCCAGATGTACGCTTCGCTCGCCAAGCTGATGGCGCTGCCGGGCGAGACGAGGGTATATTGCGCGCACGAATACACCGCCGCCAATGTGCGGTTCGCCTGTGCCGTGGAGCCTGCCAACGCCGATCTGGCCACCTGGCGCGACACGGTGGCGCTGCTGCGCGCCGAAGGCGAGCCCACCGTGCCAACGACGCTCACGCACGAGTTGGCGGTCAATCCGTTTCTGCGCACCGCGCAGGCCGCCGTCCAGGCGGCAGTGTCCAACCAAGCCGGCCGCCCGCTGCGAGGGGAGGTCGACGTTTTCGGCGCCCTGCGCGCCTGGAAGGATGAGTTCCGTTGAATCGTGACCCCGCTCAACCCCCGCAAGCCGCCCGCGCTGGGGCGCTTCGCACCACCCGCCTCGCGCTGGCCTGCGCCGGGCTTGCCGCCTTCCTGGCGGGCTGTGCCACACAGCAAGGCACAGACCTGAACGCCGCCTCGGTCAGCACCGCCCAGTCGCTGTCGCTGCGCTATCCGGCACCCAAGACCATCCCCACCATCGACGTGGCAGCACCCGCGGCCGACGTCTGGAAGCGCATCCGGCGCGGCTTTGCCATGCCGGATCTCGTCGCCCCGGAAGTCGCCGTCTGGACGGACTACTACGCGGCGCGCCCCGAGGCGGTGCAACGGATCATGACACGCTCGTCGCCGTATCTGTATTACGTGCTCGAGGAGATCAACCGCCGCGGCCTGCCCACGGAGCTCGCGTTGCTGCCGTTCGTCGAGAGCGCGTGGGATCCCACCGCGCTGTCGCGCTCGCAAGCCTCCGGGCTCTGGCAGTTCATCCCCAGTACCGGCCGGCACTTCAAGCTGCGCCAGGACGAATGGCTGGACGAGCGACGGGATCTCGTGGCCTCCACGCAGGCCGCTCTCGACTACCTCGAATACCTTTTCAACTTCCAGGGCGACTGGCACCTGGCGCTCGCCTCCTACAACTGGGGCGAGGGTGCCGTGATGCGCGCCATGCAGAAGAATGACGCCGACGGCATGCGCACGGACTACGTCTCGCTCAAAATGCCGGACGAGACGCGCAACTACGTCCCCAAGCTGCAGGCGATCAAGAACATCGTGGCCGATCCGGAGCGCTATGGCGTGCGGCTGCCCGTGGTCGAGAACCAGCCGTACTTCGTCACGGTGGCGCGCACGGACGACATCGACGTGCCGCTCGCGGCGCGTCTGGCCGGCATGTCGGTGGAGGAATTCACGGCGCTGAATCCGGCCTTCAAGCGCGGCGTGATCTCGGCCGCGGCCCAGCGCCCGATCCTGCTGCCCGTGGGCCAGGTCGACACCTTCCTCGCCAATCTGGATGCCCACCAAGGCCCACTCGTCACCCCGCAGGCCCCCGTGGCGGCCAGTGCGCCCACGCGCACGGCGCGGGCTCAGGCGCCGTCCCGCAGCGCCCGCGCTAGCCATCGCACGCACCGCGTGCGCTCGGGCGATACGCTGCACAAGCTGGCGGCCCAGTACCGCACCACCGTCCAGAATCTCCAGTCGCTCAACCGCCTGAATCACTCGCGTCTGCAGGTCGGCCAGACCTTGCGCGTGCCGGCCGGTTGAACGTCGTCTTTCCCTTCACTCTGAAGCCATCTACAGGAGTCATCCATGGGTTTTCTCGCCGATAAGCGCATCCTCGTCACGGGCGTGCTGTCCAACCGCTCGATCGCCTACGGCATTGCGCGCGCCTGCCATGCGCAGGGGGCGCAGCTCGCTTTCACCTACGTGGGCGAGCGCTTCAAGGAGCGCGTGGCCGAATACGCCGCCGAATTCGGCAGCGACATCGTGCTGCCTTGCGACGTGGCCGAGGACGACCAGATCGAAGGCGTCTTCACGTCGCTCGCCGAGCGTTGGGATGGGCTGGACGGCTTGGTGCACGCCATTAGTTTCGCCCCGCGCGAGGCGATTGCCGGCACCTTCCTCGATGGACTCTCGCGTGAGGCCTTTCGCATCGCTCACGACATCTCGGCCTACAGCTTTCCGGCACTGGCCAAGGCCGCGCTGCCGATGATGCAGGGCCGTGACGCGAGCGTGCTGACGCTGTCGTACCTCGGCGCCGAGCGCGTCGTGCCGAACTACAACACGATGGGTCTGGCCAAGGCCGCGCTGGAAGCCAGCGTGCGCTATCTCGCGAACGATCTCGGCCCCAAGGGCATCCGGGTCAACGGCATCTCCGCCGGCCCCATCAAGACGCTCGCGGCCAGCGGCATCAAGGATTTCTCCAAGATCCTGCGTTACGTGGAAGCCCACGCGCCGATGCGCCGCAACGTGAGCATCGATGACGTCGGCAACGCCGCCGCGTTTCTGCTCTCCAGCCTTGCCGGTGGCATCACGGGCGAGATCACGCACGTCGACTCGGGTTTCTCGACGGTCGTGCCGGGCATGGATGAGTAAGCGGCGCGCAGGGGCGCTGCCCCGGCCGTTGTGATGAACAGGGAGCCCAGGCTCCCTGTTTTCTTTGCGACGCGAGACTGGTGTCGGTCTCGGCGTTGATCGCATTGTCAGGCGCAATGTGACAGGACGTCCTCGCGAGGCCCAGCGTCGTGATTTGCTGTGGCTGCTTTATGACGGCCAGCGCGCGTCGTGAGCAATCCCATGGCCTCGTCCACCACGCGCTGCGTCGGCATCTGATCCATGCAGTCGCTGTGGCTGCCGCGATGCCGCTCGCAGCCTTCGAGCTGGCACGGCACGCAGGCGCGCAACGGCTGCTGCAGCATGATGACGTTGCCGCGACGCTGGGTGGGGGCGATCGCCGCCCAGCCCTGATCGAGTCCACTGGCGGGGCTCGGCCCCCACTGGCGGGGATCGGTCGGGCCGAACAAGGCCAGCGTGGGTGTGCCGCACGCCGCGGCCAGGTGGGTAGTGGCGGTGTCGGGGCCCACGTACAGGTGCGCGTGCTTCAGCAGGTCCGCCATCTCGGCCAGACTCAGCTTGCCCTGGATGCGGATGAGGGCCGCCCGGACGTCGGCGGGCAACGGCGCCAGAATGCGATCCAGGTATTGAGATTCAGCCTCGCCGGGCCCGCCGCTCACGAGCACCTGCACACCGGCTTCATGCAGTCGCGCCGTCAGGGCGCACCAACCGGCGTCATGCCATTGCTTGTAGCGCCACCGCGGTGAGGGGTGCAGCACCGCGAAGGGGCGTGCGACGTCGAACGCCAGGTCGAGGCGTACTGCCCAGTCTTCTCGCCTGAGCCCGGCCGTGGGCGGCACCACCGTGCGCGCGGGCAGAGCGTCCACGAGCGCCGCCACACGCTCGTTCTCATGGATGCGGTGCGTGTGCGCGAGCGTGGGCAGCGGCTGGCGCAGCGACATCCGTTTCCACCAGGCATGGCCGAGCTTCGGGGGGACCAGGCCCACGCGAACGCGGGCGGCGACCAGGCCGAAGAGGTGCGGCCGATCGCCGGGCTGGGGGATGAGTGCGAGATCGTACTGGCGGCGCAGTGTATTGAGCAGGGCGGGGAGCTCGCCTTTGGCGGGACGCTCGGCGATGGTGTGCACGTGCCGCACGTCCGGATTGTTCTCGAGCATGCCCTGCGTGCCTTGGAACACCAGCATGTCGACGGCGCAATCGGGGTAGCGCTCGCGCACGGCGCGGGCCAGCGGCGTGGTGAGCAACACGTCACCGAGGTAACGCAAGGCGACGATCAGGACGTGACGGGGGGCTCGGTTCAACACGGGCATGCCCAGCATTGAACCGCAAATCACGCGTCCGAATATGTCTCAATGGCAACCAGAGTGTGTGGAGATTTTGCAGAGATAGGGCGGCGACGCGCACAGCAAAAACCCCGCGTGGCTTGCGCCAGGCGGGGTCGGTGCAGCTAAGATCGAAGGGTATGGCCCTCGAGGATCGAAGGCCGTGGCCTCCGGGGATCGACGATGGCGTCCCTCGACGATCGAACGCGTCAGACGCGCTTGATCTTCTCGAGCATCTTGAAGACGCTCTTGGGCGAGTCCTTGAAAAGACGCTTGAAGGTCTTGCCAAGGCAGCGACGCTCCAGGGTGTTGCGACGCACGCGCTTGCGTTCGGCCATGTTGATTCTCCAGGTGGGCTTGCAAACCCGCCATTCTAGCGGGTTTTGACGATAACGACACAGGAGATGATTCCATGCAGCACACCGTCACGGAAGGCCACTTCGCCGATGTCGCACCCGGCATCCAATTGCACTATCTGGCCTGCGGCCATCCGCAGGCGCCGCTGCTGCTCTTCGTGCATGGCTTTCCGGAAGCGGGCTTCGCCTGGGCGCATCTCATGCCCGCCTTCGCCGACGACTGGTATGTGGTCGCGCCCGATCTGCGCGGCTACAACCGGTCGAGCAAGCCCGCCGGTGTGGAGCGCTACGCGCCGCGCGAGCTTGTGGGCGACGTGCTCGGACTGATCCGTGCGCTGGGGCGCGAGCGGGCCACGATCATCGCCCACGACTGGGGTGGCGCGGTGTGCTGGAACGTGGCGATTCGGGCCCCGCAGGTCGTGGACAAACTTGTCATCCTGAATTCGCCGCACCCCTATCTCTTTGCCCAGGCGCTCGCGTGCGACCCCGAGCAGCAGACGGCGAGTCAGTACATGAACTGGTTGCGCGCGCCCGGCTCCGAAGCGCGCCTGGCGGCCGATGCGCATGCCCGCATGGATGGGTTCTTCACTGCCTACGGGCAGTCGAGTGACTGGTACACCCCGGCGCTGCGCGAGCGTTATCACGCCATGTGGCGCACCCCCGGCTCGGCTGGCGAGCATCCGCTTTCAGGCGCCGTCAATTACTACCGGGCCTCGCCGCTGCATCCACCCGAACCGGGGGCGGCGTCGACCGTTCCCGACCTGGACCCTGCGCAGTGGCGCACCGCCGTGCCGGTGCGTGTCGTCTGGGCGGAGGAGGATCGGGCGCTGCCGCCCGCGTTGCTGGAAGGGTTGTCCGACCTGTGCAGCGATCTGTGCGTCGAGCGCATCGTGGGGGCAGGGCACTGGGTGGCGCACGAGAAGCCCGAGGCCGTGCGTGAGGCGTTGCAGCGTGCGCTGGCGGGATGATCGTGGCGGGGGCGTCAGACCGGCGGCCGGCGTCGAGGTTCCCGAAAGAGGCGCGCTGTCGTCACGCCCCTGCGCTATACTCCACAGGTTTATCCGACCGCAGCATTTCTGCGCATGTCATTGCCTTTTCCCACCGTGCCTCGCGAGCCCTTGCACACCCGGTCCATTCAGGTCCGGACGTTTGCCAGGGAAGACGGCTTGTACGACCTCGAGGCCGAGCTCATCGACCTCAAGGCGTATGACTTTCCCACGCGCACGGGCATCAAGCGGGCGGGGGATGCGGTGCATCACATGCATGTTCGCGTCACTATCAACGACGGGTTCGACATCGTCGATGCCATGGCTGCCTACGGTGCCGCGCCTTACGACGAGCATTGCTCGGCGATCGCGCCGGGCTATGGCGACCTGGTCGGAATGAACCTGCTGCGCGGTTTCCGTGGCAGCGTGAAGGCCCGCTTCGGCCGCACGGCGGGCTGCATCCACATGAGCGAGCTTGCCGCGGTCCTCCCGACCGTGGCAGTGCAGACTCTGGGTGGACGGCACCGCGATCTGCCGGTTGATGCGGAGTCGACCACGCGCCCCTTTCAGCTCGATGGCTGCCACGCCTTGCGCGTGGATGGCACTGTGGTCAAACGCGATTATCCGCGCTGGTACGCCGCGCCGGCCGAGGGCGCTGCGCGCTCCGACGCCGAGCCGGCATCGGCGCTGACCAGCGCGTCTTCTCCTTCTTCCTCTTCAAGCGACTCATAAGGTTACGCATGAAAATCCATGAATATCAGGGCAAGGAGCTCCTGAAGAAGTTTGGCGTCGCGGTCCCGCGCGGCATTCCGGCGTTCTCGGTGGACGAAGCCGTCAAGGCTGCCGAGACGCTGGGCGGCCCGGTCTGGGTCGTCAAGGCCCAGATCCACGCCGGTGGCCGTGGCAAGGGCGGTGGCGTCAAGCTCGCCCGCTCGCTCGAAGAGGTCCGTACGATCGCTGGCCAGATCCTGGGCATGCAGCTCGTCACGCACCAGACCAGCGCCGACGGCCAGAAGGTCAACCGTCTCTACATCGAAGACGGCGCGGACATCCAGAAGGAATACTACGTGTCGGTCGTGACCGATCGTGGCACCCAGAAGGTGGCCTTCATCGCCTCGAGCGAAGGCGGCATGGACATCGAGGAAGTCGCTCACTCGACGCCCGAGAAGATCATCACCGAGTACATCGACCCGATCGCCGGCCTGACCGACGAGCAGGCCAAGAAGATCAGCGATGCCATCGGCATGCCGGCTGATTCCACCGCCCAGGCCGTGGACATCTTCAAGAAGCTGTATCAGTGCTACATGGAAACGGATGCCTCGCTCGTCGAGATCAACCCGCTGAACCGTGACAGCAAGGGCAACGTCGTCGCCCTGGACGCCAAGTTCAACTTCGATCCGAACGCGCTGTTCCGTCACCCGGACATCGTCGCCTACCGCGACCTGGACGAAGAAGATCCGGCCGAAATCGAAGCCAGCAAGTTCGACCTCGCCTACATCCAGCTCGATGGCAACATCGGCTGCCTGGTGAATGGCGCCGGTCTGGCCATGGCCACGATGGACACCATCAAGCTCTTCGGCGGCGAGCCGGCGAACTTCCTGGACGTGGGCGGTGGCGCCACGGCCGAGAAGGTCACCGAAGCCTTCAAGATCATGCTGAAGAACCCGGACGTCAAGGCGATCCTGGTCAACATCTTCGGCGGCATCATGCGCTGCGACGTCATCGCCGAAGGCGTGATCACCGCGTGCAAGGCCGTCAACCTGTCCGTGCCGCTCGTCGTGCGCATGAAGGGTACCAACGAGGACCTCGGCAAGAAGATGCTCGCCGAATCGGGCCTGCCCATCATCAGCGCCGACACGATGGCTGAAGCCGCGACGAAGGTCGTCGCCGCTACCAAATAACCGACAGTCAAGGATTTCGCCAACATGTCGATTCTGATCAACAAAGATACCAAAGTCATCACGCAGGGCATCACCGGCAAGACGGGCCAGTTCCACACCCGCATGTGCCGTGAATACGCGAACGGCAAGGCCGCTTTCGTGGCCGGCGTCAACCCCAAGCGTGCCGGCGAAGATTTCGAAGGCGTGCCGATCTACGCCAACGTGACCGAAGCCAAGGCCGCCACCGGCGCCACCGTGTCGGTGATTTACGTGCCGCCCGCGGGCGCTGCTGCCGCCATCTGGGAAGCCGTCGAAGCTGACCTGGACTTGGCCATCTGCATCACCGAAGGCATCCCCGTTCGCGACATGCTCGAGCTGCGCAACCGCATGAAAGCGCGCAACAGCAAGACGCTGATCCTCGGCCCGAACTGCCCCGGTCTCATCACGCCCGATGAGATCAAGATCGGCATCATGCCCGGCCACATCCACCGCAAGGGCCGCATCGGCATCGTCAGCCGCTCCGGCACCCTGACGTACGAAGCCGTGGCGCAAGTCACCGAACTCGGCATGGGCCAATCCAGCGCCGTCGGTATCGGTGGTGACCCCATCAACGGCCTGAAGCACGTCGACGTCATGAAGCTCTTCAATGACGATCCCGACACCGACGCCGTCATCATGATCGGCGAAATCGGCGGCCCGGATGAAGTCGAAGCCGCGCGTTGGGTGAAGGACAACATGAAGAAGCCGGTGGTTGGCTTCATTGCGGGCGTGACCGCCCCTCCCGGAAAGCGCATGGGCCACGCCGGCGCGCTGATCTCCGGCGGTGCCGACACGGCCGACGCCAAGCTCGAAGTGATGGAAGCGTGCGGCATCAAGACCACGCGCAACCCGTCCGAGATGGGCAAGCTGCTCAAGTCCATTCTGGGCTGATCAGACAGGCGAGATGTCGGTAGACGGCCATGAGCGGACACCCAATAGAATCCGCCCGCGCCGTTTGCCGCACGATGCTTCCGGCATCGCGTCTCGCCGAGATGGCGCCGCGTGCTACGCGGCGCTTTTTACGTTGAGGGGATGCATTCATGCTTGAGTTTTTCCAGACACTGGCCTGGGGCGCTGTTCTTCAGATCATTCTGATCGACATTCTGTTGGGCGGCGACAATGCCGTGGTGATCGCACTCGCGTGCCGTAATCTGCCGAAGAATCTGCGTCTGCAGGGGATTTTGTGGGGCACGGCGGGCGCCATCATCCTGCGCGTGATCCTGATCTTCTTTGCCGTGACCCTGTTGGCGATTCCGTTCGTCAAGGTCGTGGGCGGCGTCCTGCTGTTCTGGATCGGCATCAAACTGCTGATCCCAGAGGACGAGGACCATGGCAATATCGACGGTGGCACCACGCTCATGTCGGCGATCAAGACCATCATCGTGGCGGACTTCGTCATGAGCTTGGACAACGTCATCGCCATCGCCGGGTCCGCGCAGAATGCCCATCCGGATCATCAGCTGGGCCTCGTCATCTTCGGCCTTCTGGTCAGTGTGCCCATCATCATCTGGGGCAGCACGCTGGTGCTCAAGCTCATCGATCGTTTCCCGCTCGTGGTCACCTTTGGTGCCGCGTTGCTAGGGTGGATCGCTGGCGGCATGTTGGTGACTGACGTTTTCGTCGTCAATCAGCTGGGTGGCGCTGTCGATCCGATGATCAAAATCGCGGCCGAAGTCGTCGGCGCGCTGTTCGTGGTGGCCATGGGCAAGTGGATTGCCAGCCGTCGCCTGAAAGGAGATCCTGCATGACATCGAAGCCGACACTCACCGAGACGAAGCTCAAGGGGGGCTACCCCGGCAGGCGCATGCTCGGTATCAGTCTGCTTCAGCTGCTCAGCCTGCTGGGCGGGCTGGGCATCGTCGCCTGGATCGTGCTGACCTTCCTGGTCGCCTGAATCCCGCTGCTGTGCAAAGGCGCCGCCTGCCTTCGGGGAGGCGGCGTTTTTGCGTGGATCGGCGAGGGGAGGGTGCGATGCGCAGCTTCGGTACGCGCGACATGCGCCTGCCCAAAACCGAAAGCCCGCACGAGGCGGGCTAGTCGGTCAAGGCAATGCTGTCACCCGGCCAGGGCCGGGGCGCGGTATCAAGCGGCGGCTTGCAGGCCCTTGATCGCGGCGGACAGACGGCTCTTGTGGCGAGCAGCCTTGTTCTTGTGGATGATGTTCTTGTCAGCCACGCGATCGATCACGCTGGTGGCCTTCTTGAACACGTCGTTCGCAGCGGCTTGGTCGCCGGCTTCGATGGCCTGGCGAACGCGCTTGATCGAGGTGCGCAGCATGGAGCGCAGGCTGGAGTTGTGCTTGTTGGTAGCAACGGCCTGGCGGGCACGCTTGCGGGCTTGGGCGGAATTGGCCATGAGTGTCCGAAGTTAGGTGCCCTAGAAGCAGTGCCCGCGAAATCGGGCGCCATAAAGGGCAATAATTAAAGCTGACGATGCAAAGCCCACGATTTTATCGGGAAGGCCAACATCTTGCAAGGGGTGACGGGAAAATTCGATCGTGTCAGCCGTCTGACGTATGCAACAAGGCGCGCACGCGACGCTGGGTGGGCGAATCGGCGGGGCGGTCCACCCCCAATGCTTCCCGGGTCCGTTCCCGACTCCGGGCATCGTGCACGTCGATCTCCCGCACAATACTGCCTTGCGCATACACGAAGGCCACGTCGGCCAGTGCCAGCACGTCGTCGGCGTCGTGGGTGATCATGAGCGCGGGAATTCCCCATTGTCGCCGAACGGTGGCGAGTTCGGCGCGCAATTCGTCGCGCAGCATGGGATTGAGCGCCGCGAACGGCTCGTCCAGCAGCAACACCTGCGGCTCGCAGGCCAGCGCACGGGCCAGCGCGACGCGCTGCTGCTGGCCGCCAGACAGCGTGCGAGGCCGGCTGTCGGCCAGCGCCGCGAGACCGAAGCCTTCCAGCAGGCTTTGCACGCGCGCGCGCTGAGCGGGCGCCGGCTGGCGCCGCGGCCAGGTGGTGAGCCCGAAGGCAACGTTTTCGCGCACGGTGAGGTGCGGAAAGAGCGCGTAGTCCTGAAAGAGGTAGCCCACGCCCCGGGCAGGCGGCGCGATGTCCACGCCCGCTGCCGCATCGAAGAGCGTGCGCCCGTTCAACCGGATGTGTCCCGCCTGCGGGCGCAGCAACCCGGCGATCGCCTGCAGCGTGAGCGATTTGCCCGATCCAGACGGCCCGTACAGCGCGGCGAACCCCGCCTCGGTGGCGAAGCTCGCCGCCAGCGCAAACTGGCGCTGGCCATCCTGGACCTGCAGGCGGATGTCGACGTCGATCATATCGGGTCAGGGCGCCCCGAAACCGTACTTGTCCAGGATCTGGCGGGCCTGCGGCGTGACGAGAAAATCGATGAAGGCCTGGGCGAGTGGCTGCTGTCGGCTTGCTGCCACCACGGCGACAGGGTAGCGAATCGGCTCGTGCCCCTGGGTCGTGAGCGCCACGCGCACCCTATCCTTCATGAGCGCGGCATCCGTGCGGTAGACGAAGCCCGCATCGGCCTCGCCACGGCTCACGTAATCCAGCACCTGGCGCACGTTGTCGGCCTGGACGAACTTCGGTTGCAGGGTGCTCCAGAGTCCGGCGTGTTCGAGCACGGCCTGCGTATAGCGACCGGCCGGCACCGTGGCCGTCTTGCCCACGGCGATGCGCTGCACGCCGGGCTGCTGCAGATCGGCGAGCGCGGCCAGGCCCTTGCCGCCCTGGGCGGGCTCGACCATCACGAGGCGGTTGGAGACGAAATCGCGGCGCGAGGCCGGATCGATCAGTGTCTGTTGCGCTGCGCGGTCCATCGTTGGCTGATCGGCGCTTGCAAACACGTCCGCGGGCGCGCCCTGGTCGATCTGTTGCAGCAGCGTGCCCGACGCCGCGAAGTTCAGCCGCACGGTATCGCCGGGATGCGCCGCTTCGAAGCGGGGGGCGATCTCCTTGAAGGCGTTGGTGAGGCTGGCGGCAGCCGACACGGTGAGTTCAGCCGCCGTCGCGGTCAATGGGAGAGCGGCGAGAATGGCAAGCCAAAGCGGGCGCATGCGGTTTTCCTGAGACATGTCAGCGAGGGGAGAAGAGCCGGTTGGACAGCACGAGGATGGCGATCGAGAGGACAGAGGTGACGACGACCAGCACGAGCGCGACGTCGTCTTCGCCTGCCTGGGCTGCGTCGTAGATGGCCATGGAGAGCGTCTGCGTGCGCTGGGGAATGGAGCCGGCCACCATCAACGAGGCGCCGAACTCGCCCATGGCCCGTGCGAAGGCGAGCAAGGTGCCCGCGAGGATGCCGGGCCAGGCGAGGGGCAGGGTGATGCGCAGGAACACCGACCAGCGTGGCTGGCGCAGCGTGCTGGCCGCGGCCTCGAGCGAGCGATCGACCTGATTGAAGGCCGCGCCCGCAGATTTGAGCACCAGAGGCAGGGCGACCACGGCCGATGCGATGACCGCGCCGTGCCAATGGAAGATGATGCTGTAGTCAAGGTGCTCGCGCAGCCAGTTGCCGAGCGGACTGCGGCGGCCCGCGGCGACCAGGATGGCATAGCCAATCACGGTGGGCGGCAAAACCAGGGGCAGCATGAAGGCCGCCTCGAGCACCGAACGGCCGGGGAACCGGAAGCGGCTGAACACCCAGCCGAGCGCGACGCCGGCCACCAGCGCGATGAGTGTAGCCACACCCGCGACCTTGAGCGAGAGACCCAGCGGAAACCAGTCGATGCCGCCCAGGAGACCGGGCGTCATGCAGCAACCGCTTGCGGGTGTGCGCGAGAGAGGGACACGGCAAGATGACCAGCTTCGTTATGTTCCCAGGAATATAACGGTCGGTCGTGGTGCTGCCAAGCCCGATGCGGAAGATGCCTCGGCATCCTGATCTGCCAACAAGGCGGCTTCATCCGCCTCGCCCAGCTGCATCCCCTCGGCCTGGTGCTGAAGCAGCCGGCGATAGACGCCGTCCGGGCGGGCGATGAGCTCGGCATGCGTGCCGCTTTCGATCACCTGCCCCTTCTCGAAGACGAGCAGACGATCGAGCTCGCGCACGGTGGACAGGCGGTGTGCGATCACGAGCGTGGTGCGTCCTTGCATGAGGCGCTGCATCGCCGCCTGGATGAGGGTCTCGCTCTCGCTGTCCAGGCTGGAGGTGGCCTCGTCCAGGATGAGGATGGGGGCGTCCGCCAGGAAGGCGCGGGCGATGGCCACGCGTTGACGCTCGCCACCGGAGAGCTTCACGCCGCGCTCGCCCACCAATGTCTCGTAGCCGCCTGGCAGGCGTGCGATGAAGTCATGGGCGCTCGCGAGGCGGGCAGCCGCTTCGACCTCTTCGCGGGTCGCACCCGGACGGCCATAGGCGATGTTCTCTGCCAGGCTGCGATGAAAGAGCACGGGCTCCTGCGGCACGATGGCGATCTGGCGCCGCATCGCGGCCTGCTGCAGTTCACGCACGTCTTCGCCATCGAGGGTGACGCTGCCGCCCGTCACGTCGTAGAGCCGCTGGATCAGCTTCACGAACGTGGTCTTGCCCGAGCCGGAGGGACCGACCAGCCCTACGCGTTCGCCGGGTGCGATGCGCACGTTCAACCGCGAGAAGAGCGCGACGGGATGCTGACCATAACGGAAGGTCACGTCGTTGAAGCGGATCTCGCCACGGGCTAGCTGGGGCGCGCGTGCCGTGACGGCATCGGCAATGCCTGGCGGCAGGTGCTCGAGCGCGACGAGTTCTTCCATGTCGTTGACCGAACGCTGCAGGTTGCGGATGTGCATGCCGATGTCGCGCAGGTAGCTCTGCAGGATGAAGAACATGCTGAGTGCCAGCGTGATGTCGCCGGCATTGGCCTGGCCCGTCTGCCAGAGGTACAGCGATACCCCGAGCAGGCCGGCCTGCATGCCGATCAGCATGGCCGCCTGCACGCCGCCGTTGATGGTGCCGCGCACCCAGGTGCGCCGGGTACGCGATTGCCACTTGTCGATCACGCGGGAGAGTCGGGCCTCTTCGCGCTTTTCCGCGCCAAAGGCCTTCACCACCGCATTGCAGCTGATCGCATCCGACAATGCCCCGCCCAGGCGCGTATCCCACGCGTTGGCGAGGCGAGCGGCGGGCGCCACGTAGGCGAGCGACATCACGACGGTAACGCCTAGGTAGAGAACGGCCCCCACGCCCACGACGACCCCCATGATGGGCCAAGACATGCCCAGCATCACGGTGGCGCCCACGAGCATGACGGCCGCAGGCAGCAGGGCAATGAGCAGGGTGTCGTTGAGCAGATCCAGCGCCCAGACGCCGCGCGTGATCTTGCGCACGGTCGAACCGGCGAAGCTGTTGGCGTGCCAGTCAGTTGACAGGCGCTGCACGCGGCCGAAGGCATCCTGGGCGATGCGTCCCATCATGCGCAGCGTGAGCGTGATGATGTTGTGAAAGACGAACTGACGCAGCACGGCGCGGGTGAGGCCCAGCGCGAGCACGATCGCAAAGGCCGTCCAGGCGGCCTCGCGGGCGATGGCGTCCCCAGGCGCGCTCGAAGCGACGGCCTCGACCAGGCGTCCCGCATAGAGCGGTACGAGCACATCGGCACCCGCCGAGAGCAACACGAGCAGGACGATGCCCGCGATGCGCCCGGGCTGTCCGCCCCAGTGGCGCAGGGTATAGCCCAGGACGTCGCGAAAGACCTGGCTGCGAAGCTCGATACGGTGACCGGACATGAAGAAGCGTCGGTAATAGGGCAAAGCCTGCGGCCCGGCGGGCGAGCGGCGCGCGCGGGCTCAGGGCTGGGAGGAGGGCTGGGGCACGGCGCTGCGCGTGAGATCACGCACGCGCTGCGTGAGGGACGCCAGTGTAAAGGGCTTGGTAAGAACGCGCATGCCCGGCTGTAGAAGCCCATGCTGACCGAGCACCGCGTTCTCGGCGTAGCCCGTGATGAAAAGCACTTTGAGATCCGGGCGCAATGCCAGCGCAGCATCGGCGAGTTGTCGGCCGTTCATGCCGCCTGGCAAACCTACGTCGGTGATCAGCAGATCGATCCGCTCTCTTGACTGCAGCCATGACAGGCCGGTGGCGCCGTCGTGGGCGAGCAGCACCTTGTAGCCCAGATCGGCCAGGGATTCGCTCGCGAGCGCCCGCACCGAGGATTCGTCATCCACGAGCAGTACCTGCAGATCGCCCTCTGCCCAGGCCGCCTCGTCGGCAGGGGCCACCTCGAGCTGGGGCGTGGGCGTGCCGTAATCCCGGGGCAGGTAGATGCTGAGCGTGCTGCCCATGCCCACCTCGGAATACACCCGGACTTGCCCACCGGATTGCTGTGCGAAGCCATACACCATGGACAGCCCGAGACCCGTGCCGGTGCCCAGGGGCTTGGTCGTGAAGAAGGGCTCGAAGATCCGGTTCATCACGGTCGAGGGCATGCCCGTGCCAGTGTCCGTCACGCTGAGCGAGATGTACTGGCCCGGCGCCAGCATGCGCTCGCGGGCCGTGCGCTCGTCCATCCAGCGGTTGGCGGTCTCGATCGTGAGCCGTCCGCCCTGGGGCATGGCGTCGCTCGCGTTGATGCACAGATTGAGCAGCGCGTTCTCGAGTTGGTTCGGATCGACCAGCGTGCTCCAGAGGCCGACGGCACCCACCACCTCCAGCGTGATGTGCGGGCCGATGCTGCGCCGGACCAGATCCTCCATGCCGCTCACCAGACGATTGACGTCAGTGGGGCGCGGCTCGAGCGTCTGCCGGCGCGAGAAAGCGAGCAGCCGATGGGTGAGCGCCGCGGCGCGCTTGGCGGCGGATTGGCTGATGCCGATGTAGTGGCCGATCTCGCTGTGGCGGCCCTGTTGCAGGCGGCGCTGCATCAGTTCCAGGCTGCCCGTGAGCGCGGCCAGCAGATTGTTGAAGTCGTGCGCGATGCCACCCGTGAGCTGGCCCACCGCTTCCATCTTCTGGGATTGGCGCAGCGTGGCCTCGATGGCTTCGCGTTCGGCGACTTCGGCACGCAGGCGTTCCAGCGCCGCTTCCAGATCCTGCGTGCGCTCCGCGATCCGGGTTTCGAGACCTTCGTTGGCCTGGCGCAAGGCCCGTTCGGCCAGCACCTTGTCCGTGACGTCGTAGCCATCGACGAAGACCCCGGTCACGGCGCCCGCGTCGTCATGGATCGGCTGGAAGATGAAATCGAGGTAGCGGCTCACCGGCTGGCTGCGCTCCGGGCGGCGCAGCATCACCTGCACGCTTTCGCCCACGAACGGTTCGCCGCTGCGATAGGCGTTCGCCAGTGAGGCGAGCAGCGCCTCGTTGCCATGCGACGGCACCACGTCGATCACGCTCAAGCCTTCGATCCCGCTACGGCCCACGAGTTCTTCGTAGGCGTTGTTCACGAGTTCATAGACGTGATTGGGCCCGCGCAACACGCACATGAAGCCCGGCGCCTGGTGAAACAGGTTGCGCAGCCGGTCGCGCTCTGCCCGGCTGGCTTCCAGCGCCTGGATGCGGTCCAAAGCGCCACCGACTTGGCCCGAGAGCAGGCGGATGAAGCCCAGGTAATCGTCGTCGGGCAGGCGGTGCGGGTTCATGCCCACCACCAGGAAACCGATCGGCCGGGCGGCCGATGGCGCAGACAAGGGGGCTACGGCGACGTGACGCACCACGTCTCGCCAAGGCCCGCGTGGCGCCGGCACGCTCGCATCCAGCAACTGGGGTTGCAGGAGCGTGGTGGCGGTGTCCGCCAGAGACCAGGGCGTGGCCTGCCCATAAACGACCCGGGGTGGGGCGAGCGGATGGCCGGCCTCGATCCCGCTTGCGAAGACGAGCTGAGCCACCCCCATCTCATCGTTCAGGTATAACAGGGAGAAGGGCAGGTCGCGGTCGGCTTCGTGCAGTGTCGTGCTCACGTGACCCAGCAGGGCTTCCCGGGTGTCGGCCGTTGCAATGCGCACGGCCAGCTCACGCACCGTGCGCAAGCGCCGCTCGCTGATGACGCGGTTGGTCTCCTCGGACACGGCGCAGAAGAGCCCGTTCACCCGGTCTTCATCGTCGACCAGCGGGCTGTACGAGAACGTGTGATACGTCTCTTCGGCGTAACCGTGGCGCTGGAGCATCAGGAGCAGTGCATCGTCCCACGTCGATTCGCCCAGGCGGTAGACGCGGTCGATGTGGCCCGAGACGTCGTCCCAGATCTCGGCCCAGAGTTCCTGCGTGGGCATGCCCAGCGCGCGCGGATGCTTGTTGCCCAGCGTTGGCCGATAGGCGTCGTTGTAGAAGAAGTGAACGCCATCGCCCCAGCCCAGCCACATCTGAAACCGTGAGGTGAGCAGCACGCGCAAGGCGGCCTTGAGCGAGCTCGGCCACGTGTCCGGCAGGCCAAGAGGGGTGGACGCCCAGTCGTGCGTGCGCATGAGCCGAGACATTTCGCCATCTCCCACGAAGATGTCGGCATAGCGTTCGGCAGGCACAACGGAGACGGGCATGGCGCAGGACAAGGCATGGGATGAACGGGCGGCTGAGCGCGCGACCGGCCATAGTAGCGAATTGCACGCAGGCGACGGCCTCCATAGCAATTGGCGTGCCGCCTGGGAACGCCGGTTGCTGTCGGGCTAGCGGGCCCTGTCGGCCCACTCTCCAGAGGCCCGTCACGCGTGACCGATTCTCCCAAATCCAGCTCCCATCCCATGCGGGTGGAAAACTCCGCCACCGGCGATCTGTCGCAGGCGGGCCGCAACATCTTCTTCGCGGCCGTCGAGACGACGCGCATGCCGATGATCGTGACCGACCCGAACCGGCCGGACAACCCGATCATCTTCGCCAATCACGCCTTCCTGGAGATGACCGGCTACACCTCGGAGGACGTCGTCGACCGCAACTGCCGCTTCCTGCAGGGGCCGGAGACCAACCGCGCCGTGGTGGCGGAGATCCGCGAAGCCATCGAGAAACGCAAGGAATATTCGACCGAGATCCTGAACTACAAGAAGGACGGATCTTCGTTCTGGAACGCGTTGTTCGTTGCGCCGAT
The DNA here is from genome assembly GCF_018904615.1 of Verticiella alkaliphila. Classification (GTDB taxonomy): domain Bacteria; phylum Pseudomonadota; class Gammaproteobacteria; order Burkholderiales; family Burkholderiaceae_B; genus Verticiella; species Verticiella alkaliphila. Next base: position 62,204 of record NZ_JADCNH010000004.1, on the reverse strand, counting down.
CTACAATGAAGAAGGCCGGCTGATCTACTTCTTCGCCTCGCAGCTGGACGTGAGCCGTCGGCGCGATGCGGAAGACGCGTTGCGTCAGGCCCAGAAGATGGAGGCGCTCGGGCAGCTCACCGGTGGCATCGCCCATGATTTCAACAACCTGCTCCAGGTGATGACGGGCTATATCGACGTGATCCGCCGCACGGCCGCCCGGCCCATGCCGGACCAGGATCGTCTGTTGCACAGCGCCGAGCAGGCGCGTCTGGCCTGCGAGCGTGCCGCCACGCTCACGCAGCAGCTGCTCGCCTTCTCGCGCAAGCAGAAGCTCGAGGGCCGCGTCGTCAATCTGAACAACCTCGTGCGTTCGAGTGCCCCTATGGCAGAACGCACCTTTGGCGCCGGTGTCGACGTGCACACGAGCCTGGAGCCGGACCTCTGGAATTGCCGGATCGACGTGACGCAGGCCGAAGTCGCCATGCTTAACGTCTTTCTGAACGCACGCGATGCCTTGCAAGGCAATGGCTCGCCGCGCGTCACGTTGGAGACCCGCAACATCGCGGTGGGTGATCTCGCCACCACGTCGTATGACGGCCTGATGCCAGGACGCTACGTGAGCTTGTCGATCACTGATAACGGCAGCGGCATGGCCGCGAGCGTGCGCGAGCGCGTACTGGAGCCGTTCTTCACGACCAAGGACGTCGGACGCGGCTCCGGGCTAGGCCTGTCCATGGTGTATGGGTTCACCAAGCAATCCGGCGGCACCACGCGCATCTATTCCGAAGAAGGCGTGGGTACCACCGTGCGCCTGTACTTCCCCGCCCACGATGGCGGCGCGGCCACGGATCGCGTCAGCGAACAACGCAAGGAAGAGGAGCAACGCGGCGCGGAGAGCATCCTCGTGGTGGAGGACCGCGAGGACGTGGCCGAACTGGCCAAGCTCATTCTCGAGGACTACGGCTATTGCGTGGACGTGACCTACAACGCCCGCGAAGCACTCGCCCGAATGGAGCGCATTGCCTACGATCTGCTCTTCACGGATCTCATCATGCCAGGCGGCATGAATGGCGTCATGCTGGCCCGCGAAGCCCGGCGCCGACGTCCGGGCACCCGCGTGCTGCTCACCACCGGTTATGCGGAGAGCTCGATCGAGCGCACCGATGCGGGCGGCGAAGAATTCGAGGTCATCTCCAAGCCGTACCTGCCACAGGATCTGGCCAAGAAAGTACGCCGCATCCTGGACGGCCCCAACGGCGTGGCGTGAGGCCCTCGCGTCTGGGCGGCGTCAGCCGCCCGGCTGCAGCGCCCGGTACAGGGCACGCATCAGATCCGATTCCGTCATCATCCCGACGATCCGCCGACGCGCGTCGATGATGGGGATATGGTGATGGCCGCCCTCCGAGAACACCTCCACCAGTTCCTGCAGCGGCCTGTCCTCGCTCGCCACGCGCACGTGCCGGGTCATGATCTCGCCCACGGTGTCGGGCGTGTGCAGGCTGCGGCCGCGGCGTGCGACGACGCCGCGCAGGCGGCGGGCGAGGCCCTCGTGTTCCTGCGGGCGGGCGTAGCGCATGAAATCCGCAGTGGTGATGATGCCCACGAGCGTGTGGTGGGCATCGGCCACGGGTAGGGCCTTGATGCGATGGCGCCGCATGAGCGACCAGGCGTCCGCCAGAGAATCGCGCGGCGCGATGGTGATCGGAGGCTGAGACATGATGTCGCGCGCCTGGAGGGCGCCGAAGCTGCGGCGAAAGGCGGCCGCTTCGGTCAGGTGCAACAGGCGCTTCAGATCCTGCCGGCTGACGTCGAGCACTTGGTTAAAGCTGTCCAGGGCCTGGTCCAGATCCGCGTCGGTGAACCGGGTGGGCGTGCGCGAGGGTGCGGTTGTCTGCGCATGGGGATAGCGCCGTCCGGTCAGCGGGTTGTAGGCCATGCCGGCGAGCACCAGCAGCACGGAGCCCGTCAGCATCGGAAAGAGCGCGAACTTGGCGCTTGCCAGACTGAGCGTGCTCAGCAAGGCCGTGGCCCCGCCCGGCGGATGCAGACAACGCAGGAGGAACATGACCGCGATCGCGAGCGCCACGGACAGGGCGCCCGCGCCAGCGGGATCTGCGATCAAATGGCCGCAGGCCACGCCGACCAAGGCGGACAGCGTGTTGCCGCCGATCACCGACCAGGGTTGCGCGAGCGGACTCGCTGGCGTGGCAAAGATCAGAACGGCGCTGGCACCTAGCGGGGCCGCGATCCAGATGTCGGCGCTATCGGCGCCCACCCACCATCGGCACAGCAGGGCAACGACGAAGAGCCCCAGGCCTGCGCCTGTGATCGCGCGTGCGCGCTCGCGGGCATCCACGGCAAGACGGGCCGGGATCAGGCGGGACCACCATCGAGGCGGCGCGGCGGCAGGTTCGCCTTGCGGCGGGGGAAGGGGCGGCGATGGCGGCTGGCTCATCGCGGCAACGAGCGGACAGCGTGGGGCATGAGGGTAGGGTAGGCAGGCCAGCATGCCTGCCGCAAATCAAATTGTACTGCCATGCCAAGATGACTCCCTGTCATGCTCGGTAACACGCTATGCTGACAAGTCACTTCTTTCAGGATTTGGCATGCCTCTGCTGCCCATTCGTCTGTCCCGGTGCCTGGCGTCGGTCACTCTTGGCATCGCGTTGCCCATCCAAGCGCATGCGGTGGCCGCGCCCGAGCCCGATCTGGCGCGCATGACGCCAGAGCAGATCAAGGCGCGCGCGACCGAACTGCACCCGGCCGCCCTGTACGTGCTGGCTTCGCGCCTCATGCGCCGCGAAGCGTACGACGAGGCGGTGCGTTGGTTCTATGTCGGGCAGTTGCGCTATCGCTTTCATCTGGCCGTGACGCCGGAGTCTGAGCGACAGAATGATGCCGTCCTCTTTTCGGCGCTGTCCGAGAACGTGGGCCGGCCGATCAACGAGTACGCCTTCGGCGACGTCGACGCGGCCGTGCGGCAGATCGATGCGGCGTTGGCCTGGGACGAGCGCGAACCCAACGACTTCACGGACAAGACGAAGCACGCGGATGCCTGGCGCGAGGTGCGGTCTGGTCTGGTCGGGCTGCGCGACAACATGGTGGCCAACAAGGCACAGATCCGCGAGCAGCGGGCCGCTAACGGGCTGCCCAATCGGTGATGACGCCTCCATGCCCGTGCAGGCCCGAAGTCTCGGCGTGCAGCGAGAACGCCAAGAGCCAAACACCTTGCCTCTGTGGCCTTCTGACTGCTCAGGGCACGAGAATCGCCGCGCCGTCGCGCTGCGGGTCAGCCGCGCCGGTGAGCCTGCCGTCATCGATGCGAATGCCGTGAAGGGCCGCGAAGGCGTAGCTCTGGTAGGAGCGGCGCACGGTGTATCCGTCCGCCTGCAATGCCTGGGTCACCGAGCGTCGGATGCGGTTGCTGACCTCGATGGTGTTGCTGACGGCCATCACACGCGGCGCGGCGATGGCGTCCATCACCGGCATGTCGTAATCGATGACGTTCATGATGCCCTGCGCCACCGAAGGGGCGATGTAGCTGCCCCCCGGGGCGCCGATCACCAGATGCGGACGTCCGTCCTTGAAGACGATGGTCGGCGCCTGCGAGCTGGCGCGGCGCTTGCCCGGCTCCAGCGAGCCGGGCCGGCCCGGGCGCGGATCGAACCGACTCATGCAGCCGTTGAACATGAACCCCAGTCCGGTCGGGATCACTCCGGACGGACTGCCGTTGGTGTGGGTGAGCGACACGCAGTTGCCCTGCTTGTCCACGACCACGACGTGCGTGGTGTCGCGCGACTCCGTGTCGCCGAAGCGCTGGATGGTGGCGCGCTCGCCCTGGCGGATGGCGGCGGCCTGTTCGGCGGCGTAGGCCGGCGAGAGCAGCATGTCCAACGGCATCGGTGCGAAATCCGGATCCGCGTGGTAGCGCTCCTTGTCGGTCGTCATGCGCTTCATGGCCTCGGCCAGCAGCGCGACATGTTCGGCGCTGCTGTGGGCGATGCCGCGCAGATCGAATTGTTCCATCAGCTTGAGCATCTGCAGCAGCGCGGCACCGCTCGCCGGGGGCGGGTTGGTGGCGATCTGGTAGCCGCGATAGTCGATCTGGATGGGGTCGGCCCATGTGGCGGCGTAGCTCGCCAGGTCCTCGTGGCGGATCAAGCCGCCGTGGGCCTGCATGTCCTGCACGATCGTGTCGGCGATCTGGCCGTGGTAGAAGTCCTCCGCACCGGCTTGGGCCAGGCGCGCCAGGGTGTCGGCAAGATCCGGGTTGTGCACGATGTCCCCGGGTCGCTTGACGCTGCCGTCCTTGCGAAAGTAGATGCGTTGCCCGGTCTCGCTGAAGGCAAGCTTGCGGGCGGTGGTGACCTGGCCTTCGCCGTTGTCCTCCTGCGACCAGTACCAGTGCACGTGCGGGCGCACCATGAAGCCCTCGCGCGCCTGGGCGATGGCGGGCGCCATCACCTCGGCCCAAGGCATTGAGCCACACTGCTCCAGCGCGGCGGCATACCCCTTGACGTTGCCGGGCACGCCCACGGCCAGATGGCCGATTTCGTTGGCGTGATCATCCAGCAGGAAGGCAAACCCGTCGCTGGACTGGCGCCGGGCACCCGAGAACCACATCTCGGGCGTCACGCCCAGGGGCGCCCGGGCGTAGAACTCCAGCGTCTTGTGCAGCCCGCGCTCGGGCATGTAGATCTGCATCGAGCCGAATCCGCCGATGCCGGCCATCTGGGGGTCGACCACCCCCTGCATGAACGCGGCGGCGATAGCCGCATCGATGGCGTTGCCACCGGCTTCAAGGATCTGCGCGCCGGCTTCGGCCGCCTCGGGTTGGGCGGCGACGATCATTCCCGTCATGGGGGGCTCCTGGTGAAAGCGAGGATGGGGCCGGGGCACGGAGGCGGCGTGCACGCCACCACCCGCGCGTGAAGGCTCAGGCGGCGGTGGGCTCGCCCTGGGCGGCATACCGTGTGAAGTGCGCCCCGAACGTGGGCATGGCGGCAATGTCCATGAGGCAATGCGCCGTATCCAGGACAATGGTGGCCACCGTGGCGGTGCGCCCGCCGGTCAGCGAGCCGCGCGGCGGCCGGTTGATCGAGTAGGGGGTCTGCCAGTCGTCCGCCAACACCTGCTTGACCTGATCCACCGAGATCGACGTGCCGAAGCCTTCGAGCAACTGGCGCGCGCGGCGGTCGCGGTAGTAGGTGTCCAGCGCGTTCTTCAGATTCTTCTCCTTGACCTTGGCAAGCGCCACCGGGCCGACGAAGTGATTCGCATGCGTGAGCAGATCCCCCTGCGGAAAGTGCGGGAATGTTTCGTCGGGCGTGCATTCCAGGTCGATGATGAAATCGTCCTGCGTGACGATCATGTTGCTGGAGCACGCCTTGGGCGTGGCGGCGATGCGCTGCATGGCAACGGCGATGTGCTGTTCTTCCAGCGCTGCCCGGCGAATGCTGCTCAGCGGCACGCCTGTCTGCGTGTAGTCACGATCGCAGGTCATGTAGTTGCCCGTCAGGCCAATGCCCGCGCTGTTCACGCCGTGACGGGCCAGCCCGCCCGCTTCGACCAGCGTGAGCAGCGTGTGCCCGGAGTCAAGGGTCACGCGCAGCACGATCGTGCTGTCGCGCGCATCCGGGTCCCAGTCCCAGTTGTGCGCCTGGATCACCCGGCCGGTGGCGCTGCGCGCGGCGCCCACCACGGCCGCCGTGCATTCCCCTTCGGCCGGATCGATCGGCGCCAATGCCTTCAACTTGCGCGCCTTGGCGATGATCTCCGTGCGCGCGTTGATGAGCACGATGTCGTCGAAGGACACCTGCGAGCCTTGCGCGATGCCCTGCATCTCGGCGGTGTGATCCGCCCGGAACTGCGCGATCTGCTCGGCGAACTCGTCGATCAGCGCCTTCTGCTGCACCTCGGGCAGGCCGATCTTCTTGAGTTCGTTGCGGTAGTAGCCGGCGCTGTGGGCAATGCGTTCAGGCACCGCCTCGCCATACTGGATGCCCCGCGTCATCGGGTCTCCCGCGATGGACACCAGCGGGAAGGGCTTGCACATATCGGTATCAGTACTCATGCTCGAAGATTGGTCAGAATGGGTCGTCCAGGGGACGGATGCGGGCGCGGGCGCGCCCGTCGCTCAGGCGAAGGCGAGGTCGCAGGCCATGCCGTCACTGTGAGGGCGCAGCGTGGCGCCCATGCGTTCGGCCTGCACCTGCAGCCGCGCGTACTCCTCGGGGTGGCGATCCATGCGCACCACCCCGGTGCGGTTCTCGGCGTCGCGCTCGACGTAGCGCAGCGTCCAGGCCGCGAGCCGCCCAGCCTCGACGCGGGCCTGTACGATCATGCCCACCCACTCGTGGTGCACGTCGGCGGTGTGCGCCATGTGGAACGAGAAGTTGCCCAGGCCATAGAAGATCGGCCGGCCCAAGTAGGTCTCGATGGGCAGCATCGTGTGAGGGCCATGGCCGAACACCACGTCTGCGCCCGCATCGATGGCGGCGTGCGCGAACTCGCGCTGGTAGTCCAGCACGTCGCGCCGATAGCCCCAGTGCACGGAGGCGACCACGATGTCGGCCTGCGCGCGCAGCGCTGACACGTCGCGCGCGAATTGCGTCAGGGAATCGCGGTCGGCCCAGGTCACCACCTCGGGCGGCACGCCCGGACGCGTGCGCGCGGCCTGTTGCTGCAGCGCGGGCCGATAGGCCGTATGGCCCTTGATGACCGCCACGCCCGGCAGGCCGGGGCCTGCCTCGTGGTTGTCTGGCCAGTACACCGCCGTGCGCTGCAAAAAGCCGTAGCGCACGCCGTCGCGGTGGATGACCACGGGTGCATGCGCACGCTCGGCATCGGCGCCTGCGCCCACGTGCGCGATGCCCAGCGCGTCCAGCACCCGGTTGGTCTCCAGGATCGCCGCGCGTCCGATGTTCACGTTGTTGGCATTGCCCACCACGTGCAGATGCGCGTCGCGCAGCGCCCCGGCCAGGGCCGGGTCGACGTAGAAGCCACGCCGCTCCTCGGCCTGGGGCGGTGGCGTATGAAAGCAGCACTCCAGGTTGGCGAACACCACGTCCGCCGACGCGAGCAGGGGCTCGACGCTGACGAAGTTGCGCGAGGTGTCGGCCATCCCCTTGAAGTTGATGTCGCCCAGAAGAAACAGATGCTGGCTCATTTCGCGGCAGCGTCCTTCTCGACTTCCCAGTAGATCGCGTTGCTGAACAGCGTCGAGCTGTAGCCCTTGACGCTGGTGCGGTAGGCACCCGCGCTCAGGGTGTTGAACAGCGCCAGCACGGGCACGTCCTTGAGCATCATCACGTGCAGCTCGTCAAAGAGCTTCTGGCGCTCGGCCACGTCGTCGGTGGACATGGACTTCTCCAGGAGTGCCTGCGCCTCGGGGTTGTCCCACAGCTTGCGCGGCTGGGTGTCCTTGGGGCCCATGATCGCCTCGTAGCTCAACGAGGCGTCCGTGCGAGCCGAGTACGAGAATGACATCAGCTGGTAGTTGCCCTTTTGCCAGCGATCCTGTTGGGTGCCCCATTCCACCACTTCGATGTCGGTGTTGATGCCGGCCTGCTGAAGCATGGCCTGGGCGATCAGCGCGCCGTCGAAGTGCACCGGATTGCGCTTGTTGGTCGTGATGACGATGCGCTCACCCTTGTAGCCGGCCTCGGCCAGGAGCTTCTTGGCCAGCGCGAGGTCATGGGTGTAACCCTGCTTGTGGACGTCGGAATAGAAGGGCGAGGACACCGGCACGATGGACGGGTTCGGCTTGGCCTGGCCGTAGGTCACGCCTTCGACGAGTTGGTCGTAATCCAGCGCGGCGGCAATCGCCTGGCGCATCTTGACGTTGCTGAGCAGCTTGTCCTGGGTCTGGATCGGGAATGTCGTGGGCGCGAGCTGCGGGGCGACCGTCACGGCGATCTGCTTGTTGTCCTTGAATTCGGAGATTTCCGAGTACGGGAACTTGGAGATCACGTCGATGGCGCCGCTGGCCAGCGCGGCCTTGGCGGTGGACGGATCGGTGATGACGATGTAGCGCAGTTCGTCAACGAGCGGGCGCTTGGAGCCCACGTAGCCATCCGGCGTGTCGCTGCGGCTCACGTAGTCCGCGTTCTTCTCCAGGCTCACGAATTCGCGATGGCGCCATTCCTTGAACTTGAAAGGGCCGGTGCCGATAGGCCGGTTCCAGCTGCCGTCGGCATTGAGCGAATCGCGGTGCACGATGCCCGTGCCGCCGCAGTCGCCGCGCGCGAGCGAATCCAGGAACAGCGGGTCTGCCTGCTCCAGCGTGTAGACGACTGTGCGCTCGTCCGTGGCCTTGACCTCCAGCACCTTCGTGCGGATGCGGCCATCGAAGTCCGACAGGCAGCGCCAGCCCGTCTTTGGGTCGGTGAATCGACGCCAGCTCCAGAGCACGTCATCGGCCGTGAGCGTCTGACCATTGTGGAACTTGATGCCGTCGCGCAGCGTGAAGGTGTATTCGCGGCCATCCTCGGACACGGCGATCGACTCGGCCAGCAGAGGCTTGGCGCGGCCCTTGGCATCGTTGCCCACCAGCCCCTCGACGATGTGCAACATCACCGCATCGGTGCCGCCGTCGCGGTTCACGCCGGGATCCGTGCTGCGGATGTCGGCGTCGATATGGGCGCGCAGGACCGTGGGCTGGGCGGCCCACGCGCTGGCCGTGGCCAGGCTCAACAGCGAATAACTCAGCAAGGATGCAATTTTCACGGGGACACCTCGGCGTGGGGTTGGGTGGAGAGGGAAGAAGAGGGGGCGGGCGCGTCGTCAAAGCGCCAGCGCAGCGTCACGCCGCCTTCTGGGTTGGCGTCGAGCACAGGGATGGCAGAGAGCAGCTTGCGCGTGTAGGCGTGCTGGGGATGGTCGAACACGGTGTCGCGGGTGCCTTGCTCGACGATGGCGCCGTCCTGCATGACGACCACCCGGTCGGCGATCTGCTCGACCACGCTCAGGTCGTGCTGATGAACAGGCACGAGAACCCGTGGCGCTGCTGCAGCTCGGCAAAAAGCTCCAGCACCTGGGCGCGCACCGTCACGTCCAGGGCCGACACGGGCTCGTCGGCGATGACAAAGCGTGGCCTGCGCACGACTGCGCGAGCGATGGCCACGCGCTGGCGCTGCCCGCCCGACAACTGATGCGGATAGCGCTCGCCGAAACTGTCGTCCAGCCCGACTTCGGTCAGGATCTCGCGGGTGCGGGCGGCCTTCTGTGTGGCGGACATGCCGGGCACGAGGCGCAGGCCTTCGCCCACCAGTTCGCGCACCGTCAAGCGTGGGTTCAGCGACGAGTACGGGTCCTGGAACACCATCTGGCAGTTGAGCCGGTAATCGCGCCAGCTGGCCTCGCTGCGGTCGATCGGTTTGCCCTGGAACGTGATCTGTCCCGCCGTGGCGCCGAGCAGCCCCGCAATCGTGCGCCCGAGCGTGGTCTTGCCCGAACCCGAGCCGCCCACGACGGCCACGACCTCGCCGGGGTGTACCCGCAGATCGATGCCGTTCAACGCGCGCTTGCCAGCGGTCTTGCGAAACAGGCGGCGCCGACCGGGGTACTCCACCACCAGTTGGCGCACGTCCACCAGCGGCTCGGCCTGCACGACCGGGCGCGCCGGGCCGCGCCGAGGCATGGCCGCCAGGAGCTTGCGGGTATACGGCTCGCGCGGGTGCGTGAGGATGGTCTGGGTGGCGCCGGTCTCGACGACCTCGCCGTGACGCATCACGATCACGCGTTCGGTATAGCGCGCCACCATCGCCAGATCGTGGCTGATCAGCAGCACGGCGGTGTTGTGCTCGCGGGTGAGCGCCACCATGAGTTCCAGCACGTCGCGCTGCACGACGGCGTCCAGTGCCGTGGTGGGCTCGTCGGCCAGCAGCAGGGCAGGTTCGAGCAGCATCACGGCGGCGAGCATGATGCGCTGGCGCATGCCGCCCGAGAACTCGTGCGGCCACGCGTCCAGGGCGCCTTGCGGATCACGCAGGCCCACGCGTTCGAGCATGGCGAGGATCGCCTGACGACGCTCTGGCACGCGCAGGTTGGGCCGATGCAGCGCCAGGCCTTCGTCGAGCTGGCGTCCGATCTTCATCGACGGGTTCAGCGAGGTCATCGGCTCCTGAAAGACCATGCCGATGCGCGCGCCACGCAGCTTGCGCAATTCGGCGGGCGTGGCCTGGACAATGGACTTGCCTTCGAAACGGATGTCGCCTTGGCTGCGGACCAGCCCGGGGGGCGTCAGGCCCAGCAGGGCGCGCGCGGCCTGGGTCTTGCCGCTGCCGGATTCGCCCACGATGCCGACGATCTCGCCGGGGGCGACCGAGAACGACACGGACTTGACGATTTCACGGCCGCCGTCGCCCACGGTGAGGGTCAGGCCGTCGACCTCGACCAGGGCGTCGCCGCGCGGCACGCGCGGGAGAGTGCTAGAGGATGCGGTCATGTCAGTGGCTGCCTCGCATGCGGGGGTCGAGTCGATCACGGATCGCATCGCCAAAGAGGTTGATGCCCAAGAGCGTCAGCGAGATGCAGACACCCGGGAAGATGCTGAGATAGGCGGCCTGTTCCAGGAACGGACGCGAGGCGGCCAGCATGTTGCCCCAGGTGGGCGCCGGGGGCGGCACGCCCAGGCCTAGAAAGGACAGCGCGCTCTCGGACAGGATCACCCAGCCGAACATCGAGGTGGCGAGCACCGTCAGGGGCGCGATGCAGTTGGGCAGCACGTGACGCCACATGGTGTACAGCTCGGTGTTGCCGAGCACCCGGGACGATTCGATGAACTCGCGCTCGCGCAGGGACAGCACGGTGCCGCGCACGATGCGCGTGACCGACGGCGTGTAGGCCAGGCCCAGCGCGAGGATGATCCCGTACTTGTTGGCGCCCACGACTGCGAGCAGGCCCAGGGCGAGCAACAGCCCGGGAAACGCCAGCAAGGCATTGTTGAACGCCATGATGATGCGGTCCGTCCAGCCGCGCAGAAAGCCGGTGAGCACGCCCAGCACGGTGCCCGCCACCACGGCCAGGAACACCGTGAGCGTGCTGATCCACACGCTGCTGAGCGTGCCCGCCATGAGACGGCTCAGGACGTCGCGGCCGAATTCATCCGTGCCTAGGAGATAGGTGGCGCTGGGTGGCTTCAGGCGCGCGGCGAAGTTGATGCGCAGCGGATCGTGCGGGGTCCAGAACATGGCCGTCACGGCCACGATCAGGATGAACGCAATGATCAACCCGCCGATGATGGCGTTCAGAGGCAGACGCTGGCGTCTGCGCACGGGAGGGGCCGCTGGTGCGGGAACAGTCGTGGTGCTCATTCTGCAGTCACCCGAGGATCGAAGATGGGATAGAGAAGGTCGACGACGAGGTTGACCAGGACATAGATGACCGCCACGAAGAGCAGGCAGCCCTGGATGACCGGGTAGTCGCGTGCAAAGATGGAATCCACTAGCAGGCGTCCCAGGCCGGGGATGGTGAACACGGTTTCCACCACGGCGATGCCGCCGAGCAAGTTGCCCAGCACCAGTCCTATCAGCGTCCAGGTCGGGCCAAAGGAATTCTTGAAGACGTGGTGCATCAGCACGGCACGCTCGGTCAGACCCTTGGCACGGGCATGCGTCACGTAGTCCAGGCGCAGCACTTCCAGGGCACTGGCGCGCGCCATGCGCATCAGCACACCGATCTCGTGCAGGAACAGCGTCAGGATCGGCATGACCAGGTACAGCAGACCAAGCGTGGCGTCCTGCGAGATCGGCACGTAGCCCACCACGGGCAGCCACGCGAGCTTCACGCCAAAGAGCAGCAGCAGGAGCAGGCCGAGCCAGAACGTGGGGATGGACACGAGGAGCGTGGCAGTACCTACCAGCACCAGGTCCGTGGCGCGGTTCTGGCGCCAGGCCGCGATGATGCCGGCCGGAATGGCGACGAGACTGGCGAAGATCACCGCCGCGATCACCACCTGGCCGCTGACCAGGAAGCGTTCCCAGACCAGCGCCAGCACGCTTTGCCCGGTCGTGATCGAGCGGCCCATGTCGCCCTGGAGCAGGTTGCCGCCCCACAGCAGGAACTGCTCAAGCCACCCGCGATCCAGGCCCATGGTGCGACGCAGGTCTTCCAGCGCGGCGGGATCGGCCAGGTCGCCAAGCAACAGCTGCGCCGGATCGCCCGGGATCATGCGGATGAGCACGAACACGGTGATCGCGACGATGAGCAGCGTCGGTATGGCCATACCGATTCTTGTCAGTGCAAACCGAAACATGGAAAGAACAGCTCCTGCGGTGGACGCGGTGAGAGGTTGAGGCACGACAGCGCTTGCACTGTCAGCCAGATCCCACGGAAAGTAAAATTAAAAGAATTTGCGATAGCATCAAGGAAAACTTAATCTCCCCGCGTTTTGGGTGAATTGCCGTTGCTTGGATATAGGGAAAATACTGATGCGTCACACGGTCTATCGGGATGTCCAGCCATGAGCTCCATTCGCGTCTTTCGCACGTTCCTGGAGGTGGCTCGCACCGGCTCGTTTGCCGCCGCATCCGAGCGCGCCGCGCTCACGCCCGCTGCCGTCAGCCTGCAGATGAAGACCCTGGAGCAAGACCTGGGATACACGGTGTTCGACCGCGCCGGCAATGTCATCGCGCTGAATGCCCGGGGCCACGACCTGCTCGACAAGGCTCGCCAACTGGTGGCTTGCTACGAGAGCATGGTCAACAACCCTGCCAATGAAGGCGAGCCGGTGGGCTCCATCACTGTGGGCGCGATCGCCTCGTGCATGCCATTCTTGGCGGGCGCAGTGCTGGAGTTGCGCAAGGTGCACCCATGCCTGAAGATCAACCCGTCGATCAGCTACGCGGGCGATCTGTCCGAGCGGGTGCGGCAAGGCGAACTCGACGCGGCGGTGTCCGTGAAAAACGCGCACAAGTGTCCCGCCGGCGTGCAGTGGACGCCTTTGTTTCGCGAGCCACTTGTCTTGATCACGAGTGTGAGCGCGCGCAGTAATGACCTGCACAAGCTGATCCGCGAGAACCTGTTCTTTCGCATCACCCGGAGCACCCACACCGGGTCACTCGTTGAACGCTGCATGAAGCGCAATGGGCTGCAGATTGCGGAGTACCTCGAGCTCAACACGTTGCGAACCATCGTCGATATGGTCCAGCAGGACATTGGCGTGTCCGTCCTGCCGCTGTCGCGCAATGCCACGTGGCAGACCGATCGACGCGTACGTGTGATTCCACTGGAGGATTCGGAGGCTTTTCGCAGCATCGGGCTTTTTGAACGGGAGGACCGCAGCCATCTGACAAGTCACGTCAGGCGCAATCTGCTGCGACGGGTGAAACTTGGCGAAGGCTAGAAGACAAAGCTCCTCTGCTGAGCACGATACTTGCTCCGGTGGGATTCCCTCATCGATCCCCCGAAGGAGATCTCTATGCTGCTGTCTTCCAAAGTCAAGTCCCTGACCATCGCTGCCGCCCTCGTGGGCGTGTTCTCCGGTGCGGCGCATGCGCAATACGCCGGCCCCTCGAGCGGCGCCATGGCGCAGAGCGTGAAAGCCATCCTGGACAATCCGGTCGATGATCAGGCCGTGCGTCTGGAAGGCCATATCCTGCGCATGATCGGCAACGAGAAGTACACGTTCTCCGACGGCACGGGCGAGATCACGGCCGAGATCGACGACAGCGACATGCCCAAGGAGAAGATCGACGAGAAGACTCGCGTGGAAATCGTGGGCGAGGTCGACACGGGCCGCAATCGCGCCCCCGAGATCGATGTGGATACCGTGCGCATCGTGCGCTGATCGCGACGCGCGCTTCGACGCGCTGGCGAATGAATACGGCGGCCCGTGGGCCGCCGTATTCATGGCGCGGCGGGTTTCAGCTAGCCGACGGCAGCAGGGTTTCCGCTACCTGCTTGCCGACGCTCTCCAGGAGCGTGCCGGCTTCCTTGGCTTCGTCCAATCCCTCGGCGCAGGCCGCCACGATGATGGCCTGTGCGCCGCCGTCTTCGGGGCGGATCACCCCGGCATGACAGGCTTGTTCGTACTGCGTGCCGGTCTTGTGAATGAAGGGCGTGCCTTTGGGCAGGCCGGCCTGGACGCGGTAGTTGGTTTCCACACCCAGCTTCATGTACTCGAAGAGCTTGGCCTGGCTCTCGTCCGAGAGCAGATCGCCTTCGACGAGCTTCTCGAGCATGTCGCCGTAGGCCTGCAACTTGGCCATGTTCAAACCCTTCGCGTAATAGCGGGCGTAGGCTTCGTCCATCGTCTTCGCCTGCAAGGCGTCGCTGTCGATCTCGGCAATGCGGGAGAATGCCTGCACGCGGGCCGGACCGATGTTGGCACCGGCCACTTCCACGAGCTGCTCGTTCGTGAGGCGTGCGGCGTCGGGGTGCAGCTCACCGTAGATGTCGCGCCGGATTTGAGTGAAGGTGGTGAGCTCGTTCACGCCACGGCGGCCCATGTAATCGCGCGCGCGCCGATTGAGCGTGTCCTCGCCCAGCGTGCGGATCAGCACGTTGGCCGCGGTGTTGTCGCTCTGCATGAGCATGGCTTCGAGCATGTCGTCGATCGTGTGGGTCGAGCCGACTTCCTGCCAGACGACGTCGCCCGCGCCGTCGATCTTGTCGTTCGCTTCGAGCGTGATCTCCTGGTCCAGCGTAAGCTTGCCGTCGTCCACGGCCTCGAGCACGGCAATGGCGATCGGCACCTTTACGGTGGAGGAGAGATACCAGGGACGATCCGCGGCGTAGAGCATTTCCCTGCCATCGGCCAGATGCTTCACATAGACGCCAAGCGTGCCAGGTGACTTGGCGTCGAGCGCTTCGAGGCGCTCGACGAGCGTCTGTGGCCAGTCCGCCGCCGGGGCGTCGGAGGCATCGGCCGCGAGTGCCGCCGTGGGCGCGGCAAGACCCAGGCAGAGTGTGTAGAGCAGCGGGGAGAGTACTTTCATGATCGGCCTTGTTCCGTGAAATAACCCGATTCGCGCAGGGCTTCGCCCACGCCGCGCAGCGTGCGCTCGGCGCGGCCGAGCGACGCATCGCCGCGTGTGCAGGCCACGACCACGAGCGGTTGGCCCTGCGCCTGTTGCGAGAAGACGATGCCGCCGTCGCAGAAGCGGGCGCGTTGTGTGCCGGTCTTGTGCGCGAAGCGGGCGTTGGTCGGCAGCCCGGCCTTGATGCGGCGATCGCCCGTTCGCACGGTCTGCATGATGTCCAGGAGCACGGCGGTGCGTGTCGCATCCAGCACCTCGCCCTGAGCCACGTGAGCGAGGAGAGTGCCGAAGGCGTCGAGCCGCCCGGCGTTGGCGAGCGTGGCGTAGTAGCGGTCGTAGGCGTCATTGAGCGTCGTTGCCGCCTCTGGCGCCGGTTGCGCCCCGGTGATGCGCAGCAATTCGCGCACGCGATCGCCATCGGCGGGCTGCCGGCGGATGCGCAGAAAGTCGCTCCCTGCGAGCTCGCTGGCCGCGGGCGTGATCTCGCCATAGAGGCGGCGACGCACGTCCGCCAGCGTGGTGATCGGCTCAAGGCCGGAAGGCGCGTGCGCCTGGGCAAGCGCGTTGATCGTATCGAGCCCCACGCGCCGGATCAGCATGTCCGTTGCCGTGTTGTCGCTGTAGACGATCATTTGTTCCAACAAAAACCGCACGGTCACAGTCTGCCCCGGGCCACGCCGGTTTGTCTGGCCGGCGCCATCGACATAGTCGGTCGCGCGCACCGTCATCGGGTCGTCCAGCGTGAGTTCGCCGCGCTGCACGGCCTGAAGCACAGCCAGCGCGACCGGCACCTTCACCATCGAGGCGAGATACCAGTGCTCGTTGGCGCGGTGCGAGACCTGTTGACCGGTGGCAAGGTCCAGCACATAGACGCCGACCTCGCCCTGGGTGCGAGCATCCAGGGCTTCGAGCTCGGCCTGCAGGCGGGCGGGCCAGGCAGGCACGCTCGCCGCCGCGGGTGCCATCGATTCAGCAGGCGCGACCGTGGACGGCGGGGCCGAGCGCGGCGCGGGGGCGACGGTGCCGCGCAAGGTGGAGGTAGGCGCCTCGGCGGGAGCCGAGGGTACGGGGATAGGGGGAATGCTGTCGGCGGTGGGGGTGCTGGCTGCCACGCGGGGCGCCGTGCCGCTGGTAAGGGCAGTTTGCGCGGCCGTGACGGCCGGGAAGGCATCGGCACGCTGCTGGAGGGCGACGAGTGCTGGGTCTGTCGCGTCCATGCCGTCGGGCACGGCCCAGATCTCGATCGTGCCCAATTGAGGATGCGACACGCGCATCGGCACAGGCGCGGCGTCTGTCAGGGCGGGCTCATGGGCCTCCCAGCTCGACACCGGCACCGCCAGTGCCATCGACGTGCTCAAGGCACAGGCCAGGACAAGCGCACCCCGGCAAAACAAGGGAGGCGGCGCGAGCCGGCGTGGACGGTGGATGGGGGGCGGGGCGGCGTACGGCACAGAGAGGCCTCCAGCGGTTGAGCAACGGGCTGGCTAAAGCAAGTGCCGTTCCCTGGATGCCTCGCCGGCCCCGTGCGGGCCGCTGGCCGTCAGCGCACGAGCAGGCGCAAGGTCAAAAAGGAGAACACCGTGCAGGCCACCAGCGCGGTAATCAGTGGCCAGGCCGAGCCCTGCAGTTGCAGGCCCACGAGGGTGGCCACGACCGCCCCCACGCCCATCTGCAGACTGCCGGAAAGCCCGGCGGCGGCGCCTGCGATATCGGGCCGCACGCTCACGGCACCCGCGATGCAGCTGGGTAGCGTGAGCCCGTTGCCGATCGCCAGCAGGAGCATGGGCAGGAAGATGGCGAGCGGATGCAGGACGCCGGCCGCATACAGACCGGCCATCACGCAGGCCGCCGAGACCGCCACGATCAGGCCCAGGTGCATCATGCGCCTCGGCCCCAGGCGGGTGGCCAGGCGCCCGGAACCGTAATTGCCGAGCATGTACCCCAGCGTGACGAGCGCGAAGTACATGCCGTATTCGACCGGCGTCTTGCCCATGAGGTCGATCACCACGTAGGCGCCACCGCCCACGAACGCGAAGAAGGCCGCTGCCGTGCCGCTTGCGGTCAGCGCATAGCCCCAGAAGAGGCGGCTGCGCAACAGCGTGCCGTAGTCCTTCATGAGCGCCGTGGCGCTGGTCGTCTCGCCGATGCGAGGCGCGGTCTCGTGCAGATGGCGGTAGGTGGCCCACCAGGCGCCCACGCCAAAGAGCGTCAGGAAGACGAAGCCTGCACGCCAGTCGAAGGCCGCCTCCAGGACGCCGCCGATTGTGGGCGCCATCATGGGCGCCACGGCCGTGCCCATCGTGACGTAGCCGATCATGCTCGCGGCGCGGTCCCGATCATAGAGATCCCGGACGATGGCGCGACTCAACGCGATGCCCGCACAGCCGCCCAGGGCCTGGACGATGCGCCCGGCCACGAGCACGTCGATGTTCGAGGCAAGCATGCACAACAGCGAGCCCAGCACGAAGAGCGTGAGTCCGCCCAGCAGCACCGGCCGGCGACCGTAACGATCCGAGAGCGGCCCGATCACGAGCTGGCCCACAGCCACGGCGGCGATGTAGACCGACAGCGTGAACTGGATGGCGGCGTAGTCCACCTCGAAAGCGCGGGCCATGCCCGGCATCGATGGCAGGTACAGGTTGATGCCCAGCGGGCTCACCGCCGCCACAGTGATCAGCAGCAGTATGAAACTGCGCCGAGGGGACGTGGTGCCCGAGCCAGACGGCGGGGGAAAGGGCTCGGACGGACGGCGCGGCATGGAATGACCCGGCAAAGGGTCGATTCTAGGCCATGTGCGCCGGGCAGGTCAGTGGATGCATGGAGGCCGTCCAGGCCACGCTCATCGTGACGGCGCCCGCAGCTCCTTGCCGTCGGTGCGCCACTTCAGCCGCCGTACTTCCGGTTCCTTGCGCAGCAGCACCAGCAAACGTTGCAGACGCCGATGCCGGTCATCGCGCTCCGCGGCGAGCATCAACTCCATGGCATTGCATGTCCAGAACAGCAGATGGTGCAAGCGGCTGATCTCCATGACCAGCGCGCGCACCTCAGGGTGGCGATGACGCTCGTACGCCTGCCGAATGGCAGTTGCGAGCAGCGGCGCCGGCCAGGCATCGGTGCGCTGGTCCGTGAAGCCGGGCACCGGCGTGCCATGCAGCGCCACATACTGCTCCGACGTGGTCACGGCGAGATCCGCGCCGGGAGCCTGACGCCATTGCGTGCAGCCCCGCCACGGCCGGGGCTGCAGCCGTGGCGCCATGGTGGTCTGATAGCAGATTGCATGCGTCATGTCATACAGCCCCTGGAAGTGTGCGCAGGAGAAGCAGGGGGGCGTGGGCCGCCGGCCGGCATCATGGGACATCGCGATCCACCCGTGATGCACTGACGGCCCGCCAGACCATGCTGACTGGGGACCCGAGCGGCGTGCGCGCAAAGCGCAGACAGACGCGACCGGACTCGCCCGCGTCGACCTCAACCACATACTCGTCGTGCTGTGCCGTGGCGGCTTCTGGCAAGAGGCTTTCGGCCTCGCGCAGTGTCCCGGAAGGAATGCGAGGCAGCAGGTGGGCGTCTGACGTCATCACGCTAAATACTGTATAAACATACAGTATGATAACGCAGCTGGCGCGCGTTGCCTGTCAGGTTGGTAACGACAGGCCTGAACGGTGCGATACGATCACCCCGACAGGCTGCCCCGCCACATCCACACGCCATGAAAGCCACGTATTTCCAGGACACTGCCCTTCGTTACTTCTACGAGGTTGCGCGCACCGGCTCGCTCGCCAGCGCCTCGGCACGGCTGCACGTGGCGCCTTCGGCGATCAGCCGGCAGATCTCCGCGCTGGAGAAGGTGCTGGGCGTGCCGCTCTTCGAGCGCAGCGTCAAGGGCATGACGCTCAACGCCGCTGGCGAGGTGCTGGCCACGCACGCCAAGCGCGTGCAGATGGATGCCGAGCGGGCGGTGCAGGAAATCCAGTCTCTCCTGGGGGTGCGCACCGGGCGGGTCGCGATCGCGGCATCCGCGGGTGTGGCAAACGAATTCCTGCCGCCCTTGATTGTCGAATTCCGGCGCAGCTTCCCGGGGTCAGCTTTCGCGTGGACGTGCAGGACCCGGCCCAGATCTCCGAGAGCCTGCGCGGCGTGGACGTCGACATCGGCATTCAGTTTGCCCGCCTGCCCGAACGCGACATCAAGATCCAGTACCGCCGGCCCTCCACGGTGCTCGCGCTCATGAACCCCACGCACCCGCTCGCGCAGGCCAGGACGCTCACGCTGGCACAGCTGCAGGCCTTTCCTCTGGCGCTGCCCACCGAATCCACCACCATCCGCCAGGCCATCGATGTGGCCTGCGCTCGGCAGGAGCTGCTGCTCGACCCGGTGCTAGTGAGCAACAACATGCCCACGCTGCACAGCTTTGTGGTGCATGAGGGCGGCATTTCCGTGTCGAGCGAAATCTCGGTGCGTCATCTGGTCGATGCGGGCCTCATCGTCGCCATTCCGGTCCGGGATCACGGCCTGAATCTGCGCGATGTGGAAGTGCAGACGCTGGTGGGGCGATCGCTGCCGCCGGCCGTGCAGCGGTTTCTCGATCATCTGATCCGGGCGCTGACCGAACAGCTGCCTTGATCCGCCGCGCCAGGCATCGCGGCTAGCCTGCGCGTTCTCCTTGCCGTTTCGGCAAGGCTTTCTTGACGAATTTCCAATGGCGACGCGGTGGCGAGCGTCATACCATCTTGCCGTCCAATCCAGGGGAAGGTCATGCCCGTTCACACATCCCGGCTTCGTGCCATCGCATTTGGTGTCGCGCTGGCGGCCACGAGCCTCGGTGCCAGCGCGCAGACCTGGCCCGCCAAGCCCGTCACGCTCGTCCTGCCGTTCCCGGCGGGCGGCGCCACCGACGCCGTCGCTCGCACGCTCGCGTCCACCCTCTCGCAGAAGATCGGGCAGTCCGTCCTGGTTGACAACAAGCCCGGCGCCGGCGGCGCCATCGGTTCGCGCGACGTGCAACGCGCCGCGCCCGACGGTCACACGCTGCTGCTTGCCACCAGCAGCACGCACGCGGTGTCGCCCAATCTGATCGATCTGCCCTACAACGTCGCCACGGATTTCACGCCGATTGCGCAGATCGCGACGGCAGCGAGCGTGGTGCTCGTGACGCCCTCGCTGCCCGTGCAGAACATCGAGGAGCTGATCGACTATGCCAAGGCGCATCCACGCGAGCTCAATTTCGCCAGCAGTGGGCTGGGTACCGTGGTGCACCTGTCCACCGAGGCGTTCAACGCCCAGGCGGGCGTGCAGATGACTCACTGCCCTACAAGGGCACGGGTCAGGCGATCGCCGATCTCGTCTCGGGCAGCGTCCAGGTGTTGTTCGACGCGATCCCCACCGGCATGCCGCAGGTGCAGGGCGGCCGACTGCGCGCCTTGGCCGTGACCGGCACCGAGCGCTCGCCGCTCGCGCCCGAGGTTCCCACGGTGGCGGAATCCGGCCTGCCGGGCTATTCGTCCGTGACCTGGTTCGGCATCTATGGTCCCAAGGACATGCCCGAATCGCTCGTGAGCCAGATCCACGACGCCTTCGACGAGGTGCTGCGCGCGCCTGCGGTCATCTCCAGCTTCGACAAGCTCGGCGTGGATCCCACGCCGGGCGTCACCACGACCGAATTCGCCGACATGGCCGCCAAGGACCGCGATCGCTGGGGCCAGCTGATCCGCGAGCGCAACATCACTGTGAACTGAGGCCGCCATGCAACGATCTGACGTGAACTGGACGCAACCGTACGCGTCCCAACGCTCGCCCGTGCTGGGCCAGAATGTGGTGAGCACCTCCCAGCCGCTGGCCGCCCAGGCCGGGCTGCGCATGCTGCTGGCCGGCGGCAATGCCGTGGATGCCGCCATTGCTGCTGCCATGACGCTCACCGTTGTCGAGCCCACGGGCTGCGGCATCGGCAGCGATGCCTTTGCCATCGTGTGGGATGGCGCCGAGCTGCACGGGCTGAACGCCTCCGGCCGGTCGCCAGCGGCTTGGTCCGCAGACCGCTTCCAGGGCCGCGAGGCCATGCCCGACAAGGGATGGGAGGCCGTTACCGTGCCAGGTGCGGTGTCTGCCTGGGCGGAGCTCTCGCGCAAGTTTGGGAAGCTGCCGTTCGAGACGGTGGCGGCCCCGGCGATCCACTATGCGCGTCACGGCTTTGCCGTGTCGCCCGTGATCGCGACGCTGTGGCACCTGGGCGGCCAGCGCCTGGGCGATCAGCCGGGCTTTGCCGAGTGTTTCCTGCGCGAGGGCAGGGCGCCTGCGGCGGGCGAGATCTTCCGCAGCGAAGCGCATGCGCGCACGCTCGAGGACATCGCTGCCACGCATGGCGAATCCTTCTACCGCGGCGCGCTGGCCGAGAAGATCGTGGCCTTCGCCAGGCAGCATGACGCGGCGCTGTCCCTGTCGGACATGGGCGAGCATCGGGCCGACTGGTGCAAAACGCTATCCCAGCCATTTGCAGACGCCGTCGTTCACGAACTCCCGCCCAACGGACAGGGCATCGCCTGCCTGATGGCGCTAGGCATACTCAAGGCCCTGGGCGTGGGCAAGGCGCCCATCGACCATCCCGACACGGTGCATTTGTCCATCGAAGCCATGAAGCTCGCGTTGGCGGATCTGGAGCGCTACAACGCCGATCCGCAGTGCATGACGCTGGCCCCCGAAGCCTTGCTCGACCCGGCCTACCTGGCCGAGCGCGCGGCCTTGATCGACCTTGAGCGTGCCGGCGACCCCGGCGCGGGCAAACCCAAGGCTGGTGGCACCGTCTATGTATCCGCCGCTGATGCCTCCGGCATGATGGTGTCCTTCATCCAGTCCAACTACATGGGCTTCGGCTCAGGCGTGGTCGTGCCGGACACCGGTATCAGCCTGCAGAACCGGGGCCACGGGTTCACGCTGGATGCCGCGCACCCCAACGGCGTCGCCGGCGGCAAGCGGCCCTCGCACACCATCATCCCGGCGTTCGCGATGAATGCCGACGGCACGCCGCGCATGTCCTTCGGTGTCATGGGCGGGCCCATGCAATCTCAGGGCCATACCCAGATGGCGTTGCGGGTGTTGCTGTATGGCCAGAACCCGCAGGCGGCCGCCGATGCGCCGCGCTGGCGGGTGACGGGTGGGCGCGGCGTGGCGGTGGAGCCGAGCTTCGACAGCGCGGTCGTCGAGGCGCTGCGCACTCGGGGGCACGAGGTGGTCGTCGAACCCGGCGCAGGGGTATTCGCTTTCGGGGGCGCCCAACTGATTCTGCGCAATGGCGACACGTATGTCGCTGGTTCCGATCCGCGCAAGGATGGACAGGCAGTGGGCTACTGAGTGAAGACCCCCGCCAGGTGGCGGGCGTCTCGAGCGTCAACGTGGCTTGCGTGCGCCGTGGGCGCTAGCGGCTGACGCAAAGGTCTTTCGCATCACATCCAAGGTTTGTTCGGGTTCGGATCATGGCACATGAACGACATCATGGTGAAGGTTTGCCGGCACGTTTCGAGACGCTCGTAATAGGCCCGGCGCTCCCACTCCATGATGTCGGCGTCGCTCATGCCCCCACTCACCTCGTCGAGGTGATCGTCCGGCAGGGCGCGATAGAGCGGCTCTTCCCGCCATACCACGCCGCGCTCGGCAGCAAGCCGACGCATCCGCTCGCGCGCCTCGTCCTCATCCTGAATCGCAGCGATCTGTTTGGCCAGGTCGGGTTCTGCCGAAAGAATGTCGGCCAGGGCGTTCATCGTGTCATTGGAGAGCATGGCATGTTCTCGGTGGGGGCGTTTGTCGGGTAGGTGTCCCGAGGTCGAGACACATGTCATGGGCGGAGCCCGGCGCAACCTTTTTTCTGTTGCTTGCCTAGACGATCTCTGCGCTAGGAAGCGCTGACAGCACCTCGTGCCGGTGACATGTCAGAAGTTGAAGTTGAAGTTGCACTGATCGATGAAGGCCTTGGTTGCCGCGGCCAACCGCGTTTGCGCGTCAATGGCGCTGTTCAGCGGGCCGCCGATCAGATCACCCATGGGCAGCCCGCGAAATTGGTCCGGCATCGAGATGAAGCCGCCCGAGATCGCATCCAGCTGTGATTCGTCCAAGGGCGAGGTGCCATCAGAGGCTGCGGCCTGCCACTCTGCGCTCGTGCGGATAGCATCTGCGAGTCGCGCCGCGGCCTGCTCCGGTGAGCTGGCGCTGGCAAGGTGGGCACGAAGGGCCGGGTTGCTGTCGATCACGGCTTGCAGGGCGGTGACGGTGTCGGAAGAAAGCTGCATGGTTCGTCGATCTCAGTGAGGAAGGTCAAGGGAGCATTCAGCGACGAATCGTCAGCCGCGCCAGCCCAGCCTGTTGATCGCCTCCTCCCCCACGGTGCAAATGCCCGGGAAAAGGTAGAACACCTTCTGGCACTCGGCGATCTGCGTCGCCCTCATCTGACGCTTGGCTTCCCTTTCCGCCTCGCTCGAGGCGCCGCTCACACCCTGCAGCTGCTCATCCGACAACGCGTGGCGCAGTGGCTCCTCCGCCCACGTGATGCCTAGTACGGCGGCCATGCGCATCAGCAGCTCGCGCGCTTCATATTGATCCTTGATGGCCGCGACCTGTTTGGCCAGGTCCGGTTCTGCCGCGACCATATCGGCCAAGGCGTTCATCGTGTCATTGGAGAGCATGCGGTGTCTCGGTGGGGTGAGGGCAGATCGCAATGTATCCGTAAGCGATGGGGTTGGCTATAGCTCGGATGTGCCGTCGACGCCTATCCTGCGCCCGCCTTGCCTCGTGATGCCGGGGGCGGCAGTGCCGCGCACTCAGCGTACACGGCGTGGGTAGAATGGCCCCTCTTCGAGGAGATCCGTGTTGACCAAGAATCTCAACAAAGCCCCGCCGAAAGTGCCGCCGATCTGGGCGATGCTTGCCTTCCTGGCCGGCGCCCTTTGCTCGTTCGTCGCCGCAGTCCTGGTATTCGCGTTCAATGGTGACGTGGCCGTCGTGTTTGCAGTGATCGCATTCGTTTTGTATGTTGCGGGCGCGATTGGGTATGCACGTGCGCCGCGCCGCGCGCCTGCCGCTCGAGAGCAAGAGTGAGGTCGCTCGTTGATCGCATGACGGTCGGGTGGAATGACACAGACACGACCGGATGCCGACTCAGGCCTTGCGCTCAGCCCGTCGATCAACGCAGAGCATGGCGCTGCTGGATCAACGCGTTGAGCTCACTCGTCAATATCGAGATCCGCTCCTCGAGATTCGCAAATCGCTGGGCGTTTGCTTCCTGAGTGCCCGACATCCCGCCAGCGACATCAAGCTGGTCATCATCGAGCATTCCGTTGATGGCATCGGCTGGCATGATGGGCTCCTGGACGAATGGCTCTTGCCGCAACTCAGATGATGGACTGCAGCGCCGGGAGGGCGTTCTTTGCGATGTTGGCCGAGATCTCGACCGTGTTGTGCAAAAAATCGCTGAACGAGCCGCCGGCCATTGAGTCCAGTTGCGCATCGGACAGCGTTTCGGCAGCGGTGGTGACGACTTGCTTGGCATCGTTGATCATGGCGGTCATTTGTTGCTCCTTCGTTGTGTGGCTCGTTGTCTGAGCCGATGGGTGCACTGGATGCCTGCTCGTTGGAGCTGCCTATGGCTCTGGTGTGCCACGCCAAATCACCGCAAACGTCGCAGCGACCATGACCGCTCGATTGTCTGCATCTGAGCGTTTCTTCGCGCCTTGTCCTCGACCCAGCACGGTTCGGCGCGCATCCCGCGGACGCCGCCCACGGGGTTGGTAACGCTCGCCGTCAGTCCGGCGCGTCTTCCTTGGGAGCAGACTCCGCCACCAGCCGATCGGCCGGGTAGGGCAGCAGGAACTCCCGAGTCCGCTCCACCGGCGCCGTCAGCCAGTCCTCGTAGGCGCCATCCGGCAGGATCACGACCATGCGCTTTTCCTTGTCGGCTTGGTGGTAGTGCTTGAACAGCGGATGCTCGTCGGCGTTGATCGTGAGCATGGTGTAGCTCTCGACGATCTCGCCGGCGGCGTTGCGGTACCGATCCCAGAGCCCAGCCACGCCCAGGGGCGCGCCATCCTCGCGAGTGAACCGCGTTGGAATGGCCGTCCCGGTGCGCCAGTCCGGCTCGTAGATCGCCTCGGCGGGGATGATGCACCGCTGGCCGCGCGACCACGCGCCGCGGTAGGTGTAGGAGCTGGCGGCCGTCTCGCTGCGTGCGTTGAATGTGCTCAGCTTCTCCGCCTTGGCGATACCGTCGCCTTTGGCCGTCCATGGCACCAGGCCCCAGCGGCCCGCTACTGCCTCGCGCTCTGGCACCGCCTCATCGCCCGACTCGTGCTCGGGCGGGCGACGCACGAACAGCCCCACACGTCGCGGCCATAGATCGGACGGGCCGTAGCTCGGCATCCCGAGCGCGCCGAAGTACTTGGCGACCCGGGCGGCTTCTTTTGCGGCTTGGTAGTGGCTGCACATGGCTTTCTCGGGCTCAAGGTGAGACCGATAGATTCTCACGCATACCGCTCGAAAAGTCCTGTGCGAACAGTTGCCGGAAATGCCAATGGGGAACGCCGTGGGGAGTGCCTGGAGATCACGATATGTCAATCGTGATTAAGCCATTGATTTCATGATGGTGCCCGGGGCCGGAATCGAACCGGCACGCCTTGCGGCGGGGGATTTTGAGTCCCCTGCGTCTACCAATTTCACCACCCGGGCATGGGCGCGGCACTGTGAGGTGCGCAGTGGGCTGCGAGAGGTGCAGCCCTGGAAAGGTCAATGAGTATACCCGGTTTCTGGCAGCCTGGGGCTAATCCCGCTTATGCAACACCGGCGGGATCGGGAACCAGGAGAAGCCGCCTGCCACGTTCTTGAGTTCGTTCTCGTCAACGGCGGGTGCCGGCTGGGGCGCCTTGGGCGTATTGCATTACCATGCGTCAGAAGGTGCCCTCGGCGGCACCGTCACACTCTCTCCTGACGGAGCGTCCATGCGCATCGGCCTTGTGCTGTTCCCTCAACTCACGCAGCTGGACTTGACCGGCCCGGCGGAGGTCTTTGCCCGGACGCCGGGTGCGCAGGTGGATTTTCTCTGGAAGGACCTGGATCCGGTCGCGTCCGATCGTGGGCTCAAGCTCGTGCCGACGATGACGTTCGATCAGTGTCCGCAGCTCGACCTGGTGTGCGTGCCGGGTGGGCCGGGGCAGGTGGCCTTGATGGATGACGACGAGGTCTTGCGGTTCCTGGTGGACCAGGCGCCGGGCTGTCAGCTCGTCACCTCGGTGTGCACGGGCTCGCTCGTGCTGGGCGCGGCAGGTCTTCTGACGGGCTATCGCGCCACGAGTCACTGGGCGTCCGTCGATCAGCTGGCATTGCTCGGTGCCATCCCGGTCAACGAACGTGTGGTGCAGGATCGGAATCGGATCACGGGCGCGGGCATCACCTCCGGCATCGACTTTGCCCTGACGGTGGTGGCCGAGCTGGCGGGCGCTGCCACCGCGCAGGCGATCCAATTGCAGATGGAGTACGACCCCGCGCCGCCGTATGACGCGGGCTCGCCCAAGTCCGCACCGGCCGACGTGGTCGATGCGGTGCGCGGCAGCATGCAGGCATTCATTGATCGGCGGCGTGAAGCCACGTTGCGCGCCGCGGCCCGGCTGTCTTCTCTCTGAAGGGGTTCCCGTCATGACGCAAGATCGCATCACCGTAGAGACGCGTGTGCACGCGCCCATCGCCACAGTATGGCGGGCCTACACGTCCCCGGACGACATTCGCCAGTGGAACTTCGCCTCGCCGGACTGGCATTGTCCGGCGGCCCAGGTGGATCTGCGCGAGGGCGGTGCATTTTCCTCGCGCATGGAAGCCAAGGACGGCAGCATGGGGTTCGACTTCGCGGGCACGTATACGAAGGTGGTGCAGAACGAGCGGCTGGAGTATGCCTTCGGAGATCGTCAGGCCGTCGTCGAGTTTCACGAGGACGGCGATGCCGTGCGGGTCCGGGTCACGTTCGATCCGGACGGCGAGTATCCGCGCGACATGCAGGCGTCGGGTTGGCAAGCCATCCTCGAGAACTTCGCGCGGCACGCCGAAGACCAGTAGGCGAGGGCAAGGCGCGCTGGCTCAGTAGGGGTGGTATTTGATGCGCAGCCCCTTGGGCTTGATGGCGTCGACGAAGTCATCGAGCCAGCCTGCGCCACACACCGCGTCGAGCTGGGCGTCGGTCAACGCCTCGTCCTGGGCTGGGGCTTCGAGGGTGAGGGTAGATCCAGTCATGGTGGACTCCGGAGGTAGTGGCTCGGGCTTGTCTGAGCCGGTGACTGCACTGTAGGCCTCTGGCAGACACGGCGCCATGGCTCTGACGTGCCATGTCGTCTGCCAGACGTCGCGCTGGCGTGCGGCTCATTCGGGTGCAGCGTCTCGTCGAAGGTGTTGCACGCCACACACCACCATCCACGGAAAGGCCACCAGCAGGCATAGCCACTGCATCAGCGTGAAAAGGCCCCAGGTCCACGGCACGAGCCAGTCCTGGCTGGCGAAGGCGCGTGCATAGCTCGGGTGCATGGGATGCACGTAGGCGGTGACCGCCGTGCCCTCGAGCGTGGCGAGCAGAGTCTCGCGGCGTTCCCGGGTGGGAAACCAGCGAAAGTCCATCGCGTCGGTGTGGCCGCGATACGGCACGCCGTCCACCGTGTACCGGACTACGCACTCGATCTGGTGCGTGCCTTTGCGCTGGCCGACGTAGCGTGACTGACAGTCTGTCAGCGTGGCGGGCGTCGGTTGCATGCCGCCCATGCCGATCATGATGGCGGCATTGCCGACGCGGTTGGAAATGCCGTAGGCACAAGCGTACAGCGTGACGCCGGCAAAGACGCAGAGCAGGATGCCCCTGGCGTGTGGGCGTGGCCGTCGCCGACCAGGGATCGGCACCAGCCTGTCCGTGGCGGGGTCCAGTACGTAGTCGCTGCGCCGGTGCATGGGCCGGTCAGCGCTGGACCAGACAACCACCGCGAGCAGGGCAAGCCAGGCGAGGCTCAGGCTTAGCCACAACGGTGGCACGCTCACCCATCGGGTGTCCGGCCATGTGGGGCGATCCGCAAAGCGCGGGTTGACGCGCAGCGTGTGTGTGCCGATGACCGACTCGCGTGCGAGGGTGCGCTCGAGCCCTGCGAGCGTCGCCCACGGGTTGTCGCTGTACCAGACGACGACGTCGGCCTCACGCGCCTTCCCTTCCCACGCATAGGCAAACCGGCAAGACACGGCATCGCGCCGACGCTGGCCTTCGCGCACCAGCGAGCATCCCAGGCTTTGCGCAGCGACCGCGTGGGTTTCTCCATCCAGTTTGGCAACGACCTGCAGGAACCGTGGAGACACGAAGATCGCAATGAGCAGCGCGACCCCAAGAATCGGGATGACCACGGCAAAGAGCACGCCGAAGAACCGCCTGATGAGACGCACGTTGTGCTCTATGTCGCTGCCACTAGCCCATTGGCGAGCACAGCTCGACCAAGGTGCCATCCGGGCATCGCACGTAGACGATGGTGTAGCCGAATCGCATGGCGGATCTTCCTGCAGGCAGGCCGCTCAGGCGGCCGGGTTGAAGAGGCGGGCCTCGTGGATCGTCACGGTCTCCCAGACGCGGTTGACGATGTACGGGTCGTCCTTGAGCCAGGCGTCGAAGCTTTCCCGCGTGGGAAAGTCGAAATGCGCGTTCGAGCCGATCATCTTGCCCTTGGCATCCAGGATGGCGCCGCCGCCCAGAAAGCCACCGGTGGCAGCGAGATCACGCACGCGGGCAAGATGGGCCTCGCGGCTGGCGAGGCGTCGCTCCAGGGCGCCGTCGTCGGTGAAATCGGTGGCCGAAAGGACGAACTGCATGGGTTTCTCCTTAAAGAGATCGCCCGCGCGCGGGGCGGGCCTGGCGCAAGCATAGCAGCGGGCCCTGCAGGGCAGGTGTGTCCAATGCCGCTCAGGCCACGACTATCCCCTGCGAATTCCTGGTGTCACGCGAGCGGCAGCTCACTGGGTGTGGGTCTCGTGCGGGATGCCGCGCGTGGGGTGCAGGAGCTTGTCGAGGAAGTCGTCGAGGCAGCTGCCGCCCGCGACGGCGTCCAGTTGCTCGTCGTCGAGCGTGTCGAGGGATTCGACGGTCGGGGTCTGAGGGTTGTTCATGCTGCGCTCCTGGGTGGGTGATTCGCCGTTGGCGAATTCATGGGTGCACTGTAGGCCTGGCCGTGACGCGCGACTATGGCTCACACGAGCTAGGCGGCCTGCCTGGGCGGCGGCGGCCTTCGCCCAAACCGCGTACTATCCCAAGCTCACGGGGAGAAAGTGATGCGGTTGCGGGTGTCGTTGGTGGCGGCCTGTCTGTTGAGCCCACAGTTGGCGTGGGCACAGGCGTGGATGCTGGTGACCGAGTGCGATCTGTTGTCGCGCATGGCGCCAGTCACGATGCAGATGCGTCAGGAAGGCTATCCGATGCAGAGCATGCTCGACGAGCTGTATGCGCGGGCCAACGACATGGGGGCGGACGCCGTCATCGCCCTGGACGGCCTGGTGCGCGAGGCCTATCGGGTGCCGCGGCACACGGATCCCGAGCAGATGATGCACGCGATCAGCCACTTTTCGGCCACGATCGCAGTTCAATGCGAACGCCTGCGCGCCGAACGGTCCTGATCTTGCTGCGTCGCCACCTCCTCTGGCTGCCTCAAGGCGGCCTGCCGATGCCGACGCCATCCTGGCGGCATCATCAACTCCGCAGGGCTTTCGTAGTATGAATGTCAGATCATTTCGGGTTGGCAGCGTGCTGCTCATGGCTGTCCTGGCGGCCGCGTGTTCTTCGTCCAAGCCCGACCCTGCCGAATCTCCTGTTGCTGCGACGCCCGATTGCCGCACGGTCTCGCGCTGCATGTACGAAGGCGCCTACGAGCCGGGCGAGCGCGAGTTTGCCGAGCGCGAGGCCGAGCGGCTGAACCAGGACGCCACGCGCAAACTGCGCCGCTGGCGGTGAGCGGGGACGATCTCGCGCTGCCCTACGATCAGCGCAAGGTGAACGTGTCGCAGATGCTGCAGGACGAAGCGCAAAAGGTCTGGCAGGAGTATCGTGCGTTGCCTCAGCGCACGCGATACTGATCCACGCGCCTTCGATCCAGGAGTTGTCCATGAAGATGTCCCCGTTCGCCTTCGGTACCACCGATTGGCAGGCGATCGAGCCCACCGAGCATGCCGGCGAGACCGGCGTCGCCTATTGGCGCACCCGCACCTTTGGCGACGCACAGAACCCGATCCGCGTGCGGATGGTGGAGTACAGCGCGGGCTATCTCGCAGACCACTGGTGCCACAAGGGTCACATCCTCTTCTGCCTCGAAGGCGAGCTTCACACCACGCTCGAAGACGGCCGCAGCTTCACGCTCACGCCGGGCATGAGCTACCAGGTGGGGGACGATGCCGAGGCGCATCAATCCCACACCACCACGGGCGCGCGGCTCTTCGTGGTGGATTGAGCGGGCAGGGCGCGACTCGCCTACAATCGGGCGGCCCGTCGCGCCTGCATCACGCGGCGGGCCTGTGTGTCTCGATGTCCCGCGCATGACCCGTCCGAAGAAACCCGCCAGCCGTCCCGCTCGTTCCTCCTCCAAGCGCAAGTCCCGCAAGGCGCCAGCCGGCGGCAAGGTGCGCACGTTCAAGGCCTTCCTCGCTGCCGCCGTCACTGCGTTCGGTGCGGCCAGCTGCGCGCTCAATCCGCAGTGGCGTGACGAGTTCTCGCTCGAGCCGTTGCTCGCGCAGTTGGGCCTGTCAGGCGAAGCCGCACCGCCCACGGCGGTGGTCTCGCAGGGCTATGCGCATACGCAGTTCTCCGAGTGCCGCAGTTCTTCCCGCGCGGCGGCTGCCGGCGGTGCCTGCCTCGCCCACACTGCGTGAGCTGTGCTTCAGCGCATTTGCGATCCTGCACAACGGGCAGACGCGCACGCCTGTGTTCGTGGCTGAGCGCCTGAACCGGCAGTGGCTGGAACGGGCCAAGGGCGTGCAGCGCACGGATCGCTTCTACGCAGAAGCGCGGCTGCCCAGCGCGGAGCGTGCTGATCTGGATGACTACCGCGGCTCGGGCTACTCGCGGGGCCACATGGCGCCGGCGGGGAACATGGGCTCGGTCGACGCCATGGCGCAAAGCTTCTCGCTGGCGAACATGGTGCCGCAGGACCAGCGTCAGAACGCGGGCCCATGGAGCCGAATCGAGGAAGACACGCGCCGGTACGTCATGCGCGCTGCGGGTGACGTCTTTGTCTTCACCGGCCCGGTGTACCAGGGCGGCGCGCCCGCGGTCATCGGCAAGAGCCGTGTGGCTGTACCCACGCACCTCTACAAGGTGGTCTACGATCCCAACGCCGGTCGCGCGTGGGTGCACTGGCAGGCCAACGATCCGAAGGCCCAGGTGGGCGCGCCCATCGCCTACGAAGAATTCGTGCGGCGCACCGGTCTTCACCTGTTGCCGCCCAACGTCTCCTAGCCCCGACCTCGTCGTCTACAGCAGACCGAGATCGTCCGGGGCGGGGCAGGGATTCTTGCCCTTTGCCTCGTACGTGATCTGCACGATGCCCAGGTTAATGGCCTGGGTCCAGCGGGCGTGCGTGGTATCGTCAATGGCCCAGGCCGCTTGGTCATGGCGAGCGCAAGCGGGCGCGGGGTCGCCATGGCGCGTCACAAACAGCTTGCGCAGCGCAGGGGCGGCGAACATGTCGGCACTGCCCACCACGAGGTGCAGAACCGGGGACGCATTCGCATCTGCATCACTGCACGACGGTATTTCCAGCGCCAGATGATCGACCCCGGGCAAGCCCTTCGGGCGCTCCACTTCCAGGGCCTCGGGGCAGGACGCGTCGCCGTGGCGGTGCACCTCGCCAAACCGGGCTAACCACGCGGTGAGGGCCGGCGTGTCCGACCATGGCAGCGGATGGCTCTGCAGCGTATCCAGCAAGGCCACTACGGGCGCAGGGTCGAAGGGCTCGCCCAGGCCTTCGACATGCACCGCGCAGTTCACGTCGGGGGCATCGGCGTCCAGCAGGGTCAGCGACACGGGGCTGTCTGCCACGACCGATTCGTGCCAGATGAGGGTCTGGCCGGGCGCCAAGGCCCAGTGGGCTTGTAGCGCATCGCTGCACGCGGGATCGGGCGCGCCTACCGCAGCTTGCAGGTGCGCGCGAAACTGCACTGCCGCATCGGCATTGGCGAACTGCACGGCGATCTGGGCGTTGGCGACATTTCCGGCGGCATTGTTACGAGGCTGCACTTGCAGGTCGACGATACCTGGCAAGCTGCCATCTCTCACGGGCCGCCAATGACGTGAGCGGGCTTGCGGGTTGGTGTCGAGAGCGGCATCCACGTTGCGCACGAGATCGATGAGTCGTGACGATTCGCTGAGCTCGAAGGCCGGGAACTGAGACAGTGACAGGGTCTGCGCGGTGGCGCTGGTGGCAAATGCCAGGCCGAGGGCAAAAATGCCGCGCCGAGCATAACGACGTAACGGGGTACTCATACGGACAGACCTCGTGAAACGGGGCCGCATTGTCCGTGGAATGCGGCGGGACGGCAAGTGAGCCGTCCCGCCGTCCGACATCACTCAGAGACGGGAACGGTGCTGACCGACTCCGGCTGCACGCCGCCTGCGCGCAGGCGCGCATCCACTTCTGTGACGTTTCCGGTGTTGTTCACGTCTTCCGGCAGGTTCAACGCGGCCGCCAGCTCGCGCTTGGCTTCGAGCGGATCGTCGACCGCGCCGTCGACGAGGGCGACGCCCGTGCCGCCATCGGTCTTGGTGTAGCTGATCTGGGTCTTCATGGCAGTCTCCGATAAAGGTGTCAGGCATGTGCCTGTCGTACCCCTAGCAGGATCGATGCCGTCGAGTCGCAGATGACGGGATGCCGACGTCATAAGCCCGCGTCAGCGCACGGCGCGCGGCTTGGCGGCCAGCATGGCGTGATCCGCCTCGGCGAGCACCGCAGCGAAGTCTGCGTGGCGGGCGGGGTCGTACGCGGCAAACCCTGCACTGGCCACGAGCGGGTAGGGCAGGTGCTCTCGCTGCACGGCATCGGCCAGGGCACCGGCAAGACGCTCGCGGATGTGATCACCCTGGCTGGCATCGGCCAATGGCAGCACGGCCACGAACTCGTCGCCTGCGAGACGGGCGACGATGTCGTCCTCTCGAAACGACCGGCGCAGTGCCGTCGCAAAGAGGCGCAGCGCGCGATCACCCTCGGCGTGGCCATGCTCATCGTTGATGCGCTTGAAGCGATCGAGATCGAAGTACATGAGCCCCACGGGCTGGCCGCCGCGCTGGCATGCCTGGAGCACGCGAGGCGCAAGCTGCTCGAATCCGCGCCGGTTCATGAGGCCCGTCAGCGGATCCTCGGCGGCGATCTGTGCCGACACCAGATCCTGCGACACCATCTGGGCGAGGTCGCGCAGCAACGCGCGTTCGTCCTGGTCCAGTCGCCGTGCCTGCCTGTCGAGAATGCACAAGGTGCCAAGCTTCACATGGTCGGGCGTCTGCAGGGGGCAGCCTGCATAGAAGCGGATGTGCGGCTCGCCCGTGACGAGCGGATTGTCATGAAAGCGCCGATCCTGGCTCGCATCGGGCACCACCATGACTTCATCCTGCAGGATGGCGTGCGCGCAGAAGGAAACGTCGCGCGGTGTCTGCGTCACCGGCAGGCCAACCCGGGACTTGAACCATTGCCGTTCGCGGTCCACCAGCGTGATGAGCGCGATCGGGACATCGAAGACCCGGCGTGCAAGTCGCGTCACATGGTCGAAGCGGGCTTGGGGCGGGGTGTCGAGCACGTCGAGCGCGTGCAGGACGGCGAGGCGTTCCGGGTCGTTCTGAGGAATCGGGGCAGCGATCACAGGCGAGAGGCGGCGTGGCGGATGTTGTCCTGCGGCAGGAACGCCGGCAGGAACCGTGGGCACGATCAAGCGAATGGTGTTCCTTGATCGTAACGACATTCACCCGGCGGCGGGTGTCGATTTGCTTCTGGACTGCCCGCCGCATGCGCTTACGGACGCGTCAGGGTGTAGCTGAAGGTGAGGCGTGTGCCCGCAGGCGCGCCGCCCTGTTCCGTGACGAGCAAGATCTCCTTGTTAAGCTGCAGTCGGGTGGCCGATCCCGTCCCTGAAAACAGGAACTGCTTGTCATCGTCATCCCCCGTGCCCCGGATCTGTCCGTTTGGCTGCACCTGCACGTCGATCACGTCGTCGAGCGTGTGCCAGCCGCCGTCCTCATACGTGCCGAAGAGGATGAGCTCGCTGCTCGCCCCGGCATCGCTCTCGTCGGCCCGCATCACCATCTGGACGACGTCGGTCTGGTTCGGCTCCGGGGTGAATGCAATGCTGCCGTGAGTGGTCTTGGTGTGGGTGCGTCCATCGGGCAGCACGACGCCCAGGGTCACATCGCCTTGATAAGGCGCGCCGGCCATGAATGGCTGGGTCGCGGCCAGCGTGTTCAGGGGCAGGCAGAGGGCCACGGCGGCGAGGTGAGAAGCGACGGCAACGCGACGTGAGCGAAGAGACGGGAGGAGCAGGCGCATCGGGGCGTAGGCAAGAGTCGGGAGGCGGCCAGCGTAGCGGAGCAGGCTTCGCGAGCCCGCAGCACTGTGTAACGGCCGTTGACGGGCGTTCTCGATACACGGGGCTGAACGCCATGGCGTCTCGCCTGCAGGCACCGTGGCGCAGCGCGTCGTTGTTTCAATGGCTTACCTCTCGCCGTTGCAGAGCGCGCGAGGTCCGCGGAATCATG
Source organism: Verticiella alkaliphila (assembly GCF_018904615.1). Classification (GTDB taxonomy): domain Bacteria; phylum Pseudomonadota; class Gammaproteobacteria; order Burkholderiales; family Burkholderiaceae_B; genus Verticiella; species Verticiella alkaliphila. The sequence goes on along the minus strand of NZ_JADCNH010000004.1, from coordinate 27,473 downwards.
GATCCCTGTCCCCACCCAATCCACCGAGGTAGCACCATGCTCGACAGCGAAGAGCGCGACGTCATCTGGCACGCCGTCTGGTCCGGGTTCCATGACGATGAGGACATCGCCGATCTGATCGATGACCTGCTGATCGATGAGCCCACGCTGGACGCTGAGGCCCTGTGGGCCTTCGCCCGATCTGAGCAGCAGCGCAAGATCGCGGCCGCCGCTTCCTGGCCGGCGCATACCGACTGCGACCGGCTGGACGCCGCGTTCGATGCGCTGAGAGGTGCGCGCGTGCTCGGGCTGCACAATGCGGGCTACACGCGTTCTGATGGCCATGTGGAGGCCGCCGAGGCGCTGGCCGCATTGCCCGAGGGCGCCGTCGATGGCTACTGCTTCTATCATGGCCAGGATGTGGAGCGTGTCCTGGCCGACAGGGTGCTGCTGATCGCGTTCGACCATGTCGAGGGTGATGATGCAGATCGCACGGGCGTCGCCCAGCGCGTCATCACAGCACTGCAGGACGCGGGTCTGAAGCCTGAATGGACGGGCGACGTGAACCGCTGCATCGAGATTCCCGACTTCGACTGGAAGCGGCGCTGACCGTGCAGGGCGGCCCGGTGTGCCAATCGCGGGCCCTGCCTGGCGCAGCGCCTGCCGGCACTGCGGCGGCCGTGCACGGTCGCCAGATTGGTCGTTGCGAACAGCGTCAGGGACAGGTGCCACGCGGCGGCAGGCCGGTGCTTCGGCTCGGCACCACGTTCATGCCTTGTCGACGGCAATCCTCGCCGGCAGACGACAGCGACGACGCCGGGCGTGTCAACGCGTACTCGGCGGTGATCTCAGTACCCACCGGCAGGCCACCCTCGGCTCGGGCCAGTGCGGTGTGAGTCTGCAGATGCAGCGTCGTCTCATGCACCACACCGGCGAACGCCAGCGTGCGCTGCAACGCCGGATCCGTTCCGCCGCCTGTGATCCGTCCGTCAGGGTTGACGGCCAGCGTGACGGGGCCCGCGGCACTGCGCCAGCCCGATCCGGTGATGTTGCCCTCGAAGACCAGGTGCACACGGGTGTTGGTGCGGGGCTCGTCTGCCTGCAGCACGAAGCGGGCGCTGCCCGCATCGGCGAGCCAGCGCGCGGAGCCCGTGCCATGCACCGTGCGTGCTGTCCTGCCCGGCGCGGTGAAGTGCAGCGTCACCGGGCCTTCGAAGGAGCGCCCATCTGCCCAGGCAGGCGCCTGTGCGTGAGCGGCAACTGCCGACAGCATCAGGCACAGCACGGCCGCACCTCGGATGGCGGCATGGCTTGGAAGAGACGTTCGCGGGCTGGGCATGGCGCGACGATCGGGAAAGGAACGATAGCTTACAATTTTCCGACCTCCGTGTTGTCGTCACCTGTCCGGATCCGGCGGCACGCGCCCGGAGCATTGCTCCCTTTACCGTCGCAGCACGCTGCGAATCTTGCTGCCGTCGATGTCCTCCCCCCGCTCCCAGCCCTCATACACCTCAACCCCAGCCGGGGCGATCCGCCGCGAGCCGCTCTGGCTCTACATGATGCTTGCGCCGCTCTTCTGGGCGGGCAATTCCGTGCTCGGGCGCGCCGTGGTGGGCGACGGGGCGGTGCCACCCATCGGGCTGGCGTTCTGGCGCTGGGTGCTGGGGGCGCTGGTGCTGTTGCCGCTCGCGTGGCCGCATCTGCGCCGCGATTGGCGCGCACTGGCGGCGCGGCCCTGGGACATGCTGGTGCTCTCCGGGCTAGGCATCGCGGCCTTCAACACCTTGCTGTACTTGGGCTTGCAGACCACGACGGCGCTCAATGGCGTGATGATCCAGTCTGCCATCCCGGTGATGGTGGCGGGGCTGGGCGTGGCGGTGTTCGGCGACCGCATCCGTGCGGCGCAGTGGGTGGGCATCGGGATCTCGCTTGCGGGCGCTGCGGTGCTCATCGGGCGCGGAGATGTCCAGACATTTTCCCGGCTCGCGTTCAATGCCGGCGATCTGTACGTGCTGGCTGCAGCGGTGGCCTATGCAGGCTACACATTGATGCTGCGGCGCCGGCCCGACGCGCATCCCCTGAGCTTCGTCTTCGCCACCTTCGTGATCGGGGCCACGATGCTGTTGCCGTTCTATCTGGCCGAGACGTTCGGCGGGCGGCCGATGCCGTTGTCCGGGGCGGCGCTGGGCGCGGTGGGCTACGCCGCGGTCTGCGCCTCGGTGCTGGCGTATCTGTGCTTCAACCGGGCCGTGGCGCTGGCGGGATCGAGTGTGGCGGGTCTGTGCATCCACCTGGTGCCGGTGTTCGGCAGCCTGCTCGCGATCGGATTGCTGGGCGAACGCGCCCAGCTCTATCACGCGGTGGGCATCGGCCTCATCGCGGTGGGCATCGTGCTGGCCTCGCGGCGCGCCTGATGCCCGCGGCGATCATTCCAGCACTTCCTCCACGGAATCGGTCCCTTCGGCCGCATCTGCCGGGACGCTGATGCGTTCGTCCCAGCCGTTCTCGCGCACGTGCGTGGACAGACCCATGCCGTCCATCAGGTCCAGCCAGGGCCGCGGGGGCAGTTGCTCCACGTTGGCCATGCGCTGCACATCCCAGGTGCCCTCGGCGATCAGGATCGCCGCTGCGGCCGCCGGCACGCCAGCCGTATACGAGATCGCCTGGCTGCCGATCTCGCGGTAGCTCTCTTCGTGATCGGCCACGTTGTAGACGAAGATCTCGCGTGGCTGGCCATCCTTCTCGCCGCGCACCAGATTGCCGATGCAGGTCTTGCCGGTGTACGTGGGCGCGAGTGAGGCGGGGTCCGGCAGCAGGGCCTTGACCACCTTCAGCGGCACCACCTCCTGGCCTTCGGCCGTGCGCACCGGCTGCTCCGAGAGCAGGCCCAGGTTCTTCAGCACGGTGAAGACGTTGATGTAGTGCTCGCCAAAGCCCATCCAGAAGCGGATGTTCGGCACGTCCAGGTGCTGCGACAGCGAGTGCAGTTCGTCGTGGCCCGTGAGATAGGCCGTCTGGCGGCCTACGACGGGCAGATCCCATTCCTTGCGGTACTCGAACATCTGCGAGGACGTCCACTGACCGCCTTGCCAGGACCAGACCTGGCCGGTGAACTCGCGAAAGTTCACTTCCGGATCGAAGTTCGTGGCGAACCAGCGGCCGTGGCTGCCTGCATTGATGTCGACGATGTCGATGGAATCCACGCGGTCGAAGTAGTCGTCGCAGGCCAGGCGTGCATAGGCGTTGACCACGCCCGGATCGAAGCCAGCGCCCAGTACCGCCGTCACCCCTGCCGCGGCGCACACCTCGCGGCGCTTCCACTCGTGGTTCGCATACCAGGGCGGCGCTTCGCAGATCTTGTCAGCGTCTTCGTGGATGGCCGTGTCGATGTAGGCCGCGCCCGTGCGCAGGCAGGCTTCAAGCACCGACATGTTGACGAAGGCAGAGCCCACGTTGATCACGATCTGGCTGCCCGTGCGCCGGATCAGCGCCTCCGTGGCGTCGATGTCCATGGCGTCCAGCGTGTGTGCCTTCAGCACGCCGGGCGCCTGCAAGCTCGCCCGCGTATGGATGGACTCGATGATGGCGTGACACTTGCCGAGGGTGCGCGAGGCGATGTGGATGTCGCCCAGGCGCGCATTGTTCTGCGCGCACTTGTGCGCGACGACATGCGCCACGCCGCCCGCACCGATGATGAGAACATTCCGCTTCATGGCTGTGAGGCCTCCATGCACAGGTTTCGTCGGGGATGCGATCAGGACAGGCTGTCGCGGTAATCCTGGTAGGAGAACTGGCGCACCAGGCGTTCGGTGCCGTCCAGCTCGCGGATCACGATGGACGGCATGTTCACGCCGTTGAACCAGTTCTTCTTGACCATCGTGTAGCCCGCAGCGTCTCGTATGGACAGACGGCTGCCGATCGTCAAAGGTTCCGGAAAGTCGAACTCGCCGAAGATGTCGCCTGCCAGGCAGACTTGCCATAGACCAGATAGCGGTGGGGGCCGGTGTTCGGCTCCACGCGGGCGGACAGGCGATAGATCAGCAGATCCAGCATGTGCGCCTCGATGGAACTGTCCACCACCGCCAGATCCTTGCCGTTGTGCAGGGTGTCCAGCACCGTCACCTCCAGGCTCGCGCTGTTCGTGATGGCCGCTTCGCCCGGCTCCAGGTAGACCTGCACGCCATGGCGCTCGGCAAAGGCACGCAGCCGTGCAGCGAAGGCCTGGCGCGGGTAGTCCTCGCCCGTGAAGTGGATGCCGCCGCCCAGGCTCACCCAGTTCACCTGGCCGAGCAGCGCGCCGAAGCGGGCTTCGATGCCGGTCAGCAACTCGTCGAACCGCGCGAAGTCGTGGTTCTCGCAGTTGTTGTGGATCATGAAGCCATCGATGCGGTCGATGACCGCAGCCACCTTGGCCGGATCCGATTCGCCCAGACGGCTGAAGGGGCGGGTCGGGTCTGCCAGATCGAAGCCCGAGGCGCTGGCGCCCGGGTTCAGCCTCAGGCCGATGGGCTTGCCGTGAGCTCGGTCGGCGAAGCGCCCGAATTGGCCGAGGCTATTGAAGATGATCTTGTCGGCATGCGAGATCACCTCGTCCATCTCGTGATCGGCATAGGCCACGCTGTAGGCGTGCGTCTCGCCACCAAAGGTCTCGCGGCCAAGCCGCACTTCGTACAGGGACGAGGAGGTGGTGCCGTCCATGTGCTCGCGCATCAGGTCGAACACAGACCAGGTGGCAAAGCATTTCAGGGCAAGCAGGACTTTCGCACCCGAGGCCTGGCGGACCTCATCGATGCGTTCGAGATTGACGAGCAGGCGGCGTTTGTCGATGCAGTAGTAGGGCGTGGCGATCAACGGCAGGACTCCAGGGGTCCGCAGGGCGCCGAGACGGCGCGCGGACAGGCTACGTGGCGCGCATGGCGTGTTACCCAAGACGGGGCATGACGCCAAGCGCGAGACGGATTGGGTATGGAGTTGTCAGCCCGGCATTCGGCCGGATTGCTGATCAGCGCGCGGATACGGCAGGCCGGCGCACGCGTGCAGCGTGGCGGCAGGGCACATGCGCGTGCGAACGGCACGGGCATGCGGGAATCGGTGTTCTTCCGTTTGGGTGGTGTTCAGGAAAACTGAGACGATCCCCAATTGGAAGAGGGCGTCTAACGACATGGCGTCCTCCCCAACCAGCAGATGATGCCCGGCGAAGTGCCAAGGCAACCTCGCATTCTAGAGGAGGCAGGGGAGGGATTCAAGCCTTGGCGGGGGACGCCAGGGCCACGGGCCGCAGCTCGCGGTCTGACTCGCGGCATGACCGCCATGGCCGACGCGCTCTGTCAGCGCGTGGGACGCCGCGCGCGATGCGGCAGCGGGCTCTCGCTGCCGGTGCGCTGCGCGGTTCGTCGGATCTGCTAGGCTCTCGGCCATCGTCTCCGGTCCTGATGGACGGAGTGTCTGTTCTTCGTTGTCGGTGTGCCTCGTCCATGTCCCCACCTTTCGCTGCCCCTGGCAGCTCTCACTTGCCCGGGATCGCCTGCGTCACCGGCGGCATCGTCTGTCTCACGCTGAGTGACAGCCTGGCGAAGTGGCTGGGTGAGTTCTATGCACCGGTGCAGCTGCTCTTCGTGCGGGGGGTGTTGGCCGCGATGGTGATTGCGGTCATCCTGCTGGCGGTGGGCGGGCGGCGCGCGCTGCGCACGCAGCATCTCGGGGTCCACGCGGTGCGAGGTGTGGTGAACGTGGCTTCGGCGTCGTGCTTCTACCTCAGCCTGACGCTATTGCCGTTGGCCGAGACGACGGCGATTGCCTTTGCTGCGCCCCTCATCGTGACGGCCTTGTCCGTGGCCTTTCTGGGCGAACGCGTCGATGCGCGCGGCTGGCTGCTGGTGGGGCTGGGCTTCGCGGGCGTCTTGCTGGTGGCCAGACCCGGGGCCAGCGGATTCAGTTGGGCGGCGGTCCTGCCGCTCCTGACTGCCATCGGCTACGCCGTGATGATGGTGAGCGCCCGACGCATCGGGGCACAGGAGAGCATGCTCACCACGATGTTCTACATCGGCCTGGGCCAGGCGGTGGTGAGCGCGGGCCTGCAGCCCTGGTTCTGGCAGCCGTTGCACAGTGAGCACGCCTTGGGCTTGGCCGGCATCGCGCTCTTCAGTACGCTCGGCCTGGGCTTCATCACGCAAGGCTTCCGGATTGCCCCGGCGTCGGTCGTGGCGCCTTTCGACTACACCGGGCTCATCTGGGCCACCGCCATCGGATGGGTCATCTGGGGCGAGCAGCCAGATGCCTGGACGGTGTCGGGGGCGTTGCTGATTGCCGGCAGCGGGGTGGCGATCATGCGGCGGCCGCGGGCAGGGGCGGTGGGCTAGGGTAACGGCCTTCGCAGACGCAGGCCCGATACGGAATCGCGTTCAGTGCCCGTCATCGGCGCCGAAGCCTTGCCAATCTGGATCACGATGTTTCGACGGGGCCGGCTGCTGGTGTTCATGGGCCCGCCGTGCAGCACTTTCGGATGAATCGCCACGATGTGCCCGGTCCCGCAAGTCAGTGCGCATCCCGTGCTCGGCGAAGGCTTGGGCCAGTTCCGTTGCGTTTTTTCCTCCACGGCCTGCGCGTCGGACAGCATGTGAGAACCCGGGATGAAGCGCGTGGCGCCCGACGTTTCGTCCATGCCGTCAAGGCAAAGCATCAGGCGCAGGAAATCCGCATGTTCGGTGCAATAGGAGGGGTTGGGATAGTCCCGATGCCAGCCGATGCCACGGCCAAAGCGCGGGTGCTTGATGGTGACGTTGATGAAATGAAGGGCCAGGTCTTCGCAGCCGAGCAGGGCAGAGGCTGCTTGCCGGATGATGGGGGTCTGCACCAGCTCCAGAAACACCGGATCGAAGCGGCTCGGATCGCCGATGATGAAGATCGCATCGCCCACGTCCTTCGCGTCAATGCCGCCGCGCCCCGTTGTCGATAGATCCCTTTCGAACGCGAGCAGAGCCTGCATTTCCTGGGGTAGCGCTGCGACCTGGGATTGGATGGCGTGCGTCGCACTGCCCAATCGATGCAGCAGATCCTGCGATAGCGACGCTGGCCAGGCGGTGTACCCATCTTGGTGATACGCCAGAACGGCTTGATCGCGAGCGTCGTTTGCCTGTCGGACCATGCTGTGCACGCAGCCTCCTGCTTCGTCGTCACCGCGACCGATGTTTTATTGATCTCATTATTGTATATTGATATCAGCGATAGCAAACTAGGATTTGAATCATGGCCTCCATCACCGTCAGAAATATTCCTGAAGAAGTGCATCGTGCCATCCGAGTGCGTGCCGCCATGCACGGTCACAGTACCGAGGCAGAGGTTCGCCGCATCCTGGAACAAGCCGCGCGACCAGAAGGGCGCATCAAGCTGGGTTCGATGCTGGCATCCATCGCCCGAGACATTGGCGGCTTGACGGATGCCGAAGCCGACGTCATCAACCAGCAGCGCGACAAGACACCCGCCGAACCGATGAGCTTCAAGTGATTGTTATCGACACCAACGTCATATCCGAACTCTGGAAGGCAGAGCCTGCGCCCCAGGTGCTGGCCTGGATGGACGCGCAGATGATCGAAACCCTGTATCTGTCCGCCATCACGGTGGCCGAGTTGCGTTTCGGCCTGGCGGCAATGCCCGCCGGCAAGCGCCGGACAACCTATCTGGATCGACTGGAACGCGAGGTGATCCCGGCCTTTTCAGGACGGATCTTGCCCTTCGACCTGGACGCATCGCGGGCCTATGCGGAATTGATGGGAGTCGCCAGGGCGGCGGGTGACGCCATCGGCAAGGCTGACGGCTATATCGCGGCCTCAGCCGCTGCGCGTGGCTACGCGGTCGCCACACGCGATACCAGCCCCTTTGCAGCGGCCAGGCTGGCCGTCATCAACCCGTGGGAAGTCAGCTAAGCGTCGTTGCCGGCAAACGCAGAACATCTCCACCAATGACTTCGGCCCTGGTCCGCGATCAACGCGAGCCAGGGCCGAAGTCATGATCCGTGTCACGTGACCCGAAGGTCACTGCGTCGGGAGGTCAGTCCTTGCGCGGCGGCACGATCGGGTCGATCGGGGGCTGCGGCGCGGGCGGGGCGGGCGGCGAGGGCGGGGTGCCCACGTCGCGGCGCTTGATCCAGCGTTGCAGCAGCTGGTGCGCGGTCTCACGGCCACCCAGGCCGAAGGCCAGAGCGCATGCCACGGCGGCCGAGCCGAGGATCAGGCCGAAGGCGAGGTTGACGATCTCGTTGGCCAGGCCCATGAAGCGCAGGCCGATGGCCACCGACAGGGCGATGATGGCGTATTTGAGGATGGACGGCAGACCACTCTCGCCGACGGTGTCACCCACCAGGCGGGCCACGAAGCGCGCCATGATGACGCCCACGACCACGATCAGGCTGCCGAACACCACCTGGCCGCCCAGCTGGATCACTTGAGCCAGCAGGAGCGCGACGATGTCAAAGCGCAAGAGGCTCGCGGATTCCACGGCGGCAAAGAGCATGATGGCCACGAGGGCCAGCCAGCCGGCGATGCGCGAGGGCGGTGTGGCGCTGCGCAGGCCGCTGCCGGCAACCGCGCGATCAAAACCTACCGTCACGAGGATCTGCTGCACCAGGCCGCGCACCCACTGGGCGATGAAGAAGGCAATGGTGAGCAGCAGGCCGGCGGCGAATACGCGCGGCACGGCATCCAGCACAGCGCGCAGTACGTCGACGATCGGGTCGACCACGGACGAGATGCCCAGGGCCTGGAGGGCCGAGATGGCGACCGGGATGATGATGAGCGTGAAGACCACGGCGCCGATCACGCGGCTCAGCGTGAAGCTGTTCGCGGGCGGCACGGGATCGACGGGCGGCACGGTACCCGGCTGGTGGGCGCCGGGGGCGGTGGGCACGTTCACCGGCGGCATCACCGGCGCGACACCCGCGGGCGGCACGGGATCCGGGCCCAGACCCAGGCGGCGAGCGCCCTGATCGACGCCGGTTGCGGCCAGCAGGGTTTCGACGATGTTGCGCACGATGCCGGCCACCAGCACGCCGACGAAGAGGATCAGCGCGGCGCCGAGGATGCGCGGCAGGAAGATGAACACTTCATGCGTGAGCGCATGGACCGGGCCGAGCGATTGGGCCAGGCCGAGCGGTTGCAGGGCCAGCAGCAGGCCAAGCAGCCACACCAGCCAGTAGGCTAGCGTACCCAAGGAGGAGGACAGCGTTTCGCCGGGGCGGGCCGTCGGACGCGAGAAGAACGCCATGCGTCCGGTGAGGTTGGTGATGCCCCAGCGAGCGGCTCGGGCGGCGAAGAAGGTCACGATCAGGATGATCAGTGCCCCCAGGATGCGGGGGGCCCAGTAGGCAAATTGCCCCGTCGCGTGGACGGTATCGGGCGTGTACTCCGTCATGGGTAGTTGCTCCTTGGTAGCCGGAAGCCTGCCGGACGGCAGGGCCGGCTGGCGTGTAGCAAGAACACGTCCCGGTACCGCCCACGGGATGAAAAATATCGCGGCGGGCCCCTTGATGTGTACCGATCCGCCCCCATGTGCGCCGCTGGATTCCCGCCGCGCTTTGCTGCTGGCCGGGTGACTCAACCGCTTTAGGCTATTGACGAGATGAACCAGGCATCCTCCTCCACTCCCGAGACCATGGGCTTTCAGGCCGAGGTCAAGCAGTTGCTGCAGTTGATGATCCACTCGCTCTACAGCAACAAGGAGATCTTCCTGCGCGAGCTGGTGTCCAACGCGTCGGACGCCTGCGACAAGCTGCGATTCGAGGCCATCGACAAGCCGGCATTGCTGGAAGGCGGTGGCGAACTGGCCATTCACGTGTCCTACGACAAGGCCACACGGCAGTTGACGGTGTCGGACAACGGCATCGGACTGACCCGCGACGAGGCGATCGCCAATCTGGGCACCATCGCCCGTTCGGGCACGCGCGAATTCTTCTCGCGCCTCACCGGCGACCAGAAGCAGGACGCCCAGCTCATCGGGCAATTCGGCGTGGGCTTCTACGCGTCCTTCATCGTGGCTGAGAAGGTCACGGTGCTGAGCCGCCGTGCCGGTGAGCCGGCCGACGCCGCGATCCGCTGGGAATCCGCGGGCGATGGCGAATTCACCATTGCTGCTGCCGAGAAGGCCACGCGCGGCACCGACGTGATCCTGACGCTGCGCGAGGGCGAGGACGATTTCCTGTCCGGCTGGCGTCTGCGCGAGATCCTGCGCCGCTACTCCGACCACATCTCGCTGCCCATCCGCATGAAGAAGGAAGAGTGGGACAGCGAGAAGAGCGAGCAGGTGGTGCGCGACGAGGAAGAAACCGTCAACCAGGCGAGCGCGCTCTGGACCCGCGCCAAGAACGACGTCACGGATGAGCAGTACCGCGAGTTCTACAAGCACGTGTCGCACGATTTCGACGACCCGCTGGCCTGGACGCACAACCGGGTCGAAGGCCGCAGCGAGTACACGCAGCTGCTGTACGTGCCCAAGCGCGCGCCCTTCGACATGTACGACCGCAACGCCAAGCACGGCGTGAAGCTCTACGTGAAGCGCGTCTTCATCATGGACGACGCCGAACAATTGCTGCCGGGCTATCTGCGCTTTGTGCGTGGGGTGATCGATTCGGCGGATCTGCCGCTCAACGTGTCGCGCGAGATCCTGCAGGAAAGCCGCGACGTGCGGGCGATCCGTGAAGGCTCGACCAAGCGCATCCTGTCATTGCTGGAAGACGTGGCCGAGAACCGTCAGGAAGACTACGCCGCCTTCTGGGAAGCCTTCGGCCAGGTGTTCAAGGAAGGCACGGGCGAGGACGCCGCCAACGCCGAGCGCGTGGCCAAGCTGCTGCGCTTTGCCTCCACGCACACCGGCACGCCGGTGCAGGACGTGGCGCTGGCCGACTACGTGGCGCGCATGAAGGAAGGTCAGGACAAGATCTACTGCGTCACGGCAGAGACTTTTGCCACGGCGAGCAACAGCCCGCACCTGGAAGTCTTCCGCAAGAAGGGCATCGAAGTGCTGCTGCTGACGGACCGCGTGGACGAGTGGATGCTCAGCCATCTGCACGCCTTCGAGGGCAAGTCGCTGGTCTCCATCGCCAAGGGTGGCCTGGATCTGGGTGCGCTGGCTGACGAGGAAGAAAAGCAGCAGCAGGCCGAGGCGAGCGAAGCCGTCAAGCCGCTGGTGGACCGCCTGAAAGCGTCGCTGGGCGAGCGCGTGAAGGACGTGCGCGTGACGTTCCGTCTGGTGGATTCCCCGGCCTGCGTCGTGGCTGACGAGCATGACCTCAGCCAGAACCTGCAGCGTCTGCTGCGCTCGGCGGGCCAGAACGCGCCGGACAGCAAGCCGATCCTCGAGATCAATCCTGAGCACGATCTCGTCAAGCGTATCCAGGCCGCGGGCGACGACCAGTTCGCGGACTGGAGCCAGCTGCTGCTCGAGCAGGCCATGCTGGCCGAGGGCGCTGCGCTGGAAGATCCGGCGGCCTTCGTGCGGCGCATGAACGGCTTGCTGCTGGGGACGCGGGCTTGATGCCCGCGGGCCCGTCGGAGCTGGACGAACCGACCCTCTCGGAAGCCGGCGGGATCCGGTATCTGCACTTCGGCACCGAGTGGGTGCAGGGGGCGATGGATACCAAGGAGCCTGCCCGGCTGGTGCTGGAGTACACCCGGCAGATGCTGGCGTGGCTCTTGTTCCTGGATCCGCCGGCGGCGCCGCGCGCCGTGGGCACGCTGGGCCTGGGCGCGGGTTCGCTGACGCGCTTCTGCCTGAAGCACATGGCGAGTCGTGTCCACGTGGTGGAGTGGAATCCGCAGGTGGTGGCCGTGTGCCACCAGTTCTTCCGTCTGCCGGAGCCAGGCCGGCGTCTGCGTCTGGATGTGGCGGACGCTGGCACCTGGGTGCTCGATCCCGCCCACCATGGGCAGTGTTCGGTGCTGATGGTCGATCTCTTCGATGCGCTCGCGCAGGGCCCGGTGCGGGATTCGGTGGAGTTCTATGCCGGGTGTCGTGCGGTGCTGGGCGAGGTGGGTGTGCTCGCCGTCAATCTCTTTGGTGAACACGACAGCTTTCCGCGCAATATCGCCAATCTCGACCAGGCATTTGACGGGCGGGTGGTGGTGTTGCCGGAGATCGATGCGGGCAATCGCATCGCCCTGGCCTTCACCGGACCGGCGCTGACGGTGGAGCCGGCTGACCTGCTCGCGCGGGCGGAGGTGGTCGAGGCCAAGTACGGCCTGCCGGCGCGCGCTGGGCGCGGGCCCTCATGCGGCCGGCGGGGGGCAAGCGCAAGCAGACAGCGTTGCAGTTCTGAGGGTCCGACAGTGGTTGGGTCGCCGCTCGATCCGGGTGGCGACCCGGCCTTGTTGGCACCGCAAGGACGCGGGCAGTGCGGGCCCGCGTAGCAGGCAAGCGAGCCGCGCCGGCTCGCTCAGTGTGCTGATGCCCCTGCTGTCCTGCCCAGCCAATCCGACAACGCCTGTTCGCTCGCACCCGGCGGCGCCTGCAGATCGCGCTCGGGAATCTCCCAAACCAGCACCCGGGGCGGCGTGTCCCGGTAGGCCGCGCCATTCAGGTAGGTGGTGATCGCGCCTGCGAACCCACCGCCATCCTTCGCGAAGTTCGCGATCGGCGTGTGCAGGTGATGCGCGAGCCAGGGTACGAAGTTCGACGCGCCAGAGTACGACGAGCCTACCAGCGCCACGCTCGGCAATTGTGCATCCCCGAAGAGATCATCGGCTGAGCCGGCCTGTGCCTGCTCGGCCTGCGTGAAGATGCTCGCGGCGACGCGATCCGGTTCGGGCAGCCAGCGAGCCGGCAGGGCATCGATGCCGGCCAGGCGCACCAGATCGCCGGTGTAGGGGCAGGGTGAACGCAGGTGTTGCTCGGTGCGCTGCGCCGGGGTGAAGCCGGCTCGCCCGTTGGGCTGGGCGCCCAGCGCGCGCGTCACGGCTTCGGCAGCCAGGTTCGCGCCAAGCTCGGACCAGTGCGTGTCCGTGCGCAGGTACGTGTCGCGTCCCGCCTGTGTCAGCACCGGCGTCAGGTCCAGCGCGGGCACGCCTGAGGCGCGCAGGCGCTCGGTCCAGTCCCGGACGCGAGGCTCCAGGCTGGCTGGCCGCGGCACGCCGCACAGGACGTGGCTCTGAATGCGCGTCTTGTCCGGAACGACGACGACTTGCAGCGCGATGCCGCGTGCTTTCAGGCGGGCAGCGATCTCGCGCACCTGGCGCGCACGCATGTCCGCGTGGATCTGACCATGGGGATGCGGTGTGATCTCATCGGCCAGAAAGAGCCAGTCGCCACAGCCGCGGCGCACACGGGGACCGAGGTCGCCCAGCGCGAGCCAGGTTGCGCTGCGTTCGGCTGTGGCGGCCCAGCTGGGCAGCGGCGCCTTGGCGAGGGACTGGCCGATCTCGGCCGTCACGTCGCCGTCCAGCACGCGCGTGAGAGTGGGGGGCGCCTGCACCAGGGTGCCGTCCTGAACGCCGAAGGCCCACAGGTTTGCGAGGGCACCGGCTGCGAGGAGTACGGCGAAGACCGCGCCCGCGACCCAGGAGGATCGAGCCGGTGCTGGCGAATGTTCGGAGGACGTCATGGCAGCCTCGCCTCAGAACTGGAAGTACAGGAAAGGCACGGCATCGCGGCTGCTGATGAGAGCGAAGGCGAGCATGAAAGCGGCAACGGGCCAGATGGCACGCCACGCCGCCGCCGCGCGACTCGTGCCGCCCAGTGCCAGCCAGCGGGGCTGCAGGACGGGATGCACGATGGCGTAGACGCCCAGCGCCGCGGCGAGGCCGTGAACCGGGCGCAGCACGCTTGCCAGGCTCTCGCCGAGGGCAAATCCGTGCAACCCGAACTGCGCCGAGAGCATCGTCCAGGCGCCATCGAAGCTCGTGGCGCGGAACAGTGTCCAGGCGAGTGCGACGAAAAGCAGCGTCAGCGCGCGGGCTAGCCACGTCGGCAGCACCGGGCCGCCGCCCGCCGTCCAGAGCCGTGCCGCACAGAGCCCCAGCCCGTGAGCACATCCCCAGATCAGGAAGTTCCAGCTGTCGCCGCCGTGCCAGAGGCCGGCGATGGCCATGGTGAGAAAGAGATTGCGGTACGTGCGCCACCGCGCACCACGGTTGCCACCCAGCGGGATGTAGAGATAATCGCGCAGCCAGCTCGAGAGCGAGATGTGCCAGCGTCGCCAGAAATCCTGGATGCTGGTGGCGAGGTACGGGTTGAGAAAGTTCTCGGGGAAGTGAAAGCCCAGCATCATGCCCAGGCCGATCGCCATGGCGCTGTAGCCCGCGAAATCGAAGAAGAGCTGCAGGCTGTAGGCGAGACACCCGAGCCAGGCATCCGCGAAGGACGGCGCCGGCAGGGCGAATGCGGTGTCTGCGATGGGCGCGAGCGTGTCGGCCACGAGCACCTTCATGGCCAGACCGATCATGAAGCGACGAGCGCCGAGCGAGAAGCTATCCCACGCGAGCGCACGATGCGCGAGTTCGCTCGCCACCCACACGTAGCGGATGATGGGGCCGGCGATGAGCTGGCCGAACATCGCATGATAGGCCGCGAAAACGATGAAGCTCGATTGCGCTCTCACCAGGCCGCGCCGCACGTCGACGAGATAGGAAATCGACTGCAGGACGAAGAAGGACAACCCGATCGGCAGGGCAATGCGTTCCCAGCCCCAGCCTGCATGGCCCAGCGCCTGAGCAGCATCGCTAGCCGTGGTGACGACGATGTTGGCGTATTTGTACCAACCCAGCGCCGCCAGGTTGACGACGATCAGCAAGGTGAGCAAGGCCGAGCGCGCGCGCTCATGGAGTGTCCGCTCGATGGCAAGGGCGCCCGCCCAGACGACCACGGTGTTGGCGACGAGCAGCCACAGGTACCAGGGACTCCACCAGCCGTAGAAGAGCCAGCTGCCCAGCATCAGCACCGCATTGCGCCCGCCCGACGGTGTGAGCAGATACGCCAGGAGGAACGCTGGCAGGAACAGCGTCAGGAACTCGAGCGAGGCGAAGACCATGGAGGGTGCCCGCGCGGGGCCGCGGAGGACTTAGTCAGCCTGGTCGTTGGCAAAGAGCGCCAGCGTGCCCTGTGCCGATGGCGCAAGGATCACGGTATAGCGTCCGCCGGGCGCGAGTTCGCCCAGGTCCAGCGCGGCACCCACGGGCTGGCCCGCACAACGCGCCTGCACCGTGAGGCGCACCGGGTTGATGGCGCGGCGCGCCACGCTGCCCGAGGCCACGTCCTGAAAGATGCTGACCTCGCGTCCCGCCACCCCCAGGCTCGCAGCCTCGCAGTCTGGGTCCGCCACGGCCAGCGCGAGCGAAGCGCGCATGGCGTTGAAATCGTCGGGCTGTTCGCGCACCACGTGCAGGGCAGGAGCACCGCCCGCGTCCGCCGAGGCTGCCACGACGGTGGCGAATTCGCCAGGCGCGACTGTCAGGGACAGCGGCGTCTTGCCGGATGCGGTCACGAGCGTGCCCTGCACGGCTCGATTCGCCGGCACAGCCTGAAAGCCAGTGGCAGCGGAGGGCGCGGCGAGGTCGATGCTGTTCTGGGCGTCATCGGCCGTCACGGTCAGCGCCGTACCGGTAGTGTTGACGAAGCGCAGGAAGGCGGAATCTTCGGCCGGCCCGGTGGGATACAGCGCCACCTGGGCCGCGCCTGCCGAAGCGACGAGCGCGGCCACGCCGGCCAGCGCACTGACAATCCGACGCAGCATGAGGGTCATGGCTTTGCCGCTTTCACGGCATCGGTGGTGGGCAGCGTCTTGACGATGGCGTCGCTCCAGGCGCGGTAACCGCTCTGGATGAAGTGCTGGCCGTCGATCGTGCCCCATTCGCCGGGCTTGGAGAAGCTCAACGAATCGATGTAGCTGCACGGCGCGACGTTCGCGGCGAGGAACGCCGACATGAACTTCACGCGATTGAACGTCTTGCCGTACTTGCCGCCTTCGCTGCCCCAACCTGGGCCCACCCAGACGCACTGGGTGCCGGTAGCACCAATGGCCTTGGCCAGGCCGCTCACTTGCTGCCAGGCCCAGGCCTTGGGAAACGCGGGCTTGTCGTAGGCGGCCAGCGTGTCGCCCATGACGATCACCACGAGATCGGCCTTGTCCTGCGCGATGAGTTGTTGCACCGGGCGCGTGGCCGCGGCTTGGCCCTGCAGCGTCACCGCGCCGTTGCCGATACGCTCGGCGCCACCGCAGGTGCCCGGCTTGGCCTCGAGCCAGTCGGTGGGATGGCTCCCACACACGCCCAGGGTATGGACCTGGGCGCCTTGTTGCACGAGGGCTTCATGCAGGGGGGTGATGAGATGGGAAGGAGACGTCAGATGGCTATCCCCGATGATGAGGATAGACAGGCCAGCCAGGGCGGTGAGCATGATATTCCGAAGGACGCTGCGGCAGTACAGGTCACGTTACGTAACGTAATAGATACTGTACAGCACCCAGCCTAGTTGCGCGATACGCAAACGGACTTTATTTGTGATCATCCAGCCAGCGCGACGACGGCCACGCTGGCTGGACGGATCACTCGCCGTAAGGCGAGGCGAAGGGCGACACCGGCATCGCCAATGGCCGGGTCGACGGCTCGAAGAGGTAGCGCAGGTAGACCCCGCCGGCCCACTGACGGTAGTCGGACGCGTTGTCCAGCCCCAGCGTGCCGCCCATGAAGAGCTGCGGCGCCAGCTGGTATTCCGCTGCGGCGGCCAGGTTGTAGCCCAGCCCGGTCTTGCTCTGACCGGCGTAGATCGCCTGCGTGTTGCTGGTGAGCCCCGCACTGTTGGCGGCCGCCGTGGCGGTGACGGCTGCGGCTTGCAAGCCGGCATCGCCCGGAAAGTACAGCGCCGAATCTTCCTTGAAGTTCTGGATGCCGAGCGAGCCGCGCACGTAGTAGCTCAGGCGGCCATCGCGCTGCGACCAGTTCACCGGCACGCTCACCGAGAAGAAGCGCTGCGGGCTGAAGTAGCCGCCGTGCCCGTAGGTGAAGTAGCGCAGGTTCTTGTCGTAGGCGAGACCGGTGAAGTTCAGCCCGGCCGTGAGTTCGCGGTTCGTCTCGTTGACGAGCTTGGCGTAGACACCGAAGCCACCTTCGACCCGCGAGTTGGAGACGACGTTGCGCCCTTGCAGGCTGTGGTAGCCGCCGTAGCCATAGACGCCGTAGGCATCGCCGTCGTAGCCCAGCTGCAGACGGCCGCCCGTGGCCGTTACGCCACCCCAGTGCTGGCCCGTGCGGGCATCGCGCGTGCCGGCGAAGGAGAGAAGGCTGTCGGTGACTGCGCGCCGCGAGAGGTTGATGGCGTAGTTGGCGTTCGAGTCGCCAAGCGCACCGTTCAGGCGGACCCCGCCCACGACGTTGTTTTCTTCGAAGCCGAGCGGCGTCGTGCCGACGTCGGCCTGGAGATTCCTGCCGAGGTAGGCCAGGGCCACGCCGACACCGGCAGCGTCCTGCGCGCCCGGGCCACCCGCGGCGCCGCTGGATTGCTGCAGGGCCGCGGCAGGGCCGCCACCGAAGCGGCTGGTGGTGTTGTAGTCCGTGCTCATGCTGTCGCTGCTGAGCGAGACTGGGGTGACACGCAGCGCGACCTTGCCGTCGCCGAGCGGGAGGCGTGCCTCCAGCGGCACCTGCACGTCGGTGAGCTGACTCGAGCCGCCTTCGCCGCTGCGCGTGCGCACGTTGGCGCCCATGGTGATCTCGGGGCTGCGCTCCTGGCGGATCTCCGCGAGCTCCTGGGACAGCGTGCGGGGCGCGGCGGGTGCAGCGGCCTGGGGGGCCATCCAGGGGTTGGCGCCAGCGGCCGGTGCTGCTGCGCTGCGCGAGGGCGGGAAATAGGGCACCGACGGCGCTTCCGGGCCTGCTGGCGGCGCGAAATAGGGTGCGGCCGGCTGCGCTGGCGCGCCATAGCCTGGCGCAGCGGGGTAACCCGCCGGGGCCGGATAGCCACCCTGGGCCGGATAGCCGCCCTGCGCGGGATAACCGCCTTGCGCAGGGTAACCACCCGGGGCCGCCTGCACCCAGCTGCCGGGGGGCGGCGTCTGGCCATACGGTGGCAGCGCCTGGCCGCCCTGGGGCATGGCCTGACCCGTGACCGGGGGCGGAATATAGGGCTGTGCGACGTAGCCACCCATCGGCGGCTGGGCCGAGGCGTAGGCCACGGGCACCGGTATCGGCACGGCGGCAGCGGCACCGCCACTGCCATCCCGATTGCGGAACGGATTGCCGCCGCGGCCTGCGCCGGGCGAGGACGGTATGCCAGCTGGCGCGGCGGCCATGGGCTGCGGCGTCTGCAGCGCGATGGCGCGCTTCAGGTAATCCGCCGCCTTGCTGTTCTTGCCCTGCGCGCGATAGATGCGTGCAGCGGTGGCAAGCAGATCCGGGTTGTTCGGCTCTTTGGCAAGCGCGGTATCCACGGAGGATTCGGCAAAGCGGTATTCGCCCGCCTGCGCCGCCATGTTCGCCGCACCCAGGAGGGTATCGGTGTCGTCGGGCTTGTACTGCAGCAGGCGCTTGTAGATGCCGAGCGCCTGCGCGGCGTCGCCGGAATCCGCATAGAGTCGGGCCAATGCGCCGACGGCCTGGGCATCGTCCGGACGCTCGGCCAGGGCAGGGGCCAGCATGTCGTAAGCATCGGCCAGCTGCCCGCGGGTGCGCAGGGCATCCGCCTGACGCACGATGTAGACGTAGCGGATGTCCTGGTAGGTCTCGTTCTGTGCGCGGCTGAGCGAGGCGTTCTGCAACTGGCGCAGCACGCCCGCGAGCTCGACGTCCTGCTGCGTGTTCAGGAGAATGCCGGCGTATTGCAATTGCAGGCCGGGATCGGGCTGCGTGGTGCGGGCGAGGAGCTGACGCATCATGCCCAGCGCGCGATTCGGGTCGCCCGCAGCCACGTAGGCCGAGGCCAGCGCGCCGAGGAGGTCAACCTCGTTCTGGGCATAGGGCGTGGCCTGCGCGAGCAGGCTGAGCGCCTGCTGTTGCTGGCCTTGACTCGCCAGACGGCCCGCAAGATCCGCCTGGGAATGCACCCAGGCGCGACGCTGCAGTTCGGCCATCTCTGGCGTTCGAGCCTGCGTGGGAATGCGATCCAGGGCGGCGATGGCCGCAGGCCAGTCCTGCATCTCGCCCGAGAGCAGGGCGCTCGCATAGAGCGCGTCGGGCATGTCCGGGTTCGAGGCCAAGAGGCCGTCCACCACACCCCGGGCTTCCTGACGCGCTCCGGTCTTCAGATACAGACGCGCCAGGTCCAGGCGCACCCAGGCGTTGTTGGGATCGTTCAGTAGCGCATCCTGCAGGGCGGCCGCCGCACCGGCGTCGTCCCCGCGTTGCTGCGCCGCACGCGCCAGGCCAATGGCCTGCTCGGCGCGCAGACGGCCGACCTCGCCGATCTGGCTCTGTTGCTGCGGCGTGAGCCGCGCGATGAGTTGCAAGGCCTCGTCGGATTTGCCGTTCTGCGACAGCACGCCCACCAGGCCGCGGATCGCATCCGCGTTGTTCGGTTGCTGGGCGAGTACCTGGCGATAGGTCTTCTCGGCAGCGTCGAGCTGACCGCTTTCGGCGTGCACCGCAGCCAGCGCGTTCAGACCGGTGGGCTCCTTCGGATCGAGCTTGACGGCCTCGGTGAGCAGACGGCGCGCCTGAGCGGTGTTGTTGGCGCTGCGCGCGGCACCGGCCTCGTTGACGAGGGCCCAGTAGCTCGCGCTGTTCAACGCCTGGCGCCAGCGGCTGGCCGAGCCCTGGCGAGAGGCGCGTTGAAGCAGGTCGCGTGCGTCGGAGAAGCGCTGCTGACGCAGCCGCACCAAACCCAGCCCGCCAAGGGCGTCGGCGTTGTTGGCCTGGGTGCGCAGCACGTCCGAGAACTCGCGTTCGGCCACGTCCACCTGGCCGCCTTCCAGGGCCTGGAAGGCCGCATTCGTGCGACGCAGCGTGGGGTTCTCCGCAGGCGCCGCTGCGGCGGTGCGCGTGGCGCCACCCGCGCGCGGCTCGGGGCCGATGTTGGCCAGCCGGGTGCGCACTTCCGTGTCGTTCGGATGAAGGCGCAGGTATTCCTCGAAGAGCGGGGCGTCCTTGCGCGGTGGCGGATCGCCCAGCCACATCAAGGCCTGACGCCAGCTTTCGCTGGCGGCGCTGCCGATGTCCTGGCGTCGCGAGAGTTCGGACAGCTGCGCGACGGCGTCAGCGCGCGTGGCTTCGCGATACGACAGCATCTGTGCGAGCGCGAGTCGCATCTGTGCGTTGTCTGGCGACTGGCGCACCAGCCGTTCCAGGCCGCGCCGGCCTTCCTGCCAGCCCGCGTCCGTGTACCCCATCGTCTGGTAGTACTCAATGGCGATCTGGCCTTCGGGCGCGCGCCGCCCAGGGCCTCCTGGTACTTGGCGATGGCCTTCTCGGGCTCGCCGAGCTGCGCGAACTGGCGGGCTTCGTCCAGCGCCCGATTCGAACCAGGGCGCTGCAGGTTGATCTCCTGCTCGAGCTGCGAGATCAGCGGGCTGTCGGGGGCGGCCCGGCGCAGATCGGCCAGATAGCGCTGAACGGCAGCCGTGCGTTGCGCGGCGAGTTCGACGCGGGCCATCCCGTAGAGTGCGGCGGCGTTCTGCGGATCGGCGCGCAGCAACTTTTCCCAGGCTTCGGCGGCGCGCTTCTGGTCGCCCCGGCTCTGCCAGTAATTGCCTTGCTCGACGAGCAGCTTGAGTGTGTCGTCCTGTGCGATTGCGGCATGCTGGATTCCCAGCGCCAACAATCCGGCCATCAGCGTCGATAGGCGCGGCGGCATGTCTTCTCCCAACTCGTCTGCAAGGCTCCCGATGGCAGGAAGCGGTACTGTTGTTCGGTCTGGCCCAGCGCAAAAAGGCTGAGCATGTAGTCGTAATACGGCGGCTGCGGGCCGCCGGCCGGTGCGGCCGTGTCCTGAGCGATGCGGGTCAGGACCTGCTCGCGCAGCGTGGCGGCGAGCGTGTCCTGTCCGAGGGCGCGCAGGTAGGGCAGCAGGGCGGCGGCAAAGCCGAACGTCTGGGTGCCGCGCGCACCGCCACTGATCGTGGAGACGTATTCGGGCGGCGCGTTCAGCGTCTGGGTGATCCGTGCCATACCCGAGAGCGAGGCAAGAATCGGTTTGGCCAGGGGATCGGTCGATGGCGTGAGACCCGCCCAGAGATACGTCCGGATCGCGTCATAGCTGCCGACGTCACCCTTGTCCGGATCCACGGCATAGTGACCGGACGACGGACCCGTGCCCTGGTAAGCCACCCAGTCGGCCACGACGCCGCGCGGGGCGGTGTCGGCCAGCATGCGTGCGGTGCCGGTGGCAATCTCCGCCCAGGGGCCTTTGGCATCCAGGCGCGCCAGCAAACGCAACACCGGAATCGGCTGGTAGCTTGGGTTCAGACGCCAGATCTGATTGTCGCGGGCAAACCCCATCGGGCCGGGCAACAGCATGCGGCCAGCGCCGGGCAGGGTGACGACTTCTTCGGCCACCACGCGGGCGAGCAGGGTGCGCGCCTGCTCGGCGTAGGCAGGCGCGTCCCAGAGGCGTGCGCCTTCGAGCAGCGAGTAGGCGAACCAGAGATCCGCGTCGGCGGCGGCGTTGCCATCGAGCTCACCCCAGGTGCCATCGGGCCGCCGGCCCCAGCGCCAGGCGGGCAGACGGCTCGCGACATCCCCGCCCATGAGATTGTCGATGCTCCACTGCCACATGCGATCGAAAGCCGCCCGATCGTTGGCCACCAGCGCGAAGAACATCCCGTAGGACTGGCTTTCCGAGGTGCTGTGCATCTCGGGCACGCTGGCATCGACCACACGGCCGTCTTCGGCCAGGAAGAATCGCTTGAACAGATCCCAGAGTGGCCAGGCCGGCGCCACGCAGTCCGCCGCCAGCGCGCGGGCCGGCATTAGCGCGGACCGGTACCGGCGACCGCAGTGGCGGCGAGCGTGGCGAGGAAATGGCGCCGATGCATGGGCAATGTCAGTGATCCTGGGGTCGGTTGACGGCGAGGCGACGACGCGCACGGGAACGCAGCGCGAGATAGAGGATAGTCGCCAATAGTACGGCGGCGAGCAGACCGACGCCGACGAGCATCAGCGGACGTGTGGCAAAGTACCAACGCAGATAGGTGACGGGATCCAGGCGACCGACGTGATAGCTCTGATCGGCGGCGAGGCTGTCGACCTGCTGCCCGCGGATCACGACGAGGCTGCCCTGCACGCGGCTGAGCGTGCTGGTCTCGGCATCCACCAAGAGGCCTGTCGCGGCCTGCAGGCCTTCGACGCGCGGGCTGGAGAAGGCCACCACGCTGCGTCGGCTCGTGAGTGGCGACTCGAAGCCATAGAGCAGCGCATCGTTGGCGGTACTCTGCACCGACATCTGGATGCGCGTGGGCGCCGCGCTGCTGCGCTGGTCCGGCGCAAGCCAGGGCACCGTACGGTAGACCAGATCCGACAGGCTGAAGCGCTGTGCGTCGCCGTCGATGGTGGCCGGCAGCCGGTCTGCCCACTGCGTGAGCAGGGGCTGATTGCCACCGGAGCCCAGGACGAGCAGGTCACGGTCCGCGACGTCGCCCACGCTGCCCGCCTGCACGACGCGCACATGGGTGGCGGGGTAGCCCGTGATCGCACCGAAGCGACCCAGCATGGCGAGATACACGCCGATGTCGGCGTCGCCGGCGTTGTCCGGCAGCACGACGGCGGTCTCGGACAGATCCGCCAGGCGCGTGAACGGGAAGCCCGCGGTGCCGAAGGCGGCCAGGTCCGGCATGGCGATGAAGTGCTGCAGGCCGGAGATGTCGATGGTCGAATCCGGCTGGATCGCGCTGCGCACGTTGTTCGGCGGCGTCACCTGGCAGTCGCTGCCCGGGGTGGCATACACGAAGTGGAACTGCAGTTGCGACTGCGAGGGCAGCATGTACAGCGGCAGGTGCATGCGGCGCTCGACCTCCGCCGTGCCATCGGGCAGGAGACGCGCGATGATGTCGCGGGCCTGCGTGCTCTGCTTGGTCGCACTCACTGGCCGCAGGAGCTCGGAGCGGATGAACTGCTGACCCACGTCGATGCTCATCGCCGAACGATCCTCGGTGGGCGGCGGCGAATAGCGGTACTTGATGTTCATCGGGATGCCCTTCTCGCGCCAGCCGAAGAGATCCGGCGGCAGGCGCAGCGGCACGCGCACGAGATCCGGGGTGTAGCCGGTCACGCTCAGGGCGTCGGCAGGCACCAGCTCGCCGAACTGCACGGGGCGGTCGTTGCGCAGCCAGTTGGGGGCATCGTACGGACGGCGCGGGGCCAGATCGTCCAGGCGAGTGATCGTGGCGGTCTCGCCCGAGAGCGCCGGGTTGCCGAGGGTCACGGCCCGGGCGGCGATCTTCATCTCTTCTGCGTCGCGGCCGGCGATGATGAGCAGCTTGCCGTAGGGGTCGTTCGGGTTGGTCGCGACGGACACCGAAGGGCCTTGCGCCCGCGGAGCAGGCACGCCCGGCAGAGAGGCGCCCTGCGCGAGGAACACGACCGCGTTGCCGCGCGCGGGCAGCGCACCGGCGCTCACCGGAAACACGGCGCCACGGTAATCCGCCAGCGCGCCGAACCAGGACGACATCGTGCCTGCGGCCTCCAGCACGTCGTTGCCCGGCGCGCTCGGGAAGACGAAGGGCAGCGACAGCCGGCGTACGTCCCGACGATCGAAGAACGGCAGCGGCAGCAGCGACAAGTCGTTCTGCAGCGCGATGGGCTGGGTGTTGATCGTGAGTTCGGTCTGGTTGCTCACATTCGCCCAGAGGCTCGTGTGGACCGGATCCTCGCACTCCATCGTGTAATGCCCCACCAGCTGGATGTTCAGCCGGTTGAAGTCCGAGATGAGGCGGGCGGGGATGTCGACCGTGGCCTCCAGCGGCTTGCCGGCGCTCTCTTTGGGCGTGGGCAGGCTCGCGGCCACTTCCTCGTTGACGAGGACGTTGACCTGCGAGATCTCCGAGAGCAGCGCCGGCGAGTAGGAGTAGATGAGCTTCAGCTGCCCGCCGGTGGCGACGCGGTCGGCACGCACGCTGAACGCGACGCCACTGCGACCATCCACGCCCCGCAACTGCAGCGGGTAGAGCGCACCGAGGTCGCGGAAGCTGACGGTGTAGCTGTCCAGGCTGGCCTCCGTGCCCTGCAGGCGCACCGGCTTGGCGGTGGCCGTGGTGGGCGCGACCGTGAGCGCAGGCTGCGCCGCAACAGCCACGGCACCGTTGGCCAGGAGGCAGGCCGCAGCCAGGGACGTAAGGGCACGGCGAGTGAATGGCGCGCGGCGGGAACGGGCGAGCAGGTCCATGGGCTACTTGGATCGGTTCGGGGTGAGGGCCCCCGCGCCGCGGCGCACGCGGGCGCGCAGCTGGGCAAGGGTCTGCTGAAAGAGGAAGGCGAAGCCACGAACGCCGATGCGGCTCACGTCACGCAGCGCTCGCAGCGGGGTATCGCGCACGCCCTGGCCCCAGGAATTGGCCCAGGTGTCGGCACGCGCAAAGGTCATCTGGGCGAGTTCCATCTGCTGCTCGATGGTGAGCTCCTGGAAGTGCAGGCCCAGACGGTTGCCGGCGGCGAAGGCCACGGTGGCCGGCAGGACCGTCTCGTCGCGATCCCGAAAGATCGAGACTTCGACCGCTTCACCCAGCGGCACCTGGACGCCGGGGGGCAGGGCCAGGCCCACGCCGTTCTGCGAGAAGTCGGTGGTGCGACACACCAGCGTACGGCCGCTCTCGAGCGTGATGGAGGCCTGCAGCTGCGAGGCCACCCGCGGGTCGGCGCGCACCTGGCGCGTTTCACTCGCCACCGCCACGCTCGCGCTGGTGATGAGGATGTTGTAGACCGTCCAGGCCAGGTTGATGACGATCGTCATCGCGATGCCCTCGGCCCCCGACAGATCGCCGAAAGCCAGGTGCCAGAGCCCCACGGCAAAGCCGAAGAGGTTCAGGCACAGCAGCACGATGTAAGGCCGCGCGAGTCGCCAGTCGAAGTAGGCGCTGTCGATCACCCCGCCCTTGGCCGTCACGTTGAACTTGCCGAGCTTCGGGTTGATGAAAGCCAGCATCACGGGCCGCATGATGTACCAGGCGAGCACGGATTCGTAGACCTCGTTCCAGAACGAATGTCGGAATCGGCCCTGCATGCGCGAGTTGGTGATGCTGGCATGCAGGATGTGCGGCAACGCGTACGCGGTGATCATCAGCGCCGTCGCCTGAAAGACGTGCGCACCGAAGAGCAGATAGGCCAGGGGCGCGGTGAGGAACACCAGGCGCGGCAAGCCATAGAAGAAGTGCAGCATCGCGTTCAGATAGCATAGACGCTGCGAGAGCTTGAGACCCGGACCGAAGAGGGGATTGTCCACCCGGCAGATCTGGGCCATGCCGCGCGCCCAGCGGATGCGCTGGCCGATGTGGCCGGAGAGGCTTTCCGTGGCGAGGCCGGCGGCCTGGGGCAGGGCGAGATACGCGGTGTTGTAGCCGCGGCGGTTCATCTTGAGCGCAGTGTGCGCATCTTCCGTCACGGTTTCCACCGCGATGCCGCCCACTTCCACGAGCGGATCGCGACGCAGCACGGCGCACGAACCGCAGAAGAACGTGGCGTTCCAGAGATCGTTGCCGTCCTGCACGAGGCCGTAGAAGAGCTCGCCTTCGTTGGGCACGGCGCGGAAGGTATTCAGGTTCTTCTCGAACGGATCCGGCGAGAAGAACACGTGCGGCGTCTGCAGCATCGCGAGCTTGGGATCGCGCAGGAACCAGCCGACGCAGATCTGCAGGAACGAGCGCGTCGGGATGTGATCGCAGTCGAAGATCGCGACGAACTCGCCGTCGGTGACTTTCAAGGCCTCGTTCAGGTTGCCCGCCTTGGCGTGGCGGTTGTTGTCGCGGGTGATGTAGCCCGCGCCGACCTGCTCGCAGAAGGCCCGGAATTCCGGGCGGCGTCCGTCGTCCAGTACGTAGACGTTGAGCTTCTCGCGGGGCCAGTCCATGGCCATGGCGGTGAAGACGGTCTGCTTCACCACGTTCAGGGGCTCGTTGTACGTCGGGATGAAGATGTCGACCGTCGGCCACTGCTCGATCTTGTCCGGCATCGGCACCGGATGCCGGCGCAGCGGCCAGACTGTCTGCATGTAGCCCAGCAGGAGCACGATGAGGGCGTAGATCTCCGCCATCAGGAGCCCGTAGCCAAAGAGCGTGTCGACCCAGTTCTCGAAGCCGAGCGTGCTCGTGACCCGCCAGAACATGTAGCGCAGCGAGGCCGTGATCGACAGCAGGATCATGATGATCGTCGCGAGCCGGCCCGCCGTGCGGCGCAGCAGCATCGATACGCCGAAGGTCAGGCTCGCGAAGACCAGTTGTTCGGTGAGCTCGAGCGGCACCGCAATGGCGATCGCAAAGAA
The DNA here is from genome assembly GCF_018904615.1 of Verticiella alkaliphila. Taxonomy (GTDB): domain Bacteria; phylum Pseudomonadota; class Gammaproteobacteria; order Burkholderiales; family Burkholderiaceae_B; genus Verticiella; species Verticiella alkaliphila. Next base: position 1,121 of record NZ_JADCNH010000004.1, on the reverse strand, counting down.
CGCCGCGGCCAGCAGCATGATCAAGGTGCGCATGATCGGGTGCCGCCACACGGGCAGATCGATCAGCCAGTTGCCCACCCGGGTGAGCGCAAGGCTGAAGCCACCATGCGCGGTCTGCTGGCGCGGTTCCGTCATCTCGTGCGCTCCGAACGGGCGAGCCGGTCAGTCACCCAGCGGGCCAGTTGCGTGAAGTCCAGGGTGCCCTGGGCGTTGACGTCGTACTCCAGAACGCTCTGGCTGCAGGCGAGCGCTTCGCTCACTGCCTGATCCTGATGCACCAGCCCCACCACCCGATCCCCCATGTGCGCAAGCATCACCTGGGTCACGTCCTTGGAAAGCTGGCGTGCGCGGTTGACCTGATTGATGACGTAGGCCGATTCGAGAAAGCCAGGGCGCCCTTCGCAGTACGTGTCGATCAGGCCTTCCATGATCGGGAGCGTTGCGTACGAGGCGGCGTCGGGCAGCGTGACCACCAGCACCAGATCGGCCGCGCGCAAAGCCTGCTTCATGTAGACCGACGGCCCCGGCGGGGTGTCGAGCACCACGAGCGTGCCGTCGGCCAGACCGAGGGCTTCGAGATGGCGGCGCAGCCAGTCCGGATCCGGTTCGAGCGTGGCTTCGAAATCGCGGCGATCCGTCTCGTTGACGGCCCCGTACGGCAGGACGACCACGCCCTGGTTGCCGGCGACGCATGCCTCGCGCGGGTCGCCGCCTTCGAGCGTCACGCGCGAGAGGCCTTCGATGGCTTGCAGATCCAGGCCGAGGTGAAAGCGCAGGGCGTTCTGCGGATCCAGGTCGACCCCCAGCACCGCATGCCCTTGCAGGCGCAGCGCGATGCACAGGTTGGCACACAGCGTGGTCTTGCCCACACCCCCCTTGGCGGAAACTACGGCAATGACTTTCACCGGCGACCCAGACGAGCAAACAAGGAAAGCGCCGGCGCCGCGGGCTCGGGCGCGGGCGTGGCAGGACGCGCCAGCCGGTCGAAGACAGCAGAGAGCGACGCGCTCGGCGCCGCCGCGGCTGGCGCGGGGGCCGGCTCGGCTGCGGTCGATGCACTCACACGGGCGAAGACGGACAACGGCGCACTCGGGGCCGCGGGGCCCGACGAACCGCCCAGG
>NZ_JADCNH010000049.1 GCF_018904615.1 Verticiella alkaliphila | reverse complement strand
GAGTCCTGTGCAGTACAGGACTCAGCCCTCATAGCCCAGCCTATCAACCAACCGTCCAACTTTCGGGGGTCAGTTCACTTGCCTGGGGTTTTTTTATGCGTCTCGCCACCACATACCGTCAGTCCACCACCCGCCCCTGATCGAGCCGGACCTCGCGATCCGCCACGCGGGCCACGAAGTGGGCGTTCTGCTCCGATAGCAGCACCGCCAGGCCCTGGCGCTTCATTCCGGCGATCGCCTCGGCCATCTGCGCCACGATGATGGGCGCCACGCCTTCGGAAGGTTCGTCCAGCAGCACCAGACGCGGGTTTCCCATCAGTGTTCGCGCGATGGTGAGCATCTGCTGCTCACCGCCGCTCATGTGTGCCGCGCGTCGGTGCGGCATTGCAGCCAGATTGGGAAACATCGCGAAGAGCTGCTCGGGCGTCCAGGCGGGCAGGCCGGGGCGGGGCGCGCGCCGGCCGGTTTCGAGATTCTCGAGCACCGTCAGATCGGTGAAGATGCGGCGGTCCTCGGGCACGTAGCCGATGCCGCTGCGGGCTATCTCATGCGTGGGCAGTCCCAGCAGCGAGCGGCCTTCCCAGTGCAGCTCGCCCCTGCGCCGGGCTTCTAGCCCCATCACACACTTGAGTACGGTCGATTTGCCGGCACCGTTGCGTCCGGTGAGGGCGAGCACCTCCCCCGGCGCGACAGACAGCGCCACGTCAAAGAGCACGTGCGCGTCTCCATACCAGGCGTTCAGGCCGGACACGGTGAGCAGGGCGTGCGGCGTCTCGCGGATGTGGTCGGTGGACGGCGCTATCGTCATGCGGGTACTCCTGCCTCGGTGTCCGGCACGCCCAGATAGGCCGCCTGCACCGTCACGTCGTCGCGGATCGCCTCAGGTGTGCCCTCGGCGATCACGCGGCCGCGCGCCATCACCACGATACGATCGGCATGGGCGAACACCACGTCCAGGCTGTGCTCGGTGAAGAGGACGGCCAGCCCGTGCTGCGTCGCGAGCTCGCGCGTGAGCGCCATGAGGGCATGACGCTCGTCGGCGGCCATGCCGGCCGTGGGTTCGTCCATGAGCAGCAGGGTTGGCCGGCCGGCGAGCGCCATGGCCAGTTCGACACGCTTGACGTCACCGTAGGCGAGCACGCCGCACGTGCGCTCTGCCTGCCCCTGCATGCCGACCTGCGTGAGCAAGGCCATGGCTTCGTCGCGAAACCGTTCGCGCAGCGGGCGCCACAGGCCGAGGGTGCGCCGCTCTCGCGAGGCCAGCACCACCTGCAGGTTCTCGCGCACGCGCATCGAGCGGAAGGTCGCGGGGATCTGGAAGGTGCGGCCAACGCCCGCACGCCAGATGTCGCGCGGGCGTTGGCCCGTGACGTCGATGCCGTCCAGGTGGACGCTGCCGCGGTCCGGGCGCAGCTGGCCGTTGACGAGGTTGAAGCACGTCGATTTGCCGGCGCCGTTGGGCCCGATCAGGGCCAGCATGTGGCCGGCGGTCACCGAGAACGACACGTCGTGCACTGCCTGTACGCCCCCGAACGCCTTGGCGAGCCCACGCACGGCCAGGCGCGTGGCGGCGGGGGAGGTCTCGATGGTCTGCCAGGGCACGCTCATGTTCGCCTCCCAAGAAGCCCGGCCATCCCCTGCGGCGCGAGCAGGACGAGGGCAAGGATGATGACGCCCAGGGCAGCGTGCCAGTATTCGGCGGTGCGCGCCACGGTGTCGTGCAGCCAGGTGAACGTCGCGGCACCCAGCAGCGGGCCGGCGAGGGATTGCAGCCCGCCCAGCAGCACCATCACCAGGCCATCGACTGAGCGCGGGATGCTCAGGGCCTCGGGCGAGATGCTGCCCTTGGAGAACGCGAAGAGAGCGCCGCCCAACCCGCAGACTGCGCCTGCGAGCACGAAGGCCAGCCACTGCACGCGGGGTACGTGGATGCCGATGGCCTCGGCACGCACGGCGGAATCCCGCGCGGCGCGCAGGGCGAAGCCGAAGGGCGCAGCCACGGCCCGCCAGAGGATGACGAGGCCGAGCGCGCAGCAGGCGAGGGTCAGCCAATAGAAGGCAGGGCCGGAAGAGAGCCAGTCGGCGGGCCAGAGCCCCACGAGACCATTGCTGCCGCCCGTCACGTCATCCCATTGATAGACGACGGCCCAGGCGAGCTGTGCGAAGGCGAGGGTCAGCATCGCCAGGTACACGCCCGACAGCCGGACGCAGAACCAGCCGAAGACGGCTGCCGCCGCGGCTGCGACCCACGGCGCGAAGGCCAGTGCGGCCTCCATGGGCAGCGCCAGACCTTTGACGGCCAGCGCCGCGCCGTACGCTCCGAGACCGAAATAGGCGGCGTGGCCGAAGCTGTCCATGCCAGCGGGCCCCATGAGAAAGTGCAGGCTCGCCGCAAAGAGAATGGCGATCAGGATCTCGGTCAGCAGGATCGTGGCGTACGGCGCTTGTGCCGTCACGAGGGGAAAGAGCGCCAGCACGGCCAGTGCCGCCAGACCCCACAGCGGCGAGAGCGTGCGCTCACGCCGCGGTGCGGGCAATGTGGCGGCTTCCCGCGTTGCCGAGGGCGCACGCCCCATCAGTCCCCACGGGCGCACGATCAGCACGGCCGCCATCACGACGAACTCGGCTGCCAGGGTGAGCCGGGACGGCGTAAACATCATGCCCGCGATCTCGACCTGCCCCATGGCGGTCAACAAGGCCTTCACTGTCCCGATGAGCAGCGCGGCGAGAAAGGCACCCGGGATGGAGCCCAGACCGCCGACCACCACCACGACGAACACACTGGCGAGGACTTCCAGATCCAGCGCGAGATTGGCGGGCACCCTGGGGCCCTGCAGTGCACCGCCCAGTCCCGCCAGAAAGCACCCCAGGGCAAACGCCGACGTGAAGAGCCAGGCCTGGTTCACCCCCAGCGCCGCGAGCATCTCGCGATCCTGGGTGGCTGCCCGGATGAGCGTGCCCCATCGCGTACGGTGCAAGAGCCACCACAGCGACCCCAGCACCACCGGTCCCAGGGCGATGAGCACGAGGTCGTAGGTGGGAAAACGACGGCCCAGCAGTGTGACCGCGCCCTCCAGCCCTGGTGCGCGCCGGCCAAGCAGATCCTGGGGACCCCAGAGCCACAACGTGACGTCGCGCACGATGAGCACCAGGGCGAAGGTCGCAAGCAGCTGAAAGAGCATGGGCGAGCGGTACGTGCGGCGCAGCACCAGCACTTCGGTCAGGGCGCCCAGGGCCGCCACGCCCAGTGCCACGACGACCACCGAGAGCCAATAGCCGCCGATGCTCGCGCCCCAGGCCTGCGTGGCGCTGTAGGCAAGGTACACCCCGAGCATGTAGAACGAGCCATGCGCGAAGTTGACGATCCGCGTCACCCCGAAGATGAGGGACAGGCCCGCCGCGACGAAGAAGAGGGCGCTCGCGCTCGCCAGCCCGTTCAGGAGCTGGACCAGGAAGCCGGCAAAGGTCATGAGGACGGCACCGACGGGTCATGCCGACGCGCGCAGCGCGATGGCAGCGTCGACGCGCCCTGGACGTGGCGCCCGCTCAGCAGCGCGCGCTGCATCAGTCGGCCGCCGGCCGCAGGCGCCGCACCTCCTCGTCGGGCGGCATCAATGTGGCGCCGTCCCGATACTGGAAGTCCACCATCACGCCCTTGTTCTCCTGCAACGCGCTGCGTCCGACGAAGACGCCCATCGTGGATTGGTGATCCAGCGCCCGGTAGGTGATGGGCCCGAAGGGGCTGTCCAGCGTAAGCCCGCGAAACGCCTCGACGAGCGCATCGGTGTCCGTGCCGCCCGCCTTCTTCAGGCCTTCGGCGATCGACATCAGCGAGGCATAGCCCACCACCGAGCCCAGGCGCGGATAGTCGTTGAAGCGCGCCCGATAGTCAGCGACGAAGCGCTGGTTGTACGGCGTGTCGATGGCATACCAGGGGTAGCCGGTGATCAGCCAGCCTTCGGGCGCATCGGCTCCCAACGCATCCATGTACTCGGGCTCACCCGTGAGGAGCGAGACCACCTCGCGCCCTTCGAAGAGGCCGCGGGTCTCGCCCTCGCGCACGAAGCGGGTGAGGTCTGTGGCAAAGAGGATGTTGAAGATCGCGTCCGGCTTCGCATCGGCGAGGGCCTGGACGACGGCTCCGGCATCGACCTTGCCCAGTGGCGCCGCCACTTCCGCCACGAACTCGACGTCGGGCTGCTGCGCCTTCAGGAGGCTTTTGAAGCTGTTCAGGGCCGACTGCCCATACTCGTAGTTCGGGTAGACGATGGCCCAGCGTGTTTTCTGCAGCTTGGCGGCCTCCGGGATGAGCGCTGCCACCTGCATGTAGGTCGAGGGGCGCAGGCGGAAGGTGTAGCGATTGCCCTGGGCCCACGTGATCTTGTCCGTGAGCGGCTCGGCAGCAAGAAAGAACATGCGCCGCTGCTTGGCGTAGTCGGTCAGCGCCAGCCCCGTGTTCGACAGGAAGCCGCCGAAGAGGAGTTCGACCTTCTCGCGCGTGCGCAGCTCTTCGGCGACACGCACCGAATCGCCGGGGTTGCCGTTGTCGTCGCGCGAGATGACCTCCAGCGGCCGGCCCTGCACGCCACCAGCGGCATTGACCTGCTCGAGGGCGAGCTGCCAGCCCTGGCGGTAGGGCTCAAGGAAGGCCGGCTGTGCCTTGTAGCTGTTGATCTCGCCGACGCGGATCGGCTCCGCCGCATGAGCGCTCGAGGTACCCAGTGCCAGCGCCATGATCGCTGCCTGTGCCAACGCGCCCCACATCCGCCCCGTGTCGCTCATGTCGATTCCCGTCCGTGCGGGCCTCTGCAGTTATGCTCATTGTGAGCATTATTAAAGGAAAAAGAACTGCCCGTTGGGGCAGTGGAGTTATGCTAATGATGAGCATAAGGGGTGTCAACGGGTGGGCACCTGGGGATTACCCGAGTCACTGTCTCATTCCGTCGTCGGTCGTGGCGCGTTCAGCCCTTCCAGCAGCCGGGTCAGCAGGGCGTCGAGCTGGCGCTGCTCGCGCGCATCGATCCCCCCAAAAGCGCGTTGCTCGTTCTCGACGTGCAGCGGCAGCAACGTGTCGAGCAGATCGATGCCGGCAGGGGTGAGCTGGACGCGCACGCTGCGCCGATCGTGCGGATCCGGCAGGCGTTCGATCCAGCCCTTGCGCTGCAGATGATCCAGTCGGCTCGTCATCGCCCCCGATGACAGCAGCAAGGCCTCGTGCAGCGCGGTTGGGGTGAGGGCATAGGGCTGTCCGGCTCGTCGCAGGGTAGCCAGGACGTCGAACTCGCCGATCTGCAGGCCGAATCGCGAGGCCAATGGCGCGAGCCAGTCGCGCTCGAGGCGATGGGCTGCTTCCAATAGCCGTCCGGCCAGCGCCATGATGTCGGCATCCAGGTCCGGTCGTTCATTCGCCCATTCCTGCCGGGCCCGGCTCGCACGTTGTCCCATCCTGTCTCCTGTCCGTGCCGCGGCGCGTCGGCATTCGCGCCAAACTGCCGGGCATGCGAAAATATCTCGATATAAAGATACTTTACATCAAGAGAGTTGTCATGAACGACGTGCGTCGCACATCCTGGCTCGCCCTGATCGCCATCGTGGGTCTGGCCCTGAACCTGCGCCCGGCACTCGCCGCGCTGGGGCCCTTGCTCGACAGCATCCAGGCTGCTGTCGGGCTCTCGCACACGCAGGCCAGTCTGCTCACCACCCTGCCCATCTTCGTGATGGGGCTGGGCGCCCTGGCAGGGCGGTACGTGACGCAGTGGGTGACGGAGCGCAATGGCATTGCCCTGGGCGCTGTGCTGGTGGCGCTCGCTTGCGCCGCGCGGCTCTTCGCCACCACCGCGCCAGGATTGCTGTTGACGGCGATTCTCGCGGGCGTCGGCATCGCGCTTGTGCAGACCCTCGTGCCGGCGTGCATCAAGCGCGGCTTCGGTGACCAGGCCGGACGCGTCTTCGCGCTGTACACGACGGGCATCATGGCGGGTGCCGCGGTGGCCGCCGCCGCCGCGGCCGGGCTGGCGGCCTGGGCAGGTTGGCCGGTTGCCCTGGCGATCTGGGCGCTTCCCGCGCTGCTCGCCTTGCCGCTATGGCGCGCTGCCTGCCGGGCCCGACCCGAGCTCGCGCCAGTGCGCGCGTCCGCGGCGCCCCGTCCCGTGCCGCGCCGGTTCATGCGCAATGCACGCGCGTGGGCGCTCATGCTCTTTTTCGGGATTGGTACCGGCGCGTACACCCTGGTGCTGGCCTGGTTGCCGCCGTACTACACGAGCCTGGGCTGGCAGCCGTCGGCCGCCGGTTTTCTCTTGAGCGGCCTCACGGTGACCGAGGTGATCTCGGGCCTTGCCGTGTCTGCGTGGATCGGCCGCTTTCCGGATCGGCGCGGGCCGTTGATGTGGGTGCTCGTGGCCCTCATCGCAGGCCTCACGTGTCTGGCTGTGGCGCCACTGAGCCTGGCTCTCGTGGCGTGCGTCCTCGTGGGCATCGGCATTGGCGCCTTGTTCCCGCTGTCGCTCATCGTCGCGCTGGATCACGTTGACGACCCGTCCCAGGCCGGCATGCTCGCCGCCTTCGTGCAGGGCGGCGGCTACCTCATCGCGAGCCTCATGCCGCTGCTGGCGGGTGTGCTGCGCGATCGCTTCGAGGATCTGACCCAGGCGTGGGTTGTCATGATCGTGGGCGCGGTGATTCTTCTTGCCCTGTGTTCGCGGTTCTCGCCGGCGTCGTATCACCGTATCGACGCGTGAAAGAAGGTGGGTTGGCGCCCTCAGTGGTGGGGCGGCCAGACGACAAAAAAGCCCGCTGGCAGCGCCAGCGGGCTTTTTCAGCAAACCAATGCTTGGAGCATCGTCCGAAGACGATTACTTGAGCTTGGTTTCCTTGTAGTCGACGTGCTTGCGCGCGACCGGATCAAATTTCTTGATCAGCATCTTTTCCGGCGTGTTGCGCTTGTTCTTGGTCGTCGTGTAGAAGTGACCCGTGCCAGCGGTCGACTCCAGCTTGATCTTTTCGCGAATACCCTTAGCCATGGTGGACTCCTGACAGGTGTGGGTTCAGTGCCGTGATGGCGTATCAGGCTTCGCCGCGCGCGCGCAGGTCGGCGAGCACGGATTCGATGCCGTTCTTGTCGATCGTGCGCAGGGCAGTCGTGCTCACACGCAGACGCACCCAGCGGTTTTCGCTCTCGACCCAGAAACGACGCGATTGCAGGTTGGGCAGGAAGCGGCGCTTCGTCTTGTTGTTGGCGTGGGAGACGTTGTTACCCACCATCGGCTTTTTGCCGGTTACCTGGCATACACGCGCCATGACCAAACCTCTTTGAATTCCGTAAGTTGTATGAAAAACCGCGGGGCGAGCCGTAATGGGCCAAATCCCGGGTTCCGCCTGTGCAAAGGTTGCGCGGATCGTCTCGCATCGAGAAGCGTGCCTGATGCACTGCCCCATCGCTGGAAGTCTCCTCGGGCAATACCGCGACAACCCTCGGGGCGCTGCTCGGGTGGGCATCCCCAAAGGTTGCCCCATGGAAAGTGTCTGCCCGAGTAGCCAAATCTGCGCTCTCGTCCCTGGCCAAAGCAAGAGACTGTGAAGCTCGCAACTGTAGCACGACGCGAGAAGCAAAGACAAGCTACCCCGGGCTTACGTCATCAACCCGTGTTGGGCGAACGACACGGTCTGGCCACCCGCCACCAGGACGTGGTCGACGAGACGGATGTCCACCAGGGCCAGTGCCTGGGCCAGGTGCCGGGTGAGTTGGCGGTCTGCCGCGCTGGGCTCGGCCACGCCCGACGGGTGATTATGCGCCAGGACGACCATGGCCGCGTGGTGGCGCAATGCGGCGCGCACGACTTCCCTCGGATAGACCGTGGCCTGGGCCAAGGTGCCGCGGCTCACCACTTCGCTGGCGATCAGCCGCAGGCGGTTGTCCAGGAAGAGGGCGTAGCAGACTTCGACAGTCTGGTGCCCGAGCAGGAGTGCGCAATAGGCCTGCATCCGGGCAGGGTCGTCCAGCGTGTGCTCGCGCGTGAGATCCTCGGCCAGCGAGCGGCGCGCCAGTTCCATCACGGCGCCGAGCTGCGCGGCGCGCGCCCGGCCGATGCCTGCCGTGCCGATCATCGCCGTGGGCTCGGCGCCCAGCAGGCCGCGCAGCCCGCCGAAGGCCACGAGCAAGGTCTGCGCGAGCGAGAGCACGTCCTGCCCCGGCAAGCCCGTGCCGAGCACGACAGCCAGCAATTCCGCATCGGTGAGCGTGGCCGGGCCATGGCGCCACAGCCGCTCGCGCGGCAGGCTGTCGAGGGGGACGCGGCTGCGCAGGCCGCCTGTGGCGACGACTTGGCTTCGGGGATTCATGGATAGCCTTTAAAATGCAGGGTTCTTCCGCCATATTGGCACCATCCACCAGCCGAGCGCGCCCGCCTGTGTCTGAATCCACGCACTCCCTGCCCCTCGTGACCGAGGGCTCCTACGTCACTCTCCATTACCGGATCACGCTGGCATCCGGTGCCGGCGAGGGGCAGGTCTTCGCCGACACCTTCACCGGCCGGCCCGCCACCCTGCAGATGGGCGTAGGGCAATGGTCGCCGGACATGGAGGCGGTGCTCATCGGCCAGGCCGAGGGCACCAAGGCGAGCTTCGAGCTCCCGCCATCGCAGGCGTATGGCGAACGCAATCCCGAGCTCGTGCAGAAAGTCTCGCGCAAGATGCTCGCCGAGAACGCCGGTCCCGACGCCACGTTCGATGCCGGCGACATGGTCGAATTCACCGCGCCCAACGGTGGCCGCTACGCGGGCGTCTTCAAGTCCTGGCAGGGCGATCACGCCATCTTCGACTTCAACCATCCCCTGGCGGGCGCGGCATTGCGTCTGGACGTCGCCATTCTCGGAGTGCTCTGATCATGCAGGCCACGCTCACCCAGACTGACCTCGGCACGCTGCCGGCCGAGGGCGCCGAGGTCGTGCTCGCGCAGCCGCGCGGCTTCTGTGCCGGCGTGGATCGCGCCATCGACATCGTCGAGCGGGCGCTGGAGCTGCATGGCGCTCCCATCTATGTGCGCCACGAGATCGTGCACAACCGCCATGTGGTGGAAGATCTGCGCGGCAAGGGCGCCATCTTCATCGACGAGCTCGACGATGCGCCGGCCGGCGCGATCGTGGTGTTCTCCGCGCATGGCGTATCCAAGGCCGTGCGCCATGAAGCGGGCGACCGTGGGCTGCGCGTGTTCGACGCCACCTGCCCGCTGGTCACCAAGGTCCATGTCGAAGTCGCCAAGATGCGCGCCGCAGGCCGCGAGGTCATCATGATCGGCCACCGCGGCCATCCGGAAGTGGAAGGCACGCTGGGGCAGTCGCCGGCCGGCATGCACTTGGTCGAAAGCGCAGCCGACGTCGCCGCGCTCGAGGTCGCCGATCCCGCCAACCTGGCCTACGTCACCCAGACCACGTTGTCCGTGGACGACACGGCCCAGGTGGTCGCGGCCTTGAAGCAGCGCTTTCCGCTCATCGCCGAGCCCAAGAAAGCCGACATCTGCTACGCCACCCAGAATCGCCAGGACGCCGTCAAGGTCATGGCGCCCGAGTGCGATCTCGTTCTGGTTGTGGGCAGCGCCAACAGCTCCAATTCCAATCGGCTGCGCGAAGTCGCCGAACGTCGTGGCGCACGCGCCCATCTCATCGATGATGCACGCAACATCGACCCGGCCTGGCTCGAAGGTTGCCGCCGCGTCGGCGTCACCGCCGGCGCCTCCGCGCCTGACGTGCTGGTGCGTGGCGTGATCGAGCGCCTGAAGGAACTGGGTGCCGTGTCCGTGCGTACGCTGCCGGGGGCGGAAGAGGCCGTGTCCTTCCCGTTGCCGCGAGGTCTCGCCCGGACCTGACATGATGCAACTGCCGAGTTGCGCGTTGTCAAAACCGACGGTATAATCTTTTTCTTTGCTGCCGGTGTAGCTCAGTTGGTAGAGCAGCGCATTCGTAATGCGAAGGTCGGGGGTTCGACTCCTCTCACCGGCACCAATACCTCTCCTCGTTGAGAGACGTTCGACAGAAACCCTCTGCGCTTTTGGCCCAGGGGGTTTTTTGTTTTGTGCGTCAGTCGTAGCTGCGGGCGTCCTCGATCACCTTGCCATCATTGGGCAGGCTGCCACCCGGGACGTGCTCCACGTCTGCCCGCAGCTTGGTGACATCGCGCGCGGTCTGCGCCACACGATCCTTCAGTCCGTCAGGCCAGGTGTCGGCCTCCACGCGCAGGCACATCGCATCCTGTCCACCGCTGCCAGACACGACCAGCCGTGCGCGACGCAGTTCGGGGTGGCGCGCCACCACCTCGGCCACTTGTGCTGGGTGCACGAAAAGCCCGCGTACCTTGGTCGTCTGGTCGGCCCGCCCGAGCCAGCCACGAATGCGCGTGTTCGTGCGCCCGCAGGGCGAGGCGCCCGGCAGCACGGCCGACAGATCGCCCGTGCCGAATCGCACCAGCGGATAGTCCGGATTGAACGTCGTCACCACCACTTCGCCCACCTCGCCGTCCGGCACAGGTTCGCCCGTGCCCGGTCGCACGATCTCGACGACGATGTCCTCGCCCAGCACCAGTCCTTCACGGGCCGCAGTCTCGAAGGCGATGAGCCCGAGATCGGCGCTGCCATAGGCCTGATAGCCCTGGATGCCACGTCCGATCAGCCAGTCGCGCACCGAAGGCGGAAAGGCTTCGCCGGAGACGAGCGCGCGCTTGAGCGAGGGCAGGGCCACGCTCAGCTCGTCGGCCTTCTCCAGCAGGATCTTCAGAAAGCTTGGCGTGCCGGTGTAGCCGCCAGGCGCCAGATCGACCATGGCCCGTACCTGCTGCTCGGTCTGGCCTGTGCCACCCGGGAATACCGTGCAGCCCAGGGCATGCGCGGCCGTCTCCATCATGGAGCCCGCGGGGCTGAAATGGTAGGAAAAGCAGTTGTACGCGAGCTCGCCCGAGCGAAAGCCTGCGGCGTAGAGCGCGCGCGCAAAGCGCCAATAGTCGGGGCGGTTCGTCTCCGGCTCGTAGATCGGACCGGACGAGGCGAACACCCGCAGTGCCTGGCCCCAGCCCACGGCCGAGAAGCCGCCGAACACGCGCTCGCGCCGTGTCAGGGATGCCGGCGCATTGGCCGCGCGCGCCTGCTGCTGGGCTTCGAGCAGTTCGCTCTTGCGCAACACGGGCAAGCGGGCCAGCGCCTGGCGGCTGTTCACCGCCCACGTGTCCACACCCGCCAGTTGCCGGGCCAGCGCGGGTGCCGTGTCCGCTGCCCGGGCGACGACGCCCGGCAGCGCGGCCATCAGATCGCGCTCGCGTTGCTCCGGATCGCGCACTTCCAACGCATCGTAGAACTCGGTCATGGTCGTTCCCTGAAAGCCTAGGCCAGCCAGCGCTTGCGGCGGCGGTAGAACTTGGTGTCGCGAAAACTCTTGCGCTCGCCGCTGGCGATGCCCAGATAGAATTCCTTCACGTCCTCGTTGGTGGCGAGGTCGGCCGCGCGGCCTTCCATCATCACGCGGCCGTTCTCGAGGATGTAGCCATCGTCCGCGTAGCGCAGCGCAATGTGGGTATTTTGTTCGGCCAATAGAAAGCTCACACGCTCGCGCGAATTCAAGTCCCGCACGATTCCGAAGATCTCCTCGACGATCTGGGGCGCGAGCCCCATCGAAGGCTCGTCCAGCAGGATCATGCGTGGGTTGGCCATTAGCGCACGCCCGATGGCGCACATCTGTTGCTCCCCGCCCGAGGTGTACCCCGCCTGGCTGGTGCGCCGTTGCTTCAAGCGCGGGAAGTAGGCGTACACCCGCTCCAGCGCTGCCGCCAGTTCCGCGCGCGACAGCCGCTGCGTGTAGGCGCCGGTGAGCAGGTTCTCCTCGATCGACAGGTGCGCAAAGCAGTGCCGGCCTTCCATCACCTGCACCACGCCGCGGCGCACGAGATCCGCGGGGGTGAGGCGTTCGATGCGCTCGCCCCGATACTCGATCTGTCCTTTGGTGACTTCGCCACGCTCGCCACGCAACAGGTTCGACACAGCGCGCAGGGTGGTGGTCTTGCCGGCGCCGTTGGCCCCGAGCAACGCCACGATGCGGCCTTCGCGCACGCGCAGGGACACCCCCTTCAGCACCAGGATGACGTGGTTGTAGATGACCTCGATGCCGTTGACGTCCAGCAGGACAGCGTCCGACACCGGATCGGCGGGCGGCGAGGAAGCGATAGGAGCGGTGGTGTTCATGCGCAGTTCCCGAAACAGGCGACAGGCGTCGCGCGCCAGCAGCACGCGCGACGCCGCAGTGGCATCAGCCCGCGCACTTGCGCGGTTCGATCCCCTTGTCCTTCGCATAGCGGGCGGCCTGCTCCTTCACCATCGGGTCGATGATGCTGTGATCGGCCTGATACCAGTCCGAGGTCACCTGGAACTTCGCGCCGTCCCACTGGATGATGCGTGCCCAGTCACCGCCCATGTGGTCTGCGCAGGAGGTCTGCAGCGGTCGCATGATGCCGCCGAAGCCCAGCTCATCCAGCCGCGCCTGCGTGAGGTTCAGGTTCTCGAAGCCCCAGCGCACCTGCTCGGGCGTCATGTGCTGACCCTTGCCGTACTTCTCCTGCGCGGTACGGATGGCCTCGACCTGCAGCATCGAGATGATCATGCCGCGCGTATGGGCGATGGTGCCCATGGTCGTGGGCCCGGTGCCCTGGCCCTTGTCGTACACGTGCGTCTTCAGGTCCTGATGCACGCGGCCCTGCTCGGCGCTGTTCTGCAGCGAGATGGCGTTGTAGCCCTTGGCCACCGCGCCCAGATCGCGCACGTCGCCTTCGGAGCCGGCCCACCAGATGGCGTACATCTTGTCGCGCGGATAGCCGCTCGCCTGGGCCTCGCGGATCGCCGTGGGCGTCATGATGCCGGCACTCCAGAGCAGCACGTAGGCCGGACGGGCCTGCCGGATCTGCAGCCAGGTGGATTTCTGCTCCACGCCCGGGGCGGTCACCGGATAGGTGAGGAGCTCGAAACCATGCCGCTTGGCACGCTCCTGCAAGAGCGGGATGGGCTCCTTGCCGTAGGGCGAGTCGTGATAGACCAGGGCGATCTTCTTGCCCTTCAGGTTGTCGAACCCGCCTTCCTTCTTGGCGATGTCCTGGATCATGACGTCGGCCGCTGTCCAGTACGTGCCCCCCAGCGGGAAGTTCCACTCGAAGACGCTGCCATCGGCCGATTGCGACAGCCCATAGCCCGGCGTGACCACCGGCACCTTGTCGAGCGGCGCCTTGTCCGTCACGGCGAAGGTGATCCCCGTCGATTGCGTGTCAAAGCCCGACGCCCCGCCGTTGCGCCCCTTCAGGCGCTCATAGCATTCCACCCCGCGGTCTGTGGCGTAGGCCGTCTCGCACTCTTCGTAGACGATCTTCACGCCGTTGATGCCGCCGTCGCGCGCATTGACGAGCTTGAGGTAATCCATCTTGCCGTCGGCCCACGCGATGCCCAGCGGGGCGAAGGAGCCGGTGCGATAGGCGAGCAGCGGGATGAACTGCTCGGCCTCGGCCGCTTGCGCGGCGGGCAGCCAGGCAGCGGTGAGCGCGGTTGCCGCCGCCACGCAGGCTGCGATGCGTCGAATCTTCTGTGTCATCTCCAGGACCTCCAGGGTGGTGCAAGCACCGGTTGAGCCCGGTCTGTCGCCGGGTCTAGAAATTACCGTTCTACAAAAATAACCAGCCTATCCAGGGGGCCGCGGAGCTGGCTTCGCCAGTCCGCTGGCACCGCCCCCTTGAGGGGGCGCGCGAAGCGCGTAGGGGGTGTTCCCCCGGGCGGCCCGGCGGCAAAACCTATCAATGCGGGAACGGCCAGATGCGCAGCTTCTCCTTGCCGATGCTCCAGAGCCTCGCGAGCCCATGCGGTTCGACGATGAGGAAGAAGACGATCAGCGCACCGAAGATCATGTGTTCGATATGGGCGGCCGTGTCGACCGACAGCGGCAGCCCGAACCAGTGCGGCACGTTGGCAAGCACGATGGGCACGAGCACGATGAAGGCGGCGCCAAAGAAGCTGCCCATCAACGAGCCCAGCCCACCGATGATCACCATGAAGAGCAGCTGGAAGGAGCGATTCAGATCGAACGCCTGCGGCTCCCAGGAGCCCAGGTGCAGAAAGCCCCAGAGTGCTCCCGCCACGCCAACGATGAAGGAGCTCACCGCGAAGGCCGACAGCTTGGCGTATACCGGGCGGATGCCGATCACCGAGGCCGCCACGTCCATGTCGCGGATCGCCATCCATTCGCGGCCGATGGCGCCGCGCACCAGGTTCTTTGCGAGCAGCGTGAAGACGACGACGATGCACAGCACGAGAAAGTAGCGATCCAGCGCCGTCTGGATCGGGATGCCGAACACATCCAGGCGTGGCACGGACACGCTGCCCGAGGGCGAGTAGTTGGTGAAGAAAGGGATGCGCAGGAATGCCCAGTCGACGAAGAATTGCGCGGCGAGCGTGGCGACAGCCAGGTACAGGCCGCGGATGCGCAGGCTCGGGATGCCGAACACGACCCCGACCAGGGTGGCGAATACCCCGCCCAGCAGGAACTGCACCAGCAGCGGAATTTCCGGCACGCGCACGCCGATGTTCCAGGCGGCATACGCGCCCACGGCCATGAAGGCGCCCGTGCCGAGCGAGATCTGGCCGCAATAGCCCACCAGGATGTTCAGGCCCACGGCGGCCAGCGCCAGGATCAGGAAGGGGATCAGCACGGCACGCAGCAGATAGTCCGAGGCCAGCATCGGCACGGCCACGAAGGCCACGGCGAGCAGCAGCAGCATCGCGTAGCGGTCCTGGCGGATCGGCAGGATCTGCTGGTCGGCCCGGTAGCTCGTCTTGAATTGTCCGTTCTCGCGGTAGAACATGCGCTAGTCCTTGCAGGGCCGGGGTTCACACCCGGTCGATGATCTTCTCGCCGAACAACCCCTGCGGGCGGAACAGCAGGAACACGAGCGCCAGTACGTAGGCGAACCAGATCTCGATGCCGCCACCCACGAGCGGTCCGAGGTACACCTCGGAGAGCTTCTCGCCCACGCCGATGATGAGGCCGCCCACGATGGCCCCGGGCACGGACGTGAGTCCGCCCAGGATCACCACGGGCAGGGCGCGCAGCGCGGCGGTGGCGAGCGTGAACTGCACCCCAAACTTCGACCCCCAGATGATCCCGGCAACGAGTGCGCACAGGCCCGCGACGAGCCATACGATCACCCAGATGCGATTGAGCGCGATGCCCACCGATTGCGCCGCCTGGTGATCGTCGGCTACCGCGCGCAGCGCACGGCCCGTGCTCGTCGCCTGAAAGAACAGGGCGAGCAACGCCACCAGCGCCGCGGCGACGGCCGCGGCGGTCAGGTCCTCCAGACTGATGAGGAGGCCGCCCTCGAAGACACCATCCAGAATCAGCAGCGGATCCTTGGGCATGCCCACGTCGATGCTGTAGACCGAACTGCCGAAGGCGATCTGCCCCAGGCCATCGAGGAAGTAGCTGATGCCCAGCGTGGCCATGAGCAGCGTCGTGCCTTCCTGGTTCACTAGGTGCCGCAGCACGAAGCGCTCGACCGCCCAGGCAAAGACGAACATGAGGCAGGCCGCCACCCCGAATGCGAGAACATTGCCCAGCAGCTTGCTCTCGAAGCCCAGCCACTGCGGAATCCACTCCGAGAAGCGGGCCATGGCGAGCGCGGCCACCAGCACCATCGCGCCCTGCGCGAAGTTGAAGACACCCGACGCCTTGAAGATCAGCACGAAGCCCAGACCGACGAGGGCATACAGCATGCCGCTCATCAAGCCGCCAAAGAGCGTTTCCAGGAAGAATCCCATGTCGGCTCCTTAGGCGTGCGCGACGGGCTCGCCCGCCGTCACACCCAGATAGGCCCGGATCACTTCCGGGTTCTGGCGTACCTCGTCGGGCGTGCCATCACCGATCTTGCGGCCGTAGTCCAGCACCACGACCCGATCGGAGATGTCCATGACCACGCCCATGTCGTGCTCGATCAGCACGATGGTGGTGCCGAACTCGTCGTTCACGTCCAGGATGAAGCGGCTCATGTCCTGCTTTTCCTCCATGTTCATCCCGGCCATCGGCTCGTCCAGCAGCAAGAGGCGCGGCTCCATCGCCAGGGCGCGCCCCAGGTCCACCCGCTTTTGCAGGCCATAGGGCAGCCGGCCCACGGGCACCTTGCGCCAGGCCTGGATCTCCAGGAAGTCGATGATGTTCTCGACGAAGGCGCGATGCGCCGTCTCCTCGCGTTCGGCCGGACCCCAGCGCAGCGCCTGGGCGAAGAGCCCGCTCTTCATGCGCAGGTTGCGCCCGCTCATGATGTTGTCGAGCACGCTCATGCCCTTGAAGAGCGCGAGATTCTGGAAGGTGCGCGCCACGCCCATCTCGGCCGCGCGACGCGGGTTCATGCGCGCGAAAGGCTTGCCGTCGAAGACGATGCGGCCTTGCTGCGGGGTGTAGACGCCATTGACGACGTTGAGCATGGAGCTCTTGCCGGCACCGTTCGGGCCGATGATGGCGCGGATCTCGTGCTCGCGTACGTCAAAGGAGATGTCCGTGAGCGCCTTCACCCCGCCGAAGGACAACGACAGATTCTGCAGGTCGAGGAGCACCTGGCCCATGCGCGCCTCGCGCGCGCTCGAGGCGTTCATGCGCGCTCCCTCAGGCACGCGCACGGGCGCCGGCAGACGACGAGGGCTAAGATCATGCGGCCTCCTGGACACGGACGGGATGGCGGCGCGCGTCCTGGATCGCGACGTCGGCAGCCACGCGGCCGATGCGGCCGTCCTCGAACTTCACTTCGGTCTCGATGTGCTGGCGGGCGTGCCCGGCGTACATCGCTTCGATCAGCGTGGCGTACTTCTCGGCGATGAAGCCGCGCCGCACCTTGCGCGTGCGCGTGAGCTCGTCGTCGTCCGGGTCCAGCTCCTTGTGCAGGATCAGAAAGCGCCGCACCTGGGCACCGCCCAGCTGCGGCTCGGCCGCCAGGGCAGCGTTGACCTCGTCCACGCAATCCGCAATGAGCGTGTAGACCTCAGGCTTGCCGGCGAGGTCGGTGTAGCCCGCATAGGGCAGCCCCCGGCGCTCCGCCCAGTTGCCCACGGCCTCCAGATCGATGTTGATGAAAGCGCACACGCCGTCGCGACCCATGCCGAAGGCCACCGCCTCCTTGATGTAGGGGAAGAACTTGAGCTTGTTCTCGATGTACTTGGGCGCGAAGAGGCTGCCGTCGGCGAGCTTGCCTACGTCCTTGGCGCGATCGATGATCTTCAACTGGCCATCGGGCTCGAGAAAGCCCGCGTCGCCGGTGCGAAACCAGCCGTCCTCGGTCATCGACTCGCGGGTCGAATCCGGATTGCGGTGATAGGCCGAGAAGAGTCCCGGGCTGCGCACCAGGATCTCACCCGTGTCGCTCACGCGGATGTCGACGCCATCCACCGGCGGGCCGACGGTATCCGGGCGTACCTGGCCGTCGGCCTGCACGCACACGAACACCGAGGTTTCTGTCGAGCCGTACAGCTGCTTGAGGTTGATCCCGATCGAGCGATAGAAGACGAAGAGATCGGGTCCGATCGCCTCGCCGGCGGTGTAGGCCACGCGCACGCGGCTCATGCCGAGCGCGTTGCGCAACGGGCCGTAGATCAGCACGTTGCCCAGGGCGTAGCGCAGGCGGTCGATCGGCCCCACGGATTGGCCGTCGATGAGCCGGGTGCCCACGCGCCGTGCCAGCGCCATGGCCCGATGAAAGAGGGCGCGCTTCACGCGGCTCGCATCCTCCATGCGGATGAGCACCTGGGTGAGGAGGCCCTCCAGCACGCGGGGCGGCGCAAAGTAGTAGGTCGGGCCGATATCGCGCATGTCGATGGCGACGGTGGCGGGCGACTCGGGGTGGTTCACGGTGAAGCCACTCACCAGCAGCTGGGTGTACGAGAACATGTTCTGCCCGATCCACGCCGGCGGCAGATAGGCGAGCACGTCCTCGCGATCGGTGAGCTTTTCCATGCGGGCAACGGCACGGGCGCGGTCGATGAGCGCATGATGCGTGAGCACCACGCCCTTGGGCCGGCCGGTGGTGCCGGAGGTGTAGAACATCGCGGCGGTGTCGTGCGGCTGGACCCCGGCCACGGCGCGCGCGAAGTAGCCGGGATTGGCCGCCGCGAAGGCATCGCCGCGCTCGGCGAGTTCGGCGCAGGAGAGCAGGGCATCGTCGTGGTAGTGACGCAGGCCGCGCGGGTCGTCATAGACGACGTGGCGCAGGGCAGGGCATTCGCCGCGCGCCTCGAGCATCTTGTCGACCTGTTCCTGATCCTCTACCACCGCCACGGCGATGTCGGCGTCGCGCAGCACATAGGCCATCTCGAGCGCCACGGCATCCTGGTAGAGCGGTACGGGAATCGCCCCCAGCGCCTGCGCCGCCATCATCGCCATGTACAGATGGGGGCGGTTCTCGCCCACGACGGCCACGTGCTGACCCGCCTGCACGCCGAGGGCTGCCAGGCCCAACGCGAAGCGCTCCACCTGGCCGGCGACGTCGGACCAGGTGTACGTCTGCCAGATGCCCAGATCCTTCTCGCGAATGGCGGGCGCGCACCCCGCACGCGAGCGTGCTCGAGCAGCAGCGCGGGAAACGTGTCGGCGGTCGCCGGACCCTCGGACGCAGGTTGCACCACGGTGTCTCCTTCGGGTGGCAAGACTGCCGTGCAAACGGCGTCCTGCACGTATCGGTTCCGTGGCCGGGCAGCAGGCCCACCTTGCGCCCTGCGCACTGGCGCATCTGGCGTGTCGGGGATACTGCCCGGCAGGTTGCGCCGCACTCTGTCCGGTGCGTACACAGCCCTGAGTCGTAAGGTATAAGCTAGCCACGCCCCCAACTGTCGTCACGACGACATTCCAGGATCATTCAGGGTATATCCCGATGCCGGTGCCGGAATCGCTTTCGCTGTCTGCCGCCTGGTTCCGCCTGCTCACGCCCGCCCAGCAGGCGCGCGTCACGCGTGACGTCGCGGTGCAGGCGTGTGCCGCCGGCAGTATCGTCGAGCGCCGTGGCGAGCTTGCCACGGCCTGGATCGGCGTGGTGTCCGGCCTGCTGAAGGTGTCGGTGGGCAACGCCGATGGCAAGCTCGCCTCGCTCACGGGCGTGCCCTCAGGTGGCTGGATCGGTGAAGGTTCGCTGCTCAAGCGTGAACGTCGCAAGTATGACGTCGTGGCGCTACGGGATTCCCAGGTCGCCCGCCTGCCCGCGCCCACGTTCGAATGGCTGCTCGACAACAGCCTGCCCTTCAACCGCTACCTGCTGGATCAGTTGAACGAGCGTGTGGCGCAATTCATCGGCAAGGCCGAGAACGACCGTCTGCTCGATACGGATGCCCGCGTGGCGCAGTGCCTCGCCGAGCTCTTCAATCCGCTGTTGTATCCTGGCATGGGCATGCGACTGGCCATCACACAGGAAGAACTTGGCTATCTCGCCCGCGTGTCGCGCCAACGCGCCAACCAGGCCTTGCATGTCCTGGAGGCGGCGGGCTTGCTGCGGGTGGATTATGGCGCTGTGCAGGTGCTCGACCTGGACGGCTTGAAACGCTACGGCCACTGAGGCCGGGCGCCAGTGGGCAACAGATCAATACGGATTGGAGCGGGCGTTGGGCTTGCGCGGCGCCGGGTCGGCGTTGTCGGCCCAGGCGCTGTCGGCATCCGTGTTCACACGCGGCTTGGCCGACGTGCCCGCCACGTCGTCCTTGATGTTGTCCTTCGTCGGTGTGCGCGGTACGTCCACGGGGGCGTCGCTTGGCGTGAGGCCTGCTTGCGGGCCGGGCTGATGGTCAGGGCGTTTGGCGTCGGTCATGGCTGTCTCCTGAACGGGCGAAGCCCACCAACTTGCAAGTCTCGTGCCGGGCGCTGCAGGTGACGGGAACGGGCATTGCTCGGGGCAACGGCCATGCAACAGGCGTCCCCTGCCTGTCCCCTCCCGGAGTCCCCATGTCCACTATCGTGTCGCGCGCCGCCGAGACGGCGCACCCCGAGTCGGCCGCGCCGACCGTGCGAACCTCCCTGCGCGTCAATGGCCAGACACACGAGGTGCAGGCCGACGTGCGCGCCTCGCTGCTGGACGTGCTGCGCAATCACCTGCAGCTCACTGGCACCAAGAAAGGGTGTGACCACGGGCAGTGCGGCGCCTGTACGGTGCATCGCAATGGCCGCCGTGTGAACGCCTGTCTGACGCTGGCTGTCGCCTGCGACGGCGACGAGATCACGACGATCGAAGGCCTGGGCTCGCCTACGTGTCTGCACCCCATGCAGGCGGCCTTCGTCAGCCACGATGCCTACCAGTGCGGCTACTGCACGTCCGGCCAGATCATGTCCGCCGTGGCCGTGCTGCAGGAGCCGTGTGGTGCCACCGATGCGGATGTGCGCGAAGCCATGAGCGGCAACATCTGCCGATGCGGCGCCTATGCCAACATCTTGGCCGCGGTGCAGCATGTGCGGCGGGAGGGCTGACATGCACACCTTTGCCTTCGAGCGCGCCCGCGATTCCGCGCACGCTATCCAGACCGCGTCGGCGGCGACGACCGCCCAGCAGGGCGCCGAAGTCCGTTTCCTCGCGGGCGGCACCACGGTGCTCGACCTCATGAAGCTCGACGTGGAGCAGCCCGCACGTCTCGTCGATCTGGCCGGGCTGGGCCTGGACCAGATCGAGCCCACGGGCGACGGCGGGTTGCGCATCGGCGCCATGGTGCGCAATGCCGACCTTGCGCACGATGCCCGCGTGCAACGTGACTATCCCGTGCTCTCGCAGGCCTTGCTGGCGGGCGCCTCCGGGCAGTTGCGCAACATGGCCACCACGGGCGGCAATCTGCTGCAGCGCACGCGCTGCGTGTACTTCCGCGATACGCGCATGCCCTGCAACAAGCGCGAGCCCGGCACGGGCTGCCCGGCGCAGGACGGGTTCAACCGCAACCTCGCCATCCTGGGCACCAGCGAGCATTGCATTGCCTCGAATCCATCGGACATGAACGTCGCCCTGGCTGCGCTGGATGCGCGCATCCATGTGCAAGGGCCCGCCGGCGAGCGCGTGATCGCCATGAACGAATTCCACGTGCAGCCCGGGGACACCCCGCATCAGGAGACGGTGCTCGCCCCGGGCGATCTGATCACGCACGTCGTTCTGCCCGCGCCAGCGGCCGGGGCCGGCGCCTGCTATCTCAAGTTGCGTGATCGCGCCTCCTACGAATTCGCCCTGGCATCGGCCGCGGTGGTGGCGCACGTGGCGCAGGGTCGTCTTGCGCAGATCCGCATAGCCCTGGGCGGTGTCGGCACCGTCCCCTGGCGGGCCCGGCTGGCCGAGGCGGCGTTGCAGGGCCAGGCACCGACGGAGCAGGCCTTGCGTGCCGCGGCGGACCAGGAGCTCGCTGCCGCGCGTCCGCGCGAGGGGAATCGCTTCAAGATAGAACTCGCGCGACGTTGCCTGATCCAGGCCGTGTTGCGTGCCATCGATACCGCTGAAAAGACGCCGGAGGTCGCATGAACGCGCCCGAATCGCTTCCCCTGGGCCCCGTCGGCCAGTCGACCGACCGGATCGACGGCCCCCTCAAGGTGACGGGGCACGCCACGTATACGGTGGATCACGATTTCCCTGGTCTCGTGCATGCCATGCCGGTGGGCGCAAAGATCGCCGCAGGCCGCCTCGTGTCGCTGGACGTCGCCGCGGCGCGTGCGATGCCGGGCGTGATCGAGGTTTTCACGCGCGAGAATATCGGTACGCTGTATCGCGTGGCCAAGGCCAGCGGCGTCATGGTCGATGAGCGCCGCCCGCCGCTCTCGGACGACGAGATTGCCTACTATGGCCAGTACATCGCCTTGGTGGTGGCCGAGTCGTTCGAGGTGGCGATGGCCGCAGCGGCCAGCGTCACGGCGCAGTACGAGGCGCGCGCGGTCGACGTCAGTGCAACGTCCGTGGCCGACGACGACATGCAGACCGAGGCCGAGCGGGGCGATCCGCAGGCCGCGTTCGACGCCGCCGAGATCACGGTGGACGAGACGTACGTGACGCCTACGGAAACGCACAACCCGATCGAGCTGCACGCCTCGGTCGCGGTCTACGAGGACGGGCGCTTCACGCTCTACGAGACCTCGCAGGCCGTGGTCAACCACAAGGCGGCGCTCGTGCAGATGCTCGGCGTCGCGGCCGAGGATGTGCGCGTGGTGACGCGCTATCTCGGCTCGGGTTTCGGGGGCAAGCTGTGGCCCTGGCCGCACAGCGTCCTCGCCGCCGCGGCCGCCCGCGCGCTCGGGCGGCCGGTCAAGCTCGAGGTCACGCGCGCCATGATGTTCCACAACGTGGGCCATCGGCCCCGCACGCAGCAGCGCGTGCGCCTGTCGGCCGATCGCGACGGTCGCCTCACGTCGCTGCGCCAGGATTACGTCGTGCAGAACGCGCGCCGCGACGAGTATCAGGAAGACTGCGGCGAAGCCACGGCCTATCTCTATAGCACCCCCAACCTGCGGGTGACCTGGGGCGCGGCGAAGCGCGATGTCGGCTCGCCGACGTCCATGCGCGGGCCGGGCGCCGTGCCTGGGCTCTATGCCATCGAGTCGGCCATGAACGAACTCGCGCGCAAGCTCGAGATCGACCCCGTGGACCTGCGCCTGCGCAACGACACGCTCCATAATGAAGACGAAGACGTGCCTTTCAGCAGCCGGCATCTCGCAGAGTGTCTTCGCACCGGCGCAGAACGCTTCGGCTGGCGCGAGCGCAACCCGGCAGTGGGCGCGATGCAGCGGGATGGCCGCATTCTTGGCTGGGGTATGGCGAGCGCCTCCTGGATGGCCCAGCGCCTGGGCGCCACGGTCGCCGTGACAGCGCAGGCCAACGGCCGCATCCGTGTCGCCACGGCGTCGCAGGATATCGGCACGGGGACCTACACGGTGCTGGCGCAGATGGTGTCGCGGGTGCTCGGCGTGGCGCTGGACCGCATCGACGTGTGCCTGGGCGACACCGCGTTGCCGTCGGGGCCGCTATCCGGCGGCTCCATGGCCACCGGCTCTCTCGTGCCCGCGGCAAGCGATGCCGCGCGGGACGTTGCCAACAAGCTGATCCAGACCGCGACAGAGGGCGACGACACGCCGTTCGCGGACGCCGATCCCGATTCCCTCGAGCTCGTCGATGGCCAGGTGCGGCGCAAGGGGCAGACGGATGGCGTGGGCTTCATGGACATCCTGCAGCGCGCTCGGCTCAGCCAGCTCTCGGGCAACGGGCGTTCAGGCTCCAGCAAGGCCGACCCGGGCGCGGACGAACGTTCCACGAAATCCTTTGGTGCGCACTTCGTCGAGGTGAGCTGGGAGCCCGCGATCGCACGCCTGCGGGTGGAGCGTGTCGTCACCGTGATCGACGGCGGCCAGATCCTGAACCCCAAGGCCGGTCGCAACCAGATCGAAGGGGCGATCATCATGGGCCTGGGCATGGCGCTGTTCGAGTCGGCCGACTACGACCCAGAAACGGGCGCCGTGCTCAACAGCAACCTGGCCGACTACATCATGCCGGTCCACGCCGATGCCCCTGAGCTGGACGTCACCTTCCTGGACCATCCCGACTACGCGCTGAACGAACTGGGCGCACGCGGTATTGGTGAGATCGGGCTGGCAGGGCTCGCCGCGGCCATCACCGATGCCGTGCACCATGCCACGGGCGTGAGGGTGAGGGAATTGCCGGTGACGGTCGAGGCGTTGTTGGAGGCGCCACTGCCGGACGGTCAATGACGCCAGTCGCGTGGCTCAGGTTGCCGCCGCGGCCAGACGTTCGGCGGCGATCCGCGCGACCCGGCGCACGTGATCCTCGGACGCCGCCTGGGCAGCGGCCCCGTCGCGCGCGCGCAAAGCCTGCACGATGCGAGCCATTTCGGCGGCCGCGTCATCGCGGCGGCCGCTCGAGCCGATCGTCATGGCACGCAAACGGGTGATGCGTGCGTTGAGCGATTGCACCACGTCCCACGCCACGGTCATGCCCGCCTCGAGAAAAAGCCGTTCGTAGAACGCCGCCGTGCGCAGCATGACAGCTTGATGATCGGCTTCTGCAAAGGCCGCCTGCGTGGCATCGTTGAGGGCTGCAAGCGCCTCGATCGCGGGGGAATCGGCCCGCTCGGCGCAGGCTCGTGCTGCCTGGCCTTCCAGTAATGCCCGGATCTCATAGATCTGCGCGGCCTGGTCAGCGCTGAGCCGAGCCACCACAGGCCCCTGATGCGGCACGGATTCCACCAGGCCTTCGGCTTCCAGGTGGCGCAGTACCTCTCGAACGATGGACCGGCTCACGTCGAGCTGCTCGCACAGACTGCGTTCGACAAGGCGCTCACCGGGGCGGAAATGCCCGGCCCAGATGGCCTCGCGCATCTTCTCCAAGGAGAGTTCGCGCAGCGTCTTGCCGCTGCGATCCACTTTCAATGCGCCTTGGGGAAGTGCTGCCATGCTGTGCCTTGTCTCGTCGATGAAGCCTGCCCCGTAGTATTCCACGGGTGTGCCTGATGAGCATGTCCTGCCTGCCCTCAGGCCATGCCGGGCGGCCCCTCTCGGTCCAGCCATGCGAGCAGGACCTCGTTGACACGCTGCGCATGGGTGAGCGTCATCATGTGACGGGCCCCTGGTAGAACGACGAGCTCGCTGGCGGGCACCTCCTGGGCCATGGCAGCAGACATCGCAGGGGAGGAGTTGGCATCCTCCGCGCCGGTGAGAAAGAGCGTGGGCGGGGCCAGCCGACCGAGCCGTCCAACGTGGGCCGCGTCGGCCTGGGCAAAGAGCTGATAGGTGCGCGCATAGCCGATCGGATCCACCGTGGCGAGATACTCGCCGGCGAGCCTGGCATGCGCGGCCAACCCGGGAGGTGTCGGCTCCCCGAACCAGCGAGCCAGGGTGGACGCGATATTGGCCGACGCCTCGGCGCCCTGCAAGGCCGTGGCGCGCCCCATGACCGCTGCACGTTGCTCGTCGGTTCGCGCATAGACCGCGTTGAGCGCTGCCACGCGTCGCGTGCGCTCGGGATGCGTCAGCGCGAATTCCAGCGCCACCAGGGCTCCCATGGAATGGCCGGCCACGTTGGCTTGGTCGATGCCGAGGTGAGTCAGTAACTCCGCCAGCTGAACGGCATAGTCTGCCAGGCGCGGTGCGGGCGACGGCAGCCGGCTGTTGCCATGTCCCAGCATGTCGTACGTGATGACTTGGCAGGTGCGAGCAAGGCCCGACACCTGCGGCGCCCAGATGCCACGGCGCATGCCCACGCCGTGAATCAGGACGACTGGCTCGCCCTGACCCGTGACGGTATAGCCGGTGCCGCCAGGCGTCAGGCCGTGACGCGACGCCAGCGGCTCGACAGTCGCCGCCGGCGGGCCGGAAGGCTGCGGTGCCGCGGGCGCTTCCTGTCCGCGGACGGCAGGCGGGTCATGCGGCATCGTTGCTCCCCAGCATCTTGAGATCCTGGTAGCGATCGCCGATGCGGTGGTGCGGACGTCCGCCGATGGATGCCGCCAGCGCCACCACGATCTCGTCCGGCGCGGGGGCGTCGTTGATCGCGAACTGCACCGTGAGGTAGTGCGAACGCATGCCTTCGTCGTGCTTGTGCATGAGCGGGATGGCGATGGCGCAGTTCGGGCCGCCACGCACGTTGGTGAAGCTCAGGTAGCTCTTTGCGCCCACGGCCTTGCGATAGAAGTTGCCAAAGCGAAGCGTGTGGATGAGGGCAGAGGCGTGCTCAATCTCGCCGCTCGTGCCGACCACCGCCGCCTTGCCATAGCCCTCGACGGTCTCACCGGACCCTGCCAGGGCCAGGAGGCGTTCGGTGAGCATTTCGCCCAGAACGGGGGCCACAGCCTGGATCTCAGGCTGCAGGTCCTCCACGAAGCCGCGGCCGGCCCAGGGGTTGGTGAGGACGGCGGCTGCGGCATGCAGCACGAGCGGACGCGGCGCGTCTTTGCCGCCTTCGATGAGCGTGGTTTCGGTGTAAGTGACGATCTTGCGGATGGCGGGGCGAGTCATGAATCGATCTCCAGGCAAAGTTATTTGGCAGGGGCGGAAGCGGGTTCCGCCGTCAGATTGGCGGCCTTGACCACCTCGCGGTACTTCTGGACTTCGGCCTGCATGAAGCGGCGCAGGTCGTCGCCGGATTCGCCCAGCGCTTCGATGCCCTGCTCAGCGAGCTTGCTGCGCAGCCCGGCATCGGCCAGCGTTTCGCGCGTGGCGGCTTCCAGCGTCTTGACCACATCGGGTGGCGTGCCGGCCGGCACGAAAAGGCCGAACCACACGCCCAGGTCAAAGCCTTCGAGCCCGGGCTGTTGCCCCAAGGCCGGGAGGTTCGGTGCCAACGGCGAAGGCTGCGCACTCGTCGTGGCCAGCGCTTTCACGCGACCGCGCGGATATGGGGTTGAGCCGCACTCAGGGTGGAGACGGCGAGATCGATCTGGCCGCCCATGACGTCGACGAGCGCGGGCGCCGCACCCCGATAGGGCACGTGCGTGAGGCCAAGGCCGGCACGCATGTTGAGCAGTTCTCCAGCCACATGCATCGGCGTGCCGTTGCCTGCAGAGGCGTAGCTCAGCGCGCCCGGCTTCTGGGCGGCGAGGGCGCGCAGGCCGGCAACGTCCTGCGCTGCGAGATCCGGCTTGCCGACGAGCACCATGGGGCCTACGCCGATGAAGGCCACCGGGATGAGATCTTTCTGGCCGTCGTACGTGACGGCCGGATTGATGAGGCCATTGATGAGGATCTCCGAGCCGGACCCCACGAGCACCGTGTACCCATCGGCCGCGGAGCGCACCACCCGCTGGGTGCCTACCACACCGCCCGCGCCGGAAGCGTTCTCGATCACGAGCGTCTGCGCGAGCTTGGCGGAGAGGGCGGGGGCGATCAGGCGCCCGATGATGTCCGAGCTGCCGCCGGGCGCGAACGGAATGACCATCGTGATTGGCTTCTCAGGATAGGCCGCGAAACTCGCGGACATCGGGAGCGTTGCGGCGCAGAGCGTGACGGCTGCAGACAGCGTACGCAGCCAAGTTGGCAGTAAGGACATGGGTCGGTCTCCTGATTGTATGTTGGTATACCATAATACATAGAGCGGTGACTTTGCGCTAGCGTTACCGCTGACTAGGTCGTGGGACGAGGGCCTGCTCGGTCGACAGCATGAGGCCCCCAGGGACCGAGGCGCCGTCGTGGTCAGACTGCCATCCGAAGTGCCGTGCTTGTTGGGGGTACCGACGCTGCGTTCCTTTCCTTCTGTCGGGAAAGCGCGGGCGACCAGACTGGCGTGCCGAGCTGGATCAGGGAGCCTCTCCTTATCGATAGGGCAAAGGCCCCTCTATGCCCTACAGACGGGAGGCGAATTGCGTCTCTTCCCAAGGAGGCATGCCCCTTCTCCATAGGCATGTCCTTTCTCTATAGAGGAGATGCCACGCGGCGACATCTTCATTGGCCAGCGGCTCTTATCTATAACGTTCGAGACAAAAGCCTGGCGTCGACGCCGTTCACACTCGATAGAAGAGCCGGGACGGTTTGCCAGGCCTTCCGACAGCGGAACCACTTTGTTGCATGATTCGAAAACCGTGCTATAGTTCTTGGCTCGGCACTTGAAACGCAGCGCAAAGCGCGACGGATTGGGTGACGGGCCTGACGCCAAGTCGGGTTGGTGAAGAAAGCTTCTCTCAGCGCCAACTTCGATTTGCCAGCACGAAAATAAACGTGCTATAGTTCAGGGCTTCGCTGATCACGCATCACCACGGTGATGTCCAGACAAGCACCCGGCAGTACGCGGCAACGCGATGGGGTGGTGAGCAGTAGAGGCAAGCGGGGTTGAAAAGAAATTTTCGATTTCGCAACACGGATGAAATAAACGTGTTATAGTTGAGGGCTTCGCTGCTACGGCGCTGATCACTGCGGTGACGCGGCCAGGCAAGCGAGCCAAGTGCCCTGAAAGGGGTGCGGCGAGCGATTCGTTGAAGGTTCTCTAGCAAGAACGTTGAACAAATCGAACGTGAAGAAGTTGGCCGTTAAGTGAGCGAAAACGCTAGCTTGACAAGCTTCAAAAACTTCTTCATAATCTCGCTTCT
>NZ_JADCNH010000048.1 GCF_018904615.1 Verticiella alkaliphila | reverse complement strand
CGCGGTCTCGGCGGGGTGCGGCCGGTGCCGGGACGGGTGCGGGTGCCGGCGTCGTGGCAGCGGGCGGCGTGACGATCTGGCCCGTCACCGCGGGCGCGGACGAGCGCGCCGGGGTGTCGAACGGCATCAGGGTCTCCTGGCCGCTGCCACCGCCATTGCCCATGCGCGGCAACCACCACGCGACGACGAGATAGACCGCCAGGGCCACGACGCAGATGACGATGAGCCAGAGAATGGCCGCGAACCAGGCGCGCCGGCGGCGGCGCCGTCCCACCCCAGCGCTCGAGCGGCGCAGACGCGCTGATGTCAGTGGCGACCGTATTGCGCAGGTGCGGATTGGACTGCGGCTGGTGCTGCAGATGCGCCGGAATCGCGCGCATCATGACCTCGGGATCCTGATCGAGCAGACGCGCGTAGTTGCGCACCAGACCGCGCAGCGACGGGCCTTGCGGCAGGTCTTCCCAGCGATCGGCTTCGATGGCCTCGATCTGACGCGGCAGGAACTTCAGCCGGGCGCTGACGTCGCCCACGCTCCAGCCCCGGGCTTCGCGCAATGCACGCAGCGAAGCGCCGAAGCTGGCGCCCGCCGGGGGCGTCCCTGAGTGAGCGATGGAATCGACCCCGGACATTGACTGCGTCATGCACGCGCCTCGGCAATGGATATGGTCCGCCGCTGGGCTGCGCGCTCGGTGAGGCGGGTGCGGTCACGCACCTCGCCGGCCAGCTGGCCGCAGGCCGCATCGATGTCGTCGCCACGGGTCTTGCGAACCGTCGTGACGATGCCGGCATCCATGAGACGCTGGGCGAACAGCTTCACCCGGGCCGCCGGGGAGCGATGCAGCCCCGATTGGGCGAACGGGTTGAACGGAATGAGATTGAGCTTGCACGGCACGTTGCGGGCGATGCCGATGAGCTCGTCGGCATGCGCGTCGGTGTCGTTGACCCCGTCGAGCATGACGTATTCGAAGGTGATGAAATCCCGGGGCGCGTGGACCAGGTAGCGTTCGCACGCCGCCAGCAGTTCGCGCAGGGGATACTTGCGATTGAGCGGCACGAGGCGATCACGCAACGTGTCGTTGGGCGCATGCAGGGACACGGCCAGTGCCACCGGGCAATCCTCGCCCAGGCGGTCCATCATGGGGACCACGCCCGAGGTCGATACCGTGACGCGGCGGCGCGACAGCCCGTAGGCATTGTCGTCCAGCATGAGCTGCAGTGCAGGCAGCACGGCGTTGTAATTGAGCAGGGGCTCGCCCATGCCCATCATCACGACGTTGCTGATGATGCGGTGTTCATTGCCTGCCGGAGCATCACCCAGGCGGCCGGTGTCGCCATCGGCCTGGATGGCGTGACGGGCCCACCAGAGCTGACCGATGATCTCGTTGGTGCCGAGATTGCGGTTGAAGCCCTGGTGACCGGTCGAACAGAACGGGCAGGCCACGGTGCAGCCTGCCTGCGACGAGATGCAGAGCGTGCCGCGATCGTCCTCGGGGATGAAGACGGTTTCGATGGCATTGCCTGCACCCACGTCGAACAACCACTTGCGCGTGCCATCGCGCGAACGATGTTCCAGCTGCACGCCGGGCGCCTGCACGTGGCAGCGCTCGGCGAGCGTGGCGCGAAAGTCACGCGCGAGATCGGTCATGGCGTCGAAATCGGCCACGCCGCGCTGGTGGATCCAGCGCAGCAGCTGACGCGCACGGAACGGCTTGCCGCCCCAGCCCTGCACGAGCTCGGCAAGTGCGTCCGCGCCATACCCCATCAGGTTGAGGGGGGTGGCGTCGGGCGTGGTGGAGGCAGCAGTCGTAGCGGTCATGGCGATTCGCCGCGCAGGACTCAGCGGCTGTGGATGTTGATTTCGGGGAAGAAGAAGGCGATCTCGACGGCAGCCGTTTCGGGCGCGTCCGAGCCGTGAACGGCATTGGCGTCGATGCTGTCGGCGAAATCGGCGCGAATGGTGCCGGCGTCAGCCTTCTTCGGGTCGGTGGCGCCCATCAGGTCGCGGTTCTTCTGGATGGCGTTCTCGCCTTCGAGCGCTTGCACGAACACAGGACCGGAGACCATGAAGTCGACCAGATCCTTGAAGAACGGGCGCGCGCTGTGCACGGCATAGAAACGCTCGGCGTCGGCACGCGAGAGCTGGGTGAGACGGGCGGCGATCACTTTGAGCCCTGCGCCTTCGAAGCGGGACACGATCTGGCCAATGACGTTCTTGGCCACGGCGTCGGGCTTGATGATCGACAGGGTACGTTCGACGGACATCGAAAACTCCAATAAAAACAGGGACTTTGAGGTTGAATTTGCAACATTCGATTGTATCATGTAGGCCGGATGCATTCCGAGGGATTTCCCTCGCCCGTCATGGGAACCTTTTCGTTACGGTTCCGTCTCATGGCTGTTGGCACTCTGGCCCCTGGGCTGCGTGCCGGGTTTTCTCGGCCCAACCTCTTCGATTCATCACGGAGCCTGCACTCACATGAACGACTTTCGCAATTCCACCATTGCGCATCCTGGCGGCGCCTCCAGCGAAGTCAGCCGCAACCGCGTCCTGCGCAACACCTACGCCCTGCTCGCGGTCTCGATGATCCCGACGGTGATCGGTGCGGCCGTCGGTCTGAATACCGGTCTTGCCCAGGTCATGGGCCAGAGCCCGGGCCTCACCATGATCCTCTTCCTGGTGGGCGCCTTCGGGATGATGTTCGCCATCGAACGCAACAAGAACAGCGGCGTGGGCGTGGCCCTGCTGCTCGCCTTCACGTTCTTCATGGGCATCATGCTCTCGCGCCTGATCGGCTTCGTGCTGGGCATGAACAACGGCGCCACGCTGATCATGACGGCCTTCGGCGGCACGGCGCTCGTCTTCGCAACGATGGCCACCCTCGCCACCACGATCAAGCGCGACCTGTCGGGCATGGGCCGCTGGCTCTTCGTGGGCGTGATGGTCATCCTGGCGGCTGCCATCGCCAACATCTTCCTGCAGATGCCGGCCCTGATGCTCACCATCTCGGTGCTCGCCATCGGCCTCTTCTCGGTGCTGATGCTGGTCGACCTGCAGCGCATCGTCAATGGCGGCGAGACGAACTACGTCACCGCGACGCTGGCCGTCTACCTGGATGTCTACAACGTCTTTGCCAACCTGCTCATGCTGCTGGGCATCTTCGGCGGCGACCGCGACTGACGTCGCAGCCCTGCCCCATGCCTGCATCACGGTACGGGGCGTGAATCTTGCGAGCCCCGGCAGCGATTGTTGCCGGGGCTTTTCGTTTGCCTCAGACATTTGCAAGGACAGCATGCCGCAAACCCCTTCACTGCATCCCATCGTGATTGCCGGCGGTGGTGCGGGCGGCCTGGAGCTCGCCTCCCGCCTCGGCCGGCGCTTCGGCCCCGAACGCATCATCCTCGTGGACCAGTCCCCTTTCCACGTCTGGAAGCCCTCCCTGCACGAGGTCGCTGCGGGCACCCTCGACATCCACCAGGAAGGTCTCTCCTACGCGATGCTCGCGCGCATCGGCGGCTTCACCTTCGTGCCGGGCCGCATCACGGGCGTGGATCGCGAAACCCGTGAACTGCGCCTGGACGCCTGGCGCGACGCCGAGGGCGAAGTCATTCTCGACGAGCGTGTGCAGCCCTACGGGCAACTCGTCATGGCGGTGGGCAGTCTTGGTCACTTCTTCGGCACGCCGGCGCCCGGGAACACGCCCTCGCGCTGGACACCACGGAGGCCGCCGAAAGCTTCCGGCTGGCGCTGCTCAAAGCCGTCGTGCGCGTCGAGAGCGCTCAGCGCCAACGCGGGGAGGACCGTCAGGTCCACCTCGTGATCGTGGGCGGGGGCGCCACGGGCGTCGAGCTCGCCGCCGAACTGCGCGACGCGGGCAACCTCGTCTCCGGCTACGGGCTCACCCACTTCGATGCGCGCAACGACATGGTCATCACCGTTGTCGAGGGTGGGCCGCGGCTGTTGGGCCCGCTGCCGGAGCGCGTGTCCGCGGCGGCGCGCGAGTCGCTGCAGCGTCGGGGCATTGCCGTGGAGACCGACTGCCGCATCGCGCAGGTCACCGACACGGACGTCGTGACTGCCGACGGGCGGCGCCTGCGCAGCGATCTGTGCGTGTGGGCGGCCGGCATCAGCGCGCCGTCGTGGCTGGGCGAGCTGGGCTTGCCGACCAACAAGGCCGGTCAGCTGGAAGTCGACGGCTGCCTGCGCACCCCGGATCCGCATATCCTCGCCATGGGCGACTGCGCGGCCGCCCCGCGCGGCGATGGCGAAGGCATTGTCCCTGCCCGCGCGCAGGCCGCCCACCAGCAGGCCGAGTATCTCGCGCGACGCATCGGCGACCTGCTGCAGGGCGTGACGCCGGCGGACGAACCCTTCAAGTATCG
Organism: Verticiella alkaliphila; assembly: GCF_018904615.1. Lineage (GTDB taxonomy): Bacteria > Pseudomonadota > Gammaproteobacteria > Burkholderiales > Burkholderiaceae_B > Verticiella > Verticiella alkaliphila. The sequence goes on along the minus strand of NZ_JADCNH010000048.1, from coordinate 26,068 downwards.
CGAGCACGGCTCGCTGGTTTCATTGGGCACGAGCAGCGGCGTAGGCAGCCTGATGGGCGGGCTGCGCGACCGTAGCCTCTTCGTGAGCGGCTCGCTCGCACGGCTCATGTACATGAGCCTGCATCTCATGCACCACAAGGTCATCCTGGGGATTGGCCGCACCATCAGCGTAGCGCTGGGGCGCCTGCTGCTGCGACGCGCTCATCCGCGCGTGAAACTGCACTAGGCCGCATCGACGTCGCGTCGCAGGCAGGGTGGGCGGTGCCGTGATGGCGCCGTCCGTACCCGATCAGTCCGCCGCCGGGCCCGGTTCGAACACCGCGATGGATTCGACGTGCCCCGTGTGCGGGAACATGTTCACCACGCCGGCTGACAGCATGCGATAGCCGCCCTCGTGCACGAGGATGGACGCATCGCGCGCCAGCGAGGCCGGATTGCACGACACGTAGACGATACGCTTGGGACGCTCCTCGGGGCTCAGGGCCACCAGGGCCTGCGAGACGGCGTGGGCGCCTTCGCGCGGCGGATCGATCAGGATGCGATCGAAGCGCCCTTGCGCGCGCAACCACTCGACATCCACCTCGAAGAGATTACAGGTGGCAAAGGACATGCGCTCTTGCAGTCCATGCTCGCGCGCGGCCTGCAGGGCGCGCGCGGTCAGGGCCGCACTGCCCTCCACCCCCACCACCGTCGCGCTGCGACGGGCCAGCGGCAGCGAGAAGTTGCCCAGGCCACAGAAGAGATCGGCGACGCGCTCGCCCGCCTGCGGGGCGAGCAGATCCAGGGCGCGCGCCACCAGCACCTGGTTGATGGCATGGTTGACCTGGGTGAAGTCCGTTGGCCGGAACGGCATGCGCAGGTCGAACGCAGGCATGGCGTAGGCCAACTCGGCTTCGTGCTCGGGCACGAGGGCATGCACCGTGTCCGGCCCCTTGGACTGCAGCCACCAATGCACCCCGTGCGTCTCGCCAAAGGCGCGCAGCTTGGCCTTGTCCTCATCGGTGAGCGGCTCGAGGTGACGCAGCACCAGCGCCGTGGCGCGATCGCCCACGGCGACTTCGATCTGCGGCATGCGATCCGGCACCGAGAGGCTCTCGATCAGACCACGCAGCGGCAACAGCAGCGCCGAGACATGCGGGGGCATCACGTGGCACTCGCGGATGTCTGCCACGAAGCTGCTCTTGCGCTCATGGAACCCGACCAGCACCCCACCCTTCTTGGGCACGAGGCGCACCGCCAGGCGTGCGCGATAGCGATAGCCCCAGGCGGGCCCCTGGATGGGCGGCAGCACCTGTCCAGGGACGAGCTTGCCGACGTGCCAGAGCGCGTCTTCCAGCACACGCTGCTTCACCGCGACCTGGGCCTGGGGATTCAAGTGCTGCATGGCACAGCCGCCACAGGTGCCAAAGTGCGGGCAGCGGGGCTCCACGCGTTGCGAGGAGGCACGCACCACGCGCTCGAGCCGGGCGATCTCATAGGACGGCTTGCGCCGGAAGCTCTGGGCGGTGACGCGCTCCTGCGGCAGCGCGCCTTCGACGAAGATCACCTTGCCGTCACGGCGCGCGATGCCGCGCGCTTCGAGGTCGAGCGATTCGATAGCGAGAATGTCTTGCATGGAAACTCAGGATGACAGCCGCGCGCGGTGCGCGAGGCCAGAGACGGTAATCAGGCGGCCGAGGGCCAGGCGGCCAGGTATTCGCGCCAGTGCGGCGCATCGATGCCGGCCAGGGTGTCGCGCACCAGGGCGACTTCGGCCTCGTACTCGGCCGGGCCGAGCTCGCCGCGCATCAGGCGAAAGCGGCAATACAGCAGCCACGTGTTGACGACGTCGGTCTCGCAATAGGCGCGCACTTCATCGCCTCGCCCATCGCGCCAGGCCGGCCACACCTGGCTGCCGTCCATACCGAGCTTGCCCGGAAAGCCGCAAAGGCGCGCCAGCTGATCCATGGGGGCATTGGCCCGACCGTTGTACTTGGCCAGCACGTCCATCAGGTCGCAATGCCGCATGTGGTAGCGGCTGATGTAGTTGCTGAACTTGAAGTCGCGATCATCCTCGCCCTGATCCCAGTAGCGGGCGGCCGTCACGCCATGCACCAGGGCACGGTAGTGCAGCACCGGCAGGTCGAAGCCCGAGCCGTTCCAGCTCACCAGACGCGGCGTGTAGTGCTCGATGGTCTTGAAGAACTGCTGAATGAGCACGGCCTCGCCGTCCTCGGGCTGTCCGAGCGTGCGCACGCGCAGGCCATGGTCGTCGCGAAACACGCACCCCACCACCACGATGCGTTGCAGATGCAGCGGCAGGAAATCGTGCCCCACCGCCTCGCGACGCTCAGCCTGGGCGCGCTCGACGACCTCGTCGTCCGAGAGGTCGTCCCACCCATGGAGCGCCCGCAGTCCGACGACGTCCGGGATGGTTTCCAGGTCGAAGACCAGCGTGGGCGTCATGATCAGCGCGGCGGCAGGAAGCGCATCGGATCCTCGGGCGTGCCGCCACGGCGAATCTCGAAGTGCAGACGCGGCGACGGGGCATCGCTCTGGCCCATCTCGGCGATGCGCTCACCACGGCGAACCGCCTGGCCTTCCTTCGCCAGCAGCTTGCTGTTGTGGGCGTAGGCCGACAGGAACGACGCGTTGTGGCGGATGATGATGAGATTGCCGTAGCCGCGCAGGCCGCTGCCGCTATAGACCACCTGGCCGTCGGCCGAAGCCACCACCGGATCGCCCAGTTGGCCTTCGATGTCGATGCCCTTGTTCAAGGACTGGTTGAACTGAGCGATGACGTTGCCGCTCGCGGGCCACAGCCAGTCGATGCCGCTGTCATTGGACTGGCGCGGTGCGCTCGGCGGCGCCGACGGTGCCGTACCCGCCGTCACGGGCGGCGTGCCGGGCGCCGTGGGCGCGACAGGAGCGCCATCGATCGGACGCTGTTGCACGCCCGCACCGCCGATCGGCTGGACCTGCACGACGCCGGTCGGCGTCTCGGCCGCAGCCACGGGCCCGCCCGTACCGCCTTCGATGCGCAGGCTCTGGCCCACGCGCAGCTGCGACGGATCGGTGATGCCGTTCCAGTTGGCCAGATCCTGCCAACCGACATTGTGCGCTCGAGAAATCGAGTACAGCGTGTCCCCGGGACGCACGACATAGCTGCCCGCGCCAGTGGAGGGGGACGTGCCGGGCACCGCAGCGGACGTCGGCGCCGGCGCGGACATGTCCACCACCGGCGCGCGATTGGGCGTCGTGCAAGCCGCGAGCAGCCAAGCGCCCGCCACCACCACGCCAGACCACCGCAGGCCTCGCCACGCACCTCTCAGGGCTGAACCTGTGCTCGACATCAAAACTCTCCTTGCTGAAACCGCATGATCGAATCTCATAACTGTACCCCGGTTTGCAGGGGCACAAAACGCACGGCCTCGCCTTCGGTGCGCTTGAAATGCCCGCCCGGCTGACGTTCGATCACGACCAGCCGCTGCTCGGCGCCACCCTCCGGCGCCACGAGGCGCCCGCCCACGGCGAGCTGCTCGAGCAACGCGCGCGGTACGGCCAGACCCGCAGCCGCCACCACGATCGCATCGAAGGGCGCAAACGCCGGCAGACCAAGGGTGCCGTCGCCGAGGATCAGGCGCACCTGCGGCAGGCGCAAGGCGCGCAGGCGTTGCACCGCCTGTTCGTGCAAAGGCCGCACGCGCTCGACGCTGAAGACCTCTCGCGCCACGCCGGCCAGGACGGCGGCCTGATACCCGCAGCCGGTTCCGACCTCCAGAACGCGGTGGAGTTCACGACCCTGACGCGCGGTCTGGATCATGTGCGCGACGATGCGCGGTTGGGAAATGGTCTGCCCATGTCCGATCGGCAACGCGGCATTGTCATACGCCCGGCTCGCCAGCGCCTCGTCCACGAAGGCGTGCCGCGGCATGCGGCGCATGGCTTCGAGCACGAGACGGTCCGTGATGCCATCTTCCAGCAGGCGCTGCACCATCTGCTCGCGACGCCGGCTGTCGGCGATGTCGGGGGCGCGGCTCGCCACCGGCCATGCCTTGTCGTTCGGACCGACCAGCGGCCGGCCCGGACCGAGATTCATGCGGGTGTTGCTGTTGGTGGGCCGGGGCAGCATGGCGGAGGCGGCCGGACGCTGGGCTGTCCGTGGCGTGAGCCCGGTGGACAGCCGCGTGTTGCTGTTGGCGGCAGTGGCGCCATTCCTGGGTTTGCGACCGTCGTGCATGCCTTGTCGTAAGCCCTGGCCCTGTCAGGCCGTCTCGACCCATGCGCGCAGCATGGGAATCTGTTCGCCACGCGTGAGATCCAGGCGCAGCGGCGTGACAGACACCGCACCCTGGGCGACGGCGTGAAAATCCGTGCCCTCCGTGTTGTCGTCCACCTTGCCGGCCGGCCGATCCAGAAGATCTCGTCGCCGAAGGGCGACGTGGAACGGGCCACGGGCTCGGACGGGTGGCGCTTGCCCAGGCGCGTGACGCGCGTGCCGGTGAGTTCGGCGTACGGGCGGCTGGGGATGTTCACGTTCAACAGCGTGGGCGCGGGCAGCGGATGGGCGATGGCGCGCTCGACCACCTCGCGCGCCACGCGGGCGGCCGCATCCAGGTGCCCCCAGCCCTTTTCTTCCAGCGAGAAGGCGATCGACGGAATGCCGAAGAGATAGCCTTCGGCGGCGGCAGCCACGGTGCCGGAATACAGCGTGTCCTCACCCATGTTCTGGCCGTTGTTGATGCCGGACACGATGAGATCCGGGCGCCGGTCCAGCATGCCGGTGAGTGCGACGTGGACGCAGTCGGACGGTGTGCCGTTGATGTAGCGAAACCCGTTGGCTGCCTGGTGGACCGAGAGCGGACGATTGAGCGTGAGCGAGTTCGACGCGCCGCTGTGGTTCACCTCGGGCGCGATCACGACGAGCTCGGCGAGCGGAGCGATGGCATCGACCAACGCCTGCAGGCCCGGCGCGGCATATCCATCGTCGTTGGCAACAAGAATCAGCACGGCAACCCCACGACCAAAGGTAAGAATTCTATTCGATATCTGCGCCACCCTACCCCACCTCGGGCGAGTCCGCATTCCGCCAGGGCCCGACCCCGGTGTATCCTAGCCGCCCTTGCCATTCGCCCCGCGCCATGATCCAGACCGTGTCCAGCCTGCCTTTTCCCGTCCTGCTCGTGGGTGCCGTGCTGGCTGCCTATCTTCTGGGCTCAGTGCCGTTCGCGGTGATCGTGAGCCGCGCGATGCGCCTGCAGGATCCCCGCACCTACGGTTCGGGCAACCCGGGTGCCACCAATGTGCTGCGCTCAGGCAGCAAGGCGCCGCGGCCCTCACGCTCTTGGGCGACGCGGCCAAAGGCTGGTTCGCCGTGTGGCTCGCGCAACGCTTTGGCGCGCATCCGGGCGGTGACATCGTGCCGTTCGTCATGGTGGCCGTGTTTCTCGGTCACCTGTATCCGGTGTTCCTGCGCTTTCGCGGCGGCAAGGGCGTCGCCACCGCCCTCGGCGTACTCTTCGCGGTGCAGCCGTGGCTCGCCCTGGCCACGGTCGCGACCTGGCTCATCATCGCGATCTTTCTGCGCATCTCGTCGCTGGCCGCGATCTGCGCGGCTCTCTTCGCGCCGCTCTTCTATGTCTTCGGCGGCGGCGTGGCCTGGGTGGCCCATGGCCGCATCGGCACGGCGATCGCGCTGATCAGCCTCTTGCTCATCTACCGCCACTGGGCCAACATCGAGCGCCTCATGGCCGGCAAGGAGCCGCGGATCGGCCAGGGCAAGACCAAGGCCGCGGGCAAGGCGAGCCCCGCCCCGACGGCGCGCCCGCGCAAATCCTGAGGCGGCCGCAGACTAAGCCGAGAGCGGCCAGCGAGGCCGCACGGTGAAGCCGGCATCCGCCGTCGTGAGATCGACCAACCCGGCCTGCACACGCATGGCCGCGGCAAAGGCGATCATGGCACCGTTGTCCGTACACAACGCCAGCGGCGGAAAATAGGCCTGGGCCTTCAGACCGCGCAGGCCACGGGCCAGCCGCTCGCGCAGGCGCAGGTTGGCCCCGACGCCGCCCGCCACCACCAACCGGCGCAAGCCGGTCTCCTTCAGCGCACGCAGCGACTTGGCGACGAGCACGTCGACAATCGCCGCCTGTGTGGCCGCCGCGAGATCCGCGCGCTGGGCCTCGGTGATCTCACCCGTTGCCGCCTGCATTTGGCGCTGGCGCGTCATCACCGCTGTCTTCAGGCCGCTGAAGCTGAAGTCGAGATCACCGCTGTGCAGCTTGGGTCGAGGCAACTCGATGCGGTCAGGGTCGCCTTGTTCGGCCAGCCGTGCCAGCGCCGGCCCACCGGGGTAGCCCAGGCCGAGCAGCTTCGCCGTCTTGTCGAAGGCCTCGCCCGCCGCATCGTCCAGGGTTTCGCCCAGCAGGGTGTACTGGCCGACGCCGTCCACCCGCATGAGCTGCGTGTGGCCGCCCGACACCAGCAAGGCGATGAACGGGAAATCCGGACGCGGATCCGCGAGCAGCGGCGAGAGCAAATGCCCTTCCAGGTGATGGATCGGAATCGCGGGCAGATCCCGCGTCCATGCGATGGCCCGCGCCACGCTCGCGCCAACGAGCAAGGCCCCCGCCAGCCCGGGCCCGGCCGTGTACGCCACGGCGCCGACCTCGTCCAGCGTGAGGCCTGCCTCGCCCAACACCTCACGGGTGAGCGGAAGCACCCGCCGCACGTGATCCCGTGAGGCGAGTTCGGGGACCACGCCGCCGTAATCCTCGTGCATGGCGACCTGGCTGTGGAGCGCGTGTGCAAGAAGGCCGCGTTGCGTATGCACCACGGCCACCCCGGTTTCGTCACACGAGCTTTCAAATCCAAGAATAATCATGGGCGCAGTGTACAACCGGCCCCCCGGCTTCGCGCGCTCGACGCCATCGGCCCGCCGGCTGTCCACCTTTTTCTCTCTCTTCAGGCAGAGCTCATGCTGGAACGACTCTTCAAGCTGCGTGAACACGGCACGTCCGTGCGCACCGAAATTATGGCGGGGATCACCACCTTCCTCACCATGTCCTACATCATCTTCGTGAACCCGGACATCCTGTCCAGCACGGGGATGGACCGCAATGCCGTGTTCGTGGCCACCTGCCTGGCCGCCGCGCTGGGCTCGCTCGTGATGGCCCTCGTGGCCAACTGGCCCGTGGGCATGGCGCCCGGGATGGGCCTGAATGCGTTCTTCGCCTTCACCGTCGTCGCTGCCATGGGCTTCACCTGGCAACAGGCGCTGGGCGCAGTCTTCATCTCCGGCATCATCTTCGTCGTGCTCACGCTCACCGGGATACGCCGCTGGCTGATCGCCGGCATTCCAAAGTCCTTGCGCAGCGCCATCGCGGCCGGTATCGGGCTCTTTCTGGCCATCATCGCCCTGAGCAGCGCCGGCATCGTCGTCGCGAGCCCGGCCACCAAGGTCACGCTGGGCGACCTGCACACGGCGCCCCCCCTCCTCGCGATGCTGGGCTTTTTCGTCATCGCGGCGCTGGACGCCCTGAAAGTGCGCGGCGCCATCCTGATCGGCATCCTCGTCGTCACGGTCCTGAGCATGCTGCTCGGCATCAACGAATTCGCCGGCGTGTTCTCCGCGCCGCCCAGCCTCATGCCCACGTTCATGCAGCTGGACATCGCGGGCATCCTGCACGCGGGCTTCATCCAGGTGATCCTGGTGTTCGTGCTGGTGGAAGTGTTCGACGCCACGGGCACGCTCATGGGCGTGGCCAAGCGCGCCAACCTGCCGCTCGAAGGCCCCAAGAGCCGCCTGGGCCGCGCCCTGCTCGCGGACAGCACGGCTATCGTCGGCGGCTCCATGCTGGGCACCAGCAGCACCACGGCGTACGTCGAGAGCGCCTCGGGCGTGCAGGCGGGCGGGCGCACGGGCCTCACCGCGCTCGTCATCGCGCTGCTGTTCCTGGCCGCCCTGTTCGTCTCGCCGCTGGCGGGCTCGGTGCCGGCCTATGCCACCGCCCCCGCGCTGCTCTATGTGGCCGGCCTGATGATGCGCGAGCTGATCGACATCGATTGGGATGACGTGACGGAAGCCACGCCGGCCGCCCTCACGGCGCTGGCCATGCCATTCACGTACTCCATCGCCACCGGTCTTGCCTTTGGCTTCATCAGCTACACCGTGTTGAAGCTTCTGACCGGACGCGCGCGCGAGGTGCACCCGGCCATGTGGATCGTCTCGCTGCTCTTCGTGCTGCGTTACGTCTTCTTCTGATCCCAGGCATCCCCTGGGAACACGGCGTCCGCGTCGCTGCCCTCGACAGGCGGCTCGCCGGACGCCCGCGGCGCCTCCGCCCCCCGCCCACCCTGGCCTTCCGCTTGGCCTTCCAACGCCCCCGGCGCGAACGTATCGACGGCGACCACGGCCGCCACGGCCTCCTGGGCCTGCTGCATCCGGGCCCACTCCGCGGCGTCGAGCATCCCCCGCGCGCGGCCGTCTCCAGATCCAGGCCTCCGGCCTTGCGCAGTCGGTCCACGAGCGGCGCCACGGCCTCCACCTGCGCGAATGCGCTCTCGAGCGTCGCCAGCCCATCGCCTGGCCGCCCACGCGCCAGGCCTGCCACCAGCCGGTCCCGCGTCGGCGACCGCGTGAGCAGAAGCTCCGCGCAGCGTTGCACCAGGGCGTCAGATGGCCCGGTGTGACGCCGCCCCAGCGGCAGCATCAGGAAGCGCAGCATCCACCCCAGCGGTCGATTCGGCAGATTCGCATAGACCTCGTCCAGCCGCGCCTCGAGCGTAGCCAGGCCACGCGCCATCGACAGATCGAGCAAGGGCAGGTCAGCCGCTTCCCGGCCCTCGTCGTGCCAGCGCTTGACGGCGGCAGACAGCAGATACAGTTCCGAGAGCACGTCGCCCAGCCGCGCCGAGAGCATCTCCTTGCGCTTCAACGCGCCGCCGAGCGAGCCCAGGCACACGTCGGCCGTCACGGCGAACACCGCGCTGTAGCGGGTGAGCTGCCGCAGGTGCGGCCGCGCCTTTCCGGCCCGGCCCGCGCGCGCGAAGATGCCGCCCGTCCAGCTGTGCCACCAGGCCCGCACGGTATTGCCCGCGGTATGCCCGATGTGCCGCCAGAAGACTTCGTCGAACGCCTGCAGACCGCGCGCTTTGTCCGTATCGGCCAGCGCCTGCATTTCGTCCATCAGATACGGATGGCAGCGAATGGCCCCCTGGCCGAACACGATCAGGTTGCGGGTGAGGATGTTCGCGCCCTCGACCGTGATGCCCACCGGCACGGCGCGGTAGAGCGAGCCGAGATAGTTCGACGGGCCGTCGATGACGGCCTTGCCGGCATGCACGTCCATCGCATGGTTCACCGACTCCCGCATGCGCTCGGTGGCGTGATACTTCATGATGGCCGAGATCACCGAGGGCTTGTGCCCAGCATCCAATGCGGCGCACGTCATGCGCCGGCCCGCGTCCACCACGTAGGCATTGGCCGCGAGCGCACCGAGCTTCTCCTGCACGCCCTCGAATTTGCCGATGGGCAGGCCGAACTGCTCACGCACGCGGGCGTAGGCTCCGGTGGTGTGCGCGGTCAAGGCCGTGGCCGCCGACGACAATGACGGCAGCGAGATACCCCGCCCTGCCGACAGGGCCGTCATCAACATGCGCCAGCCCTGCCCGATCATCGGTTCGCCGCCGATGATCGCATCCAGCGGTACGAACACGTCACGCCCGCGGATCGGGCCGTTCTGAAAGAACTGCATGGACGGCAGGTGTCGCTCGCCCGTGGTGACGCCAGGCGTGTCCGCCGACACCAGCGCCAAGGTGATCCCGCGGTCGCGCTCTCCGCCCAGGATGCCATCCGGATCCGTGAGCTTGAACGCCACCCCTAGCACCGTGGCGACCGGCCCGAGGGTGATGTAGCGCTTGTCCCAGTTCAGCCGCAGGCCGACCACGTCGCGCCCTTCCCACTGACCACGACACACCACCCCGGTATCGGTCATGCCGGCAGCGTCAGATCCCGCGTCCGCACTCGTCAGGCCGAAGCACGGGATGTCACGTCCGTCGGCCAGGCGCGGCAGCCAGCGCTCGCGCTGTTCGTCCGTGCCGAAGAGCATCAACAGTTCGCCCGGGCCGAGCGAGTTGGGCACCATGACGGTCACGGCCGCCGTGCCGCTGCGGCTGGAGATGTAGCGCACGATCTCCGAATGCGCGAAGGCCGAGAAGCCCAGGCCGCCATAATGGCGCGGGATGATCATGCCGAAGAATTTCTGCTCGCGAACGTAGCGCCACACCTCGGGCGGCAGATCATGGTCCTGCCAATGGATGCGCCAGTCGTCCAGCATGCCGCACAGCGTCTGCACCGGCCCGTCGAGGAAGGCCTGCTCGGCGGCCGTGAGTCGCGCGGGCGGCGTCTGCAGCAGGCTGTCCCAGTCCGGCCGGCCCGTGAAGAGTTGCGCATCCCACCACGTGTCACCGGCCTGGATCGCCTCGCGCTCGGTCTCGGACATCGCGGGCAAGGCTTTCTGCGCCCAGCGATACAAAGGTCGGGACAGCCACTTCTGCCGAAAGGTGAGCTCTGCCATCGCGTCTTCCTCCTCTTCTCATTGTCGAGCTGAGGAAGCAGATTTCATGCCCTGGCAACCGAAGGTTTCCGAGTCCTCGTCACCGGCCTACCAGGCGCGCCCCGTGAAGACGGTGACCAGATGATCGATGAGCGCCCGGGTCTTGGGCGGCAGGTGACGCTCCGGCAGGTACACCGCATGGATGGGCTCAGGCGCCGGCACGGCGTCGGCCAGCACCTCGACCAGCGCGCCGCGCGACAGCGCCTCGGCGACGATGAAATGCGGCAGCACCACCAGGCCGAGACCGGCCACGGCCGCCTCGCGGATCAAGTCGCCGTTGTTCGCGACCACGCGCGGGCGCGCGACCGGCGCCGTCACCTCCCGACCCTCAGAGTCGATGAAACTCCACAGCCGGGCCGCAGTGGTGTGCGAATACCCGACGGTGTCGTGGTGGCGCACGTCGTCGGGCGTGCTGGGCGTGCCACGCCGTTCGAGGTAGGCGGGGCTGGCACACACCACGCGCCGCGTCTCCCCGAGCCGCCGCGCCACCAGACGCGAATCCGGAAGCCGTCCGATACGCAACGCCAGGTCGAACCGCCCCTCGACCAGGTCGACCGTCCGGTCGTCGAGCTCGATCTGGCAGGAGAGCCCCGGATGGGCCTGGAGGAACGGCATGAGCAGCCCACCCAGGTGCGACGCGCCGAAGCTCAACGGCGCGGCAAGGCGCAAAGCGCCTTGCAGGCCGATACCGCCGCCAACGTCGGCCGCCTGGGCACCCGCGGCCTCCAGGCGCGCCAGGATATCCCGTGCGTCCTCGTAGAAGCCTGTGCCCGCCTCGGTGAGCACCATGGAGCGCGTCGTACGACGCAGCAAGGTCACGCCCAGGCGCGCCTCCAGCCCGGCCAGCCGTTCACTCAGCACGGATTTGGCCGTTCCCATGCGCCGCGCCGCCGCCGTGAAGGAGCCTGCCTCCACCACCTGGACGAAGGCGTCGAGTTCATCGATCGTCGGTCTCATTGTTCGACCATACCGAACAGTGATGCTGTCCTGCAACCCCTAGCCGCTAGGTACGCACCTCGCTACAGTAAGCCTTCCCTCACTGACGTTCAGGACATCTCATGCCCAAGATCCTCGTTGTGTACTACTCCACCTATGGCCATGTCGAGCAGCTCGCCCATGCCGTGGCCGAAGGCGCGCGCGGCGTCGACGGCGTGCAGGTCGACGTCAAACGCGTCCCGGAACTCGTGCCCGAGGAAGTCGCGCGCAATTCGCACTACAAGCTCGACCAGCCGGCGCCCATTGCCCAACCGTCCGAGCTCGCCGACTACGACGCCATCATCTTCGGCACGCCCACGCGCTACGGCAACATGGCGTCGCAAATGAAGAACTTTCTCGACCAGACGGGCGGCCTGTGGGCGCGCGGCGCGCTGGTCGGCAAGATCGGCAGCGTGTTCGCCTCCACCGCGACGCAACACGGCGGCCAGGAATCGACGATTCTGAGCTTCCATACCGTGCTGCTGCACCACGGCATGGCGATTCTGGGCCTGCCCTATTCCTTCCAGGGCCAGACGCGCATGGACGAGATCACCGGCGGCACCCCGTACGGCGCCACCACGCTCGCGGCTGGCGACGGCTCGCGCCAGCCCAGCGCCAACGAGCTCGACGGTGCCCGTTTCCAGGGCCGTCACGTGGCCGAATTCACCGCAGCCCAGGTGCGCGGCCGCCAGAGCTGAACCCCAGCCCTTATGCCCCATCGCCAGACGGGGCATACGTCGGCTCGCTCGACGGCGCGGCGTGACGCTGCCTGCCCGATCACCCGAGTGACCGGGCAATCGTGCCGTGCTGATTGCCGTTCCCCCTTCCCCGTTCCGAGAGAAATGCGCATGACTGCCTCGACGCTCACGCCACGCCCCCTGGTCCGCCGGATCCCCGGCATGGCCGCCTCCGACGGCGCCGGGGTGCGCCTCACTCGCCTGCTCGGCACGCCGGCGCTACCCGAGTTCGATCCGTTCCTGATGCTGGATCGCTTCCACTCGGACGTGCCCGGTGACTACGCCGCGGGCTTTCCCGATCACCCGCACCGCGGCTTCCAGACAGTCACCTACATGCTCGCTGGTCGCATGCGGCATTGGGACAACCACGGCCATGGCGGCGTGATCGGGCCGGGTGGCGTGCAGTGGATGCGTGCCGGCCGCGGCCTCATCCATTCGGAGATGCCGGAGCAGGAAGACGGCCTGCTGTCGGGCTTCCAGCTGTGGCTGAACCTGCCCGCGCGCGACAAGATGAGCGAGCCGGCCTATCAGGAGTTCGCCCCGGAAGACTTCCCGGAAGAGGCGCGTGACGGCGGCGCGCTAGTGCGTGTCGTGGCAGGCATGTCGGCACAGGGCACGTCCGGCCCGGTGCAGGATCCTGCCACCGAGGCCCGCATGCTCGACGTGCATCTGCCCGCAGCCGCACGCTTCGAGGAAGCCGTGCCGCCCGGTCACCATGTGATGCTGGTGCCTATCGAGGGCACGCTGATGCTGCGCAACACGCAGGGGCGAGACCAGGCCTGTGGCCCGGACACCCTGGCCGTGCTGGGCGACGGCGACCGCGTCGAGGTGATGGCCACGGACGCGGCGGTGCGCTTTCTGCTCCTCGCGGCCCAACCGCTGGGCGAGCCCGTGGCGCGAGCCGGCCCCTTCGTCATGAACACGCGCGACGAGCTCGTGCAGGCGATGCGCGATTACCAGGCCGGACAGTTCTGACGCCCCCACCGGCCTCGCGTTGGCGAGGCCCCTGCCCGCCCCGCCCCTGTGGCGGCGGGCCGATTTTTCAGGAGACCGGATCTTGGGCATTCTCATCGATGGACACTGGCACGCCGACACCCCCGTCAACGCCAACAACGGCGATGGCCGCTTCGTGCGCAAGGATGCGGCGTTCCGGCATTGGGTGACGTCCGATGGCAGCGCCGGGCCGACAGGCGACAGCGGATTTCGCGCCGAGCCAGGCCGCTATCGTCTGTACGTGAGCCTCGCGTGCCCCTGGGCCCACCGCACCCTCATCTTCCGGCAGCTCAAGGGCCTCGCCGGCATGATCCCCGTGAGCGTCACCCACTGGCTGATGCGCGAACACGGCTGGACGTTCAACGAAGGCCCTGGTGTCGTGCCGGATCCGCTGCACGGCGCGCGCGCCATGCATGAGGTGTATACCCGCGCCGACGCCCGCTACAGCGGGCGCGCCACCGTGCCCGTGCTCTGGGACACCCAGCGCAACACCATCGTCAGCAACGAATCGGCGGACATCATCCGCATGTTCAATAGCGCCTTCGACGGCGTGGGGGCGAGGCCGGGCGACTTCTATCCCGCCGGCTTGCGTGAAGAGATCGACGCCGTGAACGCCCGTGTCTACGACACGCTCAACAACGGTGTCTACAAGGCTGGCTTCGCCACCACGCAAGCTGCGTACGAAGAGGCGGTGGGCCCGGTATTCGACACGCTGGACTGGCTGGAATCCCGCTTGGCGACCCACCCCTACCTGTGCGGCGAGGTGCTCACCGAGGCCGACTGGCGGGCCTTCACCACCCTCATCCGGTTCGATGCGGTGTATCACGGCCACTTCAAGTGCAACGTGCGACGGATCGTGGACTACCCGCGGCTATGGGCCTACACGCGCCGCCTCTACCAGGTGCCGGGCGTGGCCGACACGGTCAATTTCCAGCACATCAAGGGCCACTATTACGAGAGCCACACGGAGATCAACCCGACCGGCGTGGTGCCAGCCGGGCCGGCGCTGGACCTGAGCGTGCCGACGTAATCAGCCGCCCAGGTAGGCACGCTGCACGGCCTCGGTCCCGAGCAGATTCTGTCCGGTATCGGACAACACGACCTTGCCATTCTCCAGCACATAGCCCCGGTCGGCCACCTGCAGCGCCTTGTGGGCATTCTGCTCGACGAGGAACACGGTCACGCCTTCTTCGCGGATCGTGCGGATGATCTCGAAGATCTGCGCGATGATCATGGGGGCGAGCCCCAGCGTGGGCTCGTCCAGCAGCAACAGACGCGGCCGGGTCATCAGCGCGCGGCCAATGGCAAGCATCTGCTGCTCCCCGCCCGACATGGTGCCTGCGCGTTGCCCCGCGCGCTCCTTCAGGCGCGGAAAGAGCGAATACACGTGTTCGATGCCTTCTTCCACCGCCCGGGCGTTCTGGAAGAAGCCCCCCATCTGGAGGTTCTCCGTCACGGACAGGTCCGGGAACACGCGCCGCCCCTCGGGCGAGAGCGCAATGCCGCTGCGCATGATCTCGTGCGTGGGCAGCTTCGCGATGTCGCGGCCCTCGAAGAGGATCTGCCCTTCGGTGGCGCGCGGCGAGCCGCACACCGTCATGAGCAGCGTCGTCTTGCCGGCCCCATTGGCCCCGATCAGGGTGACGATCTCGCCCTGATTCACATCGATCGACACACCGCACAAGGCCTCGATGGCGCCGTAATGCGTATGAACGCCACGCAATTGCAGCATCATGCTTCTCCCAGGTAGGCCTTGATGACACGCGGATCGGTGCGTACCGCCTCCGGCGTGCCCGTCATGATGGGACGGCCGTGCTCCATCACCAGGATGCGATCGGAAATGCCCATCACCAGACTCATGTCGTGCTCGATGAGCAGCACCGCCACGCCGAACTCGCGGCGCAGTTCATCGATGAGTTCGCTCAGCTCGCGCTTTTCCTGCGGATTCAAACCCGCCGCGGGCTCGTCCAGCATCAGGAGCCGCGGCTCGGTCACCATGCAGCGCGCGATCTCCAGACGACGCTGGTGACCATAGGCGAGCGTGCCGGCTTCACGGTTGGCGAATTCGATGAGGCCCATGCGCTTTAACCACACCACGGCACGATCCTGCGCTTCCTGCTCGCTGCGCCGATAGCCCTTGGTCGAGAGCAACCCGGACCAGAGCCGCGTATCGACGCGGCGGTGCTGGGCAACCAGCAGGTTCTCGAGCACGGTGAGCTGTTTGAAGAGCCGCACGTTCTGGAAGGTGCGCACGAGCCCGTAGCCGGCCACCTTGTGGCTCGGCAGGCCGGCAATCGATTCGCCGCCCATCACGATGCGTCCGCTGGTGGGCTTGTAGAAACCGCCCACGCAGTTGAACACGGTGGTCTTGCCCGCCCCGTTGGGGCCGATGATGGCGAACACTTCGTCGCGCTGCACGGCAAAGGCGACGTTGTCCACGGCGAGGAGGCCGCCAAAGCGCATGCTGAGCGCGTCAACCGTGAGCAACGCGTCGTCGCCCGCCGAGGCAATCGTTCTGGGATCCGCGCTCATACCTTCAACTCCACATGCGGACGGCGCATGGGCAAGAGCCCCTGCGGGCGCCACGCCATCATCAACACCATCACCAGACCGAAGAGCAACATGCGGTACTCGGCGAACTGGCGCGCGAGCTCGGGCAGCACGGTGAGGAACACCGCCGCCAGGATCACCCCGAGCTGCGAGCCCATGCCGCCCAGCACCACGATCGCGAGGATCAGCGCCGATTCGATGAAGGTGAAGGATTCCGGATTGACCAGGCCCTGGCGCGCCGCGAAGAAGGCGCCGCCGAAGCCCGCGAACATGGCTCCCAGCGTGAACGCCGACAGTTTGATGCGTGTGGGATTCAGACCCAGCGAACGCGAGGCGATCTCGTCCTCGCGCAAGGCTTCCCAGGCACGCCCGACAGGCATGCGCATGAGCCGGTTGGATACGTACAGCGTCACGACCGCCAGCGCGAGCGCCATCAGGTAGAGATAGATGACGATGTGCGACCCATCGAAATCCCACCCCATGAACTGATGGAAGGTCACGTCGTCGCCGCGCGCGCGGCGCGTCATCTCCAGGCCGAACACCGTCGGCTTGGGAATGCCGGAGATCCCGTCCGGGCCATTCGTGATCGAAGTCAGGTTGATGAGCAGGAGGCGGATAATCTCGCCGAAGCCCAGCGTCACGATGGCGAGGTAATCGCCGCGCAGACGCAGCACGGGAAAGCCCAGGATGAAGCCGAAGAGCGCAGCCATCGCACCCGCGAGCGGCAGCGCTTCCCAGAAGCCGAAGCCCGCGAACTGGTAGAGCAGCGCGTAGGTGTAGGCGCCGACGGCATAAAAGCCCACGAAGCCCAGATCCAGCAGCCCCGCAAAGCCCACCACGATGTTCAGGCCCAGGCCCAGCATCACGTAGATGAGCACCAGCGTGGCCAGATCGACCGCCCCGCGCGTGCCAAAGAACGGCCAGACGAGCAGTGCAGCGAGGACGAACAGCGTGATCCACTTGTGCTGGGACGCGCGCAGCGGCGGCAGCACCGGCAGCTTGAGCCTGGCAGTGCCGCGCGAGAGGAGCGGGCGCACCATCTGGAAGACGAACACCACCGCGGCCGACAGCAGCACGAAGGGCCAGTCCGTCTCGAGGATGTTGTTGAAGCCGTCGCGCATGATGCGCAGCCCGAACACGGGTGCGACCAGCACGGCAGTCACGAGCGCCGCGATCGACGCTGACTTGAGTTGCCCGGCCATCAGACTTTCTCCACTTCCGGCTTGCCGAGCAGGCCTGTGGGCCGGAACAGCAGAATCAGCACCAGCAGCGCGAAGGCGACGATGTCCTTGTACTGCGACGACAGATACCCTGCGGCGAAGGTCTCTGCCAGGCCCAGCAGCACGCCGCCCAGCATGGCGCCCGGGATGCTGCCGATGCCGCCCAGCACGGCGGCCGTGAAGGCCTTGATGCCAGCGAGAAAGCCGATGAAGGGATTGAGCTTGCCGACCGACAGCGCGATCAGCACGCCACCCACGGCAGCCAGCATGGCGCCCAGCACGAAGGTGAAGGAGATCACCCGGTTCGTGTCGATGCCAAGCAGATTGGCCATGCGCAGATCCTGCGCACACGCGCGGCAGGCCCGGCCCATGCGCGAATAGCGGATGAAGAGCGTGAGCGCGATCATCAGCACGACGGTAACCACGATGATGAGGATGCGTGAGTACGGCGCTGTCACGACGAAGCCCGTGGCGAACTCGACGCTCGCCGCGCCCGACACCAGATACGGCACGGCGGCATCACGCGCCCCCTGCCCGAGAGCCACCCAGTTCTGCAGGAAGATCGACATGCCGATCGCGGAGATCAGCGCCACGAGACGCGGCCCGCCCCGCACGGGACGATAGGCCACACGCTCGATGGCAAAGCCATAACAGCCGGTGACAGCCACGGCGATGACGAGCATGACCGCCAGGAGCAGCGGCAGCGGCAGGCCACTGCCCACCCCGACCGCCGTCAGCGCGACCAGGCCGGTGTAGGCGCCGATCATGTAGACCTCGCCGTGGGCGAAGTTGATCATGCCGATGATGCCGTACACCATCGTGTAGCCGATCGCGATGAGCGCGTAGATGGCGCCCAGGCTCAGTCCATTGAAGACCTGCTGGAGGAATAAATCCATGGTGACTCGCGAGAGGGGTTGGACGACAGGGCGGATCGTGTCCGCCGTGCCGCGGGACACAGCCTGAGAACGCCGCGGAGTTGCCGCAGGCCCACAGGGAAACTTAGGCGGACGCACGCCCAGTCGTCAACGCGCGTCCGCCCGGATGGACAGAACGGCGCGGCTCGGGTTCAACCCGGCACGGCACCGCCCCACCCGAACACGCTCAGCCGGCAAACTCCTGGCCCATGGCCTGGGCCCTGGCCGCTGCCGCCCGCATCGCGTCGGCCACGATGGCGGGCATGTCGCGCGACTGCATGACCGCGAGTGCCGCTGCGGTGGTGCCCCCCTTGGAGGTGACGCGCTCGCGCAACGTGGCCGGCGATTCCGGAGACTCCGCCGCGAGTCGGGTGGCCCCGGCGAACGTGGCGAGCGCCAGAGAGCGCGACTGCTCGGCCGACAGGCCCAGCGCCTGGCCGCCGTCGATCATCGCCTGCAGGAAAAGGAAGACATAGGCAGGGCCACTGCCCGACAGGGCGGTGACCGCATCGAGCGCCACGTCGTCGGCGACCCAGGTGACCTCACCCACCGCCCGCAACAGAGACTCGGCCAGCGCCCTGTCCGCCTCGGTCACGGAGGGCAACGCGGCCAGGCCGCTCGCACCGGCGCCGATCAGGGCCGGCGTATTGGGCATGCAGCGCACGACACGCGCCCAGGGCGCGCCTTCGCCACCGAGCCAGCCGGCGAGCGTGTCGCCCCGGATCCCCGCCGCGACGCTGATCACCAGGGTCTCACGCAACCAGGGACGCGTCTGTGCCACCACCTCGCGCATGACCTGCGGCTTGACCGCATAGATCCACACGTCGCAGGCCGCCAGGCGCTCGTCGGCCTGGGCCGACACCGTGACACCGCGAGCCTGCCACTCGGCGTGCGCGCTCTCGTTGATCTCCAGCACGTGGATCTGGCTCGCGGGCACGACCCGGTCGGCCAGCCCGCTCGCCAGCGCGGCGGCCATGTTGCCGCCGCCGATGAATGCAATGGAATGGTGTTTCGTCATGCCGCGGATTGTATGTCGGGGCAAAAACCGGCGGCAAACGCGACTTTGTTACCGCCAGGAGCTCAGCGCAAGCTCGTGGCCACCGCCGCGCCCGCGAAAACGGCGAAGCCGAACCAGGTGTTGTGCAGGAAGGCGCGGAAACACGCGCCGCGATCACGTGTGCGGATCCAGCCGATGTGACGCACGGCGATCGCCCCCGCCACGACCAGGCCTGCGTAATACGCAAAGCCGAGTTCCAACCCGACGCCCGCCACGGCCATCAGCAGCAGCGTCACGGCATAGCAGATCGCCACGATGGCGACGTCCCACTGGCCGAACGTGATGGCCGAGGTGCGCAGGCCGAGCTTCAGGTCGTCCTCGCGATCCACCATCGCGTACTCGGTGTCGTAGGCCACCGCCCACGCCACGTTGGCGAGCAACAGCACCCAGGCCTGCCAGGGCACGACGCCCTGGACGGCGGCGAAGGCCATGGGAATGCCGAATCCGAAGGCCACGCCCAGGTAGGCCTGGGGAATGGCGAACACCCGCTTCAGGAGCGGATAGGTGATCGCCACGAAGAGCGCCACGCAGGCAAGCGCCCAGGTCAAGCCGTTCAAGGGCAGGACGAGCAGCGCAGAGACGAGCGCGAGCGTGCCGGCGACGGCCAGCGCCTCGCGCGGCGAGATCAGCCCCGTCGTGAGCACGCGCGCCTGCGTGCGCTCGACGTGCTTGTCGAAATCTCGGTCGAAGTAATCGTTGATCGCGCAGCCCGCCGAGCGCATGAGCACCGTGCCCACCACGAAGATGAAAACGATGTGCGGCTCGGGTCGCCCGTCTGCCGCGATCCAGACCGCCGTGAGCGTGGGCCAGAGCAGCAGGAGGATGCCGATGGGCTTGTCCAGACGGACCAGGCGGATGTAGAGGGAGAGCCGGCTGGCGGCGGCAGTGGACATGATCGAGTTCCAGAAACGGAAAAAGGCGACGAATCGCCTTTTTCCGGTGACACAAGACGCTGAAGCTTACTTCACGGACTTCTTCGTGCCGTCCGAGGCCCATTCGAACACGTCGAACTCGAACTTCTCCAGGTCACCCGACTTGGCGAACTTCACCTCGCCGATGGGCGTCTGGAACGCGTTGGCGTGCATGTACTCCGCGACCTTCACCGGGTCCTTGCTCTTGGCGCCGACGATGGCGTCGGCGATGACCTTGGCGGCCACGTAGGACGTCATCTGGAAGGCACCGGACGGATCGCGGTTCTTGTCCTTGAAGGCCTTGACCAGCTCGGCGTTCTTCGGATCCTGCGAGAAGTCCGCGGGCAGCGTCACCAGCATGCCGTCGGCGGCCTTGCCGGCGATGGCGTTGATGTCGTTGTTGCCCACGCCTTCCGGACCCATGAACTTGACCTTCAGGCCCTGTTCGTTGGCCTGGCGCAGCAGCAGACCCATTTCGGGGTGGTAGCCACCGTAGTAGACGAAGTCCACGCCCATCGAGCGCAGCTTGGTGATCACGGCCGAGTAGTCGCTGTCGCCGGCGTTGATGCCTTCGAAGAGCGCCACGTCGATGTTGGCCTTCTGCAGGTTGTCGCGCACCGAGCTGGCAATACCCTGGCCGTACGACTGCTTGTCGTGCAGTACGGCAACCTTCTTCGGCTTGACCGAGTCGATGATGAACTGCGCGGCGGCCGGGCCTTGTTGATCGTCGCGGCCGATGGTGCGGAAGATCGTCTCGTAGTTCTTGCCGTCCGTCAGCGCGGGCGACGTGGCCGAGGGCGAGACCATGACGACGCCAGCGTCGTCATAGATGTCGGCCGCGGCGATGGTGGCGCCCGAGCACACGTGACCGATCACGAAACCGATCTTCTCGTTGACCACACGGTTGGCCACCACGGGCGCCTGCTTCGGCTCGCAGCCGTCGTCCAGCGTCACGACGCGCAGCTGCTCGCCGTTCACGCCGCCAGCGGCGTTGATCTGCTCGACGAAGGTGTTGACCCCTTCCTTGACCATGTCCCCGTACTGGGTGAGCGGCCCCGTCATGGGCCCGGCGATGGCAATGGTGATGTCCGCACGCGCGGGTGCAGACAGGACGAGCACGGCAGCACCAATGGCGGCGGCGACGGGCAGACGGCGGAAAATCGATTGCATGGGGATGTCTCCTGGCGGAAAGGGGTAAGGCGCAAATACCGATTACTGCAGCAGGCTGCGCAGCATCCAGGCAGTCTTCTCGTGGACATCCAGGCGTTGCGTGAGCAGATCCGCCGTGGGCTGATCGCCGGCCTCTTCTGCCGCCTTGAACGCATTGCGCGCGGTCTTGGCGACCGACTCGTTGCCCTTGGTCAGCAGGCGCACCATTTCCATGGCCTCCGGCACGTCCTTGGGCTCGGCGATCGAGGACAGCTTGCCGTACTCGCGATACGTGCCCGGGGCGAAGTGACCCAGGGCGCGAATGCGTTCGGCGATACTGTCCAGCGCGGTCCAGAGATCGGTGTACTGCTGCATGAACATCGTGTGCAGCGTGTTGAACATCGGGCCAGTGACGTTCCAGTGGAAGTTGTGCGTCATCAAATACAGCGTGTAGGAATCGGCCAGCACCCGCGACAACTCTTCCGCGACCTTCGCGCGATCCTTGTCGGAAATACCGATGTCGATCGCAAGCGCGCCCGGCTTCTGGGAATTGCCCATCATGACTCCTTCTTGGATGAATATTCCAGTGACATAAAGATAGCAGATCGCCTGCGGCGTGGGCGGCTCCGGACGCGTTGCAGCTCAGCGTTTCTTGCGTGAGCCGAACACCGGCATGGGCCCATGGGCAGACCACCGCGAACCGACTGCCCGCGGCGCAGGCTTGTCGGCAAGCGTCGTGCCCTGCCGGGCTCTATGCCGACGTCGTATAGCCGTCCGGGTTGCCCGATTGCCAGCGCCACCCGTCGGCACACATCGTGTCGATGTCGT
This sequence comes from Verticiella alkaliphila, assembly GCF_018904615.1. Classification (GTDB taxonomy): domain Bacteria; phylum Pseudomonadota; class Gammaproteobacteria; order Burkholderiales; family Burkholderiaceae_B; genus Verticiella; species Verticiella alkaliphila. The sequence goes on along the minus strand of NZ_JADCNH010000048.1, from coordinate 4,142 downwards.
ATTGCGCCGTCCAGCCGAGCGTGCGCGCGGCCAGCGACGGATCCGCCCACGCCTCGCCGATGTCGCCAGCCCGGCGCGGCGCGATACGGCACGGCACCGGCCGGCCACTCGCCTTCTCGAAGGCGGCGACGAGCTCGAGCACGCTGGTTCCCCGCCCCGTGCCGAGATTCGTCACCAGCCAGCCGGGGTGCGCCATGGCGTACTCGACCGCCTTCACGTGCCCTCGCGCGAGATCGACGATGTGCAGGTAATCGCGGATCCCAGTGCCATCCGGCGTCGGGTAATCATCGCCGAACACCGAGAGCGCAGCGAGCTGGCCGACCGCCACCTGCGTGATGTAGGGGAAGATGTTGTCGGGCACGCCCCGCGGATCCTCGCCGATGAGCCCGCTCGGGTGCGCACCGATCGGATTGAAGTAGCGCAGCACCACGGCACTGAACGACGGATCCGCCGTGGCCACGTCGCGCAGCACCGTCTCCACCATGGACTTGGATCGACCATAGGGATTCGTGGGCGAGATGCGGTGACCTTCGGTGTAGGGCAGCGCCTCCGGCTCGCCATACACATTCGCCGACGAGCTGAAGACGAAGCGACGCACGCGGGCGCGCTCCATGGCGGCGAGCAACACCAGCGTGCCCTGCACGTTGTTGTCGTAGTAGCGCACCGGCTGCTCGATCGATTCGCCCACCACCTTCAACGCCGCCAGGTGGAGCACGCACGTCACTGGCGCTCCCGCGCTGGCACACTGCGCGAACACGGCGTCGAGCGCCGCGCCATCGCGCACATCGCCTTCGATGCACGGGATCTCGCGCCCGACGATGCGCGCCACCCGCGCGAGCGCTTCACGACTGCCGTTGCTGAAGTTGTCGTAGACCAGCGGCTGCCAGCCTGCGGCCACCAGCTCCACCAGCGTGTGCGTGCCGATATAGCCGGCCCCGCCCGTCACAAGCAGTGTTTGCGCCATCGCCAGAAATTCCCGCGGAAAAAATCACATTATCGCCTTGGTCCAGCCCGTCGCACGCTACGCGGCAGGGCCGAGTCCGCCTACAATCGCAGATCCCTGTCGCCCGCGGTTGCCATCTGGCCAGGCGGGCTTTCGCCAGACCCCATGAATCGCCCAATCACCCGACGCCATCGGCGCCTGCACGAACAAGTCCTGCTCTCCTGGTCATTCTCCTTGCTCCTGGGCGGATTGTTCTGCGTCGCGCTGCCTGCCTGGGTGTTGTGGGGCGCGGACGGCCTGCGCTACCCGAACGACGGTCAGTACTACGCCATGGTGATGGCGACCATCGCCTATGTGATCGCGCATCGGTCGCTGCACGTGCTGCAGCGCTACCCCGGTACGCGCTCGCTCGTGCACATCGTGCCCCAGGTCGCCCTCACCTTTGGCGTGGCCATGCTGATCACGCTGCTCATGCACGTGAGCATGTCGCGGCTGCTCATGGTGGCGAGCGGCGTCCTGACGATGTTCTGGTGCTATGCGGACTTTCGCCTGCGCAGCCGCGTGCAGCGCCCCAAGCTCGCGCTGGTGCCGTTCGGCGACGCGCTCGAGATCGCGGCCGTCTCGAACGTGGACATCCGCGTGTTGGACACCCCCGCGCTGGATGGCGCCCGCTACGACGCCGTGGTGGCCGATCTGGGCGCGCTTCCGGACGAACGCTGGGAGCGCTTCCTCACGCAATGCGCCCTCTCGCGCATCCCCGTCTACCAGGCGCGCCAGATGTTCGAGTCGCTCACGGGGCGCGTGCGCATCAGCAAGATCTCCGAGAACCAGATGGGCTCGCTCCTGCCCTCCCCGGGCTACGAGCGCCTGAAGTACCTGATCGACGTGTTGTTGATCGTGGTCACGCTGCCGCTCACGCTGCCGCTGGCGCTCGTCACGGCGTTGGCCATTCGCATCGAGTCGCCTGGTCCGGTCATGTTCCTGCAGGAGCGCGTCGGCCGCGGCAATCGTTCGTTCAAGATCTACAAGTTCCGCAGCATGGTCGCGCGCGACGTGGATGATCCGCGCTTCGCAAGCCGCAACGACAGCCGGATCACCCGGGTGGGCGCCATCATCCGCAAGCTGCGCATCGATGAGATCCCGCAGTTCCTGAACGTGCTGCGCGGCGAGATGAGCCTGATTGGTCCGCGCCCCGAGCAACGCACCTTTGTCGAGCAGTTCGACCGCGAGATTCCGTTCTACAGCTACCGTCACGTGGTGCGCCCGGGCATCACGGGCTGGGCTCAGGTGATGCAGGGATACACCGCCAGCGCCGATGCCACCCTCATCAAGATGGAGCACGACTTCTACTACATCAAGCACTGCTCATTGGCGCTGGATCTTTTGATCGTGCTGCGCACGATCCAGACGATTCTCACCGGGTTCGGGGCTCGCTGACACCGCGTCAGGTCTGCCCTCATCTGCAAAGTGCCATGACGCCCCACCAGTGCGACGGGCCAGAGCATCATGATGGCGCCGCTGCAGCCCAGCCGTGCTTCTCGATTCAGCCCAGTCGCTCCCGCAACTGCGCGAGCAGGCGCAGCAGTCGCGGACGGACCACGTTCAGCAGGTAGCCCTGCGACAGCTCCGACACGGGCCCACCACAATTGATGGCCCCCATCACCTGCCCACGCGCCGTCACTACAGGTGCGGCAATGGCGTTGACGCCGCGTTGCCAGTGTCCAAACGACGTCGTGCAACCCAGTGCCTGATAATCCGTGAGCGCACGCTCGACCGCTGCCACGGCGGGCGCCCAGAGCTCGGCCTTGCGCTCGCGCACCAGCGCCAGAATCTCCTCGCGCTCCTCGTTGCCGGCCCCGGCCAGATACGCGCGGCCAATGGCCGAGGTCACGATGGGCAGCCGCGAGCCCACCGTGAGCGAGGAGTTCAGCGCAAGCTCGCTGCGGCACACCTCCACGTACACCATCGACGTGCGATTACGGATGGCGAGGGACACCATGCCGTGAGATTCGTCGGCAAGCGCCTGCATCAAGGGCCGCGCGGCCTGCCCGAGATCCGCCTGGGCCACGGCCGTACTGCCCAGCGCCAGCATGGCGTCTCCCAACCGAAACTTGCCACTCTCGGCATCCTGCGCAAGATACCCCTGACGCACGAGCGTCATGGTCAGCCGCGACACCGTCGACTTGGGCAGGCCGCAGCGCTGGGCGATCTCGTAATTGCCCAACAGCCGACGTCCCGTGCGAAAGCACGACAGCACCTCCAGCCCGCGCGCGAGCGCCGTCACGAAGTGCCGGTCTTCCGGCGGCTTGGCCGAACGTCTCAAGCCGGTATCCGCGGACATGCCGACGTCCCCGTCATCCTTGAGCACGCGCGAGGTCTTCGCCTGCAGCGCCCGGCTCATACGAGATTCCAGCCCGTGTCGGGCTTCACATCCTGCATGGCCGCGGGCAGCGTTGGCGCGGCTGCGACCGATTCAGGGGCCAGCGCGAGGTGATACTGATAGGGACCGCGGCCGATGACCTCGAAGCCCAGCCGAAGATACAGATGCAAGGCGGGGTTCTTCAGCAGCACGCTGAGTCGAAGCGGCTTGCGCTGTGCATGCGCCCGCGTGATCTCCCGGCGTAGCAGTGCCGTGCCCAGACCCCGCTTGCGCAGCGCCGGCGCCAGCTGGATCTCCACCACCTCGTGATACTCATCCAGGTCGCGCGTCCACAACGCCCCGCCGATGCGGTCATCCACCACGATGCGTTGATAGCCACCCGCCTTCCACTTGCGCACGAAAGCAAGTTGCTGCTCGCCCTCGTCCCACGCGCCGAACTGCTCGACGATGACGTTGCGATACGACGCCTGATACAGCCACCAGAAGTAGCTGATGTCGTCAGGCTGGGCAGGTTCCAGTCGAATGCGCATGACAAGTCCACACGAGTGAGCGGACAAGCTTAATCAAAAACGGGTGAGTTCTCAAAGCACGCGCGCAGCGCGCAGAACCAAGATAGCCTCTGAAGAGGCCGCGGTGTGCACACTCCCGGACGTGCGCCATGCTCACGGTCTGTAGTGCCGTGGTTCTTGTTGGTATTGTTGGCACAAACCGTTGGCACAAAGCATAAAGCCCCGGATCCTTGCGGATACGGGGCTTCATGGGAATAAATGCCTGACGATGACCTACTTTCACAGACGTCCGTCCACTATCATCGGCGCA
>NZ_JADCNH010000047.1 GCF_018904615.1 Verticiella alkaliphila | reverse complement strand
CGCGGGCTGCGCCACGGCCGGTGCGGCGGGCGCGGCACACCCGGCGAGCCAGGCGGTGGAAGTCAGGGCGAGGAAGGCGGCGGGCAGTCGCATGGGGTTCCAGTCAGAAGGCGCAGGCGCTGCGCATCCACAGGATTCCCCGCACGCGGTGCAGCGCGCATAATCACGCGTATGACAACACTGTACATCACCCATGGAGACTGCCGGCGCCACGAGATGGGGAGCTGGCACCCGGAATGCCCGGAGCGGCTGGATGCCATCGCGGATCACCTCTTGGCCACCGGGGTGCTGCCGCAACTCATCGAGCGCGAGGCGCCCAACGCGCCGCCGGAGGCGGTGACGCGCGTGCACGCGGCGCACTACGTCGAGCGCCTCACGCAGCAGGTGCCGGCGGAGGGCTATTACCCTATCGATCCGGACACGCTCATGAATCCGCACACCCTCGCGGCCGCCTGGCGGGCAGCAGGTGCCGCGGTGGCGGCCGTCGATGCGGTGATGGGCGGTGACGCCGACACGGCCTTCTGCGCCGTGCGTCCGCCTGGGCATCACGCGGAGCCGGACAAGGCCATGGGGTTCTGCTTCTTCAACAATGTCGCCATCGCCGCGCGCCATGCGCTCGAAGCCCACGGCTTGTCACGTGTGGCCGTGGTGGATTTCGACGTGCACCACGGCAATGGCACCGAAGCGGCATTGCAGGGTGACGATCGCATCCTGATGTGCAGTTTCTTCCAGCACCCGTTCTACCCCTTCAGTGGCACGCGCAACCCCGCGCCGAACATGCTCAATCTGCCGGTCTCGGCCTACGGGGATGGTGGCATCGTGCGCCCGCTGGTGCAGGACGAATGGCTGCCCCGGCTGCACGCCCACCGGCCGCAGCTCATCCTGATCTCTGCGGGCTTCGATGCCCACCGCGAGGACGACATGGGCCAGTTAGGCCTGGTCGAGGCAGACTATGCGTGGATCACGGAACAGATCATGGCGGTGGCGCGCGAGCATGCCCAAGGGCGTGTGGTGAGCTGCCTGGAAGGCGGCTACGCCTTGTCGGCGCTGGGCCGCAGTGTCGCGGCGCATATCCGGGCGCTGGCCGGCATCGGCTGAGCCGACCGGGCGACGGTCGCTGCCCGGGCTGCGCGTTTGTTGTCCGGGGTGGGCGCGCGGTGCGGCACCGTCCGACACGACGTGCCCGCAGTGCCGGCGACCGCGTCCTACACCTGGCTGGTGTCGAGCCCCAGACGCCCTGCCGCGTTGCGGATGTGCCGTTGAATGGCGGCGCGCGCACCCAGGCGGTCGCCAGCGTGCAGGGCGGCGAAGATCTCGAGGTGCTCGTCGTGCGCCTCTCGCCACGTGCCCTGCAGCGTGGAATTCAGCCGTGCCGTATCGATCGCCGCCGCGATGTGCGAGGCCAGGAAGGCATACATCTCCACGAAGAGCGGATTGCCCGTGGCGCGCGCCACGATCTGATGAAACCTCGCGTCGGCGTCCGTGCCGGGGCCACCATTGCTGAAAGCCGCCTCCATGTCGGTCAACGCCTCGCGCAGCTCGGCGATGTGCTGTGGCGTGCAACGGGCGGCCGCGAGCGCCGCGGCTTCCGTCTCCACCGCCAGGCGCAGCTCGAACACCCACGCCAGCCGGTCCTGCTGGCCATGGACGTCCATGCGGAACGCCGGGCTGCGGGTCTGCGCCTCGACGAAGGCGCCGGCCCCCTGCACGATGCGGATCAGCCCGTCATGCTTGAGGCGCGACATGGCCTCGCGGATGACGGACATGCTCACGCCAAAGGTCGCAGCGAGCACGCTGCCCGAGGGCAGCTTGGCGCCGGGCGCGACTTCGCCCGCCAGCACTTGCCGGCGCAACTCGCCCGCGACCTCGTCGGCGAGCGAGGACCGGGGCAGGGGATCAGGCTGAGCCATCCTGCACGGTCTTGCCGGGGTTCATCAGGCCTTGCGGATCCAGGGCTTGCTTCACGCGCTGCATGAGGCGCACTTCCACGTCGCTCTTGTAGCGCAGGAGCTCGTCACGCTTCAACTGACCCACGCCGTGTTCGGCGCTGATCGAGCCCTCGAAGGCATGCACGCTGTCGTGCACGAGCAGGTAGATGTCGTCCTGGCGGGCAAGCAGTTGCGCCTCGGCTTCACCGCGCGAGCCCTGCACGTTGTAGTGCAGGTTGCCATCGCCCAGGTGGCCGAAGGTGATGTTGCGCACGCCCGGAAAGTGCACCTGCAGGGCGGCGTCGGTCGTGGCCACGAAATCTGCGATGCGCGAGATCGGGATCGACACGTCGTGCTTGATGTTCTTGCCTTCCTCGGCCTGCGCGAGAGGAATGCTTTCGCGCAGGTGCCACATCGCGTGGCTTTGCGACAGGTTCTCGGCAATGGCAGCGTCCTGCACGAGGTCGTCCTCGAGCGCGGCGCCCAGCACGGCCTCGAAGCGTTCGCGCGCATGGGCTTCGCTCTCGTTGTCGGACAGTTCGAGCAGCGCGTACCAGGCGTGCTGCTCGACCGGGCCTTCCAGCGGCAGGCGCTGCTGCGGGTAGATGCGAGTGACGAGTTCCAGGCAGGCGCTGGACATCAGCTCGAAGCCCGTCAGCGAGGCACCGAAGCCGGCGCGGGCGCGCGAGAGCACGGTCACCGCGTCGGGCACCGACTTCAAGGCGAGCAGAGCCGTGCAGCGGGCGACAGGCAGCGGATACAGGCGCAGCGTGGCCGCGGTGATGATGCCCAGCGTGCCTTCGCTGCCGATGTACAGGTCGCGCAGGTCGTAGCCGGTGTTGTCCTTGCGCAGGCCGCGCAGGCCGTTCCAGATCTCGCCTTGAGGCGTGACCACTTCCAGGCCCAGCGTGAGTTCGCGCGTGTTGCCGTAGCGCAGCACCTGCGTGCCGCCGGCGTTGGTGGCGAGGTTGCCGCCGATCATGCAGCTGCCTTCGGCCGCGAGCGACAGCGGGAAGAGCCGGTTCGCATCGCGCGCGACGCCCTGCAGCGTCTGCAGCACGCAGCCGGCTTCGACCGTCATCGTGTCGTTGTCCGTGTCCACCTGGCGCACGCGGTTCATGCGCGCCAGGCTGATCACCACGGCCTTGCCGGAGGCGTCCGGCGTGGCACCGCCCACGAGGCCCGTGTTTCCACCCTGCGGCACGACGGGCGCGCCGTGCTCGGCGCACAGGCGCATCACCGCGGCGACTTCCTCCGTGTTCCCCGGGCGCACCACGGCCACGGCATTACCGGTATAGCGGCCGCGCCAATCGGTGAGGTAGGGCGCTGCATCGGCATCGGTGAGAACGTGCTGGTTGCCCAGGGTTTGCTGCAGTGCATGAAAAAGCGTCATCGCGGCCGGGAATGTGGTAGTGTTGAGGGTCTTCAGGTTATCTGAAGACTTGGCGAGGGCATCTTAGCATGGTCCCCCGCCCCGATAACCATAAAGTCATTCGCAGAATTCGAATCCACCCGGCAGCAGCCGGGTTCAACAAGTGAGGCCGCTTCATGAAGGTGCTGGTGCCCGTCAAGCGCGTGGTTGACTACAACGTCAAGGTCCGCGTCAAGTCCGACCAATCCGGGGTCGACATCGCCAACGTCAAGATGTCGATGAACCCGTTCGATGAAATCGCGGTGGAAGAAGCCGTGCGCCTGAAGGAAAAGGGAACGGTCGCGGAAGTGATCGCCGTGTCCGCCGGCGCCACCCAATCGCAGGAAACCCTGCGCACTGCCATGGCCATCGGTGCCGATCGCGGCATCCTGATCGACACCACCGGTGTGGATCTGCAGCCCCTGGCCGTGGCCAAGCTGCTGAAGGCCGTGGCCGACAAGGAAACGCCCGAGCTCATCATCCTCGGCAAGCAAGCCATCGATGACGACGCCAACCAGACCGGCCAGATGCTGGCCGCGCTGCTGGGCTGGCCGCAAGCCACGTTCGCGAGCAAGGTCGAAGTCGCCGACGGCAAGGTCACGGTCACCCGTGAAGTCGACGGCGGTCTGGAGACCATCGCTCTCACGCTGCCGGCCGTGGTCACCACCGACCTGCGCCTGAACGAGCCGCGCTACGTGACGCTGCCCAACATCATGAAGGCCAAGAAGAAGCCGCTCGACACGGTCAAGCCGGACGACCTCGGCGTGGACGTCAACCCGCGCCTGAAGACCCTGAAGGTCTCCGAGCCTCCCGGCCGCAAGGCGGGTGTGAAGGTCGCCGACGTGGCCGCCCTGGTGGACAAACTCAAGAATGAAGCGAAGGTGATCTGACATGTCTATCCTGGTCATTGCTGAACACGACAACAAGGAACTCAAGGGCGCCACGCTCAACACCATCGCCGCTGCTGCCAAGATCGGTGGCGACGTCGAGGTGCTGGTGATCGGTAGCGGCGCGCAAGCCGTGGCCGACGCCGCCAAGGCCGCTGCCGGTGTGAGCAAGGTGCTGCTGGCCGACGCCCCGCATCTTGCCGACCAGCTCGCCGAGAACGCGGCCGCCCAGGTCCTGGCCATCGCCAAGAACTACAGCCACGTGCTGTTCCCCGCTACCGCCTCGGGCAAGAACATCGCCCCGCGCGTGGCCGCGCTGCTGGACGTCGCGCAGATCTCCGACATCACCGCCGTCGAATCCGCCGATACGTTCCAACGCCCGATCTACGCCGGCAACGCCATCGCCACCGTGCAATCGGCCGATGCCGTGAAGGTCATCACCGTGCGTACCACCGGCTTTGACGCCGTGGCCGCCACCGGTGGCTCGGCCGCCGTCGAGACGATCGAAGCCGTCGCCGATTCGGGCAAGGCCTCGTTCGTGAGCCGCGAAGTCGCCAAGAGCGACCGCCCGGAACTGGCCGGTGCCAAGATCGTCGTCTCCGGCGGCCGTGGCCTGGGCAGCGCCGAGAACTTCAAGATCCTGGACGAGCTCGCCGACAAGCTGGGCGCTGCCCTGGGCGCCTCGCGCGCCGCCGTCGATGCGGGCTACGCCCCCAACGACTGGCAGGTCGGCCAGACCGGCAAGATCGTGGCCCCGCAGCTGTACGTGGCCGTCGGCATCTCCGGCGCTATCCAGCACTTGGCCGGCATGAAGGACTCGAAGGTCATCGTCGCCATCAACAAGGATGAGGAAGCCCCCATCTTTGGCGTGGCCGATTACGGCCTGGTGGGCGACCTCTTCAAGGTCGTTCCCGAACTCGCCAAGTCGCTGTAAGCGATGTGACGAGTGGCTGCCCTGACAGGGGTGGCTGAAAGCCCGGTGCGCTTGCGGCAGGATGCTGCGAGGGCGCCGGGCTTTTTTCATGGACCGGCACTCACCAGCGCACACCCCTGCCACGTGCCCGACTGCACCAGCCGCCGGATCTCGCGTTTGCATACGTCCACCACGCGGCTCACCGCGACGGTGAGCGGCTGCGCGTCGCTCGCGCACAGCACGAGTTCGCGCGTGAGGCCCATCGCTGTCGTGTGGGCGTGGATCGTGCCCGCATCGATCTCATGGTGGGCGGCAGAGTACGGCAGCAGGGTGGCGGCCAAGCCCGCGGCCACGGCGGGGATCAGGATGGCGGAGGTGCTGGCCTCGGCATACAGGTTCGTCGCGAAGCCGGCTGTGAGGAACGCGTGATCCACCCGCGCGCGCAGGGTGTTGGGCGGGCTCGGCAGGATCATCGGCAGCCCGGCGATGTCGGCGATGCCCGGCTTGCGCCGGCGCAGGCGCACATCAGGATGGGTGAGCAGCAGCAAATCCTCGCGGATCAGGCGCTCGTGCGTGAGGCCTTGCAGCGGTTGCTGATCGGGTGACAAGGCAAAGTCCACGCGTCCCTGCAGCACGAACTTCGTGAGATCGGCGCTGGGCACGTCCACGATCTCCACGACGATGGCGGGCAGCTCGGCCTTGACCTGCTGGATGAGGGGCAGGGCGAGCATGCGTGCCGTGCTCGAGGCGAGGCCCACGGACACCGTGCCCGTGATGTGATCGGCGGCCTGGCGCAGCAGCCCCGGGGTCGAGTCCACCTGACGCAGGATCGTCTGCGCGTGCCGGTGCAGCAGGACGCCTTCCGCGGTCGGCGTGACCCCTCGCGGCCCGCGCACGAGCAGCGTCAGCCCAAGCAAATCTTCGAGCGAAGCCATTTGTTGGCTCAAAGCAGGCTGGGCCACGTGCAGGGCTTCAGCCGCCCGGGTGAGATTGCCGAGTTCGACGACCTGGACGAAGTATTTGAGCTGGCGCAGGCTGATCGACATAAGTTGGCCTTATGGTGGGATCGGAATTCCCTATTTTTAACCTATGGTGAAGTGTCCCTAGACTGTCTCCATCGATCAGGAGACACGACATGACATTGCCCCTCGCCGGACTCAAGGTGCTGGATCTCACCCGAGCCCTGTCAGGCCCTTTCAGCACGATGATCCTGGGCGACCTGGGCGCCGAGGTGATCAAGGTGGAGCCCACCCCGGACGGCGACATGGTGCGTCAGTGGGGCCCCTTCGACGAGGACGTGAGCGTCTACTACCTGAGCGCCAATCGCAACAAGAAGGGCATGGGCGTGGACTTTCGCCAACCTGAGGGCCTCGCGCTCGTGCGGCGGCTCGCGCTCGAATCCGACATCGTCGTGGAGAACTTCAAGCCCGGCACGATGGACAAGATGGGATTGGGCTACGCGGCGCTGAGCGCCGAGCGTCCCGAGATCATCCTCGCCTCGATCTCGGGTTTCGGCAGCAAGGGGCCGGCGCGCGAATGGGCGGGCTTTGACCAGATCGCACAGGGCTACGCCGGCTTCATGAGCCTCACCGGCACGCCGGAGGCCGGGCCGATGCGCGTGGGCACTGCCGTGGGCGATCTCACCGCCGGCTTGTGGACCGTGATCGGCATCGTGTCGGCTGTGGTAGAGCGCCAGCGCACCGGCCGTGGCCAGCATGTGGAGACCTCGCTGCTGGCCGGGCTGATGGCGTTACTGAGCGTACAGGGCCAGCGCTACCTGAGCCTGGCCGACGTGCCCGAGCCGTGCGGCAACGTGCATCCGGTGATTGCCCCCTACGGCACCTTCGATACCGCTGACGGCCCGCTGAATCTTGCTCCGGCCACGCAGCAGATGTGGGTGCGGCTGTGCGAGATCCTGGGCGTGCCACAACTCACGCGGGACGCGCGCTTTCTCACCAACGCCGAGCGCATGCGCCATCGCCATGCCTTGAAGGACGAACTCGAGACGCGCCTGAAGCAGCGCACCCGGATGGAATGGACGCGCGAGATGATCGACAACGGGATTCCTGCCGGGCCCATCAACACCCTGGAGGACGTGTTCAATGATCCGCAGGTCCAGGCCTGCGGACTGGTGAAGAGCGTGGAGCACCCGCAAGTCGGCACCCTGCGCCAGGTCGACCTGCCCATCTCCACCAGCGCCGCGTGGGATGGCACGTCGATGCGGCTGCCACCACCCGTCTTCGGTCAACACACGCAGGAGATCCTGGCCGGCCATGGCCTGGATGCGGCGACGATCGCCCGGCTGCTCGCCGCAGGCGTCGTGCACCAGGCCGAGCTGACCGAGGTGCAGGCATGAGCACGGATGCCAAGGCGGGTCAGGCCCCGCAGCTCTCGGTCGAGGGCGCCGTCGCCACCGTGCGCCTCGCCCGCCCGGCGCAGGCCAACCGCCTCAGTCCGCAGGATCTCGCCACGTTGCGCGAGCACATCGCCACCGTCAACGCTGACGACGCCGTGCTGGTGCTGCGCATTCTGGCCGAGGGCAAATACTTCTGCAGCGGCTACGACATCAGCGCGCTCGCCGATGCTGATGCGCCGAGCTCGCTGTATTTCGGCGAGACGATCGACGTGCTGGAAGCCGCGCGGCCCGTGACGATCGCGGCCATCCAGGGCGGCGTGTATGGCGGCGGCACGGACCTGTCGCTGGCCTGCGACTTTCGCATCGGCACACCCGAGTCCAATATGTTCATGCCAGCCACTCGGCTTGGCTTGCACTTCTATCCGGGGGGCTTGCGCCGCTACGTGTCGCGGCTCGGGCTCGATACGGCCAAGCGGCTCTTTCTTACGGCCGAGAAGCTCGATGCCGACGAGATGCAGCGCATCGGGTTCCTGACGGCGCTGGTGCCCGCCGATGCGCTCACGCATCGTGTCGAGGCGCTCACCGCGCAGCTCGTGCAGATGGCGCCGATCCCGCTGCTCGGCGTCAAGCGTCACCTGAACCTCATTGCGCAGGGGGATGTGCAGGTGCAGGCCATCGAGGCGGCGGTACGTCATTCCGAACGATCGCACGACATCGCCGAAGGGGCGCTGTCCTGGAAGGAGAAGCGCGCGCCCCGATTCACCGGGCGCTGAGCAGCAGGCGCGCCCGCAGCGCCGGGGCGCAAGACAGGCAGGAAGACGACTGGCACGTACCCGTCGTCACGGCCGCGCGACGACGGCCATCACCTGAACGAGAACGAGGAGACACCATGAAGACACGTGCTGGTTTGCCCGCGGCCCTGGCGGCCGGACTGCTCGCTGGCGTGCTGGGGGCGGGGCCCGCGCTCGCTGCCGAGCGCTATCCGACTCGGCCCATCACCCTGGTGCTGGGCTTTCCCCCCGGCGGTGGCGCCGATCACGTCGGGCGGGTGTATGCCAACGCCCTGTCCAAGGAGCTGGGCCAGACCGTGGTGGTGGAGAACCGGCCTGGCGCGGGTTCCACCATCGGGGCCAGCATGGCTGCGCGCGCCAAGCCCTATGGCCATACCCTGTATCTCGGCAACTCCAGCGTCATGGGCAGCGACATGGTGCTCTACGACGTGGACTACACGCCCGACGATTTCGTCCCCGTGGCCAAGCTCACGACCGCGCCCATGGTGCTGATCGCCAATGCATCGCTGGGCTTCAAGAACGTGCAGGATCTCGTGGACCGGGCGCGTGCCGCGCCGGGCAGCCTGAACGTGGCGTCCTCGGGCAACGGCGTCATCACGCACCTGAGCGCCGTCGCCTTCATGGAACTCGCGGATGCCGAGCTCATGCACATTCCCTTCAAGGGCGGGCGCCCGCCGTGCAGTCCGTGGCGTCGGGCGATACCCACATTTCATTCGCCACCGCGCCGTCGGCCAAGACCGTGATCGACGCTGGCCGCGCCGTGGGCCTGGGCGTGACATCAGGTGCCCGATCCAAGCTCATCGACTACCCGCCGATCGGCGAGACGGTGGCCGGCTACGACGTCTCCAACTGGTGGGGCATCTTCGCGCCCAAGGGCACGCCCGACGCCGTGGTGCAGCAGCTCTTCGAGGCCACCCATCGCCTGCTCGCCGATGAACAGGTCAAGGCCAGCATGGCGGCCGGCTACGAGGAGGTCGATCCGGCCGAATCGGTGGCAGCCTTCGCGGCCTTCGCCCGCGAGGAGGGCGAGCGCGGCCGACGGCTGGCGCAGGCCGGAGCGGCCAGCGCGAACTGACGCTCGTCTCAAAGTCTCGCGGCGTGCCGCCGAGCGGAGCGGTATAGTTGTCGATTCGCGCGGCGGGACCCGGGATCGGGCAGAGAACCGCGCGAATTCCTGGCGGAGACAACATGACCTATCTGGCACCCATCGACGACATTCGTTTCGTTCTCAAGCATCTGGCCGGTCTCGACCGGGTTCTGGCACTGCCCGCCTGGGCAGAGCTCGATCCGGATACGGTCGACGCCGTCCTTGAGGAGAACGCGCGGTTCGTCGAGGGCGTGATGGCCCCTTTGAACCGAGTGGGCGACACCCAGCCCGCGCAGTGGCACGACGGCAAGGTGACGACTTCGCCGGGCTTTCGTGAGGCCTATGCGCAGTTCCGCGATGGCGGCTGGCAGGGCTTGCAGCACCCGGAGGACGTCGGCGGCCAGGGCCTGCCCAAGCTCGTCGGCGCGGCTTGCGTAGAGAATCTCAACGCTGCCAATCTGGCCTTCTCGCTGTGCCCGCTGCTCACGGACGGCGTGATCGAGGCGCTGCTCACCGCGGGTTCGGATGAACAAAAGCAGCGCTATCTGCCCTCGCTCGTGCAAGGCGTCTGGACCGGCACGATGAATCTCACCGAGCCGCAGGCAGGCTCGGACCTGGCCCAGGTGCGCACGCGCGCCGTGCCGCAGGGCGACGGCACCTACCGCGTGAGCGGCCAGAAGATCTATATCACCTGGGGCGAGCACGACGTCGCAGACAACATCGTTCACCTGGTGCTGGCGCGCACGCCGGACGCGCCGGCTGGCGTGAAGGGCATCTCGCTCTTCATCGTGCCCAAGTTCATGGTGGGGGACGATGGCAGCCTGGGCCAGCGCAACGACGTGTACTGCGCCTCGATCGAGCACAAGCTCGGGATCCACGGCAGCCCCACGGCCGTGCTGATCTTCGGCGACGACAAGGGCGAAGTGGGGCAGGGGGCCATCGGCTACCTGGTCGGCGAAGAAAATCGCGGTCTGGAGTACATGTTCATCATGATGAACGCCGCGCGCTACGCCGTGGGCCTGCAGGGGGTGGCCGTGGCCGAGCGCGCGTCGCAGCAGGCGGCCGCCTATGCGGCCGAACGTGTGCAGAGCCGGGCGATCGACAGTCAGAACGTGGCTGACACCATCGACCGTCACCCGGACGTGCAGCGCATGCTGCTCACCATGCGCGCGCTCACGGACGGCGCGCGCGCCATGGCTTACGTAGCCGCGGCCATGTACGACCATGCGCATGAAGGCGCGACGCCCGACGCGCAGGCCCGCCAGCGCGCGCAGTACGAATACATGGTGCCGATCGTGAAGGGCTTCTCCACCGAGATGTCGCTGGAGGTGACCTCGCTGGGGGTGCAGGTGCACGGCGGCATGGGCTTCATCGAGGAGACGGGCGCTGCGCAGTACTACCGCGACGCGCGCATTCTGCCGATCTATGAAGGCACCACGGCCATCCAGGCGAACGACCTGGTGGGACGCAAGACGCTGCGCGATGGCGGCGCGGTGGCACGGGGATTCATCGCAGGCATGCGCGAGACGGTGAGCGAGCTCGCCGCGGGGGATGCCGGGCTGCAGGCCATCGGGCGCCGTCTTGCCGAGGCGGCCGATGATTACGAAGCCGTGGTGGCGTGGCTGCTCGAACACGCGCGCGAGAACGCTCGCGGCGTGTACGCGGGCAGCGTGCCTTACCTCATGCTCGCGGGCCTCGCGCATAGCGGCTGGCAGATGGCGCGCGCCGCGCTGGCCAGCCAGACGGAATCGACGACGTTTGCCCAGGGCAAGCGCACGGTGGCGCAATTCCACGCCGCGCATCTGCTGCCGCGCACCCGCGCCCTTCGTGTGGCCATCGTCGAAGGCAGCGAGGCCGTGCGCTGGCCCGTCGCCTGAGACGTGCCGATGCGCCTGGGGCAGCCTAGGCGCCGCCAGCACAGGACGGCGCACACCCGTGCGCCTGCGCAAACGGCGGTATTCCCTCAACAGAGGAATACCGCCGTTCTTTATGACTCCCTGTAATTTACAACCTGCGATTTCTTCGTTTCCATGACTGGGCCTGCATGCCACGATGCTGGTTTGGGAAATTGGAATAACGATATGTGGCAGCGGCTACTTGACACGGTGACGGATGCGGCGCGCCGTCACCCCGACCTGGCGTTCGCCAGCTCGCTCGCGGCCGAGGACATGGTGCTCACGCACGCCATCGCGCAAAGCGGTGCCACGGTGCACGTGTTCACGCTGGATACCGGGCGGCTGCCCGACGAGACGCTCGCGATGATCCCGCGCGTGCGCGAGCGCTACGGCCTGGCCCTGGACGTCGTACATCCTGATGCCGACGCGGTCGAAGCGCACGTCCAGGCGCATGGTGCCTTTGCCTTTTATGAGAGCCTCGCCCTGCGCAAGGCGTGTTGCGGCATCCGCAAGGTCGAGCCGCTGCGCCGGGCGCTTGCCGGGCGCAGTGCCTGGATGACAGGGCAGCGTCGCGAGCAGGCCGTGAGCCGCACCGAGCTTGCCCTGGAAGAACACGACGAGACCTTCGGTCTCTACAAGTTCAATCCGCTGGCGGAATGGTCCGAGGCTGATGTCTGGCGTGCCATCCGCGAGTTCGACATCCCCTACAACCCGCTGCACGACAAGGGCTATCCCTCGATCGGCTGCGATCCCTGTACGCGCGCGGTCCGCCCCGGCGAAGATCCGCGCGCCGGCCGCTGGTGGTGGGAATCCTCCGATTCCAAAGAATGCGGCCTGCACGCCGGCAACCTCGTCCATGCCGATGGCCAGGCGCAACCGCTGCGCTTCGTCCCGCGCGGCTGACCCGGCAACCTCTTTGCTGAACGATCCGAATTCATGACAACGACCCTCGATACCCGCACGCGCACGCATCTGGACTGGCTCGAAGCCCAGGCCATCTACATCCTGCGCGAAGTGGCCGCCGAATGCGCGCGGCCGGTGTTGCTCTTTTCCGGCGGCAAGGATTCCGTGGTGCTGCTGCGCCTGGCGGAGAAGGCCTTTCGCCCGGGCGCCTTCCCGTTTCCGTTGCTGCACGTTGACACTGGCCACAACTTCGACGAAGTGATCGCGTTTCGCGATGCCCGCGCGGCGGAGCTTGGCGAGCAGCTGATCGTGCGCAGCGTGGAGGACTCCATCGCCCGCGGCAGCGTGGTGCTGCGCCGCGAGACGGATTCGCGCAATGCCGCCCAGGCGGTGACGCTGCTCGAGGCCATCGAGGAGTTCGGCTTCGATGCCTGCATCGGCGGCGCCCGTCGTGACGAAGAGAAGGCCCGCGCCAAGGAGCGCATCTTCTCGTTTCGCGACGAATTCGGCCAGTGGGATCCGAAGGCCCAGCGACCGGAGCTCTGGAACCTGTACAACACGCAGGTGCACAAGGGCGAGAACATGCGCGTGTTCCCGATCTCGAACTGGACGGAACTGGACGTGTGGCAGTACATCGCCCGCGAGAATCTCGCGCTGCCCTCGCTCTACTACGCGCATGCACGCGAGGTGGTGCGCCGCAACGGCCTGCTCGTGCCGGTGACGCCGCTCACGCCGCCCGCCGCGGGCGAGACGCCCGAAGTCACCACCGTGCGGTTCCGTACCGTGGGCGACATCTCCTGCACCTGCCCGGTGGCCTCCACGGCCGACAGCCCGGCTGCCATCATCGCGGAGACCGCGATCACCGACATCACCGAACGCGGCGCCACGCGCATGGACGACCAGACCTCCGAGGCGTCCATGGAGCGTCGCAAGAAAGAAGGATATTTCTGATGAACGCCATCTCCGATCCCTTCCTGGGCGAGACCAGCGTCCTGCGCCTGATCACGGCAGGCTCCGTCGACGACGGCAAGTCCACCCTGATCGGCCGCCTGCTCTATGACAGCAAGGGCGTGTTCGCCGATCAGATGGCCGCCATCTCGCGCGCCAAGTACCGCCGCGTCGAAGGCGATGCCATCGATTTCTCCTTGCTCACCGACGGCCTGGAGGCCGAGCGCGAGCAGGGCATCACGATCGACGTGGCCTATCGCTACTTCGCCACGCCGCGGCGCAAGTTCATCGTGGCCGATGCGCCGGGCCACGAGCAGTACACGCGCAACATGGTGACGGGCGCCTCCACGTCGGATGTGGCCATCATCCTGATCGATGCGGCCCGTGCCCGCGACGGCGTGCTGCTGCCGCAGACGCGCCGGCACAGCACGATCGCGCATCTGCTCGGCATCCGGCACATCGTGGTCGCCGTCAACAAGATGGATCTTGTCGGCTGGGATCGCGAGGTCTTCGAGCGTATCTCGGCGGCCTATGCGGATCTTGCGCAGCGCCTGGGTATCGCGCGCTTTCAGATTCTGCCGATCTCTGCGCTGGGTGGCGACAACGTCGTGACGGCGTCGGCCCAGACGCCGTGGTACGAGGGCGCGCCCCTGCTCGAACTGCTCGAGGCGCTGCCGGCCCTCGACGATGCCGCCCAGGCTCCGATGCGCTTTCCGGTGCAGCTCGTGGCGCGTCACGGCGGCTCGCGCGAGGACGACTTCCGCGGTTATGCGGGCCAGGTCGCGAGCGGCGTGCTGCGCCGGGGCGACAGCATCGTCGTGCAGCCGTCGGGCGCGACGGCCGTGGTGGCGCGTCTCGTGACCTTCGATGGCGATCTGGAAGCAGCGCCGGCGGGCACGGCCGTGACGGTGGTGCTCGATCGCGACGTGGATGTGTCGCGGGGCGATTCGTTCGCCCATGAGGCGGCGCCGAGCACCGTCGCACGTCGCTTCGAGGCGGAAGTGTGCTGGCTCGACAGCCAGGCGCTGAATCCGCAGCGCAAGTACCTGCTCAAGCAGGGTACGCGCCTCACCACGGCGCGCGTGGAAGGCGTGCTTTCGCGGCGTGACATCCAGTCGCTGCAGGAAGTGCAGAGCGAAGATGCCCCGTTCGCCATGAACGACATCGGGCGGATTGCGATCGCCACGCGCGAGGCCCTGGCGCTGGACGCTTATGACGCGCAGCCTGCCACGGGCGCCTTCATCCTGATCGACCCGGCCACGCATCAGACGGCGGCTGCGGGCATGGTGCGCAGCGTGGGTTGAGCGCTCCTCGCTTCGCGCCAGACGCCCTGGTGGAGTCCGCTCCACCAGGGCGTTGTTGTCTCTGCGCCCCACGTGTCTGCGGAAGCAATGTAACTGTTGTTGCATCCAGTGCTGTTCGTATGTACAGTACACCGCATGAACCCGAAGCCGCTCACCTTCGTTCCGCGATCCGCCGCCGCCCCTGTGCGTGGCCGGGGGGCGGTCGCCAACGTCGCGCACCGCTTTCAGCGCGACGAGCGCGAGGGTGTGGACGACGGCTGGGCCTCGGGCTTCGAGACGGATGAGGTGCTGCCGCCGCTGCGCACCACGGTGCGCGAGGAGCAGGCGCGCCGGCTTCTGTCCTACAACGTTTCGCCAGACATCCCGTTCGATCGGGCCATCAATCCGTATCGCGGCTGCGAGCATGGCTGCACCTACTGCTATGCGCGGCCCACGCATGCCTACCTGGGCTATTCGCCCGGGCTGGATTTCGAGACCCGCCTCGTGGCCAAGGTCAACGCGGTCGCCGCGCTGCGCACGGAGCTTGCGGCGCGGGGCTATCGCCCGGGTACGGTCACCATCGGGTCGGCCACGGATCCCTATCAGCCCATCGAGCGCGATTGGCAGCTCACCCGCGGCGTGCTGGCCCTGCTGGACGAGACCCGGCACCCCGTGGTCGTGATCACCAAGAATGCCCTGATCGAGCGTGATCTCGATCTGCTCACGTCGCTCGCGCAGCGGCGCCTGGTCATGGTGTTCTTCAGCATTCCCACGCTGGACGCCGCGGTGGCGCGCACGCTCGAGCCCCGGGCCAGCGCGCCGTGGCGGCGCATCCAGGCCATTCAACGCCTGTCGCAAGCCGGCATTCCCACTGGGGTGATGGTCGCGCCGGTCATTCCCTTCATCACGGATGACCAGCTCGAGCATGTGCTCGAGGCGGCCGCGCAGGCTGGTGCCGGCACGGCGGGCTACACCACGCTGCGTCTGCCTTTCGAAGTGCGCGAGATCTTCACCGAGTGGTTGCACGCCCATTTCCCGGACCGTGCCGAGCGTGTGCTCGCCCGGGTCGAGGATCTGGGCGGCGCCCGCAACGAGCGCGGTGAGCGCGCCTCGTCCCGGTTCGGGTCCCGCATGAAAGGCGAGGGTATCTGGGCCGATCTCTTTGCCCAGCGCTTTGCGCTGGCTACACGCCGAGCCGGATTCGGTCGGCGCCGTTTCGATCTGGACACGAGCCAGTTCATTCCGCCGGCCGCCCCTGGCCAGCAGTCACTCTTCTGAAGGAGCCATCATGCGCCGCAAGAATCGCAATGCCTTTAACTCGACCCCGCGCTTCGGTGCCGCCTGGGGCGAAGCCCTGCTGGCCGTGGGTTGGGCTGTCATGATCCCGGGGCTGCTGTGGCTCGGTGGGGCCGCCGGCTTCTGACCGGCAGGTCGCTTGCGCGCGGGTTCAGAGTCCGAGCGTGCCGTCCACCATGGCGAGTGACGCCATGACGACGTGCAGCAGGATCACGAACATGCCCAGGTTCAGCGCCACCATGCCCAGCACGATCGCCCCCCATCTGTTGGCCGATCGGCGTTCCTGTCCCACGTTGTAGCGGGCGTCGAAGCGCGCGTCGGCCATCAGGCAGAGCACCACCGATTCGACGAAGCCCGCGGCCAGGGGAATCAGGACCAGGTAGTAGGGCAGTTGACTGAAAAGGGGCGGATCACGCCAGAGCGCGATGCCCACGATCAGCACGGTGAAGACCAGCGGCACCCAGGCAAGCCGCCGCCCCAGGTAGGCGTGATGCGCGCCCGCCCAGCCCAGCAGCAGGGCGAGGGTGGCGGCCACGGTCTTCTTTCGGAAGTGGGGGGCGGGTGCAGGGCTGGCGATCACGGAGGACATGCCCGGTACTATACCTGCAGGGTGTAGCTCAGCCAGGGGTGGTCAGTCGGCCCGGCGATGCGGGCACATCGCCGTCGCCATCCGCCAGGGCCCATCGCCGCGTTAGTTGGCCTTGAAGCCCGAGGCCTGGATGATCGGCGCCCACGTCGCATCGTCCTTGCGCATGATCTCGGCCAGGGCCTGCGGTCCGGCCTCGCCCGGCGTGAGGCCGATGTCTGCCAGGCGCTTGCGCACGTCGGGGTCGTTCACCGCGGCCAGTGCGGCCTTGGACAGGGCGTCGACCACCGGCGCTGGCGTGCCTGCCGGGGCATACATCGCATACCAGGGCGATGCCACGAGGTCGAGCCCCAGCGACTTGAAGGTCGGCACCGTAGGCGTGAGCACGTTCGACTGCTGCCCGGAGGTGGCCAGAATGCGAATCCGGTCGCCCTTGGCAAGTTCCAGGAAAGCGCCGACGGGGGCGACCATCATCCCGATCTCGCCGGCGAGCAACGCCTGCTTGGCGGGTGGGTCGCCGCGATACGAGATGTGGGTCATCTCCATCTTCGCGTTCTGGCCGTACAGCAGGCCAAAGAAGTGCGGCAGGCTGCCGGCGGCGGGCGAGGCGAAGTTGCGCAGGTTCACGTCCTTGCGCGCCGCGTCGGTCAGTTCGGCCAGCGTCTTCGGCCCATCGGCGCGCACGGCGATGGCCAGATCAAAGGTCGCGGCCAGGGCCACGGGCGCGAAGTCGCGCGCCGGGTCGTAGCGCAGCTTGTCGAAGGTGTGCGGGAAGGTCACCATCGTGGCAAAGGGAGCAAGCATCACGGTGTTGCCGTCAGGCGCGGCCGCCTTCACGTTTTCGGCGGCGATGATGCCGCCTGCGCCGGCACGGTTCTCGACGAGCACCGGTCGGTCGAGCGAGGCACGCATCTTCTCGGCCATAAGGCGCGCGAGGATGTCGTTGACGTCGCCTGCTGGAAAGCCCACCACGATGCGCAGCGGCTGGGATTCGCTGGCAAGGGCGGGCGTGGTGGCGCTCAGGCAAAAACACATGGCCGCCAGGGTGTGTCGCAAATGCATGGTTGTCTCCGCTTATTGTGATGAGGCCCGTGGGGCCTCCATGGAAATCTCAGTGGTGCTGGTCTGTCGTGTCTGGCGTCAGCCCGCAGGTGTCGATGACGTCCAGCGCACCCATGCCGCCATCGACGGGGATGTCCACGCCCTTAAGCCAGCCACTCTCGGGGCTGGCGAGGAACACGGCGATCTCTGCCACTTCCCGGGCGTGGCCGGGGCGTGTCACGCGCGCCACCATGTGGCCCACGCGCGCGCCGAAGGCCGCCTTGAAGTCGTCCAGGATGCCCGTGGCGATCGCCCCCGGACTGATCGAATTCATGCGCAGTTGACGGGCGATCAGCGCCTCGGTCTGGGCCTTGGTCCACACCGTCACGGCCTCTTTCGACAGGTTGTAGGCGCGCGTATCGTCAATGCCGCGGGCCGCGCAGAAGGCGTCGAGATCGGCCTCGTCCGGCAGCGCCATCAGTGCCTTGACTTCCTCGATGTGCTCGCGCCATTGCAGGCCTGCGCGGGACGACACGTTCACGATGGCCGCGCCCGGCACCAGGCGGGGCAGCAGCCCCAGCGTGAGCCGGCGCAGGCCGAAGAAGTTCACGCGCAGCACCTGTGCGGCCTGACCCGCTCGAGGCGGCAGTCCTGCCACGTTCAGCAAGGCATCGATCGGTGTGTCGAGGGCCGCAAGCACGCGGTCGATGGCCTGCGGGTCGCCCAGGTCCAGCCCCAGGTGACGCGTGGCCGGGTTGGCAGGTGCTCGGATGTCCAGCACGGTGACACGGGCGCCCTGCGCCTGCAGCAGCGCGCAGGTCTGCTCGCCGATGCCGGTCGCGCCGCCGGTCACCACCATGTGTTTGCTCGCGAGCGAAGAGGAGAGCACGGTCATGCCGGGGATCCTTCAAGAAGCCAGCCCGCCGGGCCGGAGATGGCGTGGTAGCCCTGGAACTGGATCACGCCCTCGTAACCGAGGTTGCGGCCGATGCCGGATTGCTTGAAGCCGCCGAACGGCCCCCGGCCGTCCTGCGCCGATGGGCCATGGGCGTTGAGGTAGGTGTAGCCCGCCTCGAGTCGGCGGGCGAGGGCGATGGCCCGGTCGCGGTCCGTGGTCCAGATGGAGGAGCACAGGCCGAAGGGCGAGTCGTTCGCCTGCGCGATGACGTCGGCTTCATCGTCGAAGCGCAGGATCGGGAGCACCGGGCCGAACTGTTCCTCGTGCACCACCCGCAGGCGAGGGTCGGCATCGAAGACCAGCGTGGGGCGTTGAAAGTAGCCCTGGGCGTACAGCGCGGGGTCGGGCACTTGGCCAAGCTCGACGACGTCGGCGCCGCTTGCCCGGGCTTCGTCGATCATGCCGCGCACTACCTCGAGTTGCTTGCGGTTGTTCAGCGGGCCCATTGTGGAATCGGGGAGCAGCCCGTCGCCCACCACCTGGGCCTGGGCGACGGCGCTCAGTCCGCTCACCACCTCGTCATAGCGCGAGCGATGCACATACAGCCGCTTGAGCGCCATGCAGATCTGCCCCGTGGACATGAAGGCTCCCAGGTAGAGTCGCTGGAACGCGGCCTCGTCGAGCTGGGCGTCGGCGAGCACGATGCCCGGGTCATTGCCGCCGAGCTCCAGCGTGACCGGCGTGAGGTGGGCCGCTGCGGTACGCATCACGTGGCGGCCGATGGGCACGGAGCCCGTGAAGTTGACGAAGCGAGCGAGCGGATGCCCGGTCAGCACATCGCCGATCTCGGCGGAGGAGCCGGTCACGATGTTGACCACGCCCGGCGGCAGCGCCGCGGCGATGCGCTGCAAGGTGATGGTCGGCACCAGGGCCGAGTTCTCCGCGGGCTTGACGACCACCGTGTTGCCCGCCATCAGCGCCTGCGGCAGCTTGGCGCCGAGGATGGCGAGCGGCCAGTTCCAGGGCACGATGAGGATTGCAGCTCCACGCGGCTGACGCGTGACGATGGTGTCGAACGGCGGCCCGGCGATGTGTTCGTCGCGGGCGAGCCGCTCGGCATAGTCAGCGCTCTGGCGAAAGCGTTCACCCAGGCGCGAGATCTCGAGAAGCGTCTCGCGACGAACCTTGCCATGTTCGCGCGTGAAGAGCACTGAGCGGTCGTGCACGTCTTGCGCGTCCTCGACGAGCAGCTCTGCCACGCGCCGCAGCCGGGCCGCACGCTCGCCATAGCTGAGCGCGGCCCAGGCAGGAAAGGCGCGATGCGCGGCCCGCACGGCCGCATCCGCATCATCGGCGCTCGCAGCGGCCGCATGCCCGACGAGCTCGTCGGGCCGTGCGGGGTTCGTGATGGCGTAGGTGCGGCCCGCCTGCGCCGGGCGCGCCTGGCCGTCGATGTACAGCGTGGTGACGACGGGCGTGCCGTCCATTCCGATAGTCATGATGCCGTGACGGGCGGCTGGCCCGTGTCTCCTCGTTTGCAAGGGTGGATGGCGCGGGCACGGGTCACGTCCTGCCCAGGCGAGCAGGACGGTCCGCATGTCTGTCGGCAAGGGGGTGCGCCTGGCGCGCGCCGCGACTTGCCGTTGCGTCATAACGGCATCCTACGGCGCTCGACAGGCACGCGGACTGACGTTTTCTGATCACCATAACTGCGGGTTATGGCGCGGCCGCAGCCTGGAGAATCAGGCGTTGGCGTGGATGCCCGCTGCCTCGTGGACGAGGGCGTCGAGCAGCAAGCGGGCGGGCGGCGTAAGCACGGCGTCTGCGCGCACGATGGCGTGGATGGCCACCGTGGGCAACGGCTCCTCGATCGGCAGGGCGACGAGATCGTAGTGAGGCGCGTGCAGCTCGAAGAAGCGGCGCCGCAGCACGCCCACGAGGTCGGCGCGGGGCAGCAGCGCGAGCAGTGTCGAGAACGACTGGCATTCCACGCAGACAGGTGGCACGGCCAGTCCGCGCGCGGCGAAGGGCAGGCGCACCGGATCGCCAAAACCGCCGACAGGGCCCGTGAGCACCCAGCGCGCTGTGCTGAGCGCGGCAAGGCTGCGCGCGCCGGCCAGCGGATGCGTGCGGTGGGCGACGATCACGACGGCGTTCTCGAATAAGGGCTGCCTCGTCAGATCGCTGGCATCGTCGGCATCCGGCAGGGGGACGACGGCGATGTCGAGCTCGCCATTGCGAACCTGGGTGAGCGCTTGCGGGTAGTTCGCGTCCACGACTTTCAGCCGGACCTGGGGCCAGCGCTGGCGCAGGCGATCGGCTGCGCCCGGCAGAAGCAGAATGGCGGCGGCGGGCGATGCGCCCACGCTGACCTGGATGGCGGGCTGAGCCTGGTGCCAGGCCACCTCGTCGCGCGCACGCTGGAGCTCGCGCAGCATGCTGGCTGCCCGTGCCGCGAGCGACTGGCCTGCCGGCGTGAGCCGGATGCCGCGCGAATTGCGCACGGCGAGCGGCGTGCCGAAATCCTCTTCCAGACTGCGCAGCATCTTGGTGACGGCCGGCTGAGAGACGCACAGGACCTCGGCGGCTGCCGTCAGGCTGCCCGTGCGCTCCACGGCCAGAAGCAGTTCGAGTTGCTGGATGCGCATGGAACAGGTCTCGCGACGTTGGGCTTTCTTGCAGGCGGAATCAGGGTGTTTGCGCGGAAACTCCGGCGGAATCCCAGGGGATTGCGTCCACGCAGTCTACAATGGCACCAGGGAAAGGTTTGCCATCTTTGCCAGGTACCGGCTATACTAGCTGGCTTTGTATTTACACCAACGCTTAGGGGATTACCAAATGGTGGTGATTCGTTTGTCTCGCGGCGGCTCCAAGAAGCGCCCTTTCTATAACGTCGTTGCGACCGATTCGCGCAACCGCCGCGATGGCCGTTTCATCGAACGCGTCGGCTTTTACAATCCGGTTGCCAGCGAAGGCGAAGAAGGCCTGCGCCTGTCGCTCGATCGCGTGAAGCACTGGACGGACAACGGCGCCCAAGTGTCGCCCGCCGTCGAGCGCCTCGTGAAGCAATTCAGCAAGACCTCGGCTGCTGCCTGATCTTTGGTGTCCGTGGCCTTGCCTGATGCCGTCGGCGCTGCGCCGTCTGATCTCGTCGAGCTGGGCCGTGTCACGGGTGCCTACGGCATCCGCGGCTGGGTCAAGGTAGAGGCGCACACCGCCAGGTCCGATACCCTTCTCGGGGCGAAGACATGGTGGCTTGCCAAGCTGCCGCCGGCGGGCGATTCTGCCCCCGCAACGGCACCGCAGGCGTGGCGTGTCCTGAAGTCTCGTACGCAGGGCAGTCATGTCGTTGCCCATCTCCAGGGCCTGGATATCCGCGAAAGTGCGGAAGCCCTGCGCGGCTATCGCGTCTGGGTGTCTCGCGCGGCGTTTCCCGCCGCGGACGACGACGAATATTACTGGGTCGACCTGATTGGCTGCACCGTCCATGGCCTGGACGGAGAGTCGCCTGTCGTCCTGGGCACGGTGATCGAAGTCATCGACAACGGGGCGCATGCCGTCCTGCACATCGGTCGCATCGATCCCGCAGGCGAGCCCTTGCGCGATGCGAAGGGCCGCCAGGTCATGCTGATGGTGCCGTTCGTGGCTGCCCACGTGCAATCCGTGGATCTGGCCGCGCGCCGCATCGATACCGACTGGCCGCTCGACTTCTGATGGCGTTGCGCTTTGACGTCCTGACGCTGTTCCCCGCCATGTTCTCGGCGCTTACCGAGCACGGCGTGTCAGGTCGCGCGCATGCGCGCGGGCTGTGGTCTCTGCACGCCTGGAATCCGCGTGACGTCACTGAGGACGTGCATCGCACAGTCGATGATCGTCCCTATGGGGGCGGTCCAGGCATGGTGATGTTGCCCGATCCGCTCGTGAAGTCCGTGGCTGCAGCCCAGGCTGAGCGTGAGGCTGCGGGGCACGGCGGTGCGCCCGTGATCCTCTTGTCGCCCACCGGCCGTCGCTTCGATCAGCGCGTCGCCGCCGAGCTGTCGGTCTCGGCCGGCGCGATCTTCGTGTGCGGTCGGTACGAGGGCGTGGACCAGCGCTTCATCGATGCCTGCGTCACCGATGAGTGGTCGCTCGGGGATTTCGTGCTCTCGGGCGGCGAAATCGGCGCGCTTGCCATGATGGATGCCGCCGTGCGTCTGTTGCCGGGCGCGCTCAATCACGGCGAGTCTGCGCGTCAGGATTCGTTCGAGCCTTCGCTGTCGGGGCTCCTGGATTGTCCGCACTACACGCGACCCGAGGTGTATGCCGGGGTGTCTGTGCCGGAGCCGCTGCTCTCCGGTCACCACGCGCGCATCGCGCGCTGGCGACGCGATCAGTCCTTGCGGCTCACGCTGGCGCGTCGTCCCGATCTCATCGAGGCTGCCCGGCAGGGCGGTTTGTTGACGAAGGACGACGAGCGCGTGTTGCGCGAAGCGCCTGGGCTTGGCGAAGTTTGACAGCCACGATAAAATCGCTGGCTTTGCTGTATTTTTCAACCCCATCCTCTGCGGGGCGGGATACGTGTGTCGGGTTCGTCTTGCCCGGCGCTCTCCAAGAAGCCGCCCCATTACGATGGCACCAGGAGTTACCATGAATCTCATCCAGATTCTCGAGCAGGAAGAAGTTGCCCGCCTGACGGCGGACAAGACCATCCCGGCGTTCGCCCCCGGCGACACGGTGGTCGTGAACGTGAACGTGGTTGAAGGCGCGCGCAAGCGTGTCCAGGCCTACGAAGGCGTGGTCATCGGCCGCCGCAACCGTGGCCTGAACTCTTCCTTCATCGTGCGCAAGATCTCCTCTGGCGAGGCCGTCGAGCGTACGTTCCAGCTGTACTCGCCGCAAATCGCGTCGATCGAAGTCAAGCGCCGCGGCGACGTCCGTCGCGCCAAGCTGTACTACCTGCGTGAGCGTTCGGGCAAGTCCGCACGCATCAAGGAAAAGCTCGTTCGCAAGGCCCCCAAGGCCGCGCAAGCCAGCGCTTGAGTCGCGTCATGTAACACCCGAGGCCCTCGGGCCTTGGGTGGCATGTGATAAAAGGTACTCGCTCGAGTACCTTTTTTTTGGCTTTTTACAGCGACACCGCCCGGCGCGCTCGACGCGATCTCAGCCGGGTGACGTGTGGATCGAATGTCAGACATCGCGCAGCGACAGAGCAGGCCCCCCTCCATTTTCGACCCGGCGAATCAGCCCTGGATCGTCAACGACGACGGTTTCGCGCCGATCGATGCCGCGCATCTCACGCCCGCCGCGCTGCGCCAGCGCTTCACGCAGCCCCCGGCCTGGTCGCCGGAAGTGGCTGATGAAAGCCGCCGCCCGTTTCCCGGGCGCGAATCGCTCGTGGCGGCAGCCGTGCTCATTCCGCTCGTCACGCGAGCCGATGGCCTGCACGTCCTCCTGACCCAGCGCACCGCCCATCTGCATGATCATGCGGGGCAGATCGCGTTTCCGGGCGGCCGTGCTCAGCCGTCCGATACCAGTCTCGTCGACACGGCCCTGCGCGAGACCGAGGAAGAAACCGGTCTGACGCGCGAGTACGTGGATGTGCTTGGCAGCCTGCCGGATTACCTCACTTCCACCGGCTTCAAGGTGACGCCGGTGATCGGGCTGGCCGAGCCGAATTTCACGCTGGCGCACGATCCGTTCGAAGTGGCCGAGGTATTCGAAGTTCCGCTCGCCTTCCTCATGAACCCGGCCAACCATCGTCTGCACACGGCTACGCTGGTCGATGGCGTGCCGCGTCGGTATTACTCGATTCCGTACGAGAACCGCTTCATCTGGGGCGCCACGGCGGGCATGCTGCGCAATCTCTATCACCTGTTGCGCGCGTGAGCGCGGGCCCGAGCGCGGCGCGTGACGTGCCGGCGCTGCCGGCATGGCTCTCCCGCACCAACACCGGCTGGGTGATCCAGCTGCACGTGCAGCCGGGCGCGCGGCATCCCGGCGTTCAGGGTGTGCATGGCGACGCGCTCAAGGTGCGTCTGGCGGCCCCGCCAGTGGAGGGCAAAGCCAACGCGGCCTTGCTCGCCTTTCTCGCTGAGCGGCTGGACGTGCCCCGGCGCGATCTTCTCTTGGTGGCCGGGCTCACGTCCCGCAGCAAGCGCGTGGCCTTGCCGCTCGCGCTTGCGGCCCCGCAGATCGTCTCAGCCCTGCGGGATGATGACCGGCTCGGCGCGCTGGGCCGAGAAGGCGGGTAGCGACTCGGGCGGGGCCTGCACCGCGTAGGTGTCTTCATAGATCCGCTGCACCGTGCGCATCATCTGGCGCAGCTGGTGCGTGAGATGCGCAGGTTCGAATACCGCTGCACCGGGGTCGTCGTTGGCCGCCTGGCTCTGCGCGGCAAGCGGTTCCAATGCCTTGCCCACCGCGGTCAGCACTTCCGGGCGCAAGCCTTCCGGCGTCTGCGGCACGCCGTCGGGGCGCTCCGGACCGGCCGTGCTGTTGCTCAAAACGTTCTCGGATTGCTTGAGTGCGGCGTCCATCGAATCCAGCACCGACACGAGTTCGGCCGGTTGCGCGGCGGGCGGCCCCACCACATGAAAGAGCGGGCTCGCCGCGCCGATCTGCGCGGCGAGCATGTGGTTCTGCACGAGCAGATCGTTCAGGTAGGCCGCGGCAATGCGCTTGGATTTGGGCTCAGCCATCATCCGGTAGTAGGCATCGGCGAAGTTGGCGAAGGACGCGTTGGCGTTGCGCCGCGCGAGCCGCCACAGGATGTCGTTGCGGGCCTCCGGCTGGCGCGGTGCCTTGTCGGCCGATTCAACGACCGGCGGCTGGCGGCACACCTCGAGCAGGCGGCGATTGGCGGCCACCGAGGCGCGCGCAAGATTCAGGATCGAGCGGTTCTCCCAGTACGGCAGCACATAGCTGAAGCCCCACACCAGCAGCGAGCCGATCAGTGCATCCAGGGCGCGCTCGCCCACGACCATCAGCGAGCCGGGCGCGAGAAAGTGGAACGACAGCAGCACCAGCATGGTGTTGAAGACGGCGCTCAACAGGTAGTTGAGCGTGTTCAGGCTGTTGTTCAGGATCGCCGCGACGAACATCACGCAGAGCAGGGCGATCGGGTTCTGCGTGACCGTCATGACGCCAGCGGTGAGGGCGCAGCCGACGATGGTGCCTGCCAGCCGGCGCCGGTTGCGCTGGCCCGAGAGCGCAAAGCCCGGTTTCATGATCACGAGGATGGTGAGAACGATCCAGTAGCCGTGACCGCCGAAATCGAGGTTGAGCCAGCGTGCGCCCGCGTCGAGCAGCCACGCCAGTGCGAGGCCGGCGCCCACGGTGAGCGATAGCCGAACCGCGTAGCGCAGGTGCGGCGATGTGAGCGTGAGATTGCTCGTGAGCCGGGACAGACTGATGGCCTCGCGCGACATGAACTGCGCAAGCCCGCCATCCACGCGCAACAGGCTCTCCAGATTCATGCGGCCGCTGGCATGCCCCTGCATGCGCGCGACCAGGCGGGCGGCGGTGCGCAGGCGGCGCAACACCTGAACGATCACGATCCAGGCCTCTGGCGCCTGCTGCGGAAAGTCGCGTTTGCGCAGCAGCACGGCTTCGTACTCCATCGCGCGCAACTCGGCCTTGATGTTCGTGGAGCGCCGCACGGGGCGCCCGCTCGCCACGGCCATGCCGATGCGTTCGACTTCTGCCGATAGCTTGAGCAGCGCGTCGTGCGCGAAGAGCAGCAGATCGCTCTCGGGCAGTGCCCGGCGCAGTACGTCATAGTCCGTATAGGTGGCGAGCATGGTCTCCTGCAGGTCCACCATGTCGACGAAGATGTTGCCCAGCTGCACGCGGCGCGGGTCCGTGCGCTCATCGAGCTCGCGCGGCAGGATGCGCAGCACCATGTCGCGCGCCACCTGTTGCTGCTCGGCGAGCGCGGACTGCTTGGGCACGAGCTGGCGGTAGTTCTGCTCGAGATTCTGACTGATGTCGTAGAACGGCGCCTTCGCGCGGATGTAGTCCGCCGTGGCGAAGAGGGCGACGGCCAGCGCCTGGCGCTCGTCGCGCCAGCGCGCGAGCCGGCTCACCGAGATACTGAAGAAGGTGTACCAGAGGCTGCCGCCCAGCGTGGCGAGCGCGTGCCAGGCCGCGACGGCAGGCGTCACCGTGGCGTGCATGGTGAGTGTCATCAGGAGCAGGCAGGCGAAGCCGATCATCCCGCCCTTGCGTCCGAAGGCCGAGAACAGACCGAAGAAGAATGTCTGCGCGAGGATGGCGAGCAACAGCACCACGGGCCAGGACGTGGCCATGCCCGTGAGCAACGCGGCGAGCGTACCCAGCAGGGCGCAGCCCAGCATGCCGTTCAGGCGGTGCTGCAGCGGGCCAGGCTGGTCCATGACCGAGACGCACAGGGCGCCGAAGGCGGCTGCCATGCCCATGATCGGCTCGTCGAAGACGCCGATCACGAGGAAGGGCGGGGCGAGGATGCCGATGGACTGGCGAATGCCGTTGGCCAGGTAATGGCCGTAGACGAACTTGCGGATATTGCCGCGGGTGGTATCCATGTCGGGCGAGCGGCCGACGCGCAGGGCGTCGGCCTGGTCCATCAGACCTCGAGCATGATCTTGCCGATGTGCGCGGACGACTCCATCAGCTGGTGCGCCGCCACCACCTCGCCGAGCGGGAAGGTGCGGTTCACGTGCGGCTTGAGGCGCCCGCTCGCAAAGAGCGGCCAGACGTTCTCGCGCAGGGAGCGCGCGATGGCGGCCTTGTCCTCCACGCTGCGCGGGCGCAGGGTGGAGCCGGTCATGACCAGGCGGCGCACCATGATGACGGAGGCATCGAAGTCGGGCACCTTGCTGCCGTTCAGAAAGGCGATGTTCACCAGGCGGCCGTCCACGGCGAGCGAGCGCAGGTTCTTCATGACGTAGTCGCCGCCGACCATGTCGAGCACGACGTTCACACCCTGCTTGCCGGTGGCCTTGGCGAGTTCTGCCGCCCAGTCTTCTTCGCGATAATTGAAGACCGTATCGGCACCGGCATCGCGGCAATAGGCGGCCTTCTCGGCATTGCCCACCGTGGTGTAGACCTCGGCGCCGAAGGCCTTGGCGAGCTGGATGGCCGTGAGGCCGATGCCGCTCGAGCCGCCATGAATGAGGATGCGCTCGCCCGCCTTCAGGCGGGCGCGGTCAAAGACGTTCGTCCAGACGGTAAAGAAATTCTCGGGAAGCGACGCGGCCTCGAGCAGGCTGAGGCCTTCGGGCACCGGCAGGCAATGGCTGGCCGGCGCCACGCAGAATTCCGCATAACCACCGCCGGGGGTCAGGGCGCAGACCTCATCACCCACGTGCCAGCCCGTGACGCCAGGCCCCAGCTTGGCGATGCGCCCGGCCACTTCCAGGCCGAGCACCGGGGAGGCCCCGGGCGGCGGGGGATAGCTGCCGGCGCGCTGCGCGACGTCCGGACGATTCACCCCGGCATACCGCACTTCGATCAGCACCTCGCCGTCGCGGGGCTCGGGTGCCGGCATCTCGGCGAGCTTCATGACGTCCGCGTTGCCGCAGGGCTGGTGATCGATGTAGCGCATAGGTCCTCCTGACGGGCTGGCCGGCGTCGCGTCCAGGCGACACCATGAAGAGCGTCACTATACTGTGACGCTGACGCCCACGGGAGAACCCCTAGGCTTTAGCTTGAATAAAGGGGCGAATTCCCTTAGAATCTTGGACTTGGCACAAGAAAGATCCCACCCGCGTTTTGGCTTATCGCTTGGATGAGCCCTGTATTTGCGCGCTTTGGGGCGGTTGGACGCGCTACTGAGCGCTCTGGCAGTTGGTTGCGCTACTGAGCGCTCCTCATCTTTCTTCTCACGACAGCCTGGCTGGAAACAGCCGGATTCATCGGGATGGGTTGGCAGCGCCGCCCATTTTTTTTATTTCTATGGCAGATCTTTACGCACTGGTTGAACAATCTGTGGCGGGGCTGGGTGTTGAAGTCGTTGACGTCGAGCGTGCCGGCAAGGGCCTGTTGCGTGTGACCATCGACCGCGAAGACGGCGGGGCGAGGATCGAAGACTGCGAAGCGGTGTCACGCCAGCTCTCCCGTGTGTTCGAAGTCGAGAATCTCGATTACACGCGGCTGGAGGTGGGGACACCGGGTACGGATCGGCCGCTGCGCCGCGAATCGGATTTTCGTCGTTTCGCGGGCGAGCGTGTCGAGATCAAGCTGCGCGAGGCGCTGGCGGGCCGCAAGGTCTACGCCGGTATCCTGCGTGCGCCAGAAGACTTGGCCGAGGAGGGCGCGCCGGCCCCGGCCGAGGGCGACGCCCCGGTCTTCGGCATCGAAATCGATGAGCCGAAGGCGACGAAGGGAAAGAAAGCAACACAAGGCGAAACCCAGGTGTTGAACTTCACGCTCGATGAAATCGAACGCGCGAAGCTCGACCCGGTTCTCGATTTCAAGGGCAGAAAGCGATGAGTCGCGAGATTCTATTATTGGTCGATGCGCTGGCGCGCGAGAAGAACGTCACGCGCGAAGTGGTCTTCGGTGCGCTGGAAAGCGCGCTGGCATCCGCCATGAAGAAGCGCTTCCAGGAAGACGCGGACGTTCGCGTGAGCATCGACCGCGAGTCGGGCGAGCACGAGGCGTTCCGCCGTTGGCTGGTCGTGCCGGACGAGGCAGGCCTGCAGGAGCCCGACAAGGAAACCCTGTTGTCGGACGCGCAGGACGAAGTGGCCGACGTCGAGGTGGGCGACTACGTCGAAGAGGCGCTCGAGCCCATCGAGTTCGGTCGTATCGGCGCGCAGGCGGCCAAGCAGGTCATCCTGCAACGCATCCGCGACGCCGAGCGCGAGCAGTTGCTCAACGACTTCCTCGATCGGGGCGAATCCATCGTCTCCGGCTCGATCAAGCGGCTGGACAAGGGCGACATCATCGTCGAGATCGGCAAGGTCGAAGCTCGCCTGCCGCGCTCCGAGATGATCCCCCGCGAGAATCTGCGCGTGGGTGACCGCGTGCGGGCCTTCGTGCTCAAGATCGACCGCGCCGCGCGCGGCCAGCAGGTGATCCTGTCGCGTTCGTCGCCGGATTTCATCCGCCAGCTCTTCGAGAACGAAGTGCCGGAAATTGAGCAGGGTCTGCTGGAATTGAAGGGCGCTGCCCGGGATCCCGGCGTGCGCGCCAAGATCGCCGTCGTCGCCCACGATCGCCGCATCGATCCGATCGGCACCTGCGTCGGCATGCGCGGCTCGCGGGTGCAGGCCGTGCGCAATGAGCTCGGTGGCGAGCAGGTCGACATCGTGCTGTGGTCGGAAGATCCGGCGCAGTTCGTGATCGGTGCGCTCGCCCCGGCCAACGTGCAGTCCATCGTCGTTGATGAAGACCGCCATGCCATGGACGTCGTGGTCGACGAGGACAACCTCGCGATCGCCATCGGGCGCAGCGGCCAGAACGTGCGTCTGGCCTCCGAGCTCACTGGCTGGCAGATCAACATCATGACGCCCGAGGAAAGCCAGGCGCGCCAGGACGAGGAACGTTCCGGCCTGCGTCAGGTGTTCATGACGAAGCTGGATGTGGACGAGGAAGTCGCCGACATCCTGATCAGCGAAGGGTTCACGGGCCTCGAAGAGATCGCCTATGTGCCCATCCAGGAATTGCTCGAGATCGAGGCCTTCGACGAAGACACGATCAACGAGCTGCGCACCCGCGCACGCAACGCCTTGCTGACCGACGCGATCGCTCAGGAAGAGCGCGTGGATGCCGCCCAGGATCTTCTGGGCATCGAAGGCATCGACGCGGAACTGGCGGCCAAGCTGGCCGGCTCCGACGTCTTCACGCGCGACGATCTCGCCGACCTCGCGGTGGACGAGCTGGTGGAAATCACCGGCATGCCCGAGGCGGACGCCAAGGCGCTCATCGTCAAGGCACGTGCTCACTGGTTCGAGGAAGGCACGGGCGATTGACGTATCCGTGCGGGATATCGGATACGTCGAGGCCGGTTGACGTCGAACCGGCCGGTGCCGGGCCTGACGGAATGCAGTAGTTATTGGGGAAGAGGGAAACGCATGTCGAGTAATACGGTTACTGAGTTTGCCAACGAATTGAAGATGGTTCCTGCAACGCTGCTGGAGCAGCTGCGCAGTGCCGGCGTTCAAGTGAACTCGGTAAACGACGCCATCACCGAAGGCAACAAGACCCAGCTGCTGGAATCCCTGCGGCGGGCGCATGGCGCGAGCGGCGATGGCGGCAAGAAGATCACGCTCACGCGCAAGCAGACCTCGGAGATCCGTCAATCCGACGCGACGGGTCGTGCGCGCACGATTCAGGTCGAAGTGCGCAAGAAGCGCACGTTCGTCAAACGTGACGTGCCCGAGGGTGAAGTCGCCTCGGCCGCTGGCGCTGCGCTCGAAGAAGTGCCGACGGCCGCCGACGCACTCGACACGCCGGCCGTGACCGCCACGCCGCCCGTGGCTGCCGCCCCGGCCGCGGCGCCCG
>NZ_JADCNH010000046.1 GCF_018904615.1 Verticiella alkaliphila | reverse complement strand
CCGCGGCCGGCGCCAGCACGCGGGCCCAGGCTGCCGTCCTGCCCAGCCCCGTGCCCGCGCTCTGGGCTGCCGCGCGCAGCGTGCTGGCCATCCCCGAGGCGTCCGAACCCACCGCGCCGGCGGCAGCGCCACTGGCCAGGCCCGTGTCACGGCCCGCACGGCGCTCGGCGAGGCGGTCTTCAATGGCGCGTACCGTCTGGACGCGCTGGAAGGCGTCGGCCACCGTGAGGTTGCCCAGCGTGCTGCCGGAGAGCGCCTCCAGGGCAGCGCGTCCGCCCGCGTCCGTCACCGTGTTGTCCAGCGCATGGTAAATCGCGTCCAGATCGCCTTGCGCCTGCGTGGAGAAGGCGTTGCCCAGGTAGGTGGCCAGCGTGCGCTGGTTGTCCGTCTGCACGGGCGCGTGGAAGTCGCGCGCGAAGCTCACGTCCACCGCGTGCGTGCCATGGTGCAGCGTCTGGCTGAGGAAGGGGCTGAGATCGGTCACTTCGTCGTACTCGCCCTGGATGCCGCCGCTCGCCGTCACCACGGTGAAGCGCTGGTCCAGCATCTTGGCCGAGGGCTCGAGCACCACGTGCACCGTGCCATCCACGATCTTGGTGCCGGTGACGTGGAAGGTGTCCGAACGATGGGTGTCCACGTCCAGGACGTAGGTGCCCGATGCGGTCTGCTCGTAGTCGCCCTCGATCGTGAGGGTGCCGATCGAGTTGCCGGGGGCGATGCGGCCATGGTTGACGACCTTGCCCACGATCGTGCCGGATCCGCCCAGCGTGCCATTAGGCTGCACGACGACCTCGGTGCTGCGATAGTCGTTCGTCGTGTTGATCTTGAGCAGGCCTTGGTCCACGGACGTGAGCTCGCGGGCATCGGCGACGGTAGCGCGCAGATCCAGCGTGCCCTGGCCCGTCTTTGCGATGTTGCCCTGGCCATGCAGGGTGTTGTCGCGCAGCGTCAAGACCGTGCCGGCGTCGGTGTCGAATGTACCGCCAAAGGTGCCCTTCGCGTCCGCACCGTTCACTTGCACGTCGCGCGTCATCGTGAACGACGCGCTGCTGTTCAGTGTGCCGCCGCGCATCAGCAGCTGGCCCGTGGGTGCGCCAAGGTTGGCATCGGTGGACACCCGCAGCGCTCCCTGGTCGATGCGCGTGCCGCCCGTGTAGGTGTTCGTGCCGCGCAGCTGGAGCGTCTGTTCGCCTTGCTTGATGAGGCTGCCCGTGCCGCTGATGTCGCCGTTGAAGTCGCGCGCACGCAGCTCGATGTTGGCCACGTACGGGAAGGTGAGTGCAATGGCCTGCCCGGCTTCGGCCTTGTCCGTGTCCGAGGCGTACTTGGCGATCATCTCGTGCGCCTTGGTCGTCGGGTGGAATGGATCCCAAAAAAGATAGTCGCCGACGTTGTCCGCAGAACACCCGTTGGTGTACCGGCCAGAATCGGAGTCGACACAGTTCTGGTCGCCGATCTTGAACCCGAACGCCTGCGGATCACGCTGGACTTCGGCCAGCAGCGCGGCGGCATCGACCACGACGATGCGGGTGTTCGGCTGCCGCGCCTTGAACTCGTCCTCCAGGGCGTACAGCGTGCGCTTCAGGCCGTGGTTGGTGTCGCGAACGGCCGCCGACAGCGCAGTGCGGGTATGCGCCCACTCCGGACTGGAGAACTTCGGCGTGGCGCCGACGTCAGGCACGGTAGGAACGTAATAGGTCACGCCCTGCTGGCCCACATCTGGACGTGCGAGGAAACCGTCGTTGATCCTGCGCAGGTTCTCGGGCACGCCGGCAAGCACGGCATCTCTCGGGATGTCCAGGCGTCGCCAGTCCGATGCCGATGCCAACGGGTGCCAGTCGCTGTCTTCCATCTGTTGGCGAAAATTGTTGCCACCAATCCACAGCGTGACCAGCGGTCGTTCGCCAAATGCGCTTGCAGGCAGACGCGCGTCGCGGCCCAGCCCGATGAGCGTTCCGTACCACCCGGAGGTCGTGCCGTCGATCTTCGGACGCAGGTCTTCCTTCACCTGTTCTTCGAGGTGCTTGACGACCGCCGAGATCAGGATATCTCTGGCGGAGCCTGTCACGGCGCCGCCCCAGGCGAGGTTGCGAGACGGATCGTAGGTCAGCGCGTTCATGCGGTGCAGGTGCTCGACCCAGACGCCGCCATTGGAGAAGCGTCCTTGCCAATACAGATCGCCTTTGGGCTGCGGGCGGTGCAGGAAGGTGCTGCGCGCGAAGGTGCGTCCGGTATCGGACAGACTGTCGCCCACGCTCCAGATGGCGGAGTAGGGCTGGGCGGACACGACGCTCGACACGAACACCAATGTCAACGTCGGAAGGACCTTGCGCATGCGATAAGCCTCAGTGGCACGAATGATGACAATTGGTGAGCACTGTCGTAAATAAATGTTTCACTGTCGAGTGATAAGATCAGCAGCGTCGGCATCCGCGCCACAGCGTGCTGCCGGCTCCCACCGTCAAGGGTTCGATCGGCATGACGACAACGGACTACGCCGTGCAACAGGAGATCGGCCGCCTGCTGAGCCAGCGTGCGCCCGAGGCGACGATCTGCCCGTCGGAAGTGGCGCGCGCCCTGTCGCCTGAGGGATGGCGGCCACTGATGCCGCAGGTGAGGGCCGTGGCGCTGGACATGGCTCGCCGCGGCGAGCTGGCGATTCGCCAGGGCGGCGACGCTATCGATCCTGAATCGCCCCTGCGCGGGCCGATCCGCCTGGGACGCGCCTGACACTTGTCATGGTGGTGGACGATGGGGCGCGCCTGGCTGACGCTCGGCGCGGACCACCAGCAGGACGCCCCACCCCGAGACCAGCATGCCGAGGGCCATGAGGCCTGACAGCGGCTCGCCGAACATGACGGCACCCCAGATCAGCGTGACGCCCGGGCTGAGGTAGAGCAGACTTGCCACCCGCGTGGGCGAGGCGCGTCGCAGGCACAGCCAATACAGTCCGTAGCCCCCCAGTGTCGAGAACGCGGTCCAGATCACGCTGATGCCAAAGCCCACGGTGGGCAGGGGCGCCAGGCTGCCTTCGCTCGCCGTCCACACGCCGAACACCAGTGCGGACACCGTGCATTGGACCCATAGCGTGGGCAGGAGCCCCAGGGCGTCGGCTGAGAGCAGGCGCTTGGCCCAGAGCGTGGCTACCGCCAGAGACAGCATGCCCAGCAACGGCAGCCCGTAACTCCAGAGCGAAGCGTTGCCCAGACTCAGCGCGTCTCGCGTGACCAGCACCACGCCCAGGAGGCCGATGAGAAGTCCCGCCCAGACGCGGCGGCTGGGACGCTGACCCAGGAACAGCATGGCCAGCACGGCGGTGCCGATGGGCAGGAGATCGGCCATGAGCGCGGCCAGCCCCGCGGGCACGCCCAGTTCGATGCCCTTGCCGACGCCGGCCAGGTAGCCCGTCATCGCCAGCGCGCCGATGCCTGCCTGGGTGAGGAGGGCGGCAGGCCGGGCCCGGCGCAGCGCGCCCGCGACCCAGGGCATGAGCAGCAGCGCGACCAGCGCGCAGCGCCAGAACACCACCAGGACCATCGGTGCGTGATCGACCGTCAGGCGCATGCCGATGAAGCCGGAACTCCAGGCCAGCACCATCCCGGCCTCCAGCAGCGGGAGGGGCACGGTGCGCCGACGCACGTAGGCCCTGGACGTGACAGGTGGGTGAGGGGGCAGTGGTGTGCGGTGTGAGGCAGACGTGCTCATGGTGCGCTCCGAGTAGCCTTGACTTTATCGGCGCGGCATCATTCAATAAATCGAAATATTATTGCCTTCTTGTTTAAAGAATCGAAATCATGTCCGTGACGCTGGAGATCGACTTGCTGCGCACCTTCCAGGCCGTGGCGCGACTGGGGCAGTTTCGGGCGGCCGCCGAGCAGATCCATCGCAGTCCCGCTGCGGTCAGCGTGCAGATCCAGCGGCTGGAGGCGGTCGTGGGCGGGCGGCTCTTCGAGCGCGATAACCAGTCGGTGTCGCTGACCCCCACCGGCGAGCGCCTCATCTCGCACGCCGACGAGCTCTTGCGACGGCACGACGCCATGCTCGGCGAGCTTCAAGGACGCCGTCAGGCGGGCCGCATCAAGTTCGGCGTGCCCGACGAGTATGCACAGCACCTCATTCGCGACATCCTGCCGCGCTTCGCGGCGCACTGGCCGGAGGTGGTGCTCGAGGTGATCACGGCACCGAGCCTGACACTGCGCGACAAGGTGGCGCGCCGTCACCTGCACTTGGCGCTGACCGTGCAGCCGCTGGGTGAGCAGACCGCTGCCGATGCGCTGGCGGTGACGACGCCGGTGTGGGTCGGCGCACGGGGAGGCGAGGAAACGTGGGGCGCCGACCGGGCAGTGCCAGGGGCGCTGCCACTCGCGCTGCATGCCAGCGGTTGCTGCTATCGCGATGCCATGCTGCGCGCCCTGGATCAGGCGG
Source organism: Verticiella alkaliphila (assembly GCF_018904615.1). Taxonomy (GTDB): domain Bacteria; phylum Pseudomonadota; class Gammaproteobacteria; order Burkholderiales; family Burkholderiaceae_B; genus Verticiella; species Verticiella alkaliphila. Next base: position 28,119 of record NZ_JADCNH010000046.1, on the reverse strand, counting down.
GCCGGCCCTGGCGCGTGGTGCTCACCAGCCCGTCAAGTCTGGCGGTCGAAGCCTGCGTGGAGGCCGGTCTGGCCGTCAGCCTGATCGACCGCTCGCGCGTGACGGCGGCCATGCAGGTGCTGGAGGATCTACCGACGATCCCGCCGCATGAAGCGGTGTTGCTGCACACGCCCCAGGCCGGTCCCGCCGTCGAGCGCCTGGCCAGCATGATCCGGCGGCACTTCCATTTCTAGTCGGGCGCGTCTACCGGGTCTTTCGGCGTGACCTTGTACCCTGCCCGACGTGCCCAGGCCACCGCCTCGGGTGCCTGAAGCGCGTTGACGGCGTGCGTGATGTGCCAGTACAGATTCGGCGATCCATCCATCCACAGGAGGTAGTCGTCGCTGGCGATGGCGCGCCGCAGGGCGGCCGGGTCATGCCACTGGGCGCGCGGCAGCAAGGTGAAGCGGCCCATCTCGAAGAGCAGCTCGCGGTCCGCGCGCGACAGGCGCAGGGGGAATGCGGCGAACAGTTCCGGGTCGTAGGCCAGCGACGCCCGCGGCCTGCCATTGCGCACGCCCGTCATGTCGAAGATGTCGATGACGACGTCCGTGCCGCGAAAGTCGATCGCGCCGCCGGCTTTGAGGTACGACAGAATCAACAGCCGATCGTCGAGCACCAGATCCAGCATCTGACGGCTGCGCGCACCGTGCAGCTTCGTGGCGAGCGGCCGTGCCAGCGCGTTGTAGCGGGCAGCCGCGGTGTAGTCGTCGTCGCGCGCGAGGAGGGTGTAGGCGGTGAGCAGCACCTCGTCGTCGATGGCATGGCCGGTGTCATGGGCTCGCGCCACGAGCGTGGCGGCCTTGCCCGTGATCTCGGCCCAGCTCGGCCCGCCCTGTACCTCGCGCCTGGGCGCGTTCTGAAAGCGGGTGCCCGAGAGCAGTCCGATGGCTGCATCGACATCGTTGTTCGCCATCGCGCGCGCGGCGGCAGCGTGATTGCCAAGCGCCGTGATGTCGCCCGGGATGGAGGCCGCCGCCCGGCCGACGCCGACGCCTACGTTTCCTGCGCCTGATAGCGCAACGCATCCGCTGAGCAGGGCGCAGGCCAGCACCGCCGAGGCGAGCAACCAGCGACGTCGGCGCGAAGACCGGGCACGAGCGGGGCTCGCCGCCAACGTACGGTGCTCCAACGCGGTTGAGGGCAGAGGCAGCATGAGCAGCGGGAAGCGACAAGCGAAGGCTCAACCATACCCGCAAAATCGCGGCGTTGCCGGTGCGAGAGGCTTGGAATCGCCCCGGACGCCACGGCGTTCGCGGACGAAGAAAAGGGGCCACGTTTGCACGTGGCCCCTCGAAATTCTGGTGGGCTGTGAGTGACTCGAACACTCGACCTACGGATTAAGAGTCCGCTGCTCTACCAACTGAGCTAACAGCCCTGCACGTTGCAACCAACTGCGCTGCAACTGCGAAGAACGAAACTATAGCGAAGTTTTCAGAAGCGTGCAAGCCCCTGGCCGAATATTTCAGCTTTTCATCGCATGTTTGCTGCCGGCACCCGGGATGATCGCGTCGGCGATGGCCTCGCCAAAGCCGCGCGCCAGGCGAAGCTCGCCCAGGCCAGTGTCGGTCAGGTGGTACTTGCCGTCGCGCAGTTCCATGTAGCGGCCCTCGACGAGCGCGGCCACGTGGGCGTCGTCGATCGGGTCGCGGCCTTCGTGGATGCGGCGCAGGGTGTCCTGATGTTCTGGGGTCAGCGTGGGCATGGTGAATCCTCCTTCTCGACAGCGAAGCGGCAGGCGCTTCAGGTGATCTCGACAAAGCAAGGGGCATACCTAACCCACGGCGCGTGCCGCAGTGCCGCACGAAAACGGTGCTTGATGGGCGTATGATCGCTCCCTATTCATCAGCGTCTCTTCTCCAGGCGGCTCGCCATGTCCTCCGTACCCACGCTTCCCGACCCGCGCCAGGCCGTGCGCATGCTGATCGCTGGCACCCTCATCGTCGTCGTCGCGATGGGCATTCGCGCCACCTTCGGTCTCTTCATGCAGCCGCTGGGCGTGGCGCATGGGTGGGGGCGGGACGTCTTCTCGATGGCCTTCGCCATCCAGAACCTGGTCTGGGGTCTCTTCGGCATCGTGATGGGGACGATCGCGGACCGTTACGGTGCCGGCCGGGCCATCGTGATTTCCGTCCTGGCCTATATCCTCGGGCTGATCGGGCTGCGCTTTGCCACGACAGAGATGGAGCTGTACCTGACGGCCGGCCTGCTGATCGGCATCGGGCAGGCGGGCACGACCTTCGCCGTCATCCTGCCGGTGGTGGCCCGCTCGTTCTCACCCGCGTCGCGCAGCACGGCCATGGGCATCGCGAGCGCGGGGGGCTCGCTCGGGCAGTTCCTGGTCGTGCCGAGCGGGCAGTTCCTGATCGGGCAGTTCGACTGGGTCGGCGCCTTGTGGGCACTATCCCTGCTCATGGCCGTGGGCCTGCCGCTGGCCTGGAGCCTGCGCGGCAAGCCTGCCGCAGACGCCGGCGGCCGGGAATTGTCGCTGGGCGCGGCCGTGCGCGGTGCCATCACGGATCGCTCCTACCAGTTTCTCTTCGCAAGCTACGCCGTCTGCGGCTTTCACACGGCCTTCGTCACGCTGCACCTGCCGGCCTATGCCCAGGATAGCGGGCTCACCGCGGCCAATGGCGCCTTCGCGCTCGCGCTGGTGGGGCTCTTCAACACCTTTGGTTCCTTCTGGTCCGGCAAGCTCGGCGGCATCTACAGCAAGAAGCACCTGCTTGCGGGCGTCTACTGGGCGCGCGGGCTGGGCATCCTCTTTCTGATGAGCGTGCCGCTCACGCCCACCACGCTTTATGTGTTTGCGGCCTGGATGGGCGTGTTCTGGCTGGGCACCGTGCCGCTCACCCAGGGCCTGATTGGCGACATCTTCGGCCTGCGTTACGCAGCGACGCTGTCCGGCGTGGTCTTCCTCGGCCACCAGATCGGCAGCTTCCTGGGCGTGTGGCTGGGCGGCCAGCTGTACGTCGCGACCGGCTCGTACGACGTGGTATGGTGGCTCAGCGTGGCCCTGGCCTTGATCGCCGGCGCGCTGTGCCTGCCGGTGAAGCCGGAGCCTCGCGGGCAGCCGGCAGTGTCTGGCGCGGCATCCTAGCGGTCTTGCGTCGGTCCATGTCCGCGGGCGCTCTCAGGGCCTGCCGTTGGCATCACTGTCAGCGGCGTGCCGGCTACGGCCTGGAGATATCCTCATGACGGATTCCGTCGATCGCGACATCCTGGTGCTGCCCAAGCGCTGGCGCCTGCCGGTCTATGCCGGCCTGGCCGCCGTGCTCGCGCTGGGCATCTGGGGCTATCGCAGCCCCGAGCTGATGCTCGCCTGGGACAATCTCCTCGCGCTCTGCGGTCTGCGTTGAGCGTTTGCGGGGCCATGTGCGCGAAGGCACACATCCGGATTGCTGGTTAGTCATCCAGCATGCGTACAATGGCGCCTTTGCCGTTTGCGCGCAGGGGATACCTTGGCCACTCGCTATACCGAAGAATCGATCCGCGTCCTGAAGGGCCTGGAGCCGGTGCGTCAGCGCCCCGGCATGTACACCCGCACCGAGAACCCGCTGCACATCGTGCAGGAGGTGATCGACAACGCCGCTGACGAGGCCCTGGCCGGCTACGGCAAGCACATCCAGGTGACGCTGCACGGCGACGGCAGCATCACCGTGGACGACGACGGCCGCGGCATCCCCGTGGGCCTGCATCCCGAAGAGGGCGCGCCGGTCGTCGAGCTCGTCTTCACCCGTCTGCACGCCGGCGGCAAGTTCGACAAGCAGTCGGGCGGCGCCTACGCCTTCTCGGGCGGTCTGCACGGGGTGGGCGTCTCGGTCACCAATGCCTTGTCCTCTCGCCTGGAAGTCACCGTCTGGCGCGACGGCGGCGTGCACACGCTGGCATTTGCCGGCGGCGAGATGGTGCAGCCGCTCGCGCCAGTCGCGAACGCGCCGCGCCGCAAGTCCGGCACGCGCGTGCGCTGCTGGCCCGACCCCAAGTATTTCGACAGCGCGGTGCTGCCGGTGCCGGAGCTTGTTCGCCTGTTGCGCAGCAAGGCGGTGCTGCTGCCCGGTGTGAAAGTCACCTTCCGCAACGAGAAGGCTGGCAACGCGCCCCAGGAATGGCTGTACGCCGATGGCCTGCGCGGCTATCTGTCGGAAGCGCTGGTGGGCACCGAGCTTCTCGTGCCGCTGGTCGACGGCGAGCAGTACGCGGGCAAGGATCACGACAGCTTCTCCGAAGGTGAGGGCGCGCAGTGGGTGGTGTCCTGGGCGACCGACGGCACCGTGGTGCGCGAATCCTATGTGAACCTCATCCCGACGCCCGCAGGCGGCACGCACGAGGCCGGCCTGCGCGATGGCCTATTCAATGCGATGAAGACCTTCATCGAGCTGCACAATCTGATGCCCAAGGGCATCAAGTTGCTGCCTGAAGACGTCTTCGCGCGTGCGAGCTTCGTGCTCTCGGCCAAGGTGCTGGATCCGCAGTTCCAGGGCCAGATCAAGGAGCGCCTGAACAGCCGCGACGCCGTGCGCCTGGTGAGCGGCTTCGTGAAGACCGCCATGGATCTGTGGCTGAATTCGCACGTGGACCACGGCAAGAAGCTCGCCGAGCTCGTCATCCGCCAGGCGCAGGCCCGGGTGCGCACGGCTCAGAAGGTCGAAAAGCGCAAGAGCTCTGGCGTGGCCGTGCTGCCCGGCAAGCTCACGGATTGCGAGACGGACGATGTCTCGCGCACGGAAGTCTTCCTGGTCGAGGGCGACTCAGCGGGCGGCTCGGCCAAGATGGGCCGCGACAAGGAATTCCAGGCCGTGCTGCCGCTGCGCGGCAAGGTGCTCAACGCCTGGGAAGTGGATCGCGACCGGCTCTTTGCCAACAACGAGATCCATGACATTTCTGTCGCGATCGGCGTGGATCCGCATGGCCCTGCCGACACGCCGGATCTGTCCGGCCTGCGCTATGGCCGCATCTGCATCCTGTCTGACGCGGACGTGGACGGCTCGCACATCCAGGTGCTGCTGCTCACACTCTTCTACCGGCACTTTCCGAAGCTCATCGAAGCCGGCAACGTCTTCGTGGCGCGCCCGCCGCTGTTCCGGGTGGATGTGCCCGCGCAGGGCAAGCGCCCGGCGCGCAAGCTCTACTGCCTGGACGAGGGCGAGCTCGAGGCCACGGAAGATCGCCTGCGCAAGGACGGCGTGCGCGATGGCACCTGGAGCATCAGCCGCTTCAAGGGCTTGGGCGAAATGAGCCCCGAGCAGCTCTGGGAGACCACGATGAATCCGGATACCCGGCGCCTCTTGCCCGTGCACCTGGGCGAGGCGGGAGCCGATGGCACGACCAAGGTCTTCGAGATGCTGATGGGCAAGGGCGAAGCCGCGCAGCGACGCGCCTGGCTCGAGGAGAAGGGCGACCTGGCCGACGTGGACATCTGAGCCCGCCACGATGCGCCATCCGCTACCCACGCCGCCCACGCCCGTGCCGCGCCGGCAGTTCGCCCTGCTTGGCGAGCGGCGCTTTGCGCCGTTCTTCGCCACGCAGGCGCTGGGCGCGCTGAACGACAATCTCTTCAAGATTGCGTTCACCTCGCTCGTCACCTATCAGGCGAGCAAGTTCTCGGGCGTGGATCCGGCCAGCGCGGCCTTCATCATCTCGGCCATCTTCATCCTGCCGTTCCTGCTTTTTTCGGCCACCAGCGGGCAGATCGCCGACAAGCTGGATCGTGCCGCGCTGATGCGGCTGGTGAAGATGCTGGAAGTGGGCATCATGGTGCTCGGCCTTGCGGGCTTCTGGTGGCATGACGCCTGGGTGCTGTATGGCGTGACCTTCCTCATGGGGCTGCACTCCACGCTCTTTGGCCCAGCCAAATATGCGTACCTGCCGCAGCATCTGAACGAGGGCGAGCTGATCGGCGGCAATGCGCTCGTGCAGATGGCTACCTTCGTGTCGATCCTGATCGGCACGATCGCAGGCGGCGAGCTTGCGCGCGTGGCGGCCGATTCTGCCTGGGTCATTGGCCTCGTCTGCCTTGTGCTGGCGTTCGCCGGGCTCGCGTGTGCGTGGCGCATTCCCGCGTCACCCGCGCCAGAGCCCGATCTGCGCATCAACTGGAATCCGGTCAGCGAGACCTGGCGCAATCTGCGGCTGGCCGCCGTGGACCGTCGCGTGCTCATGGCCATGATCGGCATTTCGTGGCTGTGGTTCGTGGGCGCGACGTTGCTGGCGTCCTTCTTCAACTTCGCGCGCGACGTGCTCTTTGCCGGCCCCTCCGTGCTCACGCTGCTGCTCACCATGTTCTCGGTGGGCGTCGGGCTGGGCGCCTTGCTGTGTGAGCGCTTCTCGCGCGGGCGCATGGAGCTGGGGCTGGTGCCTGCGGGGGCGCTGGGCATGACGGTGTTCCTTGCGGATTTGTACTTCGCGAGTCGGCACGCCACGAATCCCGGTCACTTGCGCGGGCTGGCCGAGTTCCTGCGGGATCCCGGACACTGGCGCATCCTCGCTGATCTCTGGCTGCTGTCGATGTCGGCGGGCCTTTTCAGCGTGCCGCTCTACGCCTTCATCCAGAGCCGCTGCAAGCCGTCGCACCGCGCGCGCATCATTGCGGCCAACAACATTCTCAACGCCTTGTTCATGGTGGCTTCCGCACTGGCCGCCATGGTGATCCTTGGCGCCGGCGTGAGCCTGCCGGGCCTGTACGGCCTGACCGCCGTGGCCAATCTGGCCATGGCCGTGCTGCTCTGCGCCAGCGTGCCTGAATTCTGGACGCGCTTCCTGGCCTGGTGCCGGATGCGCAAGAACCCATAGGAAGACGGTTGACATGACCGATACCCAACAGCCCGGCCTCTTCGAGCCGACCGGCGGCGAGGGCGATGACGCCATCGCGCTGGCGCAGTTCGCCGAGCGGGCCTATCTCGATTACGCGGTGTCCGTCGTCAAGGGCCGCGCACTGCCGGATCTGGCCGATGGCCAGAAGCCCGTGCAGCGGCGCATTCTCTACGCTATGCAGGCCATGGGCCTGGCCGCCGGCGCCAAGCCCGTCAAGTCTGCCCGCGTCGTGGGTGACGTGCTGGGCAAATACCACCCCCACGGCGATCAGGCCGCGTACGATGCCCTCGTGCGCATGGCGCAGTCGTTCTCGCTGCGCTATCCGCTCATCGACGGCCAGGGCAACTTCGGCTCGCGCGATGGCGACAACGCGGCGGCCATGCGTTATACCGAAGCGCGCCTCACGCCCATCGCCCGTCTGCTGCTCGACGAGCTCGACGAGGGCACGGTGGATTTCATGCCGAACTACGACGGCTCGCAGCAGGAGCCGCGTCAGTTGCCGGCGCGCCTGCCGATGGTGCTGCTCAACGGCGCTTCGGGTATTGCCGTGGGCATGGCCACCGAGATTCCGTCGCACAACCTGCGCGAAGTGGCACGCGCCGCCGTGGCCTTGCTCAAGAAGCCGGCCATCGCCGATGACGAGCTGCACGAGATCCTGCCCGGACCGGATTTCCCGGGTGGGGGGCAGATCATCACGCCGGCGGCCGACATCGCCCAGATCTATCGCACCGGCCGTGGCAGCATCAAGGCCCGTGCGCGCTGGGTGTTCGAGGACATGGCGCGTGGACAGTGGCAGCTCGTCGTCACCGAGTTGCCCCCGGGCACCTCGGGCCAGAAGGTGCTCGAGGAGATCGAGGAGCTCACGAATCCGCGCGTGAAGACCGGCAAGAAGAGCCTCACGCCCGATCAGCAGCAGAACAAGGCGCGCCTGCTCAGCCTGCTCGACGCCGTGCGCGACGAATCCGGCAAGGACGCCGCCGTGCGGCTCGTGTTCGAGCCCAAGACCTCCAAGGTGGATCGCGACGAGCTCGTCACCGTGCTCCTTGCCCACACTTCGCTCGAGACGAATGTCCCTATCAACCTCGTGATGGTGGGCATGGACGGACGCCCGCGTCAGAAGGCCCTGCGCGACATCCTGAGCGAGTGGATCGACTACCGCTTCAAGACCGTCACGCGCCGCTCCGAGCATCGCCTGTCCAAGGTGCTGGACCGCATCCACGTGCTCGAAGGGCGGATGATCGTCTACCTGAACGTGGACGAAGTCATCCGCACGATCCGTGAATCCGATGAGCCGAGGCCCGCGCTGATGGCGGCCTTCAAGCTCACCGAGCGCCAGGCCGAAGACATCCTGGAGATGCGCCTGCGTCAGTTGGCGCGCCTGGAATCGATCAAGATCGAACAGGAACTGAAGAAGCTCGGCGCCGAGCAGGCCACGCTCGAAGACCTGCTTGCCAACCCGGGCAGCATGCGCCGGCTCATCACGAAAGAGATCGAGGCCGATGCCAAGCTGTACGGCGACGATCGCCGCACCCTCATGGAAGAGGCCGAGCGCGCCGTGCTGCAGGTTAAGGTGGTGGACGAGCCGGTCACCGTGATCGTCTCGCAAAAGGGCTGGCTGCGGGCCCGTCAGGGCCACGAGCATGATCGCTCGCTCTTCACGTTCAAGGCAGGCGACGCGCTCTACGGGGCGTTCGAATGTCGTACGGTCGATACGCTCGTGGCCGTGGCGGACAACGGCCGGGTGTACTCGGTGCCGGTGGCGAATCTGCCTTCGGCCAGGGGCGACGGCGTGCCGGTGACCACGCTCATCGATCTCGAATCTGGCTCGCGCATCGAGCACATGATGGCGGGCCCCACGGATGCGCGCTGGCTGATCGCCACGCGCAATGGCCTGGGCTTTGCCTCGCGGCTGGGTGACATGACGACGCGTCGGGGCGGCAAGCAGTTCGTCACGTTGAAGGAAGACGACGCGCTCGTGCGGCCGGTGCCCCTGTTTGCTGGCGCCACGCATCTGGCCCTGCTCTCGGCCAAGGGCCGGCTGCTGGTCATCGGCCTGGACGAAGTGAAGTCGCTGGCCGGCGGTGGCGGCGGCACGCAGCTGATGGGCCTGGATCCACGCGAGCTCGTCGCGCAGATCGTGCCCATCGGCGCGGGTGGCCTGCGCGTGACGGGCATCTATCGCAACCGCGAGGTCGAGGACATCCTGGCGGGTGACGTGCTGGCCACCTATGTGGGCAAGCGCGCCCGCAAGGGCCGCCTGCTGGATGCGCGGCCCAAGCAGCCGCTGCTCTCGCCGGTGCTCTGAGCCGAGGCCACGCATGGACGTCCTGACCGGCGTACCGCCCCATTGGGGACCGGTGCGCATCTTCCTGGATGGGCCGCCCTTCTGGGTGGTCGTGATGGCGTGCGTGCTGGCCGTTCGGGGCTGGCGCGTGCGCCGGCCGGGGCGCATCACGTTGCTGCAGCTGGCCCTCTTTCCCCTGCTGGTGTTTGCCTGGCATGCCTGGCGGCTCGCCAGCGCCGGCACGGCCACGGGTTCGATGATGCTCGCCTGGCTCGCCGGCCTGGTCGTGGGCGCCTGGCTGGGCCGCGGTCTGGTGCAGGGCATGCGCATCGAGCCGGACGGCCCGCACGGCTTGCTCCTGCACTCGGGCGATCGGAGCTGGTTGCCGCTGGCGCTGGGTTTCTTCCTCTTCGAGTTCCTGGCGGTGCGCGTGCTGGCCTGGGATACCGGCCTGCAGACCGACCCGGTCTTCCTCAGCGGCTATGCGGCGGTGGCCGGCCTCTTTGCCGGGCTCTTCGTCGGGCGGCTCGAGGGGCTCTCGCGTCGATACCGCGATGCGCGCCAGCGGGGAATCACGGCGAGTCCGCGTCCGCGCCCGCAGGCGCGCGCGGACGCATCGAGCGCTGTCGGGGGCGAAGGTAGTGGCGACGGCACGGCCACGCGCGAACGCACGCAGGAGACGCCGGCAGGCGGCAGCCGCGGCGCCTTGCGTTCTCGTGAGCAGGGCGGCGATGCTGAGGGTACCGGCTGGGACAGCACCGGCAGCGACAGCAGCAGCGATGGCGGTGGTGACGGCGGTGGGGGCGGAAGCGACTGAAGGTCAGATGGCCATGAGCCGACGTCCAGGGCGCCTGTCGGCGTGAGCGGGCGTGCTTGCCGCGCTCAGGACTCGGCGACCAGCGTGCGCAGCGTGCCCGTCAGGGCTTCGGTACTGCCCGGCGCATCGATATTGGTGACGAGATAGCGCACCGCTCCACTGCGATCGAACACGAACACGCCCTTGCTGTGATTGACGTCGTAGTTCGGATTGCTGGGGTCTGCGGGCTTGAGGATCTCGAACGACACGCGATAGCGACGGGCCAGATCGGCAATCTGCCGCGGTGTCCCGGTCAATCCGAGCGCGCTCTCCTGGTCGAACGCCTTCACGTAGCGCTCTAAAAGTTCGGGCGTGTCCCGGTGTGGATCCACGCTGATGAAGAGGATGCGCACGTCGCGCGCATCGTCGCCCAGCGCCTGGAGCACCTGGGCCAGTCGGGCCATCGTGGTCGGGCAAACGTCGGGGCAGTTGGCATAGCCGAAGAACACCAGCGGGATGGTGCCGCGCACGAGATCCTGCGTCACGGTCTCGCCGCCGGCGCGCGAGAGCTCGAAGTTCAGGTCGGGCAGGCGATTCTTCACAGCCACCACCGGTTGGTGCGCGGGATCCTCACAGGCGGCCAGCGTCAGCGCGGCCGCGGCCGCCAGCACCGCACCGGATACGAAGCGACGCAGACCGGGCAGCCGCGCGGCCATGCGCTCAGCTCGCCCGACGGCGAAGGCCGTCGAGCAGGACTTTACAGACGGCGTCGTTCATGTCCGCTGGCGCGAGCGCCCTTCGTGGGCGGCTTCGGCGGCGGCGTGCAGCAGGCCGCCCAAGGCATCGACCATCCACCGCGCGGAGATGTCCACGCGAAAGAGGCCGTCTTCCTGGCCCCGCTGGAACACGGCGGTGAGCTTGCTGCGGTCGCGTTCCCACTCGCACTCGAGCGCATGGTTCAGGTCGGTGGCGTCACGCAGGAAGAGATAGAAGCTGGTGTTGGGCGTGAGGGCCTGGACGAGGCGCATGATCACCTTGTCGGCAGGGCCCGTGTCCAGATCCAGCTTGGCAAACGTCTTGGTGCAGGCACCGACGGCATGCTCGGAGAGCTCACGAATGAGATCATCGCGCGAGGACACGAGGCGGTGCAGCGTCGCACGGCTTACACCGAGCGCAGCCGCCAGATCCTCCATGGAGGCTCGGGGATTGCGCACCAGGGCATCGACCAGGGTTCGAAGCGAGGCTTCACGTTCGGGAGTCATACGCTCGTCTCATTTGAAACGGCATTGTATCACCCTTACGGGCGGTAGGCCTTTTCGAGCTCCGTGGCCAGGTCGGCCACCGAGGCTGCGTAGAAGTAGCTGCGGTTGTATTGCGTGATGACGAAGAAGTTGGGCGTGCCCACGCGGTGCTCCACCGTGCCGGCCGGATCGTTGGGCAGATTGACCACGCCCAGCTTGTGCTCGGACCAGCGCAACGTGCCATCGTCGCCCAGGCCGCCCGAGACCACGCCGGCCGTGGGCGGCCGGCTCAGCTGGGCGCCCGCATTGGTGAGCTGTTGCCAGGACAGGGTCGGTGCCAGGCCCCCTTCGACGAGGGTGGCCGCATTGCCCGGCAGACGCACCGGCGCGAACACGGGCTGACCGCGCTGCCAGCCATGGCCGGCGAGGTAGTTCGCCACGGAGAAGATCGCGTCATCGGTGTTGCCGATGAGATCCGGCAGGCCGCCGCGGCCATTGGCCGTCACGGCGTAGTTGCGCAGGCTGGTCGGCATGAACTGCGGCATGCCCATGGCGCCGGCATAGGAGCCGCGCAGGGATTCGGGTGCCACGCCCTGGCTGATGGTGGCGGCCAGGTACTCCGCGAGCTCGCCGCGGAAGTAATCGCTGCGGTCGCGCTCGGGGGTGGCCGGGAACGAGAAGGCCAGCGTGTACAGCGCGTCCAGGATGCGGAAGTTGCCCATGTTGCGGCCATACACCGTCTCCACTCCGATGATGGCAACGATGACAGCGGCGGGTACGCCATACGTCTGTTCGGCGCGCGCCAGCGTGGCCGCGTTCTCCTGCCAGAAGCGCAGACCGCCGCGGATCCGGATCGGCTCGACGAAGCGCGCCCGATAGCCGGGCCAGCTGCGCTGGCGCACGCCCGTGGTGGCTGCCGGCGCCATGAGGCGGGAGACGGTGGCGTTGTAGCGGGCATTGGCCAGGGCAGACTGCACGGCGGCCAGCGGAAGGCCGCGCTCTTCGGCGAGCGCCCGGGCAAAGCTGGCTTCGGCGGCCGGCAGGGCGGCCGGGGCCGTAGGCGCTGCGGGAGGACGGGGCGCAGCAGCAACCCGGGCGCGCAGATCATCTATGACGTCAAGTGCAGCCGCTTCGTGGCGCAAGAGGTCAAGGCCGCCGGCGGCGTGCCGCTGATGTGGCGCACGGGCCATTCGCTCATCAAGGCCAAGCTGAAGGAGACGGGTGCTCCGCTGGCTGGCGAGATGAGTGGCCACACCTTCTTTAAGGAGCGCTGGTTCGGCTTCGACGACGGTCTCTACAGCGGCGCGCGCCTGCTGGAGATCCTGTCGCGCCACGACGATCCGTCGGCGGTGCTCGAGGCTTTGCCGCAGGCCGTATCCACCCCCGAGCTCAAGCTCGATACGGAAGAGGGTGGCCAGTTCGCGCTCGTGGCTGCGCTGCAGCGCGAAGCCCAGTTTGCCACCGCGCGCGAAGTCATCACCATCGATGGCGTGCGCGTGGAATACGCAGACGGCTTCGGTCTGGCCCGTCCATCCAACACCACGCCCGTCGTCGTGCTGCGCTTCGAAGCCGATGACGACGCTGCGCTCGCCCGCATCCAGGACGAGTTCCGGACCCAGATCCTGCGGGTCGCCCCTGACGCGGAGCTGCCATTTTGACCGGATACTCGCAAACCCCCGAGTGGTTGGCGTTCGCCAAGGCGGCGCGTGCCGCCGATAGCCGGGCCAGCCAGGTCCGTGTCCTGGATGCCGCCGGCTTGAAAGTGGACGTGAGCGCGCAGCGCATGTCGCCGGAACTGGACGCGGCGGCCAAGGTGCTGCTGGACAAGCGCGGCTTCGACGAAGCCCGCAAGGCGTTGTTCGCCGGCGACAAGGTCAACAACACCGAAGCGCGTGCCGCCTGGCACACCGTGCTGCGGGATCCGGCGCCCCCGCCCGCCGTGGCGCTCGAGCGTGAGCGCGTGCGTGCCTTCGTGCAGCGCGCCGATACCGAGCGCCGCTGGCGCAACATCGTGCACATCGGTATCGGTGGCAGCGACTGGGGTCCGCGCCTGGCCGTGAGCGCCTTCGGCTACACCGGCCGCTGGCGCGAGATCCGTTTCGTCGCCAACGTCGATGGCCACGCCATCGAGGGCGGCCTGGCCGGGCTGGATCCGCACGACACGCTGGTCGTGGTGTCGTCCAAGTCCTTCACCACCACCGAGACACTCTACAACGCCGAGCGCGCGCTCGCCTGGCTGCGCTCCGGCGAGCTGGACGATCCGTATCAGCACATCGTCGCCGTCACGGCCAATCCGCAGAAGGCCATCGCCTGGGGCGTGCCCGAGGCCCACGTGTTCCGCTTCTGGGACTGGGTGGGCGGCCGGTATTCGCTGTGGTCGTCCATCAACCTGCCCGTGGCGCTGTCGGTGGGTTCGGAAGTCGTCGCCGGCATGCACTCCGGTGCTGCGGAAATGGACGCACATTTCCGCCAGGCGGATTGGCAGAACAACGCGCCCGTGCAGCTCGCGCTGGCGGGCGTGGTCAACCGCAGCGTGCTGGGCTATGCCTCGCAGGCCGTGGTGCCCTACGACACGCGGCTCTTCTACCTGGTGTCCTATCTGCAGCAGCTGGAGATGGAGTCGCTCGGCAAATCCGTGGATCGCAACGGCAATCCCGTCGACATGCCCACGGGCCCGGCGGTGTGGGGCATGCCCGGCACCGATGCGCAGCACACGTTCTTCCAGTGGCTGCACCAGGGCAGCGATGGCGCCCCGGTGGATTTCCTGGTCTGCCGCCATGCCGATCACCATTGGCCCGAACACCATCGTCAGCTGCTCGCCAACTGTCTGGCCCAGCGCGCCGCGCTGCTGCGTGCCAAGACGGTCGAAGAAGCCAGCGCGGGCGACGGCGATTCGCTCGCCGTGCACAAGGCCACCTCGGGCGGCGCCCGTCCAATCTCATCGTGCTGCCGCGTCTGACGCCGCATGCGCTGGGCGCGCTGCTCGCGATGTACGAGCACAAGGTGTTCGTGCAGAGCGTGATCTGGGGCATCAATGCCTTCGATCAGTGGGGCGTGGAGTACGGCAAGGTGATGGCGTCGGGCATGGCGCGCGAGCTTGCGGGCGACAAGTCCGAAGCTGGCGAGCACGACGCCTCCACGGCCTACTGGCTGCAACGCCTGGCGGCCAAGCCCGCATCATGATCGCTGGGGCTGGCGCGGCACGAGGAGTGCCGCGATGACGCAGCGCATCCTGGTGGTGCGCACCACCTCCATGGGCGATCTCATCCACACGCTACCCGCGGTGTCGGACATGGCGGCCCACCTGCCCGGCGTGCGGGTGGATTGGGTCGCCGAGCAGCCCTTTGCCGAGATCCCCAGCTGGCATCCCGCCGTCGATCAGATCATTCCCGTGGCGCTGCGGCGCTGGCGCAAGGCGTGGTTTTCTGCGCCGGTGCGCGCCGAGCGCGCGGAGTACCTGCGGCAGTTGCAGGCGCGCCGCTACGACGCCGTCATCGATCTGCAGGGCCTGATCAAGTCCGCGGCCCTGGTCGCCATACGCGCCCGCGGGCCCCGGCACGGTCTCGATTGGCATTCGGCGCGTGAGCCTTTGGCCAGCATTTTCTATGGTCACCGCCATCGCGTCGCGCCCTTGCAGGCGGCCGTGACGCGCTATCGCACGTTGGCCGGGCTCGCGCTGGGCTACGTGCCCGAGGGGCCGCCCGATTTCGCGCTGCAAAGCCTCGCGGGCGCTCCCGCGCCCGTGACGCTCGCGGACGGCACGGTCTGGGATCCCTCCCTGACACGTGCTCGATTTGCCGCGATCATGCCGTCGGCGAGCCGGGACACCAAGCTCTGGCCAGAGGCCGACTGGCAGGCCGTTCTGCGTCAGCTGGCCGGCGCAGGCGTGCGTCCGATGCTGTTCGCGGGCAACGACGAAGAGCGCGCGCGAGCCGAGGCCATCGCGCATGGCGTCGACGGCGCCTGCGTACTGCCTCGCATGCCGCTTGCGCAGACGGCGCGCGTGCTGGGCGCTGCGCGCCTCACGGTGGGCCTGGACAGTGGCATCACCCACCTCTCGGCGGCGCTGGGGCTGCCGACCGTGGGCATCTACTGCGCCACGCCGGTGGTGCGCACACCACTGACCGGCGCGGGATTCTGCGCGAGCCTGGGCGATCGCGGACGTCCGCCGACGCTCGCCGAGGTGCAGGCCGCCGTTGACACGGCGCTGGCGGCTGACACGCCGTGCGCGGTGTCTGCAGCGCCCGGCAAGACCGTACCGGACGCGTCCGAGGTCCGGGCCGCGTCATGATTCGCACGCTCTATACGGGGCTGCTGGCCCTGGCCGCGCCGCTCTTCTGGCTCGGCCTGCGCCGCCGGGCACGCCGCGAGGGCGGGGCGTGGGACATCCTCGGGCCAGGCCGCTTCGGCCGGTATCCTGGGCTCTCGGCGCCGGTCCCTGGGCGCCTGTGGATCCATGCCGTGAGCCTGGGCGAGACGCGCGCGGCCAAGCCGCTCATCGATGGCCTGCTCGCCGCGGGCACGCCGCTGCTCATCACCCACGCCACGGCCACGGCGCGCGAGGAGTGCGCGCGCCTCTTCGCACCGGCCATCGCCCAAGGGCGCCTCGAACTGGCTTGGCTGCCGTACGATTTTCCGCGCGCCATGGCCGGCTTTCTCACGCATTTTCGACCTTGTGCGGGCGTGCTCATCGAGCGCGAGATCTGGCCCAACCTGGTGGCTGCCGCGCGTGCCGCAGAGGTGCCGCTGGTGCTGGTGAGTGCCCGCCTGTCGGCGCGCTCGGCGCGCGGCATGGCGCGTCTGCGTCCTCTGATGCGCCCGGCCTTCGCGGGCCTCGATCAGGTGCTGGCCCAGACCCAGGCCGATGCGCGCCGCATCGCTGCCCTCGGTGCGTCGCGGGTCAGCGTCATGGGCAATCTCAAGTTCGACGTCAGCCCGGCTGACGCCCTGCAGGAGCGCGGCCGCCGCTGGCGGGCGGCCTGGGGGCGCCCGGTGCTGATGTTCGCCAGCACCCGCGATGGCGAGGAGGCGCGCTTTCTCGCCGCCGTCCAAGACACGCTGGATCTGCCCGGCAACCCGCTCTTTCTGCTGGTGCCCCGGCATCCGGAACGTTTCGATGACGTTGCCGCGCAGCTTGCCCATGCTGGCCTGGCTTTCGCCCGGCGCAGCCGCATGGCCGAGCCGGCTGCGGTGGCACCCGATACGCGGTGGCTGCTGGGCGACAGCGTCGGCGAAATGGCCGCCTATTACGCCGCGTCCGATGTGGCCATCATCGGTGGCAGCTTTGCGGATTTCGGTGGACAGAACCTGGTCGAGGCCAGTGCGGCCGGGCTCCCCGTCATCGTGGGGCCGTCGACCCGGAATTTCGCGCAGGCCGTGGAGGATGCGCTGGCTGCCGGCGCAGCGCGCCAGGTCGAGGATGCCGCCGCGGCCGTGCAGCTTGCTTTGGCCTGGCTGGACAATCCCGCCGAGCGCCTCGCGCTGCGGGATGCCGCACGCACCTTCGTGGCCGCGCACCGTGGTGCCACCCAAGTGGCGCTCGCTGCGCTGCAGCCCTACTTGCGTCACCCGGACGCGCGTTGAGAGCGCTGGCTGGGCCCAGTTCGTCGAGCGACGTCGAGCAAGAGGCGCTCACGCCAGCACCGCCCCGATGTCCATCTCGCGCAGCAGCTCGGCGGTTGCCTGGGCGAGACGGGTGCCTGGGCGTTTGGCGGGTATCGCCAACACCAAGTCATTGAGAATCTCGGGCTCGACGATACGCGCCATGCGCAGCATTTGCGGCGCAGCACCGGCGACGGCGGAGCGGGGCAGCACGGCATAGGCTTGACCGCGCGCGGCAAGTTCTCGGATCGTGCCGACCGCATCGACTTCGGCCACCACGTTCAACCCCACACCCTGGCCTCGACAGGTGCGTTCGAGCAGACTGCGGATCGCGTTGGGAGGGCTCGGCACCACGAGCGGATACTGCGCGAGCTTTGCCACGGGCACGCTGCGCGGCAGGCGGGGCGCCAGCGCGGGCGAGCCCGCCAGGACGAGCGGCTCGCGATACAACGACTCGAAGGTGAGCTGCGGTGAGGGCGCAGGGTCGTACAACACGGCGAGTTCCAGACGCTCGGCGAGCAATGATTCGCGCAGCTGGGCGCTCAGGCCTTCGGCCACGCTGATCGCGGCACGTGGAAACCGTTCGCGAAAGCGCCCGATGAGCGAGGGGGTGATGGCCTGTGCCACGCGCGCTGGCAACCCGATCACAACCTTGCCCACGGTATCTCCGCCGCGGTCGCGCACGTCGGCCAGCGCCCGATCCGCCATGTCGAGCAATGCCTTGCCGTGGCCCAGCAGACGCTGCCCGGCCTCGGTCGGCTCCACGCCTCGGCCGTTGCGCACCAGCAAGTGCGTGCCCACCTCGGCTTCCAGCAGCTGGACCTGGCGCGAGAGTGAAGGTTGAGAGACGCCGAGGAGCTCTGCCGCGCGAGAGAAACTGCGCTGTTCGGCGACACGGACGAAGTAGAGCATCTGGCGCAATTCCACGGGGCAAGTGTTCCGTCCTAGTGAAGATATAGCGGGATGCTATATCAGAAATCCAAGCTATAGCGTTGCTGGCCGCCATCACGACAGCCATGATGGGGACATGACAGCCACACCCATCGCGGACTGCCGTCCCCCGCACCCGACACCCTCCTTGCCCGCCCAACGCCCGCCACAGGGCAGCTGGGACTGTCATTGCCACGTATTTGGTCCCCATGATCGCTTTCCGTACGACGCGCAACGCCGGTATACGCCGCCGGATGCACCCGCCGAGCGTCTGATCGCGCTGCACCGGCACCTGGGGTTCGAGCACGCGGTGCTAGTGCAGGCGGCCTGCCATGGCTTCGATCATGCCGCCTTGCTCGATGCGATTGTGGCAAGCGAGGGTCGCTATCGCGGTGTGGCCTTGCTGCCGGACGACGCCGATGATGCCCTCGTGCGCCGCTTGCATGCGGGCGGCGTGCGTGCCGCGCGATTGAACTTCGTCCGTCATCTGGGCGAGCCGCCGAGCGTTGCCCAGCTGCACGCGACCGCTGCGCGTATCGCGCCGTTTGGCTGGCATTTGTGCCTGCATATCGATGGCGAGGGTTTGCTCGAATGGTTGCCAGAGCTGCGCCGCCTGCCGTTGCCGTTCGTCGTCGATCACGTGGCCCGCGTGCAGTCGGCGGGCGGCGTGGACCAGCCTGCCATGCGCGCACTGCTTGCTCTGGCCGACCTGCCCAACGCCTGGGTGAAGGTATCGGCGATCGATCGGGTGGCCGCAGGTGTGTGGCCCTATCACGCGGGGCTGCCATTCGTGCAGGCTGTCCTGCAGGCCATGCCGGATCGCACCCTCTGGGGTACGGACTGGCCGCATCCGAACATCCAGGGCGACATGCCTGACGACGGGCAACTTGTCGATCTCTTCGCGCAGGCCTGCCCGGATGCGGGGATACGCCGACGGGTTCTCGTCGACAACCCCAAGGTGCTGTACGACTGAGCTGAGCCCGAATCCACAACAATTTCTGGAGACATGACCATGCCACGCCTTGCCCTGCCTTTGCTCCTGGCTGTTGCCAGTGCTTCCTTGTCCGGCGCTTCGCTCGCCGCCGAACCGGTCCGCCTGGTGGTGGCCTTCACGCCCGGTGGTCCCGTCGACACCGTGGCCCGCAGCCTGTCCGAGCCGCTCGGCAAGGTGCTCGGACGCACGGTCATCGTTGAGAACCGCCCGGGGGCCAACGGCAATATTGCGGCGAGCTACGTTGCCAAGGCGCCCGCGGATGGCAACACGCTTTTTCTGACGAGCGTCGGTGCCGTGGCCATCAGCCCTGCGCTGTACACCAATCTGCCCTATGACCCTGCGAATGACTTCGCGCCGGTGAGCCGGGTCGTCAACAACGCCACCGTCTTCGTGGTGGGGGCGAGCAACCCGGCGACGGATGCGACGGATTTCGTGGCGCGCGCCCAGGCGGCCGGCCAACCGCCTGCCATCGGCTCCTCCGGCGTCGGCAGCATCCCGCACCTCGCGTTGGAGATGTTCCGGGACAGTACGCAGGCCCCACTGATGCACGTTCCCTACAAGGGCGCCTCGCAAGTCGTGGCTGACGTGATCGGCGGTCACGCCGCGGGCTTCTTCGGCGATCTTCCCGGCGTGATCGGGCAGATCCAGGCGGGAACGCTCAAGCCGCTCGGCCTGGCGAGTGCGCAGCAACAAGCGGCTTTGCCTGGCGTGCGCACGCTCGCTGAGCAAGGCATCGCGGGGGTCGAGTCCAACAACTGGTATGCCCTGCTTGCGCCTGCAGGTACCTCGGCAGAGACCGTGGCTGCGCTCAACAAGGCCGTGCGTGAATCGTTGGCGGATCCAGCCGTGAAGTCCCGACTGGAGGCCTTCGGTGCGGAAGTGGCCCCGTCCTCACCCGAGGAACTCGCCGCGCTCATCGAGGCCGACCGGCGCAAATGGACGGACCTCATCACCCGCAAGAACATCCAGCCTTGAACGCAAGGAAGCCGTCATGACGCCATCGCGCCTCGCCCCCATCCCTCCCGGCAGCCGTCCTGAACTCGCCGCTGCCGAGGCCCGAATCGTGGCCACCCGCGGGCGGGTCTCACCGCTATATCAGGTGCTGCTGCACAGCCCCGTCGTCGCCGAGGGCTGGGAGGCGTTGCTCACCGCGATCCGGCAGAAGACGGCCGTGCCCGCCGACCTGCGCGAACTCGTCATCCTGCGCGTGGCGATGCTCAACGGCGCGCCCTACGAATTCGAAGCGCACGTGCCGCATGCCCTGGCAGCGGGTCTGCCGGCCGGCTTGATCGACGCCGTGCGGGCCGCCGGAGATGGCCCGCTGACTGGCCTCGAGCCCCCGCAGGCCGAGATCCTGGCGCTGACCGATGCGATGACCCGCGGGATCGAAGTGCCTGACGCGGTCTATGCCCCGCTGGCGGCCCGCTATGGCCACGGCACGCAGCTGGAGATCGTGGCCACCGTGGCCGCCTACAACATGGTGTCGCGCCTTCTCGTGGCGCTGCGCCTGTCGCATTGAGGACGTCGGCATGATCGCATGGCAAGGGTTGATTCGCTTTCCTGGGGTACTGCTGGATCCCGTGCTCGCGCGCGACTGGGCTGCGACGCTCGCAGGTAGCGCTGGCCCGGCACGCGTGCTGCACGGGGCAGATGCGCCGATCACGTACCTGCGCATATCGCTGCAGGGATCGATGCCGGCGGCCACGCTCGCGGACTGGACGGACGCGGCGCGCACCATGCGCCGTGACGCCGAGGTGGCGCTTCTGCGTGGCACGACGGATCTGCCGGGAGCGAGCGCCGGGCAGCCGGCCGCCTGGCACTACATCGTGGAGACCGATGTCGCACAAGCGGTGGAGTCCGAGCTCGATGCCTGGTACGAGACCGAACACCTGCCGGGGCTCGCCGCGGTGCCCGGTACGGTGCGCGCCCAGCGGTTCATCGATGAGACAGGCTCGCCGCGCCATCACGCATGCTACGACCTTCACACACGCGAGACGTTCGGGAGCCCGCCGTGGCTCGCCGTGCGCGCGACCGCCTGGAGCGATCAGGTACGACCGCACTTTCGTCACACCCGGCGCACGATGTTTCGGGTCGTGGCGTAACACGCAAGGTGATGCGAAGACTGCGACACGCGGTCCGTCAAAGCTCGACAGCGACGCGAACGAGCGGCCGCGTCTGGGGTGATCAGGCCGCCGTGCCGCGCGCCAACGCCTGCTGCCAGGCGGCATAGAGGCGCTGCCAGCCGGCCTCGCCCGCGGGGCCGCCGATCTTGTTCAGTGAACGGCGCAGCCGCTGCAGGTTGCTTTCGCCGACCTTGGCATTGTGCGCGCCCTGCGAGCCGCGATCGAAATCGATGAGCCAGAGTCGCTCGTCGGCGTCGACGAGGATGTTGTGGGCATTCAGATCGGCATGATCGACACCGACGAGGTGAAAGCGCGCAATCATGGCCCCCGCGGCATCCCAGGGGGCCACATGCATGTTCCGGGCGAGCCGCCCGGCGAGCGATTCGGCATTCGGGATGCGCGCCGTGAGCAGGGCCTGGCGGTAAGTGACGCCTTGGCGCCACCAGCCGGCGGCCAGCGGTGCAGGCACGGGCAACTGCTGGGCATGCAGGGCGCGCAGCAGGCGGTACTCACGCACGCAGCGCGTGCTTTCCACGCCTTGCCAGACGTAGCGATCATGCACGAGCCGGCCAAAGAGCCCGCCGCGGCGATACCGTCGCAGCACGGCGTCGCCGGCGTCCCCCGTCACGAACCACGCCGAACCGCGGCCGCCCTCGGCGCCCACGGGATGTGCGCGTTCGCCGTAGGCCTCGGGGCGCAGCCAGTCCAGACGGCCGTGGGCACCGAGGCGGCCGGCGTCCCAGAGCAAGCCGGCGGGCGGGCTGTCGGCCGAGGCGGGCAGCCGGGTGAGGCGATCGTCTGCCTGGAACGCCATCAGCGGGGCTGCCCGAGCGGGGAAGGAGACGCGTGGCGACTCATGGACGGGCTGCCCCGGAGAGCGGCACGGGACGCAGCAGGCGATTCAGGCTGTCGAGATCGGATTCGGTGAGCTGGCCGGCTGCAGCCTTCAGGCGCAGGCCAGCCATCAGCGTGTTGTAGCGGGCGCTGGCCAGATCGCGTTGCGTGGCAAAGAGCTGCTGCTGGGCATTGAGCACGTCCAGATTGATGCGCACGCCCACTTCGTAACCCGTGCGGTTGGCCTGCAGGGCCCGTCGGCTGGACTCTTCCGCGGCTTCGAGCGCCCGGATCTGCGCGAGGCCCGTGTTCACGCCGAGGAAGGCCTCGCGGGTGCCGCGCACGGCTTCGCGGCGGGCGTTCTCGTAATCGTAGCGGGCCTGCTGCTCGCGGGCGACGGTCTCGTTCACGCGGGAGGAGACGAGCCCGCCGGTGTAGATCGGGATGGCCACCTGCACGCCGATGCTGCCGCTGCGGCTGCGCTGGCGTCCGTCGCTCACGCCACCTGCCGCGACCGTGCCTTGCGGGAGGTAGCGGCCATCCGCATAGCCATAGCTGCCGACGAGGGAGACTTCCGGCAGGTGGCCGGCACGGGCGATCTCGATCTGCTTGCCCGCCACTGCCGTGGCCACCTGCGCCTGGACGACGCCGAGATTCTGGGCTTCGGCCTGCTCGATCCAGGCTTCGACCCGCGCCGGCTGCGGCGGGGGGGCCGGGGTCCCGGGGGGCAGTTCGGCCAGGGTGCCGGCCGGCTGGCCGATGATCTTCTCCAGGCTGTCGCGGCGCACGCGCAGCGTGTTCTCGGCCTGCAGCAGCTGCGCCTGGATGAGGTCGTAGCGCGCCTGGGCTTCGTAGGTGTCCGTGATGGTGGCCGTGCCGATCTCGAAATTGCGCTTGGCGGCTTCGAGCTGCTCGGCGATGGCGCTCTGCTCGGCTTCCAGCGCGGTGAGCGCATCCTGCGCGGCGAGGATGTCGAAGTAGGCCTGCGACAGGCGCAGCAGCAGGTCCTGGTAGGCCACCTGCAGCTGGAGCTCGGTGAGCGTGACGCCGAGCTTGGCCGCCTCGTACGTCTGCCAGCTCGTCCAGTCGAACAGCGGCTGCGACAGCGAGAGCTGGTAGTTGTAGGCGTCGTTGTGGGTGTTGCGTCGCGGCAGTTCGTTGGTGAACCGCGTGCGCGTATCGGTATAGGTGGCGCTGCCACCGGCCGTGACCCAGGGCAGCAGATTGGCGCGGGCCTGGGGCAGGCGCTCCAGCCCCGCGGTGTAGCCGGCGCGAGCGCTCGCGAAGACCGGATCGGAACCGAGGGCGGCCTGATAGGCCTGCCAGAGTGTCAGGGCATGGGCCCCGGCCGCAGGATCAGCGCTGCGCCCACGAGGGCCGCAGACAGCCAGCGGCCGCGCGGCCGTATCGGGGAGGATCCTGCCGGGCGAGCGCGCATGGGCGGCCTAGAAGCGGAACTTCGAGGCGGTCACGCCATGCAGCGGGCGGATCACGGTCTCGAAGAGATCGGTGGTTTCGAAGGTGGCGGCGCTGGTGCGCGTGATGCGCTTGACGGTCATGACGGGCTCCGTGCCCACGACGATGACCAGGCGGCCATTGACGCGCAACTGGTACTTCAAGCCGTCCGGCACGCTTTCCGGCACGGAGCCCGTGACGAGGATGGCGTCGTATTCATTGGAGCCCCAGCCATTGTGGCCATCACCCGTTTCGACGTGGACGTTGGTCACGCCGTTGCGCTGCAGATTCTGGGCGGCAAAAGCGGCCAGGCGGGGATTGATCTCCACCGAGGTGACCTGATAGGCATGGTAGGCCAGCAGGGCAGCCTGATAGCCAGAACCGGTGCCGATCTCGAGCACGCTTTCGGTATGGGCGAGCGACAGGGCTTCGACCAGGCGAGCCTCGAGCTTGGGCGTGAGCATGGTTTCGCCCGTGTCCGTGCCATCGAGGCGCAGCGGGATTTCGACGTCCGAGAACGCGAGCGCGCGCATGGCAGGGGTCACGAACTGCTCGCGCCGCACCGCGAAGAGGGATTCGAGCACGGCCAGATCGAGCACGCCGGCAGGCCGGATCTGCTGTTCGACCATGTTAAAGCGGGCGGTTTCGATATCGGGGAGGGTAGCGGCGTTCATCGGCATTCCGGCAAAAAACGGCAGGGCAGGGCCCGAGCGCAAAGGCGCGCACATCGAGCGGACCCTCAGACAACCCGGCATTTTACCGGGTTGGGCATCGTATAGTGTGAGGTTTGTTCCCCAGTGCATCGCAGCCGCATGAAAATCGAGCCTTCCGCGCCCGCCGGGCGTGCCGCCTGCCACACGCTCAGCATCGCCGGCGTGGACCCCTCTGGCGGTGCCGGTGTCCTTGCCGACGTCAAGACCATGAGCGCCCTCGGTGCCTACGCCTGCGGGGTCATTGCCGCGCTGACGGCGCAGAGCACGCAGGGCGTGACGGGCATCCATCCCGTGCCGCCCGAGTTCGTGAAGCTGCAGATCGACACGCTCTTTGCCGACATGCGCATCGATGCCGTCAAGCTCGGCATGCTGGGCCAGGCACCAGTGATCGGCGCCGTGGCGGAATCGCTGGCGCGGCACAAGCCCGAGCACCTGGTGCTCGACCCTGTCATGGTGGCCAAGAGCGGGCACGCGCTGCTCGAGGATTCCGCCGTGGGGGCGATGCGCGAGGCCATCCTGCCGATGGCGTCGATGATCACGCCCAATCTGCCCGAGGCCGGTGTGCTGCTGGGCCAGCGTGGGGTGGAGACGGTGTCGGAGATGCGTCGCGTGGCCGAGCGCCTGCGCGAGGCGATGGGCACGCATGGCCACCGCTGGGTGCTGCTCAAGGGGGGGCATCTGCCGGGCGACGTGGCGCTCGACTTGCTGCACGACGGCGACCGCATGATCGAGCTCGCCGTGCCCAAGCTCAATACGCGCAACACGCACGGCACGGGCTGCACCCTGTCATCCGCCCTGGCCGCGCTCCTGCCGCAACGCGGCAGCGTGCCGGAGGCGGCGCGCGACGCCAAACGCTATCTGACCGAAGCGCTCGCCCAGGCCGACCGCCTGGCCATCGGCAAGGGCCAGGGCCCGCTGCATCACTTCTATCGGTGGTGGTGAGGGGCAGTCCAGACACGCTGACGTGAAACGAGCCCCTCAATGAGGGGCTCGTTGATTGCCGTGGTGCGCCTAGCCGTTGACCGGTTCGGGCGCGCCGCCCAGGGCCACCAGCGGCGCCACAGCAGCGCGAGGCGATTGCGGTTGTCGAGCAGCAGCAATGCCGAGAGCGCGGCGCCCAGCACGAGCAGATTGGGCACGAGGGCCGTGACCCAGGGCGCCCAGCCATAGAGCATGCCGGCGTTCAAGGCGAGCTGGTTCATCATGAAGAAGGTGACGCCGGCGAGGATGCCGAGGAACACCTTGCCGCCCACGCCGCCGCGCCGCGTGTGCATGACGCTGATGGGCGCCGCGATGGCGATCATGATGAAGAGCGTGAAGGGATAGATCGCCTTGCGCCACATGGCCACGACCTGGCGGTCCGTGACGAGCTGGTTCTCATCCAGATAATCGATGTAGCGCCAGAGATTCACCATCGACATGCGCTCGGGCGTGAGCACGCGCGCCAGCAGCAGTTCCTGCGTGAGGCCAGTGCTGAGTGTGATGCTGGGCGCCTCGGACACCTGGATCGGGCTGTCGCTCGTGGGCTTGCCATCGGCAAGCGCCTGGGTCGCTCCCGCCACGATCTCGGTGGACGCTGTCTGGCTCAGCACGAACTGACCTTCCTCGAAGCGGCCTTGCTCGGCGCGAATGAGCGCCCGCATGTGCTGCCGATCCGTGAATTCGTAGACGGTCACGCCGCGCACGTTGCCGCTGGGCAGCAGGGTGGCGACGTTGATGACACGCTCGCCGCCCTCGGTGCGCTCCTTGAACCAGTACCCGCTTTCGAGGCGCCCGCCGCTGCCGGTGCGTCCGAGCAGGCTCAGATTGGCCTCGCTCAGGCGGATCTCGGTGGCCGGCACGACGAATTCGGCCAGGAGCACGGCGCCCAGCACCAGCGGTAGCGCGATGCGCCAGAGCATGCGCAGCAGTCCCGCAGCGCTCACCCCGGAGACGCGCAGGATGACGAGCTCGTGCCGCTGGGCGAGGCCCGCGAGCGCGAGAATGGAACCGATCAGAAGGCCGATGGGCAGCAGGTCATACAGCCGCGTCGGCATGTCCAGCAGTTCGAGCCAAAGCAGGTGGATCAGGCGAAAGTCGCCACCCACGCGGTCGAGCTTGTCCACCAGGGAGAAGAAGGTGAACAGCCCGACCAGCGCGAGCACCACCACCACGCAGGAGCGATAGATCTCCCGCGCGATGTAGCGACGCGCGGTTTTCACACTGTGAGCCCGTGGTACTTGCGGCCGATGGCGACGGTGGCAGCGAACAGACCCGTCTTGTTGCCGCAATCGTAGCGGGTGCCTTCGTAGCGGTGGGCGAACACCTTGCGCTCGCTGAGCAGCGCAGCGATGCCGTCGGTGAGCTGGATCTCGCCGCCCACGCCTTGTTGCGTGCGACGCAGGCAATCGAAGATCTGCGGTTCGAGCACGTAGCGGCCCACCACGGCGAGGTTGGACGGCGCGTTCTCGGGCTTGGGCTTCTCGACGATGCTCGAGACCTGCTCCGTACGCTCACCCACGGGCTCGCTCGCCACGATGCCGTACTTGTCGGTCTCGTTGCGCGGCACTTCCTGCACGCCCACCACGCTGCCGCCCTGGGCATGCGCGGCCTGGATCAGCTGGCGCGTGACGGCGACGTCGGCGTCGATCAGGTCATCGGCCAGCAGCACGGCGAAGGGCTCGTCACCCACCACCGGCGCGGCGCACAGCACCGCGTGGCCCAGGCCGAGCGCGGCCGGCTGGCGAACGAAGATGCAGTTCACGTGCGCCGGAATGATGTTGCGCACGGCATTGAGCAGTTCGTGCTTGTTCTTGGCGAGCAGCTCGTTCTCGAGTTCCGGGGCGGCGTCGAAGTGATCTTCGATCGCGCGCTTGTTGCGCCCCGTGATGAAGATGAGGTCGGTCACACCGGCGGCCACTGCCTCTTCGACGGCATACTGGATCAGCGGCTTGTCGACCACCGGCAGCATTTCCTTCGGGCTGGCCTTGGTCGCAGGAAGGAAACGCGTCCCCAGACCGGCGACGGGGAATACAGCTTTGCGTACGGGTTTCATGGCGTGTCTGGAATAGTTGGGTGATCGTTCGTGAATGTCACGGCGCACGGGAAGACCCCGTCGATGCTACGCGACGTGCATTGTCGCAGAACGCGCCTTAGCAAGGCACATACCTGTATTACGGAATGTTGACTTGGCGCATGCGGCTCGTGAGGGTGGTGGTGCGGGCATTCAGATACCGGGTGGCGCCTCGGTCATCATAGAAGCGCGGGTTGGGCAGCATCGCCGCGAGCTGGGCGGCCTGGCGCGGGCCGAGCGAGGCAGCATCGGTGCGGAAGTGGTGTCGTGCCGCCGCCTGGGCGCCGAAGACGCCATTGCCCCACTCGGCGACGTTCAGATACAGCTCGAGGATGCGCTGCTTGCTCATGACGTGCTCGATCATCCAGGTGATGACGAGCTCCTGGCCCTTGCGCAGGTAAGAGCGCGAGTTCGACAGGAAAAGGTTCTTCGCGAGCTGCTGGCTGATCGTCGAGCCGCCGCGCATGACCCCGCGCGGGGCACGCTCGCCGGCTTCGGCCGCCGCAGCGCGCCGCTCGCGCAAATCCTGGTTGTGTTCCCAGGCCGCGCGCACGGCGTCCCACTCCACCCCGGTGTGGTTCATGAAGTTGGCGTCCTCGGCCGCCACGACGGCGCGCTTGAGCGACGTGTTGATGCTGGCGTAATCGACCCAGTCGTAGCGCAGCTCGGCCTGGGGATTCTCGCGCTGCAGATCCGCCATGGCGGCGCGCATGACCGGCGTGGAGCGCGGCGGGTTGTAGTTGTACCAGACCACCTTGCAGAAGAAATAGAACTGCGTGAGCAGCACGAACGCCGCCACGGCCATCATTGCGCCGAGGATGAGTCGCGGCCAGGAGGTGGCCGCAAGGCGCGCCTGGAGCGGCGTCGATTTGCGGGCAGGACGCCGGCTGGCCATGGGCTCAGCCCCCTGCGGCCAGCTGCGCGCGCAGATGCGCGATCACCGGGGCTGTGTCCGGCCGCACGCCGTGCCACAGGAAGAAGCTCTCGGCGGCCTGCTCCACGAGCATGCCCAGGCCATCCGCGGTGGCCGCGCCTGCCGCCTGGGCGGCCTGCATGAAGGGCGTGGGCCGGCTGCCGTACACCATGTCGTAGGCCCACGCGCCCGGCGCATAGATGCCCTCGGGCAGGTCGGGCGCGGTGTCCTGAAGGCCGGAGGCGGTGGCGTTGATGACGACGGTCCACCCGCCCGGGCGCGCGGCGCCGGCCAGGTCGCTCGCGGTGAGCGGCGTGCCGCGCTGGCCCAG
>NZ_JADCNH010000045.1 GCF_018904615.1 Verticiella alkaliphila | reverse complement strand
CGCCGGAGCGGCGTTGCCGGGCTTGCCCCGGCCGCCACCGCCGCAGGCCTGCCGCCGCCGCCGTGCGGATGGCCGTTGGCGAAACCGCCATTCACGCTGAGCACCGCCGTGCTGGGCATGGGCAGGCCGCCCGTCCCGAACGGATCCGACGGCGTGCTGGCGCCCTGGCGACGCCCGCCCTGGACATTGCCGCGACGGCCGACGCGCGCACCGTTCGTACCGTTCTGCTCCATCGTGCCGAATCCCGGGGGCAGGGCGCTGTCGTGCGAGAGCGGCTGGCTGTGACGACGCTTGCCCTGGCCGCCTTCCTCGGTCTCGCGAATGAGGCCGAGTTGCAGCATCAATGCGGTCACCAGCGGCGCTTCCAGCTCCTCCCAGCGTCCGCGACGCAAGGTGCGCGGCAGGCCGATGTCGCCGAAACGCACGCGGATCAGGCGGCTCACCATCACGCCCGCCGCCTCAAACATGCGCCGCACTTCGCGGTTACGGCCCTCGGAGAGCGTCACGCGATACCAGCGGTTGCTGCCTTCGCCGCCGATGAATTGCAGCGCGTTGAAGGAGGCCGGGCCATCCTCGAGCTGGATGCCCTCGGTGAGCGAGCGCTTCTGCTCGGGCGTGAGTTCGGCCATCACGCGCACGGCGTACTCGCGCTCCATGCCGTAGCGCGGATGCATGAGCCGGTTGGCCAGATCGCCGGAGGTGGTGAAGATCAGGAGGCCTTCGGTGTTCAGGTCCAGACGACCGATGGAGAGCCACTTGCCGTTCTTGATCTTGGGAAGCCGGCTGAACACCGTGGCGCGGCCTGCCGGATCATCGTGCGTGACGATCTCGCCGGCGGGCTTGTGATACAGGATGACGCGCGGCGCACGTGCGCGCTGCTTGCGTTCGACGAGCTTGCCGTTGACGCGGACCTGATCCGTCGGGCTCACGCGCTGGCCGATGTGGGCCGGCTCGCCATTGACGGACACGCGGCCTGCCACGATGAGCTCTTCCATCTCGCGGCGTGAGCCGATACCGGCATCGGCCAGCACCTTGTGCAGCTTGGGTGCCACGACGTCGCTGGCGAGCTGCTTGGCCAGGCGCTGCTTGATCTGGCTGCCGGCATCGATGAGGGCGAGGGCTTCGTCCGCATCCTTGTCGCTACCCCGGTCGACCGGCGGTGCGTCGGCAGCAGCGGCCGATTCCGTACCCGTTTCGACGGCGGGCGCCGATTCGGCGTTGGGACGGCGGCGGCGGAACGGCGTGCGCAGGTTGCCCCGTCGGCCACGACCCGCGGGCGCCGCAGTGGCGCCGGAATCGGCAGGGGCGTCAGGGGTCGGGGCGCTGGTGTTATCGGTCATGGTCGGAGTCAGGCTGAATATGTTCTTGGGAGTCGGGGCCGCCGGGCGTTGCGTCCGGGGACGCGGGGCGGGCTTCGGTCACGTCGGTGGTGTCACCGTCGAAGCCGGGGAGGGCGGCCTGCTGGTCCGGTGTCTCGGCCAGCGTGTCGGAAGGCTCGACGGGAGCCTCGGGTGAAATCTCGTCGCTCGCGGCCGGATCGGCCGCCCCCGGCGCATCCGAAGGTTCGTCGGCGTTGCCGTCCTCGGACGTGTACGGGGTAAGTTCAAAGGGCTCGGCATCCATCGTTGCCGGGTCCTGCAGTCGCTCTTCGTGCTCGGCGGGGGCCGGGTCGTCCGACGGCGCCGCGGCGATTGGCTCACCAGGCTCGTCGGGTGCCGCAGCATCGTCTGCCGAGGCCTCGTCAAGGCCTGGCAGGCGGGCCTCGGCCGTGTCCTCGCCCGTTGCCTGGCCCAATTCCGCCGCCAGGGCTGCCAACGTGGCAGCAGTTTCGGGCGCATCCAGCGGCGGCAGCTCGTCCAGTGCGGCCAGGCCCAGATCATCCAGAAACTGACGGGTGGTGCCCAGCAACGCCGGCCGGCCTGGCGCCTCCCGGTGGCCGATGACTTCGATCCAGCCTCGGTCTTCCAGGGCGCGAACCACGTTGGTCGAGACCGTGACACCGCGGATATCCTCGATATCGCCTCGGGTGACGGGCTGGCGGTACGCAATGATGGCGAGCGTCTCCAGGGCCGCGCGGGAATACTTGGGCGGGCGCTCTGGCGTCAGCCGCTCGAGATACCGCTGCATGCCCGGGCGGCTCTGGAATCGCCAGCCTGTCGCGAGACGCGCGAGCTCGAGGCCGCGCTCGCGCCAATCCTCGCGCAATTCATCGAGAAGACTGCGCACGGTCTGGCCATCGAGCTCGTCGTCGAAAAGTCGACGCATGTCGACCAGACCCAACGGCTGCGGGGCGCATAGCAGTGCCGTCTCCAGGACGAGCTTTGCCTCGCTGGTGTTCATATTGGCAGCGTGTATCCAGGCGGGCGATGCCCGCAAGATGCCTTAGTGTCGTTGTACGTGCAGGCCGATCCGAACGGGAGCCTGAGGTCTCGGGCTGTCGGATGCCTGGAGATGCGATGAACCGTGTTGCGACGCTAGTGCGCCTGGCGGCGCGGCGAACACGAAATTCGGTAGCGTGCTGTCTTGCCTGGACGATGGCCCGGGCGGCAGCGATGGTCAGGATCGTAGCACAGCCCGTGATGGCGCTGCAAAAACTTTGCGGACCCGGGCGGGTCCGCGTGCTGGCAGGCGCGTCAAGCGCGGCGCTTGGCGATGGCAGCAGCGCGGCGCGCTTTGACAGTCGGCCAGGGGTCGTTGCGCGAGAGCATCTGTGCGACGTGATCGCCCAGTAGCGCAATCCCGAGCGCAACGACGGAGAGGAAAAGAATGACGAGGGCGGTTTCGACGGCGATGATCACGGTAAGGCTCCTGTCGCGCAAGGACGGATTCAGTTGCCATACCCTTACGCAACATGCGTGCCAAATCGTAATTCGCTGTGCTTCCCCAGGGGAGTGCCCGGAAAACCCCTGTGAAATGGCCCGTCCTTGTCATCTCGCAACGCGCGGCATGTAAATTTTGCACGTCGCTGTAACGCTTCTCTACGCGGGCCAGCAAAAGCGCCGCGGGCCCTGTTGCTCACTCGCTGCCGGCCTCCCGGTCCGTCTGGCGACGAGCCGGCGGCGCCATGCGTGCAGCAAGGGCTTGGCGCTTGACGGCGGCAGAGGCACCGATCGACAGGCCGACTCGCGCCACCAGGAGCCAGACCACAAGATAAACCAGCGTCATGCCGGCCACGAGACCCGGCTCTGCCTGCCAGAGCGTGACGACGACGTGGGCGGCGGCCATAGGCAGGCCTGCAAGGCTGAGGAGGGCCACGAGCGCCATGCAGAGGGCCGCCTGGATGATCGCGAAGGTCAGCGAGAGCCGCCAGGCGCTGCGGCCGGTTGGCGCCCGCCGGCCCACTTTCACATGGGCCTCTGCCGCCATCATGGCCGCGCTGAGCAGCACGAGGGCAAGGATGAGGTCACTGGGCAATGCCTGCCCCGAGGACCACTGCAGGCCCATGTCGATCACGACGTATGCGATGAGCATGCTGACGAGCCAAAGTGCGAAGGAGCGTCGGGCCGCGGATTCGGCAGCCGCCATGTGTGGAGACGTCATCACGAAGCGTTTTCCGGGTGCAGGACACCGGAGTGTATCGGCAGTGGGCGCTCAAAGGTGGCACTGGGGCCGCCCCGCTTGCGTCTCACGCGAACGCGCGTCCTTTTGTCTTCCAGGCGCAATGCCAATGCAAAAGGCCCAATCGCTTGAAGCGATCGGGCCTTTTCCGTGATTTGGTTGCGGGGACAGGATTTGAACCTGTGACCTTCGGGTTATGAGCCCGACGAGCTTCCAGACTGCTCCACCCCGCGTCTGAAGAATTGAACTATACACCGAATTGCGAAAGCCTGCTTGAAAGCGGCTTGTTGCGCGCTGCAGGCTGCGGTGCCACCTGCCAGGACTGCCGAACCGAGCACCATGCAAAACGGCCCGATAGCTGGTGGCAATCGGGCCGTTTCTTGATTTGGTTGCGGGGACAGGATTTGAACCTGTGACCTTCGGGTTATGAGCCCGACGAGCTTCCAGACTGCTCCACCCCGCGTCTGAAGAGATGGATTATAGCGAGGCTTTGCACCCGATGCAAGCGCAGCGTTTTCACTGCACGGCGGCGAGGATGGCCGCCGTCTGCAGGTCTGGCTGGCCAGCGATGTCCTGCGGGCGATAGCGCATCTGGAACGCAGCGATCACGTTGCGCGTTGCCTGATCGAACATGCCGTGCCGGGGCACCGCATAACCGATGCGCGTCAACTCGGTCTGGAACCATGCCACATCCGGCACGCCGTCACGCGCGAAACGCACCTGATGGGCGGCCACTGCAGCGGGGTCGTACCAGCGGACGAGGCCTTGCGCGGCCAGGTCTGCCCAGGGGAAGAGGGGGCCCGGATCCTGCTTGCGCTGAGGGGCGATGTCGCTGTGTGCGACCACGTCCTGCGGGGCGATGCCGTGGCGCTGCGTGATGTCCCGGATGAGCTTGGTGACGGCATCGATCTGCCCGGCCGAGAACGGATACCACTGGCGCGTGCCGTCCGGATTGTCGGTAAAGCCCGGGTTCACGATCTCGATGCCGATGGAGCTCGCGTTGAGGAACGTGCGGCCGCGCCACTGACTTTCTCCGGCGTGCCAGGCGGCGCGGTTCTCATCAACGAGCTGATAGACCTGCGGGGGCGTGTCGTCGGTGACGAGGTAGTGGCTGCTGACCTTCTCCTTGCTGAGCAGGTGCAGGGAGCGGTCGCGATCGGTGGCGGTGTAGTGGATCACCAGGAACTGGGCGCGGCTGCCTTGGCCGGTGGCCTCGATGCTGCGATCGATGCGCAGGCCTTCGGGCCCCGTGGCCGCACAGCCGGCGAGAAGGGTGACGCTGGCGGCGAGGAGGAAGCGGCGCCAGGCAGTGGTAAGGTGGGTCATGGAGAGGACGATTCGGTGGGAGATGATGAGACAGGTTGAGGAGCGGCGGGAAACGCCACGCTGACACGGATGCCGGGCGTGGGTGCGTCGGCGCGGGCCGGGTTCTCCGCCAGCGCGACGCGGGCACCATGGCGCTCGGCAATCTCGCGCACGATGGCCAAGCCAAGCCCGCTGCCTTCCGCGCTGTTGCCCAGCACCCGATAGAACCGATCGAACACGCGCTCGCGCTCAGCAGGCGCGATGCCCGGGCCGGAGTCGTCGATCTCCAGGATGCACTGCTCTCCCAGGCGTCGTGTGCGCACGGTGACCGTGCCGCCCGCAGGTGTGTAGCGCAGCGCGTTGTCCACGAGGTTGGCAATGAGTTCGTCCAGCAACAGGCCGTTGCCGCGGATCGGCAGCACGGTATCGTCGTCCTCGAAACCGAGATCGATGCCGCGGCCAATGGCTTGACCGACGCGCGCCAGCGTCTGCGTGCGGGCGAGCTCAGCGAGGTCGAGTGCGCCCTCGGCCTGCTCTGCCGGCGGGCCGCCCTCGGCGCGCGCCAGGGCGAGAAGCTGGTTGACCAGACGCGTGGCCCGGTCCGAGCCATCCACCAGGTGCTGCAGACAGGCCTGCACGTCGCCCGGTGTGAGTGCGCGCTGGGCGAGTTCGGCCTGGGTGCGCAAGCCAGCGAGCGGCGTCTTCAACTGGTGCGCGGCATCAGCCACGAAACGGCGCTGGGCCTCGACGTTCGCAGCCAGTCGAATGAGCAGATCGTTCATGGCGTTCACGAGCGGCAGGATCTCCTGCGGCACTTCACGCGTCGTGATGGGCGACAGATCATCCAGGCGCCGTTGGCGCAGACGGCTTTGCAGCTCGCCGAGCGGGGCGATGCCCCGCGTGAGCCCGAACCACACCATCAGCATGGCCAGCGGCAGGATGACGAGCTGGGGAAAGACGACCCCGCGCACGATGCGGTTGGCGAGCTGGGCGCGCTTCTCGAGCGTCTCGGCCACCTGCACGAGCACCGGGCCCACGCCCGCGGGGCGCAGATCCACCCAGGTGTAGGCCACGCGCACGGCAAAGCCGCGCACCACGGCGTCGCGATACTGGATCACGCCCGGCAGTGGCCGATCCATGTTGGCGGGCAGGGGAAGGTCGCGATCGCCCGCGAGTGGCGCGTCGGCTGCCGCCTGCACCCGGTAGAAGACGCTGTCCGTCTCGTCGCCGCGCAACACGGCATCCGTGGCGGCCGTGGTCGTGACCACCGCTTCGCCATCGACCACTCGCACCTGTTGGGCGAGCAGCAGCAGCGCCGTGGCCAGGCTGCGGTCGTAGGGGGCATCGGCGCTGTCCTGGGCGCCGAAGAAGGTGAGGGTGATGGCCAGCGGCCAGAGCAGCAGCAACGGCACCAGCATCCAGAGCAGGATGGAGCCAAAGAGCGATCGCTGGCGGCGGCGGGGAACCCCCTCATCGGCATCGAGATCCGGCAGGCCCGGCACGGGAGCCGGGCGCAGGCGGGCCAGGACGCGTTTCATGCGGGGGCGTCACCCGCTCCCGGCTGCGGCGCGAGGCAATAGCCCAGGCCCCGTACCGTCATGATGCGCACGCCGCCCGGCTCGAGCTTCTTGCGCAGGCGGTGCACGTAGACTTCGATGGCGTTCGTGCTGACTTCCTCGCCCCACTCACAGAGGTGATCCACCAGCTGGTTCTTGCTCACCATGCGGCCGTTGCGCGCCAGCAGCACTTCCAGCAGGCTGATCTCGCGCGCGGACAGATCGACCATCTGGCCATCGATGGACACGACGCGGCCGACCTGGTCGAAGGCGAGGCGGCCATGACGCAACACCGCACCGCCGCCGCCCGCGCCGCGGCGGGTGAGGGCGCGCACCCGCGCCTCGAGTTCGGAGAGCGAGAAAGGCTTGGCCATGTAGTCGTCCGCACCCAGGTCCAGGCCCTGCACGCGCTGCTCGATGCTGTCGGCGGCGGTGAGGATGAGCACGGGCAGGCGCGAATCGCGCGCCCGCAGTCGACGCAGGACGTCCTGGCCGCTCAGGTTGGGCAGGCCCAGATCGAGGATCAGCAGATCGAAGGGCTGGGCGGCGAGCGCCGCATCGGCCGCGAGGCCATCGTGCACGGCGTCGACGGCATAGCCACCCTGGCGCAGGGTGCGAGACAGCCCGTCGGCAAGAATGCTGTCGTCTTCGGCGATGAGGATGCGCATGGCGGTCATTGTAGCGATGCGCGGGGCGCTGCGCGTCACGTTCTGGCAGTGCGCAGAACTTGCAATACTGGATCTATGTCCAGTATACTGCGATGCCATAATCGCTTTCATGGCTTGCCACTGCCCGGGTGGCCCGCCCCTGCGGGGCGTACGGCATGCCGTTGTCCCGCCTGGTGCCGTTGCCGGGCGCATCCCCCGATTCTTCAAGGACCTCTTTTCCGCATGGAAGACACCAAGAACGCCAAGGCCCAGTCCGACAAGTCCCGCGCGCTTGCCGCCGCGCTCTCGCAAATCGAGAAGCAGTTCGGCAAGGGCTCGGTGATGCGCTATGGCGATAACGAAGTCCAGCATGACATCCAGGTCGTGTCCACCGGCTCGCTCGGTCTGGACATCGCCCTGGGGGTGGGTGGGTTGCCGCGCGGCCGCGTGGTGGAAATCTACGGGCCGGAATCCTCGGGCAAGACCACGCTCACGCTGCAGACCGTCGCTGAAATGCAGAAGCTCGGCGGCACCTGCGCCTTCATCGATGCCGAGCACGCACTCGACGTCCAGTACGCGCAGCGCCTGGGCATCAACCTGGCCGACCTGCTCATCTCGCAGCCGGACACGGGCGAACAGGCCCTCGAGATCGCCGATGCGCTGGTGCGCTCGGGCTCGGTCGATCTGATCGTCATCGACTCGGTCGCGGCTCTGGTGCCCAAGGCCGAAATCGAAGGCGAAATGGGCGATTCGCTGCCCGGCCTGCAGGCTCGCCTCATGAGCCAGGCGCTGCGCAAGCTCACCGCCACGATCAAGCGCACCAATTGCATGGTGATCTTCATCAACCAGATCCGCATGAAGATCGGGGTGATGTTCGGCAATCCGGAAACCACCACCGGCGGCAACGCGCTCAAGTTCTACGCCTCCGTGCGCCTGGACATCCGCCGCACCGGCTCGATCAAGAAGGGCGATGAGGTCATCGGCAACGAGACCCGCGTCAAGGTCGTGAAGAACAAGGTGGCGCCGCCCTTCAAGCAGGCCGAGTTCGACATCATGTATGGCGCCGGTATTTCGCGCGAAGGCGAGATCATCGATCTGGGCGTGTCCGCGGGTATCGTGGACAAGGCGGGTGCCTGGTACAGCTACAACGGCGAGCGCATCGGTCAGGGCAAGGACAACGTCCGTGAGTTCCTCAAGGAGCGTCAGGAAATGGCCTTCGAGATCGAGAATCGCGTACGTGAATCGCTGGGCGTCACCGCTCGGGCTGCTTCCGTGACGACGCCGCGCGCTGACGAGGCCGATGAAGGCTGAACGCAGCCTGAAGATGCGCGCGGTGGATTTTCTGTCCCGCCGCGAGCATAGCCGTCTCGAGTTGGCCCGCAAGCTGGGACGCTATTCCGAGGATGCTGACGAAATCGCCAGCGTCCTCGAGGATCTGGCCAAGCAGGGATTGCTGTCGGACGAGCGCTTTGCCCAGAGCCTGGTGCATCGCCGTGCTGCCGGGCGTGGCACGTCACGCGTCCTGCAGGAGTTGCGCCAGCACGGGGTGAGCGGGGAGCAGGTGGAGGGCGTGCGCGAAGCGCTGTCTGCCACTGAGTTCGAGCGCGCCCGGGCCGTTTGGGCACGGCGATTTGGTGAGCCGCCTGCGGATATGCAGGCACGGGCCCGTCAGATTCGGTTCCTGTCGGCGCGCGGTTTCTCGCACGGTGTGATCCGCCGCGTGGTGCAGGGGGCGGACGAGCTCGACGACGACTGACGGTGGCTCTGTTTCACCCGCCTTGCCGATGAAAAAAAGCGCGCTCACACATTGTGTGAGCGCGCTTTTCTTTTGTGGCCGTGGGCGTGGTTAACCCCCGCACTCGCAGACGGCGCGAGCGACCGCGGCAAGCCTGCCGACGCAGCGCGTCGGCGAGGCACTTACATGCCGGTGTAGACCGGGCCTTCTCCGCCTTGCGGCGCCACCCAGACGATGTTCTGCGTGGGGTCCTTGATGTCGCAGGTCTTGCAGTGCACGCAGTTCTGGGCGTTGATCTGCAGCTTGTCCTGGCCCGCTTCATCCTTCACGAACTCGTAAACCCCGGCCGGGCAGTAGCGCTGCTCGGGGCCGGCGTACTTGGCGAGGTTGATGTTCACCGGCACGCTCGGGTCCTTGAGCGTCAGGTGAACCGGCTCGTCTTCCTCGTGGTTGGTGTTCGAGATGAACACCGAGCTCAGCTTGTCGAACGAGATCTTGCCATCGGGCTTCGGATACTCGATGCGTGGGCATTCCGACGCGGGCTGCAGACAGGCGTGATCGGGCTTGGTGCGATGCAGCGTCCACGGGAACTTGCCGCGCAGCACCAGCTGCTCGATGCCCGTCATCAGCACGGCGACGGTCTGCCCCTTCTTGAACCACTGCTTGAAGTTGCGCGCCTTGTTGAGCTCTTCATGCAGCCACGAGGATTCGAAGGCCGCCGGGTAGGCCGTGAGCTCGTCCAGACGGCGATCGGCGGCGAGTGCGTCGAACGCGGCTTCGGCGGCCTGCATCCCCGACTTGATCGCGGCATGGCTGCCCTTGATGCGCGAGGCATTGAGGAAGCCGGCCTCACAGCCCACGAGTGCGCCGCCCGGGAACACGAGCTTGGGCAGCGAGAGCAGGCCGCCGGCGGTGATGGCGCGCGCGCCGTAGCCGATGCGCTTGCCACCTTCGAAGGTGGGGCGGATCGCCGGGTGCGTCTTGTAGCGCTGGAATTCCTCGAAGGGCGAGAGCCAGGGATTGGCGTAATCCAGACCCACCACCATGCCCACGGCGACGAGGTTGTTGCCGTAGTGATAGAGGAAGGAGCCGCCGTAGGTGTCCGAATCCAGCGGCCAGCCGGCCGTGTGGATGACCAGACCGGGCTTGTGCTGGGACGGATCGACTTCCCAGAGTTCCTTGATGCCGATGCCGTAGCTCTGCGGATCGCGGCCTTCGGCAAGCTTGAATTTGTCGATCAGCTGGCGGCCCAGCTGGCCACGCGAGCCTTCGGCGAAGATCGTGTAGCGCGCATGCAATTCCATGCCGGGCTGGTAGTGCGCCGTCGGCTGTCCGTCACGGCCCACGCCCATGTCGCCCGTGGCCACGCCGCGCACCGCGCCTTTCTCGTCGTACAGCACTTCCGCGGCTGCAAAGCCGGGGAAGATTTCCACGCCCAGGGCTTCGGCCTGTTCGCCGAGCCACTTCGTGACGTTGCTCAGGCTGACGATGTAGTTGCCTTCGTTATGGAAGTTCGGCGGCAGGGCCCAGTTCGGCGTTGCCTTCGCGCCCGTCTTGGACAGGAAGAGGAACTTGTCCTCGGACACGGCCGTATCCAGCGGGGCGCCCTTTTCCTTCCAGTCCGGGATGAGTTCGGTGAGCGCGCGCGGATCCATCACGGCGCCGGAGAGGATGTGCGCGCCGATCTCGCCGCCCTTTTCGAGCACGCAGACGCTGAAGTCCTGGCCACGCTCGGCTGCGAGTTGCTTCAGACGTATCGCGGTGGCGAGGCCACCAGGGCCGCCGCCCACCACGACTACGTCATATTCCATCGCTTCGCGTTCGGCTTGCGACATGAGGGCTCCTGTGAATTCGGGGAAGGGCCTGCCTAGGCTGGCAGGCGCTGGATCATGCAGAAAACGGTTCGTCGTCCATTGTATTGCAAGGCGTGACCCGCTGGCTCCGGATGTCCGCAGGCCGGGTACGGGTTAACCCGCTGGCTGTCTGAGGGCATGGGCGACGCTTTAGAAGATTGGGTACCTCCGCACGCCGTGTGCCGCCAGCGGATTGCCGCAGTGCGCCATCCCCTGGTCTACAATCGTTTCGTCGATCGGGCGGGCCGGATCGGTCTGCCACGGTTTTTCGAGGAGGGCGTACCTTAATGAACAAAGTGTTTGGCAGTGCGCGCGAGGCCCTGGAGGGTGTCGTCGCCAATGGGCAGACCATCGCCGTGGGCGGCTTCGGGCTGTGCGGCATTCCGGAAGCCCTCATCGCCGCGCTGCGCGATTCGGGCGCGCGTGAGCTCACCTGCATCAGCAACAACGCCGGCGTGGATGACTTCGGCCTGGGCCAGTTGCTGCAGACCCGCCAGATCCGCAAGATGATCGCTTCCTACGTGGGCGAGAACAAGGAGTTCGCGCGCCAGTACCTCGCGGGCGAGCTCGAGCTCGAATTCACGCCACAGGGCACGCTGGCCGAGAAGCTGCGGGCGGGCGGCGCCGGCATCCCGGCCTTCTTCACGCGCACCGGCGTGGGCACCATCGTCGCCGACGGCAAGGAAATCCGCGAGTTCGACGGGCAGCAGTACGTGATGGAGCGCAGCCTGGTGCCGGACGTCTCGCTGGTGCATGCGCACACGGCCGATCGCAGCGGCAATCTGGTGTTCCGCAAGACCGCGCGCAACTTCAATCCGAACGTTGCCATGGCCGGCAAGGTCACCATCGTCGAGGTCGAGAACCTCGTCGACGTCGGCGCGCTCGATCCGGACGAGATCCATCTGCCCGGCATCTACGTGCACCGCATCGTGGTGAACGCGTCCCCCGAAAAGCGCATCGAGCAGCGCACCACGCGACCCGCCTAAGGAGAAGACATGGCTTGGACCCGTGACG
Organism: Verticiella alkaliphila; assembly: GCF_018904615.1. GTDB lineage: Bacteria > Pseudomonadota > Gammaproteobacteria > Burkholderiales > Burkholderiaceae_B > Verticiella > Verticiella alkaliphila. The sequence continues at coordinate 21,660 of NZ_JADCNH010000045.1, read as the reverse complement.
AAATGGCCGCCCGTGCCGCGCGCGAGCTGCAGGACGGCTTTTATGTGAATCTGGGCATCGGCATGCCCACCCTCGTGGCCAACCACGTCCCCAAGGGCGTGGAAGTGTGGCTGCAATCCGAGAATGGTCTGCTGGGTATCGGCCCGTTCCCGACGGATGACGAGGTCGATGCGGATCTCATCAATGCCGGCAAGCAGACGGTGACAACGCTGCCGGGCTCGTCGATCTTCTCCTCGGCCGATTCGTTCGCGATGATCCGCGGCGGCAAGATCAACCTGGCCATCCTCGGCGCCATGCAGGTGTCCGAGAAGGGCGATCTCGCCAACTGGATGATCCCGGGCAAGATGGTCAAGGGCATGGGCGGCGCGATGGACCTGGTTGCCGGCGTAGGCCGCGTGGTCGTGCTCATGGAGCATGTGGCCACGAAGAAGGACGGCACGACCGATCTCAAGCTGCTCAAGGAGTGCAACCTGCCGCTGACGGGCGTGGGGGTGGTGAACCTTATCATCACCGATCTCGCCGTGCTCGAGGTGACGGATGCGGGCTTTGCGCTGATCGAGCTCGCCCCTGGCGTGTCGCTCGAAGACGTGCAGGAAAAGACGGGCGCCGATCTGGACGTGTCCCGCCTCGCGGCCGCCTGACGGTCGGTATCTCACGCGGATGTCTGTCGCAACGCCCACCCTTTGGTGGGCGTTGGCGTCTGAAGCCGTCCGTGCAGTGAACCTTGCCGCCGGCGTATTGCCCAAGTGCGATGGGGCGCAGCCCCCGTTTTGATGGAGAAGCGTCCATGAAGGGGCTGGCACAGGCCTGGCGGATGACAGTGCGGGACTGGCGTGCGGGCGAACTGCGCCTCATGCTGGCCGCGCTGGTGGTGGCAGTGGCCTCGGTCACGAGCGTCGGCTTTCTGGCCGATCGGCTGCGCCTCGCGCTCGAGCGCGACGGCGCCCAGCTCCTGGGTGGCGACGTTGTGCTCAACGCCGACATGCCCATCAGCGGGCCCGTGCGCCACGCCGCGACCGAGCGGGCGCTGGCCATCGCCGACACCATCATCTTTCCGTCCATGGCGCTCGCCGGGCCCGAGCGCGACGAGCGCGCGCAGCTCGTCTCGGTCAAGGCCGTGTCGGCGGGCTATCCTTTGCGCGGCGCGATTCGCGTGCAGGCGCCTGCAGCAGGCACCGAGCCCATCGCCGGGGCCACGGACTATGCCGCCACCGATATCCCCGCGCCCGGGACGGTGTGGCTGGAAGCCAGCCTGCTGCCCTTGCTCGACGTGGCCGTGGGTGACCCCATCCAGCTGGGCGACTCCACCTTCCGCGTGAGCAACATCATCACGCTCGAGCCGGATCGCGGCATGAGCTTCGTGAACCTCGCGCCGCGACTCATGATGCGAGAAGACGAGCTCGCCGCGACCGGGCTTGCCACCTTCGGCAGCCGGCTCTCCTACCGCACCCTTTTTGCCGGTGAGCCCGCCGCGGTGGCAGACTTTACCCGCTGGCTGCGCACGAACCTGGGCGAGGGGTATCGCCTGGAGACGCTCGCCACCGGCCGGCCCGAGATGCGCCAGACGCTGGATCGCGCGCAACGCTTCCTCTCGCTCGTGGCCATGCTCGCCGTGCTGATCGCCACGGTGGCGGTGGCGATGGCGGCTCGCCGCTACATGCTGCGGCATCTGGCGGGCGTGGCCATCATGCGCTGCCTGGGTGCCACGCAGCGTCAGGTGAGCCGCATCATGGCCCTGGAATTTCTCTTCGTGGCCGTGGGCGGCGCCGTCGTGGGTTGTGCCGTCGGGTATCTTGGCCATGCCGCGCTGCTGTCGGTGCTTGGTGCCCTCATCACGACCGAACTGCCCGCACCGTCGCTGCAGCCCGCCGCACAGGGGCTGCTCACGGGCGTGGGGCTGCTGCTGGGCTTTGCCTTGCCCTCGCTGTCGCAGCTGCGTCACGTGCCGCCAGGCCGGGTGCTGCGCAGTGATCTCGCCGGCATGCCGGCGCGCAAGGCGTGGCCCGGCTATTTGCTGGGCTTGCTGGGGTTTCTGGCGCTCATGGGTTGGGTCGCGGGGGAATGGCGCCTGGGCGTGCTGACCGCGCTGGGCTTTCTCGCGGCATTCGGACTGTTCGCCCTCGTGGCGTGGATCGGGCTCGCGTTTCTCGCGCCCTGGCGTCGGCTGCACTTTCGCACCGTGGCGATCCGCTTCGCCCTGGCCGGCGTGGTGCGGCGCCGCGCGGCCACGATCGCGCAGATCTGCGCGCTGTCCGTCGGCCTGATGGCCATGTTGCTGCTCATCATCACGCGCAGCGATCTCATCGAGGGCTGGCGCATGGCCGCGCCCCCCGACGCGCCCAATCGCTTTCTCATCAACATCCAGACGGACCAGCGTGCGGCCGTGCAGGACTACCTGCACACGGCCGGCATCGATGCGGCGCTGCACCCCGTGGTGCGCGCACGGCTGATCGAGATCAACAACGAGCCCGTGGAGGCGCGCAACTTCGCGGACACGCGCGCGCGGCGCATGGTCGAGCGCGAGGCGAATCTCTCCTACGCCGAGGCGTTGCCGGCGCATAATCAGCTGACCGCAGGCGAATGGTTCACGCCGGGTGAGCGCGAGGTGTCGCTCGACGGCGAACTCGCGACGACGCTGGGCTTGTCATTGGGCGACACGCTCACCTACGACGTGGCAGGGCGGCGCATCGAGGCCCGTCTCACCAGCCTGCGCTCCCCGCAGTGGGACTCGATGGCGGTGAACTTCTTCGTCCTCACCTCGCCGGAGGTGCTGCGCACCGCGCCCCAGACCTGGATCACGTCGTTCCACATCGCGCCTGGCACGCATGACCCGTTGCCTTCCCTGGTGGCGCGGTTCCCGAACCTGTCCGTCTTCGACGTCACGGCCATCCTGGATCAGGTGCAGCGCGTGCTCGACCAAGTGATCGTGGCTGTGCAGGGGCTTTTCATCTTCACGCTGCTGGCGGGGGTGCTGGTGCTGTATGCGGCGCTGTCGGCCACGCGTGACGAGCGCATGCGCGAGGCCGCGCTGCTGCGGGCGCTGGGGGCCACGCGCCAGCAACTCGCCCGCGCGCAGTGGCTGGAGCTTGGCATGATCGGCGCGGCGGCCGGGGGCCTGGCCTCGGCCAGTGCCACGGCGCTCGCCTGGGGGCTGGCCACGTACGCGTTCGACTTTGCCTTCATCCCCTCGGCATGGGTCATACTGGGCGGTGTGCTGGCGGGAGTGGTCGCCGCCGTGGCGGGCGGTCACGCCGGCCTGCGCGGTGTGCTCCATACGCCGCCGCTCGTCACCCTACGCGAGGTCTGAGTCTGCTGTCATGAGTGAATCTGCTGTTCCGGGCGCGGTGGACGCGCCTGTCTCTGTATTCGATGCGATCGGGGGCGAAGCGCGCGTGCGCGAGCTCGTCGATCGCTTCTACGATCGCATGGAACTGGATGAGGACCTGGCCGCGCTGCGCGCCACGCACGGGCCCAGCCTGGATCGCGCTCGCGATCATCTCTTCTGGTTCCTGTGCGGCTGGATGGGCGGTCCGGACTACTACGTCGCGCGCTTTGGCCACCCCCGCCTGCGCATGCGGCACATGCCCTTCAAGATCGGCACGCGCGAACGCGACGAGTGGGTGGTGTGCATGGGCCGGGCGATGCAGGACGTGAACGTGCCCGAGCCGCTCGCCGAGCGGCTGCTAGGCTCGTTCTTCAATACCGCCGACTGGATGCGGAACCAGAATCGCTGACAGGGCGGGCCTGGCCGTCGCCGCCCGAGATCCCTACTGCGTCACCACGTGAGGCCGGATCCCCGTCTGCCCATAGACCGTGTCGGCATGCGCGACCGCGGTATTGCGATCCGCGAATGGTCCGAGGCGCACGCGGTAGACGTTATCCGTGCGCACGACCTGGATCGCGCCCATCGAGGACACGCTGCCGCGGATGCGATCGGCCAGCAGCTGCGCATTCTGGGCTTCGCCGAAGGCACCGAGTTGCAGGAAGGCTTCGCCTACGGCGAAGGCCGAGGGTGACACCGCCCCAGGGGGCGCGGCAGGTGCAGGGGCCGCCGGGGCTGCCGCGACGGCACGTGGCGGCGGAGCATCCGGCACCGGGATCGCCAGCACCGTGGCCCAATCCTGCGGTGCTGCAGGCGTGAGCGCCACACCGCCGCCGCCCGCGGCGGCCAGGCTGGCTGCCGGGGAGGGGGATGCGGAGATCACACCAGCGCGCGGTGTGGCGGTGGCCGTGGGCAAGGGCCCGGTACTGGCCGCGCCCAGGCTGGCCACGGAAGCGGGTGCCGCCACAGGCGCTGGCGCGGCGACGGGGGCCGGCACCGCAGGCGCGCTCGCGATCATGGACGGTGCCGTCTGCCAGGTGCCCCGGCGGATGTCCGCGTGCGTGATGCGCTCGACCAGCACCTCGCCGGTGCCATTGGCGAGCGTGCCCAGCTTGTAGGCGGCCACATACGACAGATCGATGACGCGCTCGCTGTGGAACGGCCCACGATCATTGATGCGCACGATGACGCTCTTGCCCGAATCGGTGCGCGTGACGCGTGCGTAGCTCGGGATGGGCAGCGTCGGGTGGGCTGCCGTCATGGCATACATGTCGTAGGTTTCGCCATTGGACGTGGGCCGGCCGTGGAATTGTCGGCCATACCACGAGGCCTTGCCCACTACGCGGTAGGGCTGGTCCGTGGTCTCGGGCACGTAGCGCTTGCCGTTGACCACGTACGGGCGCATGGGCCCCGTGGCGAAAGGCTCGATGCGCGGCACGGCGTCCGGTACCTTGTCCAGGTTGGCGGGCGGGTTGGCATGCGGTCCGTCGCGACGGTAATCGCCACCACCCACGCCATAGCCGCCTGCCGCGCCGCTGCCGCTGGGGCGGCTCGTGCCGCAACCCGTCAGAATGGCACAGGCGATGAGGCCCAGGCCTAGCCAGGTCCGGGATCCGAGGCGGCGGGGCAGACGGCTCACGGAGGGGCTCCCAGGCTCGGCACGAAGGCTTCGCCCTTTTGCGCGCGGTGCCGCACCAGCACCTGGCCGCGCGGCGCAAAGGTTTGCGCGAGTTGTTCGACGAGATACACGGAGCGGTGTTGCCCACCCGTGCAGCCGATGGCCACAGTCAGGTAGGCGCGCGTGTCCTGCGCGTAGTGGGGCAACCAGCGGCGGATGAACCCGGAGATGTCTTCCAGCATCGCGCTCACCAGCGGTGAGCGGCACAGCCATTCGCCCACGGCGGCATCGCGGCCCGTCAGGGGGCGCAGCGCGAGATCGTAGAAGGGATTCGGCAGGCAGCGCGCGTCGAACACCAGGTCCGCGCCAAGCGGCACGCCGTGCTTGTAGGCGAAGGATTCGAACGTGAGCACGATGGGCAGCGGCTCGGCCTGCACCAGGTCGCGCACCCAGTGCCGCAACTGGCCAGGCGTGAGCCCTGACGTGTCGATCACGTGCTCCTGCTCGCGCAGCGGCCCGAGGAGTTCGCGCTCGGCCAGGATGCAGTCGTGCAGCGACGCGTCGCGACCTTCGGAATCCAGGCGCGCGGTGAGCGGATGCCGCCGGCGCGATTCCGAATAGCGCTGGACGATCGTGGTGGTGTTGGCGTCCAGGAAGATGACGCGCAACTGGACGCCGAGGCTCTTCAACGAGGCCACGGCGCGCGGCAGATCGGCGATGTCTCCAGGGGACCGGGCGTCCACCGCGATGGCCACCCGTGACAGTCCGTCCTGATGCGCGGTGGCCACGAATTCGTGGAGGAACCGCACGGGCAGGTTGTCGACGCAGGTGTAGCCCGTGTCTTCCAGCATGCGCAGGGCGACAGACTTTCCGGAACCGGAGATGCCAGTAATGAGAACGGCACGCAACATGACGCGCATTGTTGCACGGCGGCAGGCTACGTCAAGGCAAGAGGCGGTTTTCGGACTGCGTTATGATCGATTCAAGTGAAATCATTTTGATGAAAATGATTTCTGAGCATTGCAAAATATCCCGGAGCCTTCTCATGATGCGATTTCCTCGGCGGATTCTGACCCTCGGTTGTACCGCAGCCCTCGTCACCCTTGCTGCCTGCTCGGACAGCGGCAGTAGTGGTGGGGCCCCGGCTGCTGCGGGCGCGAGCGAGGGGTCGCTCGCCAAGGCGGTGGACGCCGGTCGCATCCGCGTCGGCTATGCCAACGAATCACCGTTCGCGTACATGGACAGCGCGAGCGGCAAGCTCACCGGCGAAGCCCCTGAGGTGCTGCGGCACGTCATGGACGATCTGGGGGTGAAGGAAGTCGAGGGCGTGTTGACGGAGTTCGGCTCGCTCATCCCAGGCCTGCAGGCGCGTCGCTTCGACATGATCGCCGCCGGCATGTACGTGACGCCCGAGCGTTGCCAGCAGGTCATCTTCTCCAACCCCACCTATGGCATCGGTTCGGCCTTCGTGGTGCGCGAGGGCAATCCCAAGTCGCTCGCGAGCTTCGAGGACGTCGCCAAGTCCGACGCCCGCCTGGGCGTGGTGGTGGGTGCCATCGAAGCCGACTACGCCGCCAAGACGGGGATCCCGTCCGAGCGCATCGTCGTCTTCCCCGATGCCGCGAGCGCACTGGCCGGCGTGCAGGGCGGGCGGGTGGATGCCTATGCCGCCACGGCACTCACGGTCAACGATCTTCTCGGCAAGAACGCCAATGGCGTGGAGCGCGCCGAGCCGTTCACCGATCCGGTCATCGACGGCAAGGACGTGCGCGGCTACGGCGCGTTCGCCTTCCGCTCGGAAGACACGGCGCTGCGTGACGCGGTCAACGAGAAGCTCGCCGCCTATCTGGGCACCGATGGCCACGCCGAGGCCGTGAAGGCTTTTGGCTTCACCGAAGGCGAGCTGCCCGGCGACACCACCGCCGCCCAGCTGTGCGAGGGATGATGGGCAGCGCGGGCGCCGGGGCGGGGAGGGCGTCATGGGTGATCTGATGTCACTGCTGCCCCCCCTGCTGCAGGGGCTGCAGGTCACGTTGAAGGTCACGGGCGGCGCCATCCTGCTCGCCGTGCCGCTGGCGATATTGGCTGGCCTGCTGCGCCTGTCCACGTGGCGACTCGCGCGCTGGCCCGCCATCGCCTACATCGAGATCTTTCGCGGCACCTCGGCGCTGGTCCAGCTCTTCTGGGTGTATTACGTGTTGCCGCTCTTTGGCATCACCTTTCCCGCCATCACCGCCGGCATCATCGTGCTTGGCCTGAACTCGGGCGCCTATGGGGCCGAGGTGGTGCGCGGGGCCGTGCAGGGCGTGGCCCGGGGGCAGCGCGAGGCGGCCATCGCCCTCAACCTCACGCCCTTGCACACCTTGCGGCGCATCGTGCTGCCGCAGGCGGTGGCGGCCATGCTGCCGCCGGCGGGCAACCTCTTCATCGAGCTCCTGAAAAACACCGCCCTGGTCTCGCTCATCACGATCGCCGATCTCACCTTCCGGGCCCAGCTGCTGCGCGCCGACACGCTGCGTACGCTGGAGATCTTCGGCCTGGTGCTGGTGCTGTATTTCGCCGTCGCCCTGTGCATCACGGGCGCCGTGCGCTGGCTGGAGCGGCGCCTCGCGCGCCGGCGGGGAGAGCGCGCATGATTTTCGATTGGGATTACGCGTGGGAGATCCTGCCCGCGCTGGGCAGTGCGCTCGTCATCACCATCCAGGCCACGATCCTCGGCATGCTCGTCGCGATCCCGCTCGGGCTGGTGCTGGCGCTCGCGCGGCGCGCGCCCTGGGCGCTCCTGTCCTGGCCGGCTGCGGTGTTCATCGAGTTCGTGCGCAGCACGCCCTTGCTCGTGCAGCTGTACTTCCTCTTCTACCTGATGCCGGATCTGGGCCTGAAGTTCTCGCCGCTGGTGACGGGGGTGATCGCGCTTGGCATCCACTATGCGGCGTACTGCGCCGAGGTGTATCGCGCCGGCATCGAGGGCGTGCCACGCGGGCAATGGGAAGCGGCCACCGCGCTCAACCTGAGCCCCTGGCGCACGGCCACCGGGGTGATCCTGCCCCAGGCCATTCCGCCTGTCGTGCCGGCCCTGGGCAACTACCTCGTGGCCATGTTCAAGGACACGCCGCTGCTCTCGGCCATCACGGTGGTCGAGGTGCTGCAACAGGCCAAGATCATCGGGTCGGCGAGTTTTCGCTACACCGAGCCCATCACCCTGGCCGGCATCATGTTCCTGGTGCTGAGCCTGATCGCGGCAGCCCTGGTGCGCTTCACGGAGCGTCGGCTGCAACTTCCGGGGAATCGCGCATGAGCGCCAGCATCACACTGAAGAACGTCCACAAGCGCTACGGCAGCAACCACGTGCTGCGCGGCATCGACCTGCACATCGATGCAGGGCAGACGGTGAGCGTCATCGGCCCGTCCGGCTCGGGCAAATCCACGCTGCTGCGTTTGCTGATGACGCTGGACAAGCCTGACGAGGGCCGCATCGAGATCGACGGCGAATCCATTTGGACGATGCCGGGCGGCAGCGGCGAGCGGCCAGCCGATTCGGCCCACGTGCGCCGCGTGCGCGGCAAGATCGGCATGGTCTTCCAGCACTTCAATCTCTTTCCCCACATGACGGCCATGGCCAACGTGATGGAGGCACCGCGCCACGTGCTGGGCCTGCCCAAGGATGAAGCTGCCCAGCGCGCCCGCGAATACCTGGGCATGGTGGGCCTGGCCGACAAGCTCGATGCCTATCCCGGCAATCTGTCCGGCGGACAGAAGCAGCGCGTGGGCATCGCCCGGGCGCTCGCCATGCGCCCGGAGATCATGCTCTTCGACGAAGTGACCTCGGCGCTCGATCCCGAGCTGGTCGGCGGCATTCTGCAGATCATGAAGGATCTGGCCGACCGCGGCGAGATGACCATGATCATCGTCACGCACCAGATGTCCTTCGCGGAGAAATCCTCGGATCGCACGCTCTTCTTCGCCGACGGCAACATCGTCGAGGATGGCCCGTCCGAGCAGCTCTTCCGGAGCCCCACGCAGGAGCGCACCCAGCAATTCCTGCAGGCGGTGATCGAGGGGACCTGAGCGAAGAAGACGCTGCAGGCTCGCAGCACGGGCGTGCGTCGGGCGCTTCTTACGCGGCGGCCTCGACCGGGTCGGCCCAGGCGGCCGCGCGCTCGCGGATGTCGTCCAGCAGATGGGTCATGTAGCCCGGCAGGCCTGCGGCGTCTCGCACCAGCAGTTCGCGCGTGCGCACGGCCCAGGCATCGTCGAGCCCTACGCCCAGCAGGCGGCGTGCGCCGTTGTAGCGGCGCAGGGTGGAGCGCGGCATCACGCCCACGCCCAAGCCCGATTCGATCATGCGGCACTGGATCTCGTAGCTCGCCACGCTCACCCGGGGCGACCATAGGCGGCCGCAACGCTCGGCCGCGCCCGCCAGGAAATGGGTGAGCGTGCTCCGTTCGTAGAGGCCGACCTGGGGCGCTTCCAGTGCCTGGGCGAACGCCATGGCCGGGTTGCCCGCCCACGGGTGCGCCGCAGGAACGGCGAGCACGAGCGGATCGTCGAAGAGGAAGATCGCATCGAGGGCATCCGGGTAGACCGGACCGCACACCATGCCGACGTCGGCCTCGCCCGACATGAGGTCGCGCACCACGTCCACGTTGATCTGCTCGCGCAAGTCCACACTCACGTCCGGGTGCGTGGCCAGGTAGCCCGCCAGCACGTCCGGCAGGAAGGTCGTGATCGATGCCGTGGTGCCGTGCAGGCGGATGCGTCCCTTGCCGCCCGCCGCATACTGGCCCACATCGCGCCGCAGCGACTCGAGTTCGCGCAGGATCGTGCGCGCGTGCTGGCTGAAGGCGATGCCGGCCGGGGTGGGGGTCACGCCGCGACTGCTGCGGGTGAGCAGGCTCACCCCCAATTCCGACTCGAGCTGCTTCACGCGATTGCTCGCGGCCGGCAGCGACAGAAACGCACGTTCTGCCCCCCGCGTGACGCTGCCTGTGTCGACGATGCCCACGAGCAGGCGAAAGTCTGTGAGATCCATGGTCTCCTCCTGGGCCGCTTTCGTGAACGGACGGCGGCCTTGTCGTTCAACGACCACGAGGATAACCGCAGAGCACGGCGAGCGTCCTCGGCGCAGCGCAAGCGAGGCTTCAGGAATCCGAAATTGTTGCGTGTGCAGGGTGTGCGCATACTGTCGGCGGCACCCGCCCGGCCATCGCGTCGCGGCGTGAGGAGACAGGGCGAACGTGGCCGAGCCAGGCATCGCCCCCGACAACATCACATGACAGGACGCCAGCCCATGCACCTCGTACCCGCTCTTCAGGACCTCCCCGAGACCCCGTTCGGCTCATTTGCCGAGCAGGTCGGCCAGCGGGCGCACGAGCGTCCCGAGCATCCTGCCGTCGTCGTCGACGACGCCGTGATGACCTACGCCGAGCTCTGGGCGCTCACGCAGCGCGTGGCGGCCGGCCTGCAGCGCGATGGTCTGCGTCCCGGCGACGTTGCCATGATCTGCACGCCAAGCTCGGCCGCCTACGTTGCCTGCTATGTAGGGTGCCTGCTGACGGGCGTGGTCGTGGCACCGGTATCGCCTTCGCTGCGCGACAACACGCTCGCCACCCTGGTGAAGGATTCCGGCGCCAGACTGATCTTCACGGACAGCGAGATCGCCGCCCGCCTGGCCGCGCAGGCCGATGCCGCCGCCGTGCCCCGCGTGGTGCTGGAAGGCGCTGACGAGGACTTCTCCCGCTGGCTACCCGCCGTCGGCACCCCCGTGCAGACCTTCACACCCCAGCCCGAGGATGGATTCAACCTCATCTATTCGTCCGGCACCACGGGCGTGCCCAAGGGTATCCTGCAGCCGCACAGCATGCGCTGGGCACATCTGCAGCGCGCGATCAACAGCGGCTATGGGCCGAGCGCCGTGACACTGCTCGGCACCCCGCTGTACTCGAACACAACACTCGTGAGCGCGCTCCCCACGGTGGGTCTGGGCGGCACGCTGGTGCTGATGCGCAAGTTCGATGCGGGCGATTACCTGAAGCTCGCCGTGCGGCATCGCGCGACCCATACGATGCTGGTGCCGGTGCAATACCAGCGCATCCTGGCCCATCCCGACTTCGACACCAGCGATCTGTCCAGCTTCCAGGCCAAATTCTGCACCAGCGCGCCCTTCAGCGCCGCGATGAAACGCGAGGTGCTGCGCCGCTGGCCGGGCGGGCTCATCGAGTTCTACGGGATGACCGAGGGCGGGGGCAGCTGCATCCTGCGCGCGCACGAGCATCCGGACAAACTCCACACCGTGGGCCAGCCCGCGCCCGGCTGCGTCTACCTGCAGCTGGACGAGGAGGGCCGGATCCTGCCGCCGGATGAGATGGGGGAGTTGGTCTCGCGCGGGCCTGCGATGATGAAGGGCTATCACAACCAGCCCGAGAAGACCGCCGAGATCGAGTGGTTCGATGCCGACGGGCTGCGTTACGTGCGCACGGGCGACATGGGCCGCTTCGACGAGGACGGCTTCCTGGTGCTCATGGACCGCAAGAAGGACATGATCATCTCGGGTGGCTTCAACATCTACCCGAGCGACATCGAGGCGGAGCTGGTGCAGCACCCGCAAGTGCTGGCCGCCGCCGTGGTGGGCGTGCCCTCGGAAGCCTGGGGCGAGACCCCGGTGGCCTTCGTCGAGCTGCGCGAAGGAGGCAACGTGAGTTCCGGCGAGCTCATGACCTGGCTCAACGATCGGCTGGAAAAGAACCAGCGGGTGGCGGCAGTGGCACTGGTGAGCCAATTGCCACGCAGCTCCATCGGCAAGGTGTTGAAGCGCGAGCTGCGCGACGGGTTCGCCGGCAGCGTGCGCTGAGGCGAAGATTTCAGCCTTTGCCGGTGCTGCCGAAGCCGCCCGTGCCGCGGTCCGAGGCCGCGAAGTCATCCACGACCTCGAAGCCCACCTGGGCCACCGGCACGATCACCAGCTGGGCGAGACGATCGAAGGGCTCCAGCGTGAAGCTTGTCTGCCCGCGGTTCCAGGTCGAGACCATGAGCTCGCCCTGATAATCCGAATCGATGAGCCCCACGAGGTTCCCCAGGACGATGCCGTGCTTATGGCCCAGCCCCGAGCGCGGCAGGATCAGCGCCGCATAGCCCGGATCCCCGATATGGATCGCCAGCCCCGTGCGCACCAGCACGGTGTCGCCCGGCGCCAGCGTGAGCGGCGCATCCAGGCAGGCGCGCAGGTCCAGGCCTGCGGAGCCCGCGGTGGCATAGGCAGGAACGTGGTCGCGCATGCGCGCGTCGAGAATCTTGAGGGAAACGGATTGCATGGTCTGGCGGGAGAAAGTCACGCCGCGTATGTTAACCGTCGCGCCGCTTAGGCGGCATCCACCCGTGCTGCGGCGCTGGAAAGGGAAGAGTACCGGCGACGCTTCGGTGTGTCGTGGCCACCAGCGCGGGCGCGACTTCGTTCCGCCGATGCTGCCCGCGCTCGCTAGCATCAGAAGCCTGGTGTCAGAAAGCCAAGTCATCCTGCCCGGCGCTAATACCGACGAGCGTGATGGTTCTCTCGAGTTGCGCGTCAGGGATGTCTAGCCCGGACTCAACGGCGTGTGCGCTGTTCTCGTATGCCGACAGGTTGATGTCATCGTCGTTGCTGAAGCTCAGCAGCCGAGTCGCGCTGTCAGCAGGCTTGGGGTACTGACTCTTCAGCAGCTGGATTGCGATGTACGCATCACCCTTCGTCTCGATGTAATTGAGGATGCCAACCAAGTCGATGACCTTACCCGGCCCCGATACGTGCGCCTGCGCTAGGAACTCCGCGACTGCAATGCGACCCTTGACGTAGTCGCCATCGCCCGCCGCCGATAGCGCGCTGTTGAGGAACACGGCTAGGAATTCGCTGCGATTCGCGCCGTCGTACAGCTTATCTGTCCAGTAACGCGCGCCAGCGGCGTCCGGCGCACGTCCAAGTACGGTGTCATAGACGAAATGCACGTAGGCAGCATGGCCCAGGCCCGTGCCGGACTCACCGTTCTGTGCACCCGAGAAGTACATCCCCTTTGCCATCTCCTTCATGGCGTCCTGCTCGGACATGCCGTTGCTCAAGTGTCGAGCGAGGTCGCCAGCCCAGTACTTCAAGCCTTCATGCTCGGGAGCGCGGTTGAAGGCTGCGACGTAGATGCCGATCAGGAACTCGGTCTGGGCGTCGGTCACGCCAGGCAAAGCCAGGTCCAGGGCGGGCGGCGTGGGATCGCCGGCGCCGGCGTCAAAGATCTCTTTGAAGACATGGCTTGCGGTAGGCCGTGGTGAGTCCATCCGAGCGGGCAGCCAACCCGTGAGAAAGTCGATGCTCGTGATGACACCATTCGCAAGTGCGGTGGCGAGTTCCGCCCTGTAGGCACCGACGCCGTCGGGGTAGAAGTAGTCGACCAGTTCGAGCGGATCAATGCTGTTGGCATAAGCCACGCCGTTGTTGATGGCCCACATGTCCACGGGGTGACTGGGGAAGGCGTTCTCATACTGCCCAGCTGTGCCGATCATCTTCGGAGTGATCAGTTTCATAGTTTCAGCAGGGCTTCGACCTAAGTTTTGGAGACCGCTGTCGATCATCGCAATCCAGTCCTGTACGAAGTCAGGACGGGAAGGCAGGTATATGCGCTGAAACAGTTCGATCTGCGCGATGGCTTGGGCGCGGGTGAGGGCCATGGTGATGTCCGATGAAATGTCAATGAACCGCGGTCACGCGGCATTGGTTGCCTGACTTGAGGATGTAGGTTGCAGTAGTCTTGCCGGCACCGTAGGCAGCATTCGCGGCACGCTGGCAAAGACCGTTTGCGGCGCTCACGCCTCCCTGGCCGGCCTCGTCGTTGCGGGCGGCCGAGGCATCAATGGCGCGCTTGATGTCGTCCCACGCGTCTGGCATATGGCCGTTCACAAACGTGCTCCACTGCAGCCCGGCAGCGCTCCCCCCAGCATCATGGAAGGGGCCGTTAGCTGCGTTGCTGGCCCGGCTCCACCAATCGCTCAACCAGTAGCTATACCCAGAACTCTCCGGGCAGCGCCCCGCGATGCCGAAGCTGCGGTAGTAGCTGATCAGTTGGTTGCGATAGGCGCTCTGGATGAGCGAGTTACCGCCGCTGCTGTACCCGGGGTCGCCGGAGCTGCAGATCATGGCAGAGATCGATTGGGGAATCGGGAACTGAGTGCCTGGCGTGGGGGTGGGCGGTGCCGGAGGCGTGACCGGAGCGGGCGTGGTGCAGGTGCCCGTCCACGAAGACCAAGACGACCAGCTACCCTGCTGCACGCCGCCATTCTGGTGGGTGTACACCGTGCGGCTGCGCGTACGGCGTTGCGTGCCCGTCTGTCCGGCCGGACATGATCGCGACTCCGCGCCGGATTCGCTGCTCTGGCGCACGCAGCCGCCCCAGCGCGCGTCGAACGAGAAGCCCGAGCGGCAGGCGCCGGGCGGGCTTTGAGAGACGGTCAGGTCGGCGCGAAAGTCATTCGAGATGAATTCGAACTGGGCAGCCGATTGGGCGTGAGCAGGGGAAGGAGACAAGGCCAGCAGCGCGCTGATCACAGCGGGTAACAGAATGTTGTTCATCATACGGTCGAGCTGCCGGTTTCTTGAGGGGCGCTTGGTGTCGGGCCGCAAGCGGCGACTTGCGTCCCAGGTAAGCGTGGTCGATGGGGTGAGCCGTGAGGCAGTCTATGCGTGCCTCGGCTGTTGCTGTCAGCGACTGTTGTGATCTGCACGCAGTCGGCGCGGGCGGCCGCCGCGCACGGATACTGCGGCGCTCAACGGGATGGCGAGACCGCGCGAGTGGCAGCAGCACGGGCGCCAGGGCCCGGGCAGGGTACGCTCGGCCGACGCGGGGCGTGATTTGCCCGCCCGGGACGTGACAATACGGGCACGCCGGCGGAGCGGGTCTTCAGAAGGTTGGGGGCGGCGGTGATAGGCGCACGTTGCGCCGGATCGAAAAGCAGCCGATGGGGGCGTGGGCGCGCGGAGCGCCTGCCTGATGAGACCGCCGAGGGCGACTGTGGTAGCCCGGCAGCGTGCCAGGGCCGGTGCCCTCAGCCGCGGGGTAGACGCGTCGCGATCTCGGCCACCAGGCGGCGTGCGGCTTCGCGCTTGGACAGCTTGGGCATGGGGTGGCGCCCGGCGTCGTCGAACAACACCAGCGTCGTGTCGTCCGCGCCCAGCGCATCCTGCGCGAGATTGCCCACCAGCAGCGGCACGCGTTTGCGGCGGCGCTTGTCCTCGGCGTGCTGTTCCATGTGCTCGGTCTCGGCGGCGAAGCCCACGCAGTAGGGCGGCTTCTCGCTCAACGCCACCGTGGCCAGGATGTCGGGGTTGGTTTCGAGTTCCAGGACGGGCGGACCCTCACCGGACTTCTTGATCTTCTGTCCGCTCACGGTCTTCACACGCCAGTCTGCCACGGCGGCCACGGCGATGAAGACGTCGCTGCGGGCCTGCTCGGCCTGCACGGCCTGGAGCATGTCGCGGGCGCTCTGCACGTCGATGCGGCGCACGCCGTAGGGGGCGGGCAGGGCGGTCGGGCCGGACACGAGGCACACCTCGGCACCGGCTTCAGCCGCCGCCCGCGCGATGGCGTAGCCCATCTTGCCGGAGGACACGTTGCTCAGCACGCGCACCGGGTCGATGGGCTCGGCAGTGGGGCCGGCGGTGAGCAGCACGCGCACGCCGGCGAGTGTCTTGGGCTGGAAGTACGCGATGAGCTCGGCGAGCAATTGCTCGGGCTCGAGCATGCGGCCATCTCCGGTCTCACCACAGGCCTGAGAGCCCTGGCCAGGGCCCAGCACGCGCACGCCGTCCTCGCGCAGCTGCTTCACGTTGCGCTGCGTGGCCGGGTTGGTCCACATCTCCACGTTCATGGCGGGCGCCACCAGCAGCGGGCATGCGCGCGCCAGGCATAGCGTGCTCGCGAGATCGTCTGCCGCGCCGTGCACGAGCTTGGCCATGAAGTCGGCACTCGCGGGCGCGACCAGGATGGCGTCGGCCCCGCGCGTGAGATTGATGTGGGCCATGTTGTTGCCTGGGCGCGCATCCCAGGCGTCCACATAGACGTGCCGGCCCGAGAGCGCCTGCATCGTCACCGTCGTCATGAAGTGCGTTGCCGCCTCGGTCATGACGACGTCCACCGTGCCGCCCTGATCCTGGATGCGGCGTACGAGCTCGGCCACCTTGTAGCAGGCGACCCCACCCGTCATGACGATGACGAAGCGCTTGTCGGCGAGTTCTCGGGCCATGGGTTCAGGCTCCCGTGCGCGCTGCGCGTCGCTCGCGCAACGCGCGCTGGATCTCGTCGACGATCAAGAGGATCGCGCCGAGCGTGATGGCCGAATCCGCCAGGTTGAACGCCGGGAAATGCCACGTGTTCCAGTAGAACAGGAGGAAATCCACGACGTGACCGTAGACCATGCGGTCGATCACGTTGCCGAGCGCCCCGCCCAGGATCAGGGAGAGGGCGAAGCAGAACAGGCGTTGCTCGCCGTGCCGGCGCATCAGCCAGACGATGAACACCGAGGCACCCAGGCCCAGCACCGTGAAGAACCAGCGCTGCCAGCCATCGTGGTCGGCCAGCATGCTGAAGGCCGCCCCGCGGTTGTAGAGCAGGGTGAAGTCGAAGAACGGCAGCACCGGCACCCGCTGGCCATAGGCCAGCTGCGTGTCGAAGACGATTTTCGTGGCCTGGTCCAGACCGATGATGACCAGGGCGATCAGGAGCCACCCCTTGAGGGTGCCGCGGGCGACGGAGGCGGGGGCGGTCATCGGTCAGGCCGCCGAACGCGCTTCGCCGGCGCCGTAGAGGTTGGCCGTGCAGCGGCCGCACAGGTGCGGGTGCGCGGCGTCATGCCCGACGTCCTCGCGCCAGTGCCAGCAGCGCTCGCACTTGGTGTGCGTGGAGGGCGTCACTTCCACCCGCAGCGCATCGGCACCCATGTGCACGGTCACTCGCGAGACGATCAACACGAAGCGCAGGTCGTCCGACAGGCTTTGCAGCGCGGCCAGATCCTCGCCACCCGCGTGGATGTCGAGCTCGGCCTGCAGCGACGAGCCGATCGACCCGGCACTGCGCGCGTCTTCCAGGCGGCGCTGGACCTCGGCGCGGATGGCGCGCAGGCGCTGCCACTTGTCCTGCAGCAGCAGCGCATCGGCGGACTGCGGCGGCTCGTGATAGAGCTGCGTGAAGATGGTCTTCTTCGCGGCCTCGTCGGCATGCGGCAGCAACGACCAGGCTTCCTCGGCCGTGAACGACAGGATCGGCGCCATCAGGCGCAGCAGCGTCTGGGTGATGTGCCAGAGACCGGTCTGTGCCGAGCGGCGCGCCGCGCTATCGGCCGCGGTGGTGTAGAGACGATCCTTCAGGATGTCGAGGTAGAACGCGCCGAGGTCTTCCGAGCAGAAATTCTGCAGGCGCGAGACCGCCGTGTGGAATTCGTAGCGCTCGTACAGGGCCTTGACCTCGTCCTGCAGACGGGCGGTCATGGTCATCGCATAGCGGTCGATCTCGAAGAGATCGTCCACGGCCACGAGGTCGCGGCTGGCGTCGAAATCGCTCACGTTGGCGAGCAGAAAGCGCAGCGTGTTGCGGATGCGGCGATAGCCTTCCACGACGCGCTTCAAGATCTCGTCGGAGATCGAGAGCTCGCCGGAGTAATCCGTGCTCGCCACCCACAGGCGCAGGATCTCGGCGCCCAGGCTGCCGGAGATCTTCTGCGGCGCCATGGTGTTGCCGAGCGACTTGCTCATCTTGCGGCCCTGGCCATCCACCGTGAAGCCGTGCGTGAGCAGCGCCTTGTAGGGCGGCTTGCCGTAGAGCATGCAGCTGGTGAGCAGCGAGGAATGGAACCACCCGCGGTGCTGGTCCGAGCCTTCGAGGTACAGATCGGCCGGCCAGGCGAGCTCCTCGCCATGCGAGCCGTGGCCGTCGCCCACCCCCTGGCCGGGCATGCCGCCCAGCACCGTGGTGTGGGTGGAGCCGGAGTCGAACCACACGTCCAGCGTGTCGCGGTTCTTCTCATAGAGATCCGCGTCGTCACCCAGGAGCTCGCGTGGGTCCAACGATTGCCAGGCTTCGATGCCTTCCTTCTCCACGCGTTGCGCCACGGCTTCCAGGAGCTCGGGCGTGCGCGGGTGCAGCTCGCCGGTTTCACGGTGCACGAAGAAGGCCATTGGCACGCCCCACTGGCGCTGACGCGACAGCGTCCAGTCCGGGCGGTTGGCGATCATGGCGTGCAGGCGGGCCTTGCCCCACGCGGGGAAGAACTGCGTGGCTTCGATGCCGGCCAGCGCGCGCTCACGCAGGCTCGCCCCTTCCTTGGGGGCGACGTCCATGCCCGCGAACCATTGCGTGGTCGCGCGATAGATCACCGGCGTCTTGTGGCGCCAGCAGTGCATGTAGCTGTGCGGGTGCTTCTCCATGCGCAGGAGCGTGCCCATGTCGCGCAAGGCATCGACGATCTGCGGATTGGCTTCCCAGATGGTGAGACCGCCGAACTCGGCGAGCGTGGAGGCGTAACGACCATCGCCCATCACCGGGTTGATGATGTCGTCGTCGGCCAGGCCATTCTGCTTGCAGGACTGGAAATCCTCGATGCCGTAGGCCGGGGCCGAGTGCACCACGCCCGTGCCGCTGTCCAGCGTCACGTAGTCGCCCAGGTAGATGGGCGAGAGGCGGTCATAGCCGATATCGCGCTTGTAGAGCGGATGATGGAACGCGATGTTCGCGAGCGCTTCGCCCTTGCAGGTGGCGAGCACCACGCCGGTCAGGCCCCACTGCGCCAAGCACGCGTCCACGCGGTCGCGCGCGAGCAGCAGCAACGCCCCCGTGCTGGGGGCGGGCGCCACGCGCACCAGCGCGTAATCGAACTCGGGGTGGACGTTCAGCGCCTGGTTGGCCGGGATCGTCCAGGGCGTCGTCGTCCAGATGACGATGGCGCCGTCCTCTTCGAGCGCGGGCAGACCGAAGGCCCGCGCGAGCGCTTCAGGTTGCGCGAACGGGAAGGCCACGTCGATCGCAGGATCCGTGCGCTCGGCGTACTCGACCTCGGCCTCGGCCAGCGCCGAGCCACAGTCGAAGCACCAGTTCACAGGCTTCAGGCCACGGTAGACGAAGCCTTCTTCCATGATGCGTCCCAGCACGCGAAGCTCGTCGGCCTCGTTGCGGAAGTTCATGGTGAGGTAGGGACGGTCCCAGGCACCCAGCACGCCCAGGCGCTGGAAATCCACCTTCTGGCGGGCGATCTGCTCGGTGGCGTAGGCGCGCGCCTTGGCCTGCACGTCCTGCACCGACAGGTGCTTGCCGTACTTCTTCTCGATCTGGATCTCGATGGGCATGCCGTGGCAATCCCAGCCCGGCACGTAGTGCGCGTCGAAGCCCGCGAGATTGCGGCTCTTGACGATGATGTCCTTCAACACCTTGTTGACCGCGTGGCCCAGGTGCAGATCGCCGTTGGCGTAGGGCGGGCCGTCGTGCAGCACGAAACGCGGACGCCCGGCGCTCGCCTCGCGAATCGCGCGATACACGCCATTTTCTTCCCATTGGGCCACCCAGCCAGGTTCGCGCTTGGCGAGATCGCCTCGCATCGGGAACGGCGTGTCGGGCAGGTTGAGCGTGTTCTTGTAGTCCATGGAGCTAGCTATCTATGCGAAGTGAGCAGATGCGCGCGCGGTCGTCGCCGGCAGCGCGAAGGCGAGGGACGTCGCTCCCCGTGGGACGCAACGTGGCGGTGCGCATCAAATTCGGTCGGTGGCCGAGGTCGCCAGATTGGCTTGCTCGAGGTGGCCGGCGGCAAAGAAGGCGCGGGCCTGGCGCTCATCGTCAGCGATGGCGGCCGTGAGGGTGGCGAGGTCCGGGAACTTGGCCTCGTCGCGCAGTTTCTTCAGGAATTCCACGCGCACCAGTTTACCGTAGGCGTCGCCCGTGAAATCGAGCAGGTGGACTTCGAGCAGCACGCGTCCGGCATCGGTGACGGTGGGCCGCACGCCCAGGCTGGCCACGCCGGGCAGCGGCTGCGCGCCCATGCCGTGGACCTGGACGGCGAAGATGCCGGACAGAGCCGTGCAGCGGTCCGGCACGCGCAAATTCAGCGTGGGGTAGCCCAGCTGCCGGCCGAGCTTGAGCCCGTGCACGACGTGCCCGCTCATGGCGTAGCGGCGCCCCAGCAGATCGGCCACCCGATCCAGATCGCCCTGGGCCAGCGCGTGCCGCACGTCCGTACTGGAGATGCGAAGGCCATCGCGATCGGTGATCGAATCCATCGACTCCACCGCGAAGGGGCCTTCCTCGCGCAGCATGTCCACGTCGCCCTGGCGCTTGGCGCCAAAGCGAAAGTCGTCGCCCACGAGCAGCCAGCGGGTATCGAGCTCGCGCACCAGCAGGTCGTGGATGAAGGCGCTCGCCGGCATGGCGGCGAGCCTGGCGTCGAAGCGCTTGACGAACACTTCCCGCACGCCGGCACCTCGCAGGGCGTCGAGCTTGTCGCGCAGGCCGTTGATGCGGGCGGGCGCAAGCTCCGGCTTGCCCTGCAGACGGGCGAAGAATTCGCGCGGATGCGGCTCGAACGTGAGCACCGCCGGCACCAGCCCGCGGTGTTCGGCGGCCGAGCACAGGCGCGTCAGCATGGCCTGGTGGCCCAGGTGCACGCCGTCGAAATTGCCGATCGTCAGCGCGCGGGCGCGCGGGCTGTCCGCAGCAGGCTCGCGCAGCACGCGCAGGAAGGTGTCCGAAGTGTTCACGCCGACAGTTTACAATTTCGGGTTATCCCGTGCGCGGCCGTTCGCTTCGGCCTGGGCCGCGCCCCGCTGTCCGCAGTCATCATTCGTCGCCCGATCTTGCCCATTTCCCCTCCTGCCAGCGCCACGCGCCGGTTCGTCATTCTCATTTCCGGCCGGGGCAGCAACATGCGCTCCCTGGTCGAAGCCTGCGCAGCCGAGGGCTGGCCGGCCGAGATCGCCGCGGTCATCGCCAACAAGGCCGACGCCGCCGGGCTTGCCTGGGCGGCTGAGCGCGGCATTCCCACGGCTGTCGTGCCGCACAAGGCCTACCCGACGCGCGATGCCTTCGACGTCGCGCTGGCCGAGTGCATCGACACCTTTGCACCCGACTACGTCCTGCTCGCCGGGTTCATGCGCGTGCTCACGCCAGCGTTCGTCACCCGCTACACCGGCCGGCTCGTCAATATCCACCCGTCGCTGCTGCCGGCGTTCCCGGGCCTGCACACGCACGCCCAGGCGCTGGCCATCGGCGTACAGGCGCACGGCTGCACCGTGCACTTCGTGACGCCGGTGCTGGATCACGGCCCGATCATCGCCCAGGGCGTGGTGCCCGTGCTGGTCGGCGACACCGCCGATGATCTCGCCGAGCGTGTGCTGGGCGTCGAGCATCGCGTCTATCCTGCGGTCTGCCGCTGGCTCGCCGAAGGCCGGGTCCAGCTGGCCGACCGGCTCGTTCACGTCGAGGGCGATGCCCCCCGACTCTTCTTTGCGGAGTCTCCGCATGGCTAAACCGCCTGCTTCGCGCAACCGCGCATCCGGCCCGCGTGACGGCGACAGCCGTCGGCGCAGCCCCTCCGCTGGCGCCGCTGGCGATCGTCCCGCCCGCGGCGGCTTCGCCGACCGCTCTGCCCGTGGCTCCGCCGACGAGCGCTATTCACGCGGCCCTGCCGATGATCGCGTTGCCCGCGGCCCATCGGACGCGCGCGCAGGGCG
>NZ_JADCNH010000044.1 GCF_018904615.1 Verticiella alkaliphila | reverse complement strand
CCCGGCGGCTGCTGACGCCGGTCCAGATGGCGGCGGCGGATCACGCTGCGATCGCGGCCGGCACGCCGGGCACGGTCCTGATGGCGCGTGCCGGGCAGGCCGTGTCCGACGCCATCCGGCAGCGTTGGGCGCCGCGCCCCGTCCTCGTGCTGTGCGGGCTCGGCAACAACGGGGGGGATGGCTATGTCGTCGCGCAGTGCCTGCGCGACGCCGGCTGGCCCGTGCGGCTGGCGGCGTTGGGCGATCGGGCCGCGCTGCGTGGCGATGCGGCCCACCATGCGGCGCGATGGGCGGGCGTGGTCGAGCCTTTGCAGCCTGGCATGCTCGGCGAGACGGCCTTGGTCGTGGACGCGGTGGTGGGGGCAGGCTTGTCGCGCCCCTTCGACGGCCCCGCGGCCGCGCTGCTGGCCGAGGCCGCAGACTCGGGTGTGCCGCGATGTGCGGTGGACGTGCCGAGCGGGCTGTGCGGGACGAGCGGCGCTGTGCGGGGCAGGGCGGTGGCAGCCACGCTCACGGTGACGTTCTGCCGCAAGAAGCCCGGACACGTGCTGATGCCGGGGCGTGCGTTGTGTGGCGAGATCGTCGTGGCGGACATCGGCGTGGAGGATGATGCCGTCGTGTCCACCGGCGCGCAGGCGTGGGAGAACACCCCGGCGGCCTGGTCGGCCTGCTTTCCCTGGCCCGACGCCGCCGGGCACAAGTATCGCCGGGGCCATGCCGTGGTGATGGGGGGCGCGCACATGACGGGGGCCGCCCGGCTCACCGCGCTGGCTGCCCAGCGAGCGGGGGCCGGTCTGGTGACGCTGGCGGTGCCCAGCCCGGCGTGGCCGGTCTATGCGGCGGCGATGACGAGTGTGATGGTCGAGCCGCTCGCCGCGCCAGGAGACTTCGGCTTGGCCTTGCGCGATGCGCGCCGCAACGCGGTGGCGATCGGACCTGGCGCAGGCGCGACGCCGGATACGCGCGCCCAGGTGCTGGTCGCGCTGGGCACGGGGCGGGCCACGGTCCTGGATGCCGATGCGATCACCGTGTTCCAGGACGCACCGCAAGCGCTTTTCGACGCCGTCACCGGCCCGTGCGTCATGACGCCGCACGATGGCGAATTCCAGCGGCTTTTCGATGTGCAGGGCGACAAGCTCGCGCGCACCCGCGCGGCGGCCGAGCGCAGCGGCGCGGTGATCGTGTTGAAAGGGCCGGACACGGTGGTGGCCGCGCCGGATGGGCGCGCGGTGGTCAATACCCATGCGCCTGCCACCCTGGCGACGGGCGGCACGGGCGACGTGCTGACCGGCATCGTCACCGGCCTCGTGGCCCAGGGCATGCCTGCTTTCGAGGCGGCCTGCGCGGCGGTGTGGCTGCACGGAGAAGCCGCGCGCCAAGCTGGGCTGGGGCTCGTTGCCGAGGATCTGATCCAGCAACTGCCGACGGCGTTGCGCGAGCTTGCGCGCCAGGTGCGCAGTCACGGCGGCCAGACGTCAGGCTGAGCGCCGCAGGCGCCCAGGGCCAGGTGGCCCGCCATGTTGTATACACTGCGGGCTGGCGGCCGCCGCGGGTCGTCGTACCCAGGAGCCACCATGCGGGAATCCGCCGCCACCCCCGAGACGAACGCGTCCAGCCAGATGTCCCAGACCTTGCGCGCCCAGCTGGGCCTGCGCGAGCTCATCCTGGATGGCGAACTGGCCTCGGGTGCCCGCATTTCCGAGCTCTGGGTGGTCGAGCGCCTGGGGGTTTCGCGCACCCCGGTGCGGGCGGCCTTGCTGCGTCTGCAGGAGGAGGGCTTTCTCGAACCCATTCCCTCCGGTGGCTTTGCGGTGCGCTCCTTCACCGAGGAAGACGTGTGGGATGCCATCGAGGTGCGCGGCACGCTGGAGGGGCTCGCTGCCCGGCTGGCTGCCGAGCGCGGCGTGCCGGCGCGCACGCTGCGCGAACTGCAGCAGTGCGTGGCCGAGATCGATGCCATCCTGCAGGGCGGCATGACGGCGGACAAGTTCACGCAGTACATCGAAGTCAATGAGCGCTTTCATCGGCTGCTGGCCAAGGCCTGCGGCAGTGCGGTGCTCGAGCGCCAGCTCGAGAAGGCCACGAGCTCGCCCTTTGCCTCGCCGAGCGGCTTCGTGATGGTGCAGTCCATGGCGGCGGATGCCCACGAAGTCCTTGTCCTCGCGCAAGCCCAGCACCGCGGGGTCATCGAGGCCATCGAGCACCGCGAGGGTGCGCGTGCGGAAGCCTTGATGCGCGAACATGCCCGCATCGCCCATCGCAATCTGAAGAGTGCCTTCGACAGCCAGAAGGCGATGACGCAGTTGCAGGGCGGCAACCTGATCCGCCGCGCCCACCGGTAGCTGTCTTCCTGTATACATGAAGCCCGTCGATTCGACTCGGCGGCGGCAATTTGCGAACTTTTCTCGCCGATCTCTGGTTTGATGTATACAATGTGTATTCATCAGGGTGGCGTGTGTCCATGCGCCCCGATCCCGACACAGCATCAAGCGGGCGCCCGAGCGCCCCATCCGGAGGCCGCACATGTTTCCCAAGAACACCTGGTACGTCGCCTGTACCCCCGACGAGATCGACGGCAAGCCCCTGGGCCGCCAGATCTGTGGCGAGAAGATCGTCTTCTTTCGCGGGCCGGACGGCGAGGTGGCCGGTCTGGAGGATTTTTGTCCGCATCGCGGCGCGCCGCTCTCGCTGGGGTTCGTGCGCGAGGGGCAGCTGGTGTGTGGCTACCACGGCCTGGCCATGGGCGCGAACGGGCGTTGCGCGGGAATGCCGGCCCAGCGCGTGGGCGGCTTTCCCGCCGTGCGCAAGTTTCCGGTCGTCGAGCGGCACGGGTTCGTGTGGGTGTGGACGGGCGACGAGGCGCTCGCAGATCCAGCGCTCATCCCACATCTGGAATGGGCCGAGAACCCTGCCTGGGCCTACGGCGGCGGGCTCTATCACATCGCCTGCGATTACCGGCTGATGATCGACAACCTCATGGATCTCACCCACGAGACCTACGTGCATGCGTCGAGCATCGGCCAGCCGGAGATCGAGGAGGCGCCGCCCGTGACCAAGGTGGAAGGCGACATGGTGGTCACGAGCCGGTTCATGGAGAACATCATGCCGCCGCCCTTCTGGGCCGCGGCCTTGCGCGGCAACGGCCTGGCCGACGACGTGCCATGCGACCGCTGGCAGATCTGCCGCTTCACGCCGCCCAGCCACGTCATGATCGAGGTCGGCGTGGCGCACGCGGGCAAGGGTGGCTACGACGCCGATCCGAAGCACAAGGCGTCCAGCATCGTGGTGGACTTCATCACGCCGGAGACGGAGACCTCGATCTGGTACTTCTGGGGCATGGCGCGCAACTTCAAGCCCGAGGATGCCGAGCTCACGGCGACCATTCGCGAAGGGCAGGGCAAGATCTTCGGCGAAGACCTCGAGATGCTCGAGGCGCAGCAACGCAATCTGCTGGCCAACCCGCAGCGGCGCATCCTCAACCTGAACATCGATGCCGGCGGCGTGCAGTCGCGCAAGGTCATCGACCGTGTGCTCAAGGCCGAGGCCGAGCAGGCCGCGCAGCGTGCGCAGACCTCGGTGGCGGCCTGACGGCCTTCGTCGGGCTCGGGTAATATCGATCCCTTGTGCTGGCCTCGTGGGGCCAGCGTGACATCGGCGCGCCTGCGCCGCGCGGCAACGTAAGGCAGGTGCCCGTCGAGGCGCCTGATGCGAGACATCATGAAAGTCCTGATCAAGAAGAAACTCGACGCGGCGCTGGACATCTGCGCATTCGAACTGGCCGAGCCGCATGGCCAACCCTTGCCCGCGTTCTCGGCAGGCGCGCATATCGACGTGCACGTGGGCGACGGACTGGTGCGCCAGTATTCCCTCTGCAATCACCCTGAGGAGCGCGACCGCTATCTGATCGGCGTGCTGAAGGATCCCGCATCCCGTGGCGGCTCGGTGGCCATGCATGCCCTGAAGGAAGGCGACATGCTCGAGATCAGCGAGCCGCGCAACCACTTCCCGCTGCAGGCCGGCGCGACCCATTCCGTGCTGCTCGCAGGCGGCATCGGCATCACGCCGATCCTCTGCATGGCCGAGCGACTGGCCCACATCGGCGCATCGTTCGAGCTGCACTATTGCACGCGTTCGCCCGAGCGTACGGCCTTTCAGGATCGCCTGGCCGCCACCGGCCTGGCCGCCTGTGCCCGCGTCTATCATGACTCCGTGCCGGATCAGGGCAAGCTCGACCTGGCGGCCGTGCTGGCCCAGCCGGCAGCCGGCAAGCATCTGTACGTCTGTGGTCCGGCGGGCTTCATCGATGCCGTGCTGGCAGCGGCCAAGACGGCTGGCTGGGCTGATGACCAGGTGCACCGCGAGTACTTCGGCAACGTCATCCAGGCGACGGACGCCGACGGTGCCTTTCAGGTGAAGCTGGCGAGCACCGGGCAATCGATTGCCGTGGCCGCGGATCAAAGCATCGTCGAGGCGCTGGAAGCGGCAGGCATCGACGTGCCGGTGTCGTGCGAGCAGGGCGTGTGCGGCACCTGTCTCACGCGGGTGCTCGAGGGTGAGCCGGACCACCGCGATATGTACCTGACCGATGATGAGCGGGCGGCCAACGACCAGATGCTGCCGTGCTGCTCGCGCTCGAAGTCGGCGGTGCTGGTGCTGGATCTCTGACGGCTCGCCTGCGGCTGGCAGCATCACAAAGGGCGGCCTCGGCCGCCCTTGTCATGTCTGCTCGAATCGATCGAAGCGCCGTGTCGTGTCCTGGGACTCCGTGATCAGGTCCGTGACGCGGGCCATGGGCGGGCCGTGGCGCATCCATTCCAGCATGTGGTCGACCTGGTCGGGGGTGCCCTGCAGCAAGGCCTGCACGGTGCCGTCGAGCTCGTTGCGCACCCACCCCGTCACTTTCAGGCGATGCGCTTCGCGCACGGCGCTGGCCCGGTAGCCCACGCCTTGCACGCGGCCCGTCACGCGCACCAGCAGTGTCTCCAGGCCGGCATCGGGGTGTTGTGCCTTCATGCCTTGCGCTCCGCGGGCTCTTGCGGTGCAGCCGGCGCAGGCGCTGCCACTGGCGTGGCCTCGGTCTGCGCATCAACGGCGGCATCGCCGGCCTGGGGCTCGGGAACGGGGCGGGTGCCTTCGGCGCCTGCCATCCAGGCGATGAGTGAGGAGCGCATGGCCTCTTCGACCGACATCGCCACGGGCTGGACCCACTCGGCCGGCACGAACACCGTGTAGCCACCGATCATGTAGCCCATCGGCAAGTACACCGCCACGCGGGTGCCCTGCATGAACCCGGGCGGCAGGCCATCGACGCTGCTGCGCGTGACCAGGCCCACGACTTCCATCTCCTGGCCTGGAATGCGCAGCACCACGACCTGCTGGGCGTTCTGCTTGCCGCCTGGCGAGAAGTAATCCGCGAAGCTCTTGAGCGACGAGTAGATGCTCTTGATGACCGGGGTGTTCATGAAGGGGCGCTCCATGAACGACAGGATGCTGCGAAAACGCTGCTTGCTGACCAGGTAGCCGATCAGCAGGATGCCAAGCACGCCCAGCGTGAGGCCCATGCCGGGGATGTAGAAGCTGCCGATGAAGGGGCGCAGAAAGCCCAGCGCCAGGTTTTCGGTCCAGACGAGGAAGATGTACAGCAGGTAGACGGTCAGTGCGACGGGCAGAATGGTGATCAGCCCGGTGAAGAAATAGACAGAAAGACGCTTCATCACAGTGGGAAAACTCCAGCGGTCGGGACTAGGGCGTGTTGACGCCAGGGCGCGGGCGCGAGCCTGGCGTGGACACGCCCCAGGACGGCGTGTCGAAAACCGCGGGTGCGAGCATAGCAGCCTTGGCTGACGGGGGGGTTACGCCGCCTTACCAGCGTGTTACGGCTGAGTTCGGCAAACCAACCTATGATTCGCGCTTTCCCCCGCGGGGCGTATCGCTGTCTCCGATGATGTGGACCTCTTCCGCGTGGCCGGGTTCCGGAGCGCGTCTCGATAGGCACCGATGTGCCGTACCGCGCTGGTTCGCCCTGGCGCTCTTGCTTCTGTTGCTCTGGTGCATGGCACCGGTGCTGGCCCAGGCACAGGGGGATCCGCTGGCTGAGGTTCAGCGTACGCTGGAGGCTGCGCGCAAGCAGGTCGACGTTGCGCGCGAGGCCCTGGGCAAGGACAGCGCGAGCGATGCTGAACTCTCACGCCTGCGCGACGCCGTGCAAAGCGCCCAAGGCGATGCGAGCCAGGCCGCGGGGGCGCTGGCGCCGCAGGTCGAGAGCCTGCAGGCACGTCTGCAGCAGCTCGGTCCGGTGCCGGCCGAGGGCAGCGAGGCGCCGGACGTGGCCTCGCAGCGGCGCGAACTCGAAAAGAGTTTCACGGGCCTGGATGCGCAGTTGAAGCTCGCCCGACTTCTGATCGTCGAGGCCGATCAGGTGTCCACGCAGATCAGCGGCATGCGACGTGCCGGCTTTCAGGCCCAGCTGGGCGAGCGCACGGCCTCCGTGCTCGATGGCGCCTTCTGGGATTCGCTGGATACCGAGTTGCCGGCCGACATGGCCCGCCTGGCCGAGCTGGCTGGCGCCGTGCGCGACGCCGCCGGGGAGGTGCCTGAACGCATCTGGTGGCTGGTGGCCCTGGGTGCCGCCGGGCTGGCAGCCCTGCGCTGGTGGCTGGGCCGACACCTGGTGCGCTTGGCGGCCGATCGCGTGCCGTCGGGCCGACTCAGACGCTCGTTCCACGCCGTCGCCTTGCTCACGCTGGATACGGCAACCCCCGTTCTGGTCTTGCTGGCCATTCGCGCCGTGCTGCGGGATCACGGCGCGATGCCCGAAGCCCTGGGGCCCTTGATGGTGGGGGTGGCGGTCTCGCTCGCCTTCGGCGGTTTCGTGGTCGGCCTCGGTCATGCGTTGCTCTGCACAGATCGTCCGACCTGGCGTTTGCCGCCGCTCCCGGATCCGCTGGCGCGCCGCCTGCGGTGGCTGCCCTGGCGTCTGGCCACCGTGCTCGTGGCCGCCTGGCTGGCCGATCGCGCCACCGCGGCGCTCGACGCGAGTCTCATCACGGTCGTCGTGCTCAATGCCCTGGTGGCCGCGGCCCTGTGCGGGGTGCTGGGCGTGGCCCTCTGGCGCGGCGAGCAGATCCGCCGTCTGGCAGCCCGTGACCCGGATATCGAGATGCCGGCGCTGCCCTGGTGGCTCTCCCTGCTGGTGACGGCGGCGTGGGCCACGCTCGCGCTCAGCGTGATCGGGCTCCTGCTGGGGTATATCGCGCTGGCGAGCTTTCTCGCCAAGCAGCTCGCCTGGACACTGGTCGTCCTGTGCTCGGCGTATCTGGTCAGCGTCTTCGTCGAAGACGTGGTGAGCACGGCGCTCGGCGCCCGTGGGGACGCCGGCGAGAACGGCAGCCGGCGCGATCAGGCGGCGGTGCTGGTGTCCGGGCTGGTCCGCGTCCTGATCGCCCTGGCGAGCGTGGCGCTGCTGCTCGCGCCATTTGGCGAGGGGCCCGAGGAGCTCATCGGCCGCTTCGGCATCATCCGCGATGGGGTGAGCATCGGTGCCGTCACGCTGCGTCCTGGCGCGGTGCTGCAGGCCGCGGCGGTCTTCATCCTGACGCTCGCCGGTGTGGGCCTGATGCGCCGCTGGCTCTTCGCGCGCTATCTGCCCACCACCGGCATGGACGAGGGCATGCGCAGCTCGGCTGCCACGCTGTTCGGCTATGTTGGGTTCGTGGCCGCGGTGGCCCTGGCTTTGATCGCCGTTGGCATCGGCCTGGAGCGGGTCGCGTGGATCGCGAGCGCGCTGTCCGTCGGTATCGGTTTCGGCCTGCAGGCCGTGGTGCAGAACTTCGTCTCGGGGCTGATCCTGCTCGCGGAGCGACCCGTCAAGGTCGGCGACTGGGTGGCCATCGGCGGCGTCGAGGGCGACATCCGGCGCATCAATGCGCGCGCCACGGAGATCCAGATGAGCGATCACTCCACGCTCATCGTGCCGAACTCGGAATTCATCACCAAGACCGTGCGCAACGTGACGCACACCAATCCGCTGGGCGTGGTGAGCGTGAAGCTGCCTATGCCACTCGATACGAGCGCCGAGGTGGTTCGCGAGATCGGGCTCGCGGTGTTCGCCGAGCACGAGTCCGTGCTCGACACGCCGCCGCCGGCTGTCTACCTGGAAGGCATCACCGACCGCAGTCTGATGTTCAACCTGACGGGTTACGTCGCCTCCCCACGCACCGCCTACGGCGTGCGCAGCGCCGTGCTGTTCACCTTGCTGGAGCGGCTGCGCGAGGCCGAGGTCACGTTGCCGGGGCCGGAGGTCGCGACAGCGGCGGTCCCGCCTGCGCCGCCACCTCGGCCGCTCGCCTAGGCGATGTGTGCCGGCGCGTTGACCGCGTCGGCGAGCGCCGTCACCTGCCAACCCGTGTCGGTGCGATCGAAGCGCAGCGGGTGGGCATTGCCGAGCAGTGCCGGCGTGGCGTCCAGTCCCAGCAGGCCGGCGAGCACGTACAGCGTGCCGCCGTGTGCCACGACCAATACCGGACCGGGTTCGCGCAGCGCGGCTTCCAGCGCCTGGGCCGTGCGTGTCACGAACGTATCGAGGGTTTCGCCGGCCGGCGGAGCGCAGTCCCAATCCATGTCGGCCGAGGAGCTGCCGATGAGTTCACCGAAGTGCCGTTCGCGCAGCCCGTCCGTGCCGGCCGGCGTGATCGTGTGGTGCGCGGCCACGATGCGTGCCGTGTGATGGGCGCGCGCGATATCGCTGCAGACGATGGTGCGGATCGGCTCGCGGGCGAGGACATCACCGGCGCGTTCGGCTTGGGCTACGCCGGTGGCATTCAGGGGCTCGTCGACGCCCTGGAAGATGCGCCGCGCGTTGCATTCGGTCTGGCCGTGGCGCAGGAAGTAGAACCCCGGCACGGCGGGATCGAAGGGGATGCCGCTCGCGAGCGCCGCCAGGCGGTCAAGACCGCGGCGGCTGAGGGCGGGGGCGGGTGGCAACGAGGGCATGGCGCATCCTGTCAAAAGGCGGTGCCCCATTATGCCAAGCCCGCATGGCAGGTCGGCTTGGCGGCAGGACGAACCTGCCCGCCGCCACCCAGCGCGCCGTCAGCGGCGTGCGCCCGCCGCTTCCTGGCATTCAGGATACGCGCGTGGGCCCACGGTGAGCGTGGCCTGGCGGCCTTTGTTCCAGAACTCGACAGGGCCGTCGGGGCCGAGACCGGCATAGCGGGCACCCGAAGCCGCGATGGCTTGTGGCAGCACGAGCGTGCGCCCGTCCAGGGTGAGCGACATGGTGTTCTCGCCGAACTGCGTCTGCACGGCCGTGGTGCCGCATTGGAACGTCACGGCAGGCCCGTTCATGGGCGCCGTGGCGGGCGCGGGCATGCTTGCACGCGGCAGGGGCTGGGCGCAGCCCGCCAGGGCAGCTGCCGCCAGCAGGGCGCAAGATCGGATCAACATGGGAATCACTCCGTAAGAGGCCGGGCAACCCAGGCCGCCGGCGGAACTGCAACCCGCATGCCGTCACCTCGGCACGCCAATTGCGCAGGGACGGCATGATAGCGCTCTTCCTCGAGGCCTCTTCATGCGCGAACGTACGGCTCTGGAGACGACGCCCGCTGCGGCCGAGCAGCATTGTGTGCTCGCCAATCTGGTGTACGTCGATGATACGACCCCTGGCATCACGCGACGCGTGTTGCGCGGCAAGTTCTGCTACTTCGACGAGCGCGGCGAGCGCATCCGGGACGCAGAGGTGGTCCGCCGACTCAACGCGTTGGCCATTCCCCCCGCATACACCCAGGTCTGGATCTGCCCGAACGAGAACGGGCACCTGCAGGCGACAGGGCGCGATGCGCGCGGCCGCAAGCAGTATCGCTACCATGCACAATGGCAGGCCGTACGTGGCGAGCACAAGTACGGTCAGCTCGTCGCCTTCGGCACCGCGCTGCCGCGCATCCGTCGGCGGGTGGCTCGCGATCTTGGCCAGCCCGAGCTCTGTCATGACAAGGTGGTGGCTGTCGTCGTGCGCCTGCTGGAGACCACACTCATCCGTATCGGCACGGCAGCCTATGCGCGTGAGAACCGATCCTACGGCCTCACCACGCTCAAGCGGCGCCACGTGACGGTATCCGGGGATCGCATCCGCTTTCGTTTTCGCGGCAAGAGCGGGGTGCCGCACGACGTCACGGTCAACGACCGACGCTTGGCGCGGGTGATTCGGCATTGCACGGACCTGTCGGGGCAGACCCTCTTTCACTACACCGAGAACGACGTGGCGCGTCCAGTGGATTCGAGCTGCGTGAACGGCTATCTGCGCGAAGCGAGCGGCGTGGATTTCACGGCCAAGCACTACCGGACGTGGGCAGCCTCCGTGGCCGCGCTGGCGGCACTGCGCCAGCGTGCCTGGGAAGACGAGAAGCAGGCGGCCAAGACGATCGTGGAGGTGGTGCGCGCCGTGGCCAAGCAACTGGGCAATACGCCGGCGGTGTGCCGCAGCAGCTACATTCACCCGGCAGTGCTCGCGGCCTACCTGGCAGGCGGCATCCCGCCGCTGCCGGCGGTGACCGCGCCGCGCGGGCTCAATGCCGACGAGCGACGCTTTCTCGCGTTCCTGCGCAGCCAGGGCTGAGCGCAGACACGCTGGTATCATGCAACGCCCTTGCGTGTTGCGCCTGCCATGTCGCCGATCCCGATAATCCTGGTCCTGGGTGGCCCCGAGCCGCTGCGCCTGGACGTCTTGCGTCAGGTGTTGGCCTTAGCGGGTCCCGCTGACACGTTGATGCTGGCCGACGCTGACGTCGGTGCCGCGCTGAACCATCCGCTCTTTGCCCCCGTGCGCGCCGGTGGGGTGTCGTCGTCTGGCATGCAGTCCGTCTGCGCGTGTTGCGTACCGCAACGTGGCCTGGCAACAGCGCTGCGCGAGGCCACCTGGCGCTTCGCCCGAGGCGGGGTGCGCCAGTTCTCCCGCGTCATCGTGGACAGTGGCGAAGGCGGCCCCGCTGCCGTCTTGCGCACGCTGCTCACGGAGGCAGCGGTCACGGCGAGGTATCGCCTTGCTCAGGTGATTGCCGCGTCCGACCCGGGCGAAGCGCCAGGCGTGGTCGATGCGGCCACGGCCTCGGTGTGGGCGGTGGCTGACGTGCTCGCGATTCCTGTGCATGCGGATCTGGCCACGCAGCATCGCTTGCGCCACATGGTGCCGACAGCCCGGGTGTGCACGGCAGACCAGGTCCCTCTCGATGTGGGCGGCGAGGCTGCACCGGCGCGGGCCTGGCTCGCTGATGCCCATACGCCTGACCCTTTTTGATGTTCACGGATTCCGCTCTGATGCCCTCCCTGTTTGCCGCCGACGATGTCCCTGTGATGCTGACCTGGCAGAGCGCCGATGGCCAGCCCCATGATGCCCGCTGGTGGAGTGCATCGCCGGCACCGCGCCGTGTGCAGGCCGCCGACGACACGATGACGGCGGACGCCGCGTTTCGGCTGGCGAGTGAGGGTACGGGTCTCGTCTGGCAGAGCGATTACCACAACGCCCGCCAGCTTCTGCAGGCGCTTGGCCGGCGGCTGGACAAGCGACGCGGTGCGCCGGTTACCACCATGCCGGACGCCTTTCATCGCCAGCGTCAGCTGCAGGTCCAGCGCGCGCGCACGCTTGGCATGGTGTTGATCCCGGTACAGCCGGGGTATGTCGTTCCACTGCGGCGGGCCCCCCAACTGGTGGAAGCCGCCACCCAGGCCTGGGGGCCGCTGGCTGAGCCGGCCTTGATCCCGCTGCGCGATCTGCTCGGCGCGATCGGGGCCTTCGAGTGGCGTCGCAATGGCGTGGCGGTGCCGGCCCTGGGCGCGAAGGTCCATCCGCACTACGGCGTGTTCGCGCCCACGCGGGCGGAGTATATCGATCTGCTCGCCCAGGCCCCGCTGCCTCCGCAGACGCGCAAGGCATTCGACATCGGGACAGGCACGGGCGTACTCGCGGCCGTGCTGGCCCGGCGTGGGATCGGCGAGGTCGTGGCGACCGACAACCACCCGGCAGCGCTCGCATGCGCCCGGGAGAACATCGCCCACCTGAAGCTGGCCAAGACGGTGCGCGTGGTCGAGGCCGATCTCTTTCCGGAAGGGATGGCAGACCTCATCGTCTGCAATCCGCCGTGGGTGCCCGGCAAGGCAGGCTCCGCGCTGGACAGCGCCGTCTACGATCCCGATGGACGCATGCTCGCCGGGTTCCTGCGGGGGCTGGCGGCGCACCTGTCGCCGCAGGGGGAGGGCTGGCTCGTGCTGTCGGACATTGCCGAGCGTTTCGGCCTGCGTACCCGCGAGCAACTGCTTGCGCAGATCGCCGAGGCTGGCCTGACCGTGCGCGCGCGACTCGATGCCCGACCGAGCCACGGTCGCGCACGTGATGCCACGGATCCGCTGCATGCGGCTCGGGCGGCTGAAGTCACGTCGTTGTGGCGGCTGGCAGCAGCATCACCAGGGTGAACTCCGGGGTGGCGGCAGGCGCAAGGCTGAGCTGCTCGTATACCTGCCGCCCACCCTCGGGATCGCGGAACACCCGGCGTCCGCCCTCGCGGGCGAGGACGCGTTGATCGCGCCAACAGGCGGCAAACTCCGGGCTTTGCTGCTGCAGCGTCTGGACAAGGGTCTGTAGCGTTTCGTCCTGACGGCCCGCCGTGCTGGCCCGGCACTCGGCCACGATCCGGTGGGCTCGCGTCTCCCAGTCGTCGATGAGCGTGCGGGCCGACGGCACCTGGAACACGAACCGCAGCAAATTCTTCTCAGGGCCGTCCAGCCAGCCGCGAAAGAGTCGCTGCGCCGGCGCGTTCCATGCGCGCGCGTCCCAACCATGGTCCAGGACGTAGGCGGGCGCCGAGGTCGTCTCCAGCGCGGCAGCCAGTGCGGGTGGCAGGGGCGGACGCGACGGCAGCCGGGCTGCATCCGGGTCGACGCGACCGGCCAGCTCGAAGAGGTAGGTGCGCTCGGCCGCCGTCAATCGCAGGGCTTCGGCGAGTCGCGCCAACGCGCCGGGTGAGGCTGCGACCGGCCGGCCTTGCTCCAGCCATGTCACCCAAGTGAGGCTGATGCCGGCCGCCAAGGCGAGCTCTTCGCGCCGCAGGCCGGGTGTGCGGCGGCGCGGGGTGCCGCCGGCAAGGCCGGCTTGGGCAGGGGACAGGGCCTCGCGGTGCCGGCGCAGGAAGGCGCCCAGGGCGGCATAGTCGGCCATCGTGCAACCGGGTAGCAAAGATACCAGTATAAAGTGTCATCTTGTACCAGGAATATCGTGGGTGCAGAATCAAGGCCTCTTTTGCGAGGTATGTGATGACCCAGTCGATTTCCCCGTCCCACGATGACGCCACGGCGGACCAGTACGGTCAGCGCGCCAATGCCTATGTCAGCAGCGCCGTCCACGCCGCCGGCGCGGATCTGGATCAGATCGAAGCGCTGGCGCGTTCGCAGTCACCGGAGCGGGCGCTGGATCTGGGGTGTGGTGGCGGGCATGTGGCCTATCGGCTCGCCGAGTGCGCGCAGGCGGTGGTGGCCGTGGACTTGGCCAAGGGCATGTTGAGCGCCGTGGCAGCCGAGGCAGCCACGCGGGGCTTGGGCAATCTCACCGTGCAGCGCGCGGGCGCCGAGGCGCTGCCCATGACGGATGCCAGTGTGGACTTCCTCGCGTCACGGTACAGCGCCCACCATTGGCGCGATGCCGCCGCCGGCCTTGCCGAGGCGCGTCGCGTCCTCGTGCCGGGCGGCGTGGCCGTGTTTGCGGATGTGGTGGCGCCCGAGGCCGCCTTGCTCGATTCGCACCTGCAGACCGTCGAGCTGCTGCGTGACGGCACGCACGTACGGGACTACAGCGTGCCGGAGTGGGTGGCCATGCTGGGCCGCGCCCGCTTTGCCGTGCGCGGCGTGACGCGGCGACGCCTGCGGCTGGACTTTGCCACTTGGATCGCCCGCACCCACACGCCTGAGGTGTTGGTCCAGGCCATCCGCGCCATGCAACAGGCGGCGCCGCAGGAAGTGCAGGCCGCGTTCGCTATCGAGGCCGATGGCAGCTTCACGGTCGATACCGTCACGCTGGAAGCGGTGGCGGTCTAGCCAGACGCGACAACGGCCGGCATGTCGCCATGCCGGCCGCTGCGGTTGAACGTGCCGGTATCAGCCGTTCTGCGCGTCGCCCTCGCCGCGGGCGGCGATCTCGGCGTGCACCTGGGCCATGTCGACTTCCTTGACCTTGTTGATCAACTCGTCGAGCTGGCCAGCGGACAGGGCACCCGGCTGCGAGAACAGCATCACGCGTTCGCGAAACACCATGATGGTCGGAATGGAGCGGATACTGAAGGCCGCTGCCAGTTCCTGCTGTTCTTCGGTGTTGACCTTGGCGAAGGTGACGTCGGTGTGCGTCTCGGCCGCCTTCTCGAACACCGGGGCGAAGCTGCGGCACGGGCCACACCAGGGGGCCCAGAAGTCCACGATGACAGTCTTGTCGTCGGTGACGACGTCCTGCAGGGTTTCCTGGTCGAGTTCGACGATGCTCATGGCTTTCATCCTTGTTGGGCGTTGATAGTGCAGATGGGGACGATCCCCGGGCCGACAACCCCTGTCGAGGTGACGGCCGGCTCCGCGTCGGAGCCTCGCTCGCCGCGCTGCGCTCAGGCAGCGGGCAGGTTGGCCAGGATCTCGTAGGATCGCAGCCGGTCCTCCAGGTGATAGCAGTCGGTGACGATCATCACCTCGTCGGCCTCGGTCTGCTCGACCAATGCCCGCAATTCGCGGGCCACCGTGTGCGGTCCGCCGACGATGGCAGCCGCCAGCCGCTGGCGCACGGCGGCCTCCTCGCGCGGGTGCCAGAGCGCGGCCATGTCGTCCACCGGCGGCTGCAGGGGGCGGCGGGTGCCGCGCACCATGCCGAGGAACTTCTGCTCCGCGGTCGTGGCCAGGCGTCTGGCTTCGGCATCCGTATCGGCGGCCGTCACCGGCACGCCGATCATGGCGTAGGGTTTGGCGAGCGTCTCGGAGGGCTGGAAGAGGTGGCGGTAGAGTCGCATGGCCGCCATGCCCTCCGGAGAAAAGTGCCCGGCGAAGGAGAAGGGCAGGCCCAGGCGCGCCGCAAGGCGGGCGCTGAAGTCGCTGGAGCCCAGCAGCCAGATCGGCACGTCCACGCCGGCGCCAGGAATCGCGCGCACGCGCTGGCCTGGCTCGGCAGGGGCAAAGAAGTAACGCAACTCATCGAGCAGGTCGGGAAAGCGAAAGCCCGCCTGAGGGTCGCGGCCGATGGCTTGCACCGTGGCCGAGTCGGTGCCGGGCGCGCGGCCCAGGCCCAGGTCGATGCGGCCCGGGTACAACGTGGCCAGCGTGCCGAACTGCTCCGCGATGAGCAGTGGCGCGTGATTGGGCAGCATCACGCCGCCCGAGCCGATGCGCAGCGTCTGCGTATGCGCGGCCACGTGGCCGATGAGCACCGCCGTGGCGCTGCTCGCGACCCCGGCAAGATTGTGGTGCTCGGCGAGCCAGAACCGGCGGTAGCCCAGGGCCTCGACGTGACGGGCGAGCGCCACCGAGTTGGCGAACGACGTGGCGATATCCTGGCCTTCCAGGATAGGCGCCAGATCAAGGACGGATAGGGGAACGGGGAACGTGCCAGTCATGCGGATCTCCGGGTCCGGGAAGGTCAGGCGGCGAGCGCGGCCGAGCGTTGGCGGGCAAGGTTCGAGAGACGGTACAGACGTTCGCGGTGCAAGACCTCAGGCAGCGCACCATCGCGCGGGCGGCCGTCGGCAGCCAGGTCGGCTAGCGTGCGCTGCAGCACGGTCTCGATGGCGGCGGCATCCGTCTGCCACCATTGCGCGAAGAGACGGTCCGGATCAGACACGTCCATGCCTTGCTGGCGCAGCTCGCTGCGGTTGAAGTCTTTCAGGTTCCACGTGAGCACGGTCACGCGGGGCGGTGCGGGCAGCCCGCATCGGGCCTTGCCGGCCAGGCCCGCGGCGATCACGTGGAAATCCTTTGGGTCGCTGTGGCGCAGCACCGCTTCGTAGGGGGCGGTATCACCCGGATCCGCGGCCGGAAAGCGTGACTGCATGAGCGTCCACTCGCGCATGAGCAGCTCAGGCTCGATGGGCCAGATGCGCGCGGCGTTGCGTCGCCACTCCAGGCCGATGCGCTCCGACCACAAGGGGTGGAACCAGCCGGCCGCCGCCAGATCGAGCAGGGCGGGGCGCAGGACACCGGACATCAGGATACAGGCGTCCAGGACGATGAAATGGGGGCGGGGCGACGCATCGAGCATGCGGCAGTGTAGCGTCTGCGGCGTGACAGACAGAGAGTGCCCCGGCTGGCGACAGGGGCGTCCGGCAGGTGCCGCTACAATCCGCGCATGCTGGAGGTGAGGATGGACGACGAGACCTGGATGGCGCGGGCATTGGCCTTGGCCGGCGAAGCCGCGGACCGCGGTGAAGTGCCCGTTGGTGCCGTGGTGGTGGGCGCTGACGGCGTGCTGCTGGGCGAGGGCGCCAATCAGCCGATCGCGGGTCACGACCCGACGGCCCACGCCGAGATCATGGCCCTTCGGGCCGCCTGCGCGCGGGCGGGCAATTACCGCCTGCCCGGGGCCACGCTGTACGTGACGCTGGAGCCGTGCGTGATGTGCATGGGGGCCATGCTGCATGCCCGGCTCGCGCGTGTCGTCTATGGCGCGGCCGATCCCAAGACCGGCGCCTGTGGTGGCGTGCTGGATCTGCCCGGCTATACACAGCTCAATCACCAGACGCGCGTCGAAGGTGGCGTGCTCGCGCAGGCCTGTGGGGACACGCTGCGGGCTTTCTTCCGGGCGCGTCGCGGCAAGCGCGCCGAGGGCGTCGTGACCGGCACGGAGGCGCCACCGCAATGAGATAATGTTGCACGGATGGGGCTGTCTCGGCTAACATTGCAACAATGTTGCGTACAGCGTCGTTCGCCATGTCTGCGTCCCTTTCTTACTCGTCGCGTGCTCGCCGCGCCAGCGTGCTGGCGTATTCGGCCAGTGCGCGCGTCGCCGTCGTGCTGCCGCTCGTGGCCGGCTTGTGGGCCGTGGTGGCCTGGGCGTGGGGCAGTGGCGCATGACGGGTCTGCGCCTCATCCCCACACGCGAAGCCGCGCCGGCCGTCCAGCTGGACGGCGTGGGCGTCGCCTACCGGGGCCGCACCGTGCTGCGTGACGTGACCGGGGGCTTCACCGCCGGATCGCTCACCGCCGTCGTCGGGCCCAACGGCGCAGGCAAGAGCACGCTGCTCAAGGCCATCGCGGATCTCGTGCCGCTCGCCGCGGGCCGCGTCACGCGTGCGCTGCCGCGTCACGGCATGGCTTACCTCGCCCAGCAAAGCAGTATCGAGCGCGGCTTTCCGCTGTCGGTTCTGGATTGCGTCTGCCTGGGGTTCTGGCCCGCGGCGCGCATCTGGCACCGGGTCAGCCGCGCGCAGCGCGAGGCTGCTTGCGACGCCCTGGCTGCGGTCGGGCTGGGCGACGTGCTCGATCGCCCGGTCGGCACGTTGTCCGCGGGGCAGTTTCAACGCATGCTCTTCGTACGGGTGCAGTTGCAGGATGCACGGTTCATCCTGCTCGACGAGCCGTTCAATGCGGTTGACGCCGCGACGACCGAGGCGCTCTTGCGCACCGTGGCCGACTGGCACGCCGAAAACCGCACTGTGGTGGCTGTGCTGCACGATCACGCCCAGGTGCGTCAGTGGTTCCCCCAGACGCTGCTGTTGGCACATGCTCCTGTGGCCTGGGGCCCACGGCCGAGGTACTGTGCGACGAGAACCTGCGCCACGTCGGGCAGCTCGCTGACGCTTGGCACGACAGGGCGGCCTGAGATGGCGGGGATGGCAGGCGCGAGTGGACGCCGTTCGGTGTCTCTCGCAAGGCGCCGCGTCGCGGGTTTGCCGGGAGTTTCTTGCCGGTGAGTTTGTACGACTGGGCGGTCGCTCCGTTCGCCGATTTCGTTTTCATGCGTCGTGCTCTCGCGGCCACCCTGGCGCTCGCGCTCGGGAGTGCGCCACTGGGGGTGCTGCTCACCTTGCGCCGCATGAGCCTGGTGGGCGATGCCCTCGCGCACGCCGTTCTGCCCGGCGTGGCTGTCGGGTTCCTGCTGGCCGGCCTGTCTCTGCCGGCGTTGAGCCTGGGCGGATTCATCGCGGGCGTCGTGGTGGTGCTGGGGGCAGCCTGGGTTAGCCGCTTCACCGATCTGAAGGAAGACGCGAGCTTCGCGGCAGGCTACCTGATCGCGCTGGCGGTCGGGGTGCTCCTGATTTCGTCGCACGGTACCCAGCTGGACCTGCTGCACATTCTCTTTGGCAACATCCTGGGCGTGGACCGTGACGGGCTCGTCCTCGTCGCCGGGGTTGCCAGCGTGACGCTGCTTGCCATGGCCGTGTTGTATCGCGCGTTCCTGCTCGAGAGCTTCGATCCGGGGTATCTGCGCAGCATGTCAGGGGCGGGCGGCCTCTACCAGGTCGTGTTCCTGCTGCTCGTGGTGGCCAACCTGGTGGCGGCGTTTCAAGTGATGGGCACGCTCATGGCCGTGGGGCTCATGATGCTGCCTGCGGTGTCGGCGCGGCTCTGGCACGCCATGCTGCCTGCCCAGCTGCTCAACGCGGCCGCACAGGCCGTCGTGGCAGGGTACGCTGGTCTCTTGGTGTCGTTCCATGCCGATCTGCCTTCCGGGCCGGTCATCGTGATGTGTTCGGGGGCGCTGTACGCCGTCTCGCTGCTGCTCGCGCCCCAAGGCTGGCGCGGCAATCGGCGACGCGCAGCCATGCCCCCGTTGTGATGCCCCCCTTGTAAGCGCCTGTCGCGGCGCTGGAGTTCTCTCATGAAGCAATGGCTACGTGTCGTCCTGTGCGGCGTGCTCTGGCTCGGTGCTGCTCAGGCCCTTCGTGCCGAGCCGATCCCGGTCGTCGCGAGTTTCAGCATCCTGGCGGACCTCGCGCGTCAAGTCGGCGGCGAGCACGTCGCGGTGTCCGCGCTCATCGGGCCCGACCAGGACGGGCACGTCTATCAGCCCACGCCGGCCGACGTGGGGCGGGTGGCCAACGCGCGGCTGGTGCTCATCAATGGGCTGGGCTTCGAAGGGTGGCTCACACGCCTCGTCCAGGCAGCCGGCTACGGCGGCCCGGTGCAGGCAGCCAGTGACGGCGTGAAGGTGCGAACCGTGGCCCAGGGGCGGGGCGATGTACCTGATCCCCATGCCTGGCAGGATCCCGTTGCCGTGCAGCAGTACGTGCGCAACATCGCCCAGGCACTGGCCCAGGTCGATCCGGCGCAGGCGGACGCCTATGCGCGCAACGCACAGGCTTACCTGGCTAGGCTGCAGGCGCTCGACACCGACATTCAGGCGCGCTTTTCGGGCATCCCGGCCGACCGGCGCAAGGTCATCACCACCCACGACGCGATGGGCTACTTCGGTGACCGCTACGGTGTGACGTTCGTGCCGGCCCAAGGGCTCACGACGGCGAGCGAGCCATCCGCGCGTCAGCTCGCCGCGCTGATCCGGCAGGTGCGCGTCGAGGGCATCACGGCCTTGTTCGTCGAGAACATGGCGAGCGCGGCCGTATTGCGCCAGATCGCCGCCGAGACCGGCGCGCGTCTGGGCGGCACACTCTACAGCGATGCCTTGTCGGGGGAGGGTGGCGACGCGCCGGATTACCTCACCATGATGCGGCGCAACGCCAACGCGCTTGCAATGGCGCTGACGCCGTGATCTTGCCGGTGGCTCACTTGCGATAGATACCCCCTGGGGGTATATTGAAGTGTCTGGCTTCCTTGAGAACTCGCGATGGCCGCCGTCGATCGCCCCGCTTCGTCCCCTACGCCCCCTGTTGCAGGCGCCACCCGCCTCGCCTTGAGCGGCATGACCTGCGCTGCCTGCGCGAACCGCATCGAGAAGGTGCTGAATCGCTTGCCCGGCGTCGAGGCCCAGGTGAATTTCGCGACCGAGACGGCGCAGGTGACCCATGGTGGCACGACACCGCAGGCGCTCATCGATGCGGTCACGAAGGCGGGCTATGGCGCGACGGTCATCGTGGAGCCCACGGCGCAGCGCGCGGGACAGGACCATGCTGCTCAGGCGGACCTGCGCCGGTTCCTGATCGCAGCGCTCTTCACATTGCCGCTGCTGGTGGAAATGGCGGCGATGCTGGGCTGGGGCGCGCATGGTGTCATTCCACGTGGCTGGCAGTGGCTGCTTGCCACGCCGGTCCAGTTCTGGGTGGGGGCGCGCTTCTATCGCAGCGCTTGGCACAGCGTGCGCGGGGGGGCTGCGAACATGGACGTGCTGGTGGCGCTGGGCACCACCATGGCCTACGGCTACAGCGCGGTGGTGACCGCGCTGGGGCTGCACGATGCCCATGTGTACTTCGAGGCGAGCGCGGCGATCATCACCCTGGTCCTGCTGGGCAAGTGGATGGAGCAGCGCGCCAAGGGCAAGGCCTCCAGTGCCATCGCCCACCTGCTCGACCTCGCACCGCGCATGGCGCGTGTCGAGGTGGAGGGCCAGTTGCGCGAGGTGCCGGTCGGGGATCTGCAGCCCGGAGACATCGTCGTCGTGCGCC
The DNA here is from genome assembly GCF_018904615.1 of Verticiella alkaliphila. Classification (GTDB taxonomy): domain Bacteria; phylum Pseudomonadota; class Gammaproteobacteria; order Burkholderiales; family Burkholderiaceae_B; genus Verticiella; species Verticiella alkaliphila. Next base: position 13,367 of record NZ_JADCNH010000044.1, on the reverse strand, counting down.
ACGGCGAAACCGTGGCGGTCGACGGTGACGTGATCGCTGGCGCAGCCTTCGTCGACGAGAGTCTGCTGACAGGCGAGTCCGTGCCGGTGGACAAGCGGGTGGGGGCCCACGTCTTCGCCGGCACGCGCAGCCGCAGCGGCGCCGTGACGATCCGCGCCACGGGTGTGGGTGCGCACACGCAACTCGCCCGCATCGTCCGTCTCGTGGCTGAGGCGCAGGGCTCGCGCGCCCCGAGTCAGCGTCTGGCCGATCGGGTCTCCGCCGTCTTCGTGCCCGTCGTGCTCGCCATCGCCGCGGTCACGTTCGTGGTGACCTGGTGGGTCACCGGCGACGGCGTGGCTGCGCTCGTGCACGCCGTGGCCGTGCTGGTCATCGCCTGCCCCTGCGCGCTCGGTCTGGCCACGCCCACGGCGATCATGGTGGGCATTGGGCGCGGGGCCGCGCAAGGCATCGTGTTTCGCAGTGCTGCGGCGCTCGAGCGTGCCGGCAAAGTCGACGTCGTGGTGCTGGACAAGACCGGGACCCTGACCGAAGGCGCGCCGCGCGTGGTGCGGGTCACCCCGGTAGGCGGTCGAAGCCAGGGCGAGCTGCTGCGCCTGGCGGCGGCGCTGGAGGCGGGCAGTGAGCATCCGCTGGCCCAGGCGGTGCTGGTGGCGGCGGATGCCGCCGGCCTGGAGCGTCCGCCAGCCGAGGATTTCCGTGTGGTCGAAGGGGTTGGTGTCGAAGGTGAGGTCGACGGCGTGCGCGTGCGCGTCGGGGCGCCTCGCTGGGCCTTGCAGGACACCCCCGAGATGGATGCCGCACAGACGCTGGTTGCCGAGCACGCGCATGGCGACACGCTGATTGCCGTCGTGCGCGGCGCGCAGCTGATGGGCTTCATCGCCATCGCCGACGCCGTGCGCGAGGGCGCGGCGGACGCTGTGGCTGCCCTCAATGGGCTCGGCATCGAGGTCGTCATGCTGACGGGCGACAACCCGCACACGGCGGCGGCGGTGGCGCGCACGGTGGGCATCACCCAATACCGCGCGCAGATGCGGCCGCAGCACAAGTCCGACTTCGTGGCCGAGCAGCACGCCCAAGGGCGCGTCGTCGCCATGGTGGGCGATGGCGTGAACGATGCGCCTGCGTTGGCGCTGGCGGACGTGGGCTTTGCCATGGGCGCGGGTAGCGACGTCGCGCTGGAGGCAGGCGGCGTCACGCTGATGCGCAACGACGTGCGGGCCGTGGCCGACGCGATCGCACTGTCGCGCGCCACGCTCGCCAAGATCCGCCAAAACCTTTTCTTCGCCTTTTTCTACAACGCGCTCGGCATCCCGCTGGCGGCCTTCGGCCTGCTCAATCCGGTGGTGGCGGGCGCTGCCATGGCCCTGAGTTCGGTCTCGGTGGTCGGCAATTCACTCTGGTTGCGCCGCTGGCGCAGCCCAATCCGGAGAGCAGCATGAGCGAACAGACATTGACCTTGGACGTGCAGGGCGTGACCTGCGGCGGCTGCGTGACCACGCTGACCCGCGTGATCGGCGCGCTGCCGGGCGTTCGTGAGGTGAGCGTGACGCAGGCCACGGGCCGCACCGAGGTGCGGCTTGACGGGGCGGGTGGCACCGACCGCGCCACCGTCGTCTCGGCCATCGAGGATGCGGGCTATGACGTCGCCTGAGATCGCAGGCGAAGTTTGCCACGTGGCGCACGACCCCGCTCGCCGCGTGGTGCAGCCCGACAAGGCGCGGCTGCTCGCCCGGCTTGGCCGTGTCGAGGGTCAGGTGCGCGGCGTCGCGCGCATGATCGAGGAGGATCGCTACTGCGTGGACGTGCTCACGCAGCTGGCCGCTGCGAAGTCGGCGTTGAATGGCGTGGCCAAGCAGTTGCTCGAATCGCATGCGCGCGGGTGCGTGGCCCGCGCCGCGCGTGACGGCGATGGTGAGGTCGCGATCGACGAGTTGCTGGCCGTCTTGCGCCAGCTCGATGGCAAGGCGTTCGACTGACCTCGGGCCACCCGGCTACACTGGCGCGCATCATGCCCAAGACCGCCGCCACACCCCGCCGCAAGCCCGCCGTCCGTCAACCCGCTGTCGTACCGAGCGGGGCGGACCGGCAGGCGCACGATCATGCCGTCGCCGCGCCGCATGCGCACGATCACGCCCACGATCACGATCATGCGCATGACCACGGCGCTGCCACGCGTGGCAACGCCCGTCGCCGCAAGCCCGGCATCTACCTGATGTCGCCGCGGGCGTCGTGCCGGACCCGGAGTCGCTCGAGCGCGCTCAGGCGCACCTGCAGGCCCTGGGCTACACCACGCGCCTGGATCGCACCGCGCTGGCACGCGAGCAGCGCTTTGCCGGCACCGACGAGCAGCGGCTCGCTGCTTTCACGCGTGCCATCAAGCAATCCCACGACATCGTGATGGCCACTCGGGGCGGCTACGGAATGTCCCGACTTTTGCATCGCATCGACTGGCAGGCGATGGCCGACAGCGGCAAGCGCTTCGTCGGGCACAGCGATTTCACGGCGTTCCAGCTGGGGCTGCTCGCCAAGACCGGTGCCGTGAGCTATGCCGGCCCGATGGCGCGCGCCGACTTCGGCGTGAAGAAGGTCGATCTGCTGACGGCGGAAGTCTTTGGCGAAGTCATGCGCGACGAGCTCGAGATCCTGAGCTTCGAATCGGCCGATGCCGACCCGGTGGACACACGTGGCGTGCTCTGGGGCGGCAATCTGGCCATCGTGGCCTCGCTCGTGGGTACGCCCTACCTGCCGCGCATCCGGGGCGGCATCCTGTTCCTCGAGGACGTGGCCGAGACGCCCTACCGCGTCGAGCGCATGCTGCTGCAACTGCTGCATGCGGGCGTGCTGGCGCGGCAGAAGGCCATCGTGCTCGGACGCTTCACCGAGTACCGCACCGCGCCGCTGGACGACGGCTATGACTTGCCGGACGTGATCGCATGGATCCGCCGCGAGACCGGCGTGCCCGTCGTCACGGGGTTGCCGTTCGGCCATGTCCAGGGCAAGGTGACGCTGCCCATCGGTGCCAAGGCCGGCTTGGCCACCGAAGACGGCATGGCCTATCTCGTGCTGCAGGAACACGAGCACTGAGCCTGCGTCGCCCTGCAGGCGCCGGCCGGCAGGGTGCAGCGCAACATGGTATCTTCAGGCTATCCGGCCGAGACGCCCTGAACGGACGTCTTGGCCTTTGTTTCCTGCGTGCACGGGAGGCCGCCGTGAAGAACATCGACCTGCATTGCCACTCTACCGTGTCGGACGGCGAACTCGCGCCCGCTGACGTGGTGGCGCGCGCTCACGCGCAAGGGGTGGATGTGCTTGCGCTCACCGATCACGATGAGGTGGGCGGCGTGGCCGAGGCCACTCGCGCCGCCCAAGGCCTGGGCATGACGCTGGTGCCAGGCGTGGAGGTGTCCGTGACCTGGGCCAACAAGACGGTGCACATCGTCGGCTTGCAGGTGGACATCGATCACCCGGGCCTGCTGGCCGGGCTCGCCCAGACCCGCAGTGGCAGGCTGGGCCGCGCGGCCGAGATGGGACGCCGCCTGGCGGGGCAGGGCATCGACGGCGCCTACGAAGGCGCCCTGGCGCTCGCGGGGAATCGCAATCTCGTGAGCCGCACGCACTTCGCGCGCTTTCTGGTGGATGGGGGCTATTGCGCCAACATTCAGGAGGTGTTCGAACGCTTTCTGGGCCCGGGCCAGCCCGCGTTCGTGCCCATGCAATGGTCCAACCTCGAAGACGCCGTCGGCTGGATCCGTGCGGCGGGTGGCCAGGCGGTGATCGCGCACCCGGGCCGGTATGACTACACGCCCAACGCGTTTCACGCGTTGTACGAGACGTTCCGCGATCTGGGCGGCGAGGGCATCGAGGTCGTCACGGGGAGCCATTCGCCCGACCAGTACGCTGAGTATGCCCAGGTGGCCCGACAGTATGGCTTTCTGGCGTCTCGCGGCTCGGATTTCCATGCGCCGGGCGAGGGCCGCGTCGATCTGGGCGGGCTGCCCCCCCTGCCTGCAGGGCTCACCCCGGTGTGGGAGCGGTGGCTGTGAGCAAGGCCTTCACCAAGGAAACCGACCAGGACGACGATGATGATGCCGTCCCGGCCGAGCTTGCGCTGCCCAAGGGCACGCGCAATTACCTGACGCCAGGCGGCTATGCCCGGCTTCGCGAAGAGCTCGTTCACCTGATGACGGTGGAGCGCCCCGCCGTGGTGCAGGTGGTGTCCTGGGCAGCGTCCAACGGTGACCGCTCCGAGAACGGCGACTATCTGTACGGCAAGCGTCGCCTGCGCGAGATCGATCGGCGCATGCGCTTTCTCACCAAACGGCTGGACATTGCCGAAGTGGTGGATCCCGCAGCGCAACAGAATCGTGATCAGGTCTTCTTCGGCGCCACGGTGAGCTACCTGGATAACGACGGCGAAGAGATCCGCGTGAAGATCGTCGGGGTGGACGAGGCCGAGCCGCTCAAGGGCCGCATCAGCTGGATCTCGCCCGTGGCGCGCGCGCTGACCAAGGCGCGCATTGGCGACAGCGTGAGTTTGCGCACGCCCGGTGGCGTGCAGACGCTCGAGATCCTGGACGTCGAGTACACGGAAGCGGATCCGCAGTAGGCGCCCAAGACACGCCATCAAGAAAAAAGGCCGGCGCGTAGCGCCGGTCTTGTCGTTTCATCCCTTGATCCGCACGATTCGTTGCACCTGAGGAATCCGGCGCAGGAAGCGGAAGACACGTGCGAGATGCTCGCGGCCATCCACCTGGAGCGTGAAGTGCAGCGTGACGCTGGAGGCGGCGTCGTCCTGCATCGTGACGTGGGTGATGTTGGAATCCGCTGCCGTGACTTCGGCGGCGATCCGGCCGAGCACGCCGCGCTCGTTGCGGGCGATGACGTCGACCCGGGCATTGAAGTGGGTGGCGGGATTCTCGTCCCACCCCACGTTCACCCAGCGTTCCGGCTCGCGTGCCCGCATGCGGCGCGCCACCGGGCAATCCGTGGTGTGCACCACCAGGCCCTGGCCCAGGCGGATGAAGGCCATCAGGGTGTCGCCCGGGATGGGCGAGCAGCACGGCGCGAGTTGCACCGATTGGCCTTCGTTGCCCTGGATCAGGATGGGCGCGCTGCGCGCGGCCACGAACTCATCCACGGCCGCGGCGGTGGTGGCCACCACGTCTGCGCCGGGCGAGAAGCGTCGCGCTACCACGGCGGCCAGGCGCTTGCCCAGGCCGATATCGGCGAGGATCTCCTCGCGCGAATTGGCGCCCGTGGCACGTGCGAGCTTGTTCCAGGCGATGTCCGTCGACTCGGGCAGCTCCAGCCCGAGGACGGTCAGCTCCTGGCGCAGCAGGCGTTCGCCGAAGGCCACCGATTCGGCGTACTTCACCGTGCGCAGATAGTGGCGAATCTCTGAGCGCGCCCGGCCGGAGCGCACGAAATTCAGCCATTGCGCATTCGGACGGGAAGCGGGCGAGGTGACGATGTCCACCGTGTCGCCGCTCTTCAATTCCGTACGCAGCGGCACGAACTCGTTGTTCACCTTCGCGGCCACGGCCTGGTTGCCGATGTCCGTGTGGATGAAGTAGGCGAAGTCGATTGGCGTGGCCCCGCGTGGCAGCGAGATGATCTGCCCGCGCGGCGTGAACACGTAGACCGCGTCCGGGAAGAGGTCGACCTTAACGTGTTCCAGGAACTCGCCCGAATCGCCCGTCTGGCGCTGGATGTCCAATAGCGACTGCAGCCACTGGTGGGTGCGCTTCTGCAGATCGTTGAGCGAGACGTCCGAGCTCTTGTAGAGCCAGTGCGAGGCCACGCCGCTCTCGGCGACGTGGTGCATGTCACGCGTGCGGACCTGGAACTCGACGGGCGTGCCGTAGGGGCCCACTAGCGTGGTATGCAGGGACTGATAGCCATTGATCTTGGGAATGGCGATGTAGTCCTTGAACTTGCCCGGCACCGGCCGGTAGAGCTGGTGCAGCGTGCCAAGCGTGAGATAGCACTCGGGCTGGCTGTGCACCACGACCCGAAAGCCGTAGATGTCCAGGACTTCGGAGAAGGATTTCTTCTGTTCGACCATCTTGGTGTAGATGCCGAAGAGCGTCTTCTCGCGGCCGTACACGTCGGCGTCGATGCCCGCTGCCGGCAGCGCAGCGCGTACCGCCTCGGTGATGCGGCCCACCACTTCCCGACGATTGCCGCGCGCAGAGAGCACCGCCTTTTGCAGTGTGCGGTAGCGGTTCGGATACATCGCCTCGAAGCATCGGTCCTGAAACTCGCGATACAACACATTCAGGCCGAGACGATGGGCGATCGGAGAATAGATGTCGAGCGTTTCGCGAGCGACGCGGCGGCGCTTCTCAGGCGCGACCGCATCCAGCGTGCGCATGTTGTGCAGCCGGTCCGCGAGCTTGATGAGGATGACGCGCACGTCGCGCGCCATGGCCAGCAGCATCTTGCGAAAGCTTTCCGCCTGTTGCTGCGTCTTGGTGGCGAAATCCAGGCGATCGAGCTTGGACAGGCCGTCGACGAGCTCGGCGACTTCGCCGCCGAAGCGTTCGGCGAGTTCCTGCTTGGGCACCCCCTGGTCCTCCATGACGTCATGGAGGAGGGCGGCCATCAGCGCATCCGTGTCGAGCTTCCAGCCCGCGCAGATCTCGGTGACGGCAATGGGGTGCGTGATGTAGGGCTCGCCGCTGGTGCGAAACTGCCCCAGGTGAGCAGCATCCGAGAACTTGTAGGCCTCGCGCACCCGCTGGACATCCGCAGGGGCAAGATACGTCGCGAGCTGCTCGGTCAGCGGCGCGAGGGTCACGGTCACGTGCGAGGCCGCGGCCGCAGCCAGCCCTGCCGCACCAGCAGGGGCGGCGACGGGCTCGGCGGTGTCATTGCGCGGCGCCATGCGGTCTGTCCGATCAGGTGGGAACCTTGCGCAGCATTTCCACACCGGTCACGCCAGCGGCCACTTCGCGCAAGGCGGTGACGGTCGGCTTGTCCTTGCTGTCGACGCGGGCCATGTGGCCTTGGGCCAGTTCACGAGCGCGATAGGTGGCAGCCAGGGTGAGCTTGAAGCGGTTGGGGATGCGATCCAGGCAGTCTTCGACGGTGATGCGGGCCATGAGGGGTTCCTTGTGAAAACGCAATGCAGCGCGGGCGCCTCAGGGCGCCACGCGCATCAAGAATTATCGCTCGCCTGGATGCCGAGCTGCGTGAAAAGCTCGGTATGCCGTGCGGATTGGTTGGCGTAGCGAAGACGACTTGCACGCACGACCGTGCGCATTTCTTCAAGCGCTACGCTAAAGTCTTGATTAATAATAACATATTCGAACTCGGGCGCGTGTGCGATCTCGCTGCCCGCGGCCAGGAGTCGACGTGCGATCACCTGGGGCGAATCCTGCCCCCGGCTGTTGAGACGCTGCTCAAGCACGTCGATGGACGGGGGCACGATGAAGATCCCCACGGCGGCCGGGAACTGCTGGCGCACCTGGCGTGCGCCCTGCCAGTCGATCTCGAGGATCACGTCCACGCCGCGCGCGGCGGCATCGAGGATCCAGCGGCGCGGCGTGCCGTAGTAATTGCCGTGCACCTTGGCCCACTCGAGCAGCTCGCCTTGCTCGCGCATCTGCTCGAAGGCTTCACGGCTGACGAATCGGTACTCGCGGCCATCCTGTTCGCCCGGACGCGGCTCGCGCGTGGTGCAGGACACGGACAACTGAATGGCGGGGTCGCTGGCAAGGAGGCTCGCGACGAGGCTGGATTTGCCGCCGCCGCTGGGCGCGGCGACGACGAAGACATTGCCGGCAAGCGGCGCATGTGCATGGGAGGTCATCGAGGTATTTTAGCGCGGCGGGTATGATCCGTACTGAAACCAAGAAAATCACCGGGAGGCGTACGAGACACATGACATACCAACCCTTCGATCTGACCGGCAAGGTGGCGCTGGTGACGGGCGGCAACGGTGGCATCGGGCTGGGCTTCGTCCAGGCGCTGGCCGCCGCGGGCGCCGACATCGCGCTCTGGGGCACGAACGCCGAGAAGAACGCGGCGGCCGCCGAGATCGTGAAGGCGGCCGGGCGCCGTGTGCTCGCACTGACCTGCGACGTGGGCGAGGAGGCCCAAGTCGTGGACGCCTTCGCCCGCACGGTCGATACCTTCGGGCGCGTGGATGGCTGCTTTGCCAACGCCGGGGTGAGCGGTCGCGGCGCGGTCGCCTTTCGCGACATGCCCGCCGAGGAATGGCGTCGCGTCATGCGCGTGAATCTGGACGGGGTCTTCTTTACCTTTCGCGAGGCGGCGCGCCACATGGTCGAGCGCGGCGAAGGCGGCGTCCTGGTCGGCACCGCCTCGCTGGCGGCGATCGAGGGCGCGCCACGCGCTGAGCACTATGCAGCGACCAAGGGCGCCGTCATCTCGATGGTGCGCTCGCTGGCGGTGGAGCATGCGCGCCACGGCATCCGCGCCCATTCGGTGTTGCCGGGCTGGATTGCCACGGACATGACGGCGCGAAAGACGAACGACACGCGCTTTCACGACGCCGTCATGCCGCGCATTCCCATGCGTCGCTGGGGCACGGGCGACGACTTCGGCGGCATCGCGGTCTACCTGATGAGCGACGCCTCGCGCTATCACACCGGCGACACCTTCGTGATCGACGGCGGTTACTCGCTTTTCTGATTCCTCTGGCAGAACGCCCATGTCCGAACATTCCTCCGCCGACGCGCTGGTGCGCGTCGAGCGCGACCCGGCGGGCTACGCCGTGGTCACCCTGAATCGCCCTGCGGCGCTCAACGCGCTCTCGCGGGCCTTGCGTGCTGAGCTTGCCGACACGTTCACGGCACTGGCCGAGGACCCTGCTGTGCGCGTCGTGATCCTCACCGGGGCCGGGCGCGGCTTCTGCGCCGGCCTGGACCTGAAGGAGCTGGCGCAGACGCAGCCGGCCGACAGTTCGGTAGCGGCCAATCCCGTGGCTGCGATCGAAGCGTTTCCGGGACCCGTCATCGGTGCCATCAATGGGGTAGCCGTCACGGGTGGCTTCGAACTCGCGCTCGCCTGTGACGTGCTGCTCGCCGCCGAGGAGGCCCGCTTTGCCGACACGCATGCGCGGGTGGGCATCATGCCGGGCTGGGGGTTGTCGCAGAAGCTCTCGCGCACAGTGGGCATCTGGCGCGCCAAGGAACTGTCGTTCTCCGGCAACTTTCTCTCGGCCGCGCAGGCCGATGCCTGGGGCTTGGTCAACCGCGTCGTGCCGGGCGCCGAGCTGCTCGCGCAGGCCCGGCGTCTCGCGCTGGACATGCTGGAGGCCGATCCCGCCATGCTGCGCAGCATGAAGCGTCTGATCGACGAGGGGTATGCCATGCCGATGGGCGAGGCACGTGCCTACGAACGTGCGCGCGGCGACGCGGCGAGACGGTTCGATGCGCCTGGTGTGCGGGATTGGGAAACGCAGGTCCGCTCGCGGGGCAGGGCTCAAAGCGGAGACGCAGCATGACGCCCACGCCAGTGATCCCTGTTGCCGGCGCCGAATTGCCGAGCCCCGTCGTGCCGCGTCCGGCGGCGTTGCTCATCCTCGCGCGCGATGGCGAAGAGGGGCTGGAGGTGTTCATGCTCCAGCGCACCGGCAAGGCGGATTTCGTGCCGGGCGCGAACGTCTTCCCGGGTGGCGGCGTGGATGCCGCCGACAGCGAGCCCGGCATTGCCGCCTTCGCGGGCGAACTCAACGATGCCACCGCGAGCGCCGCGTTGGGTCTGCCCGCTGGGGGGCTGGGTTATTGGGTCGGCGCTGTGCGCGAATGTTTCGAGGAAGCCGGTCTGCTGCTCGCGCAGCGGCGTGACGGCGACGCGCTGGACTTTGCCCAACCTGAGGTGGCCGCCCGATTCGCCGAGCTGCGCCGCGCCCTGAACGCGGGGCGAACCACATTCGCGGAACTATGCGCAGCCGAGTCGCTGCGGCTCACCCTGGACCGCATGGTGTACTTCGCGCACTGGATCACTCCGGTGGGGATGAACCGTCGCTACGACACACGCTTTTTCGTGGCGCCCGCGCCGCTCGGCCAGCTCGCCTCGCATGACGAGGCCGAGACCGTCGACAGCGTCTGGATCCGGCCGGCCGACGCGCTCGAGCGCCATGCCCAGGGCAGTTTCTCGCTCGTCTATGCCACGCGCGAAACCCTGCAGGCCCTGAGCGGTTTCGCCACCGTGGCCGACCTCATGGCGCACGCGCGCGGGGTGAGCGGCATTGCTGCCCGCATGCCGCGCGTTGGCACGGGGCCCAAGGGCCGGCACGTCGTCGGACCGCGCGATGCCTGTTACGCCGAGCTCGGCTTCATCGATCCGCATGGGCATGGCCAGGCCTTGTGCCAGATCGTGCCCGGGACGGCCGTGCGTCTGGCCGAGGGCGTCTGGCGACTCACCGCGGCCAACCCGAGCTACATGACGGGGCCAGGTACCAATACCTACCTCCTGGGCGATGCCGAGGGCGTCACGGTGATCGATCCCGGTCCGGCGGATCCGGAGCACGTGCGCGCCATCCTCGCCCACGCGCCGGGGCCGATCACCCAGATCCTCGTCACGCACACGCATTCGGATCATTCGCCCGCGGCCGCGCTGCTCAAGGCCCAGACCGGCGCAAGCGTCATCGGCCTGCCAGCACCGCCTGGTGTCCAGGACCAGACGTTCGCGCCCGAATACTGCCCCGAGGACGGGGACAGCATCCCGACGCGCGCGGGCACGCTGCAGGTGTTGCACACGCCGGGTCATGCGAGCAATCACCTGTGCTATCTGCATCCGGCGACGCGCCTGCTCTTCTCGGGCGATCACATCATGCAAGGCTCGACGGTGGTCATCAATCCGCCGGATGGCGACATGCGGACGTATCTCGCCTCGCTGGAGCGGCTGCTGGCTGAGGACATCGGCCACATCGCGCCCGCTCACGGCTTTCTCATGGATGATCCACAGGGTGTGGTCCGCGAACTCATCGCGCACCGCCTGCGCCGCGAAGCGGTGATCCTGCGTGCCCTGCAGACCGACGGGCCCGCCACCACCGAGGCACTGCTCCCCCGCGTGTATGCGCATATCTCAGGGCCTCTCAAAAAGGTCGCAGCGCGTTCCTTGCAGGCGCATCTTGACAAGCTCGAGAAGGATGAAAAGGTGAGTCTGCAGGACGGCGTCTGGCATGCGACAAACGCGGGAACAGAGGGCGGATAGGCGCCTTGTTCTGCCTCTTGGTATCTGGATGTGACGGGTAGTATCGGGGCACCGTGTTGCCCCGGCCCGGCCACGGGTCTGGGAGCGCGGCGCCGATCGATCATCGGCAGCCTGCCAACATCTCCCACCCAAGAGAGTTTCATGCGTTCCTCGAAAGCCCGCGGCCCGCGCGGCATGCGTATCTCAACCCGTCTCTATCTCGGTTTCGCCTTCCTGCTGTTGATGACAGCCCTGGTCGGCGCCGCAGGCCTTTACACCTCCGCGAACATCCTCGCCGAAAGCCGCAAGCTCGATCTGGCCATGGACATCCAGTCGTCGGCGAGCGTGGCGTCGCGCGAGAACCTGCTGTATCGCATTTCGGGGAACGAGGCGCACGTTCGCGCGGGCGAAGCCGCCCTGGTCGAGCTGCAGCGTGCCGTTCAGGAGGCGCGCGGTCTCACGTGGAGCGAGGAGGCACTCGAAGAGCTCAATCGCATCGACGCCTGGGCGGCCACGTACCGTAACCGTCGGGGCGACCTCGTCCTCGAGCGCACCCAGCAGACGCGGACGCTGCAACTGTTCACGGCGAGTGCGGGCGATTTGCGCAAGGCTTATGGCGAGTTCTCGGATCGCCTGGCGACCGCCGTCGCGCAAGGGTCTATCGAGTATGGTGAAGGGCTCACGCAGTTCGCCGTCATGGCGAGCGAACTCGAGCGCGCGCTTGCCTACTCGATGTACGAGATGCGCGCGCTCGCCGCAGGTGACACCAGTGTGACCCAAACCCAGGTGCAAGCGGATCTGGAGCGCACTGCGCGCCGCACGGACGCCATCGGCATGCAGATGCCACCCGCCGAGGCGAAGATGGTGGCTGACATCGTCGAGGAAATGACGTACTTCCGCGGCCTGGTCAGCGACTATCTGCCGTCGGTCGCGCAAGAGCGCGAGATCGGTGAGCAGATGGACACGATCGCCGGCCAGTTGGCGAACGCCGCTGCTGCGCTGTCGGCCACCGGCGAGAAGGACATGCACGCGGCGAGCGAGCTTGCCGCGCCGATCATTCTCACTGCCGCGGCGATCGCGCTGCTGGCGGGGCTGCTGATGGCATGGTTCCTCGCCCGCCGGATCAATCGCCCGCTGGCGGAGACTGTGAGCGTGGCCAACCGCATTGCCCAGGGCGACCTGAGCGGTCAGATCGATACCCGCCGCCAGGACGAGTTCGGCCAGGTGCTGCAGGCCATGGCCACGATGCAGGGCTTTCTCGCCCGCACGGTGCAATCTGTGCGTCAAGGCGTGGATGAGATCAACGCAGGCGTGCGGGAGATCGCGCTGGGCAATTCGGATCTGTCGTCGCGTTCGGAGCAGCAGGCCGCCGCGCTCGAGCAGACGGCTGCCAGCATGGAGCAGCTTGCTGCCACCGTGAAGAACAACGCCGACAACGCCAATCAGGCGAGCGGCCTGGCGCAGGACGCCTCGACCGTGGCCACGGACGGTGGCCAGACGGTGCAACGTCTGGTGACGACCATGGACGGGATCTCCGCGAGCTCGCGCGAGATCGCCGACATCATCGGGGTGATCGAGAGCATCGCCTTCCAGACCAACATCCTCGCGCTGAACGCGGCGGTCGAAGCCGCACGCGCCGGCGAGCAGGGCAAGGGCTTCGCCGTGGTCGCCAGCGAAGTGCGGGCGCTCGCGCAGCGCAGTGCCGGCGCTGCCAAGGACATCAAGGGTCTCATCGATGCGTCCGTCAAGCGCGTGTCCACGGGCACGGGCGAAGTCCAGGAGGCTGCGCGCACGATGCAGGGCATCGTGAGCGCCGTGGAGCGCGCCACCCACATCATGCGCGAGATCGCATCGGCGTCCGAAGAACAGGCGCACGGCATCGCGCAGGTCAATCAGGCCATCGGCCAGATGGACAGCTCCACGCAGCAGAACGCCGCGCTGGTGGAACAGGCTGCCGCGGCCTCAGCCTCGCTGGAAGCCCAGGCCAGCCGCCTGAGCGAAGCCGTGGCGATCTTCCGCCTGGGTGCGGACGACGTCATCGACATGCGGGCGGGCGCGGCGAGCCTGCCGGGCCAGGCCGCCCAGCTCGCCTGGGCAGCGCGGCGCCGACCGAGAACCCGGCAGCGCCGCACCCGCACTGCCGTCCGGCAAGCCATCTACGCCCGCCGCCGCACCCGCGCTGGGCATGCGTGGCCGCG
>NZ_JADCNH010000043.1 GCF_018904615.1 Verticiella alkaliphila | reverse complement strand
CCAGTTCGGTGTGCCACAAGCGGGGTCGGGCGAGACCGTGCGTCTGCCAATGCGTGAGGCAGCGCTCGGCGCTGTCGCGCGCGAGCGCGACGAGCTCGGGTCGTGCGAGGATCTGGCCGCAGGCCAGCGCGATGTCGATGCGTCCGGCCGTGCCGCAGCACAGGTCGTCGACCGGTGCATCGTGCGCGTGCTCGAGCGCGCGGGTGAGGGTGCGCAGACCGATGTCGAGGTCGGCGTCGATGTCGGCCTGTTCTCTCGGGCTCAGCTCGTCGGCAAGCAGACGGCGCAAGCCGGCCCGTGCCAGCACGATGCCGGGCGCGCCATGGCACCACGACATGCCGCAGGCCTGTACGGTGCGCGGGTCGGCCTCACCCGCGCCGCGCAGGTCGCGCCAGTTGCCCAACCCCGGGTGGAACAGCGTCGCCTCGTGCCCGAGGGCGGCAAAGGCGGCGTCGCGATAGGGGCGGTGGCCGGTGGCGCGGTACAGCGCGGCGAGTGCATACGCGATGCCGGCGCCGCCATGCGACAGCCCTGACAAGCCGTGCGTCGGGCCGATGCCCCACGACATCCCCGCGGGCCCGCGCTTCGCGGTGGCGAGCAGGCGGTCGCCGCAGGCCCGCGCCGCCGCGAGCAGCGCGGGCTCACCGCAGTCGGCGTGGGCTTGCAGCAGCACCAGGGCGATGCCGCTCGCGCCGTTGAGGAAATCCTGCGTCGTGTCTGCGCGCAGCGCGGCGGTGAAGGCCGGGCGAGCTACCCAGGCCGACGCGAGCCGGGACGCCTCGTCCTGCCAGGATGCATCGTCCAGCACCGCGGCAGCCTGCTGCAACGCGAACAGCACCCCCGCTCGGCCAGTGTCGAATCCAGGAGGCACGATGTCCTGCTCGCGCGTGATGTGCGCGCTCGTGCGGTCGAACCAAGCCACGCTGTCTGCGAGCGTGGCCTTGGCCAGCTCAGCTGCAGGTGCATCGTCTAGCACGAGGGCGCCGGCGAGCAGGGCGAGAGCGATGCCGCTGCTGCCAGCGTATAAGCCTGGTTGGGCGGGGGTGCCCGCCACGCCGCCACTGGCCTGCTGCAGGCTGTACCAGACCGGCGTGCACCCCGGCCGAACGCTGGCATGCTCTCTGAGGCGATCCACCGCACTGCGCAGCCGCGTCTCGGCATTCGTGCCGGCAAAGGCGTCCCGCGAGGGGGTGGCGAGCAGACGCACGATGGCGTCGGATTCGCTGTCCACCTGCACGGGACTCAGCGCCATCAATGCCCTGGCCATCGTGTCCCAGGGCGGCTCCATGCTGATCTCGGCCAGACGCTCGCCGTGCGCGCCGCGCGCGTAGGTGTCGTTTGCCGCGTAACCCACCCGCGGCACGTCCAGGTCGCGCAGGGCCGCACGCTCGGCTCGCGCCAGCGCGCGAAAACCCGGCGAGAAGACGGACAGGTGTCGGTGCAGCGCCTCGAAGGTGAGGTCGAACATGACGCCATCGCTCAACGCTTCGGGCGCCACGGCCGCTCTGAGCAGCACCCCGTAGTGCCAGGTGTTGCGGGCCAGATGCCGGCCCTCGGCTCGGCGCAGCGCGTGCCAGGGGCTGGCCGCGTCTTGCAGCAAAAAATCGCGATGGGCCTGGATGAGCGCGAGGGTGGTTCGGTAGCCTTCGGCGATGTCCTCGCGGTGCGCCAGGCTATCGACCCAGCCCGCATCGGTGCGGGGGTGATGGTGGGTATGCGGCGCGGCAGGCTGCTGCCGGATGGCGACGGCATCCGTGTCCGCCTGCACGAAGACGGGCTCGGCGGCGCCGAACGTGCCAGGTGCGCGGGCGATGGCGCCGACGTTCAGGGCCATCTTGCTCTGCTCGTCCACGCTATAGAAGGGCAGGGCGCCCACCTGAAGCAGCCCGCCTACGTCCGTCGCCAACGGCGTGAGATCCACGTCCGGCATGTCTGCCAGCACGGCCGCATTCGGACGCAGCACACACTCCAGATCGACGAGCACCGGATACGCGCCTGCCGCCACGAGATTCTCGTGGTGCATGTCGGTGCTGTTGAGCGCGCGGTACAGCGCAAGCAGACTGCCAAGTCGCCAGTGGTAGGCCGAGGCGGCCTCGGGGGGCATCGGTTGTGCCTCGATCCACGCCATCCAGCCGTAATCCGCGCGTGCCAACACGGTGGCGACGTGATGCCGGGGGGCATCCGTGCCATGGAGCTGGCCATTCAGCCACGCCACGCTCTCGCTGAAGGCCGCTTCGGTGTCAACCGGCCGCGGCTTGTAGACGAGGCGCCCGCCGTCGGCAAAGTCCAGCAGCAGGACGGTGCGCCCGCCTTCGTGCGGATCCGACAGCGTGGCGCTCACCGCGGTCACGGGGACGCTGTCAGTGTCCGGGAAAAAGATCCGGCGCAGCTCGGCATGGTCTGCCACGAGCCGTGAGCGCAGCTCATGGACCATGTCCACCCAGTGCTCCACCTTTACCGCGATGAGCCGCGCGAGCACCGGCCAGTGGCCGAACACCGTGCGCAGAGCGTCCTCGCGTTGTGCCGCGACGAAAGCATCGTACTTTTCGCGCCCGGGCGTGGCTCCGCCCAGAAACGTCTGCCATAGATTGCCGCCGCGCTGGGCGTCGAAATGCCGGATGAGGCAGGGGCCTGCCATCTGCGCCAGGCGGCGCAGCAGCGCACATTCCACGCCGTGCGCCGCTTCAGGCGCCCATAGGGCGGGGTCGACGCTGCCGCGCTGCTCGAGCCTTCGTCGCGCGACGCCGAGTGCTGGCGAAAGGAGCGCGGTGAACGCGGCATCGCACCCTGGCGGCAGCGCCACCTCGATGCTCGACTGCGTCGCTTCTATCAGCTCGCGCAGCGTCGCGCACCAGCCGGGCAGGCTGACAAGCGATTTCGGCTGGCGCAACGCTGCCGGGGTAAGGCCTTCGGCCCGCATGCGCCGTCGCAGCACGCGCCAGTCGTGGCCGCCGCCAAAACGCAGCCAGCGCTTCCAGCGCTCGTGCACCGCCGGCTCATCGACGCTGTCGTCACGCGGCAGGGGCGGGCTCTGCAGGCCGGTAGCGCGGCGGGCAATGTCGTGAAGCCACGAGTCGTCAAGCACTGGGCAAGGCGCCGCGGGCGCGAAGGAGGCGGTCGGCATGGGAGGGGTGGGCGAAGGTGGCAGTGCGGCAGAACGCAGGTGCGAGGCGATTGGGCGCTGAAGGTGCGGCGTCGCCTGGCCCTGACAGCGCTGTCGTGCACGAGTGGAAACGACGATCAGTCGGGGTTGTAGCGGCAGCGCGTGTCCCAGGGGCCGGAGGAGTGCTCCATGCTGTAAGCGGCGCAAGCGAGACCGACCGAGAAGATGCTCATGGCCATGTACTCAGAAAAGTTCAGCCGCTTCATGCCGCCCGATTCGGCCAGGGTGTGGGCAGCCGCCTGTGGGGTGCTCGCCTGCGACAAGCGCTTGAGCAGGGCCTCGTCGTTGGCGATGAGTGCTTTGATGGCGTCGAGGGTGTTGGCAGAGAGGGTCATGAATGGCTCTGGGTCGATGTCCGGGGAAGCGGGGGGTCATCTCAATGCGCGTCGGGTTTGTTGGCTTGTTTCACGTCGTAGAGCGCGCAGCCAAGCCCGAGGGTGAACAGGGTGAGAAACTGACGACCCACCTGCGTCAGGCCGCCGGCCACGTCCGCCAGGGCGTCGTCCGTCAGGTCGGTCGGCGACAGTGCATCGACGTGCGCCTGCAGCTCGGGCGCGGAAACTGCAATGCCTGCCGTTGTCGCGGCCTGCGCCAGCAACGAAGCGGCCTGCGTAGCATCGCTTGCGTCGCGCACATCGGCGAGTAGCTGTGGATCGTTCAACAGCAGCTGCTGAAGACGTTCCTGACGGTCATGATCGAGAGGCATGGGGTGGCTCCTTGCGTAGGTGATGTGTCTTGATGTGACGGTGATGGCGCACTGTAACTGGCCACCCTCGTCGTGGGAATCGCTCGGATGTGCCATAGCGGCCGGCCCTTGCATGGCTGCCCGACGGTCATGAGGCCATGGATGGGGTGCCGCCCTGAGCGTCATCGTCTGATTCGCCGCGGTAGTCCCTTCATGTATAATGCCCTGTAAGCTATTGGTAAAAGACGGTTGGTCAGGCTTACGCCTACCGGCCGTTTTTTTTCGTCTGCGTTTTTTGTTTTCTCTTGCTTCAGGATGAATTCCCATGGGCACGTGGCTGCTGCCTGAGGACCTGGCCGACATCCTCCCCGCCGAGGCGCGCCGCATCGAAGAATTGCGCCGCACGCTGCTGGATCTGTACCGATCCTATGGCTACGAGCTCGTCATGCCGCCGCTGGTGGAGTATCTGGATTCGCTGCTCTCTGGCGCAGGCAGCGATCTCAATCTGCGCACCTTCAAGCTGGTGGATCAGATGTCGGGCCGCACGCTGGGCGTGCGCGCGGACATGACGCCGCAGGTCACCCGTATCGACGCGCATCTCTTGAACCGGGCGGGCGTCACGCGCCTGTGCTATTGCGGCAGTGTGCTGCATACGCGTGCGGCGGGTTTCACCGCCACGCGCGAGCCGCTGCAGATCGGCGCCGAGCTCTACGGCCATACCGGCCTGGAAGCCGACGTCGAGATCCTGCGCCTGGCGCTGGCGAGCGTGCAGGCCGCGGGCCTGCACGGGGCTCGCGTCGATCTGGGGCATGCGGGCCTGGTGCGCGCCATCCTGGATGCCGATCCGGCTGCCGCAGGCGCTACCGAGACGCTCTGCGATCTCATGAGTGCCAAGGACGAGCCGGGGCTCGCGCCGTGGTTCGCGGCGCTGCGCCCGGACACGACCGAGGCCCTGCGCCGCCTGCTGCGTCTCTATGGCGATGCGAGCGTGCTCGAGGAGGCCCGTGCCGTGCTGCCGGCGCTGCCGGGCGTCACCTCCGCGCTGGATACCCTGCAAGCCCTGGCCCGCGCCTTGCCCGCCGAGGCGGTGAGCCTGGACTTGGCCGATGCGCGGGATTATCACTATCACACGGGCGCGGTCTTCGCGTTGTACGTGGACGGCTGGCCCGACACCGTGGTGCGTGGCGGCCGTTACGACGACGTCGGCCGTGCCTTCGGCCGGGCTCGCCCGGCCACTGGCTTCAGCCTGGACCTGCGCGTGCTCGCAGGCCTCCTGGCGCCGGCCACCAGCGTGCCAGCCATCCAGGCGCCCTGGGGCGAACAGCCGGATCTCATGCAGGCCATCGCGGAGCTTCGCGAGGCCGGCAACATCGTTGTGCAAAGCCTGCCGGGCCGCGAGCCGGACCAGCAGGAGTATGCGTTCGACCGCGAGCTCGTGCTCGGCGAGCGCGGCTGGCAGGTCGTGGTGCGTCGCTAGGCAGGGTGGCATGACGCCGGCCGCTCATGCGGCCCGCGCGTGCCCCCGCCGTTGCGCGATTGCGCCGGAATCATTCACCTCTCATCGGTTTGTGGGAAGTTCATCATGGCGAAGAACGTAGTCATCATCGGGACCCAATGGGGCGATGAAGGCAAGGGCAAGATCGTCGACTGGCTGGCCGAATCGGTCCAGGGCGTCGTGCGTTTCCAGGGCGGTCACAATGCGGGCCACACCCTGTGGATCAATGGCAAGAAGACCATTCTTCGCCTGATCCCCTCGGGCATCATGCACCCCGGCGTCACGTGCTACATCGGCAACGGCGTCGTGCTCTCGCCCGAAGCGCTGCTCAACGAGATCGCCGAGCTCGAGACCGCCGGCGTGGCCGTGCGCGAACGTCTGCGCATCTCCGAGGCCTGCACCCTGATCCTGCCGTACCACGTGGCCGTGGACAAGGCGCGCGAAGTCCGCAAGGGCGACGCCAAGATCGGCACCACGGGTCGCGGCATCGGGCCCGCCTATGAAGACAAGGTGGCCCGCCGCGCGCTGCGCGTGCAGGATCTCTTCGAGCCGGAACTCTTCCGTGCCAAGCTGGATGAGGCGCTCGATTACCACAACTTCGTGCTGACCCAATACCTGGGCGCCGAGGCGGTCACGGCCGAGGCCGTGTTCGACCAGGCGATGGAACTCGCCCCGCGCATCGCCCCGATGGTGGCGGATGTCTCGACGGCGCTCTTCGAAGCCCAGGCCAAGGGCGGCCACCTGCTGTTCGAAGGCGCGCAAGGCGCGCTGCTCGACGTCGATCACGGCACCTACCCCTTCGTCACCAGCAGCAACTGCCTGGCGGGTGCGGCTTCCGCGGGTGCCGGTGTGGGCCCGCAGAGCCTGGACTACGTGCTCGGCATCACCAAGGCCTACGCCACGCGCGTGGGCTCCGGCCCGTTCCCGACCGAACTCACCGACAGCACGGGCGAGCACCTGGCCCGCGTCGGTCAGGAATTCGGTTCGGTCACCGGCCGTCCGCGCCGTTGCGGCTGGTTCGATGGCGCGGCGTTGAAGCGCTCGGTGCGCATGAACGGCATCTCGGGGCTGTGCATCACCAAGCTCGACGTGCTGGACGGCCTGGAGTCGATCAAGCTCGGCGTGGGCTATCAGATGGATGGCGAGTTCCGCGACGTGCTGCCTTACGGCGCCAACGCCGTGGGCCGTGCCGAAGCGGTGCTCGAAGAGCTGCCGGGCTGGACGGAATCGACCGTCGGCATCACGGAGTACGACAAGCTGCCGGTGAACGCCCAGCGTTATCTGGAGCGTGTGGCCGAGCTGTGCGGCGTGCCGATCGATCTCGTGTCGACGGGCCCGGACCGCATGCAGACCATCGTGCTGCGCCACCCGTTCAAGGGCTGAGAGGAGTTCCGTCATGACGCAGCCGAGCGACGATCGCCACCTGTGGATCTCCTGGGACGAATACCATCGTCTCATCGAGGAGCTGGCCCTGAAGGTGCATGAGTCCGGTTGGAAGTTCGACCAGATCCTGTGTCTGGCGCGTGGCGGGGTGCGCGTGGGCGACGTGCTCTCGCGCATCTTCGACGTGCCGCTGGGCATTCTTGCCACGAGCAGCTACCGCGAAGCCGCCGGCACGCAGCAGGGCGAGCTCGACATCGCGCAGTACATCACCATCACGCGCGGCACGCCCTCGGGCCGCGTCCTGCTGGTCGATGACATGGTCGATACCGGTCTCACGTTCAATCGGGTGGTCGAGCACCTGCGCCGGCAGTTCCCGCAGATCACGGAACTGAAGTCCGCCGTGCTGTGGTGGAAGGGGCACTCGCAGGCAATTCCGGATTTCCATATGGCCCAATTGCCGACGAACCCCTGGATCCACCAGCCCTTCGAAGACTACGACAGCCTGCGCCCGCACCAGCTCGCAGCCTGGGTCCGCAAGGGCAAGCGCGATTGAGGGCAGGCGCGCTGAGGGCGAGGCCGGGGGTAATTTCCCGTTGCCAGTCTCGCGAGGCGCATGCTAGGATCGTCTCGCTATGAACGCCGTCACCTCCTTTGCCTTCTTTTATTTTTGGTTTCCGATGCCACTGGCGGAGGAAGGGAAGCGTTCAGCCTGATCGATTAGCACCGACAGCAAAAATCCCCGAAAAGCCGCCAGTGAAAAACTGGCGGCTTTTTTTTCGCCTTCTGAATCTCGATCTCATCCTCGCTGGAGCCAGCCGTGTCGCACAACACCGACGATCTTCGTATCCGGGAAATCAAGGAACTCAGCCCGCCCTCGCATCTCATGCGCGAGTTCCAATGCACCGAAACCGCGTCGTCCACGGTGTATGCCGCGCGTGACAGTCTGCACCGCATCCTGCATGGCATGGATGACCGCCTCGCCGTCGTGATCGGTCCGTGCTCCATCCACGATACCCAGGCCGCGCTCGAGTACGCCGCCCGCCTGAAGGCCGAGCGCGACCGCCTGTCGGGCGAGCTCGAGATCGTGATGCGGGTGTACTTCGAGAAGCCGCGCACCACGGTGGGCTGGAAGGGGCTCATCAACGATCCGGATCTGGACGGCAGCTTCAACATCAACAAGGGCCTGCGCACGGCGCGTGAGCTCCTGCTCGGCATCAATTCTCTGGGTCTGCCGGCCGGCTGCGAGTACCTCGACATGATCACGCCGCAGTACATCGCGGATCTGGTGTCCTGGGGCGCCATCGGGGCGCGCACCACGGAGAGCCAGGTGCACCGCGAGCTCGCCTCGGGGCTGTCCTGCCCGGTGGGCTTCAAGAACGGCACGGACGGCAACGTGCGCATTGCCGTGGATGCCATCAAGGCGGCCTCGCAGCCGCATCACTTCCTGTCGGTGACCAAGGGCGGGCATTCGGCCATCGTCTCCACCAACGGGAACGAGGATTGTCACGTCATCCTGCGCGGGGGCAAGACACCGAATTTCGACGCCGTGAGCGTGGACGCGGCCTGCCAGGACATCGCCAAGGCAGGCATGGCGCAGCGCCTGATGATCGATGTCAGCCACGCCAACAGCAGCAAGAAGTACGAGAACCAGGTCAATGTCGTGGATGACGTCGCCACGCAGATTGGCCGGGGCGAGGACCGCATCGTCGGCGTGATGATCGAGAGTCATCTGGTGTGCGGGCGTCAGGATCTCATCCCGGGTCAGCCGCTCACCTACGGCCAGAGCATCACCGATGGCTGCATCGATTGGGATGCGTCCGTGCAGGTGCTGGATCGGCTGGCCCAGGCCGTGCGGGATCGTCGCGTGAATCGGGTCACGGCGGGCAAGTGACCGCCAAGGGAAGGCGAGGGGGCGTGTGACGACGGCGTGCCGCCGTGCGCCGCCCTCGCTGGATTGGCGGCTGTGGTCTGCACGCCACACGCCGCGTCATCCTGCAACGTCGGTCAACAGATTCGGGAAAACCCGGATTTCGTGCTAGAATCTCGGATTACGCCTTTGAGCGTATCCGGTGTTCGTGGCCTCGTTGCCGACACCGTTCATGCATCGTATCTGACCTTCTCCTTTCGCCTGCTGTGTGGCGCCTGGTACATCGGTCGGCACCGATGAGCCATTCACCCAGGCAGGATCTGCAGCCCAACCGGCATGCAGGTCGCGTTGCCCCGGCGCATCCAATGGGCACATCCCCCATGACGACCCGGGCGCGCAGGCACCTTCCCGTTCAACGGCGGGATGGGCTCGCCTATCGCATCGAAAGGAAGACCATATGTCGTTCGACACTCTCGGGCTTGCTCCCGCCATCGCCGAAGCCGTCGCCAAGGCTGGCTACACGCAACCCACCCCCGTCCAGGCTCAGGCCATTCCCGCTGCCATCACCGGCGCGGATCTGATGGTCTCGTCCCAGACGGGTAGCGGCAAGACCGCCGCTTTCACGCTGCCGTCGCTGCATCGTCTGGCCGCCGCGGGTGAATCCCCACTGCGCAAGGGCGGTGTGCGCGTGCTCGTGCTCACTCCGACCCGTGAACTCGCCCTGCAGGTGAGCGCCGCGGTCAAGACCTACGGCACCGGCCTGCGCCGCCTGCACGTGGCCACCGTCGTGGGCGGTATGCCCTACGGCGCGCAATTGAAGGCGCTGTCGCGTCCGGTGGACGTTCTCGTGGCCACGCCCGGCCGTCTGCTCGATCACGTCAATGCCCGCCGCGTCATCCTGTCGCAGCTGGAAGTGCTGGTGCTCGACGAAGCCGACCGCATGCTGGACATGGGCTTCATCGAAGACATCGAAGCCATCGTCGCCCAGACGCCGGAATCGCGCCAGACGCTGCTCTTCTCGGCCACGCTCGACGGCAGCATCGCCCGCCTCGCGCAACGCATGATGAAGACGCCGCAGCGCATCGAGATGGCCACGCAGCACGAGCGCCACAGCAACATCACGCAGAGCCTGCTGTACGCGGACGACATGTCGCACAAGAATCGTCTGCTCGATCACCTGCTGCGCGATACCGCGCTCGATCAAGCGATCATCTTCACCTCGACCAAGCGCGCGGCCGATGACCTGGCCTACCGCCTGACCGAAGAGGGCTTCTCGGCTGCCGCGCTGCATGGCGACATGACCCAGCGCCAGCGCAACCGCACGCTCACCCTGGTGCAGCGCGGCCAGGTGCGCATGCTGGTGGCCACCGACGTGGCTGCCCGCGGCATCGACGTGCAAGGCATCAGCCACGTCGTGAACTTCGACCTGCCGATGCAGGCCGAGGATTACGTCCACCGCATCGGCCGTACCGGCCGTGCCGGCCGCTCCGGCCTGGCGTTCACGCTGGCCACGCATGCCGAGCGCCACAAGGTGCGCCGCATCGAGCAGTACACCGGCCAGCCGATCCCGCCGCAAGTCGTGGAGGGCCTCGAGCCGCGCGTCACGCCGCGTCCGTCGTCCGGTGCCCGTCGTCCGGGCAGCGGTAACGGCAACTGGCGTGGCAAGCCGGGCGGTGGCGCACCGCGCCACGGTGCCGGCGGCCCGGGCAAGCGCTTCGGCGACAGCCCGCGTGGCGGTTTTGCCCCGCGTGAAGGCGGCCAGCGCGATTTCGCCCCGCGTGGTGACTTCGCCCCCCGTGACGGTGGCCGTGACTTCGCCCGCCGCGAGTTCACGCCGCGTGATGGCGAGCGCGATGGTGGTCGTCGCGATTTCGCGCCCCGTGGTGACTTCGCCCCGCGTGAAGGTGGCCGTGACGCGCCGCGTCGTGAGTTCGCCCCCCGTGGCGAAGGCCAGCGCGAATGGCGTCCGGCGGGCGACCGCCCGGGCTTTGCCGGCAAGCGCACGGGGGGCTTCGGCGACTCGCGCGGTGATGGCGATTCGCGCGCCAAGCGCCCGACGGGCTTTGCCCGCCCGGCCAGCCGCCGTCCCACCTGACCGCCGTCTGGCGCGCCGGCCATCGGTGCGCTAGCTCCGGGTGCGTTCGAGCCCCCGAAGCCTGACTGCCGTCAAGGGCGCACCACCACCAGGGTGGTGCGCCGACCACACCGGGGTGCGAACCCCGGTGTTGCATTGACCTCCGGCAACCGCCGGCGCCCGGATGGGCTATGCTCTTTTGCCCTCGCACCGCATTGGCTACAATCGCGGCCCCGTCGTCGATAAGCTGTAGGTCAGACGCCATATGTATTCGGACCCCATCCCGCGCGCCACCCTCGTTCAGCAGATGCCCCGTCACGGGGACGAACCCGTCGAGCGCACGGAGGTGCGGGACTACATCCGGAGCCAGAAAGCCGAGGGCCGCCTCGTGGAGCGCCGCGTCTTCGTCGATCCGGCGCGTTCGCGCAAACGGCGCCAGGTTTTTCAGTTCGTCGCCACGAATCTCGAACTGGATTTCTGAGCGGGCCGGCAGCGCTTACCCGCTGCCCGCATGCGCCTCAGATTCGCGCACGGCCGCGCGATGCGGCCTCGGTGCTTTCGCTCACGTCAGCAGGGCGTTCTGCCTAGATCCGCCAGTGGGTGCGCCGCGCCCGGAGAGCCTGCAAAGAAGCTCGCCACCCGCGCCGGTGGCACGGCAGTGACGTCCGCATGCTGCCAGCGCGGCGATTTGTCCTTGTCCACGATCAGCGCGCGCACGCCCTCGATGAGGTCGCCTTCTTCGATGGCGCGCACGACGAGGTCGTACTCCAGACGGAAGCAATCCGCCAGATCCAGCCCTCGGGCTTCGGTCAGCTGACGATGCACGACGTGCAGCGACAGCGGTGAGCGGTGCGCCAGCACCGCGTGGGTCTTGGCTGCCCACTCGGCGTGCGCGCCCGAGGCTTCGCCGAGCGAGTGCATGATGCGGGTCACATCCGGTTGGCCGAAGTGGTGTTGCAGCGGCTCGGCCAGGGCAGCGAGCGGGGCGGCGCCCGCGTCCACCGCCAAGGGGGCGACCGCCGCCCGCAGTCGCGCCCGTGGCGTGGTGTCGGGATCCTGCCAATCGATGCCCTTCAGGGCAGACAGCAGGGCTGCCTGCGCCTCGTCTTCCGAGATGACGACGTCCGCCAAGCCGCAGTACAACGCGTCCGCCGCGTGGATGATCTGTCCCGTCAGCCCCAGATAGAGCGACAGCGGCTCGGCCATGCGCGACAGGAAGTAGGTGCCGCCCACGTCCGGGATCAGGCCGATGCCGGTTTCCGGCATGGCCATGCGGGTGCGCGTGGTGGCCACGCGCAGGGTGGCCGCCTGTGCCAGGCCCATGCCGCCGCCCATCGTGATGCCGTCCATCAACGCGATCACCGGCTTGGCGCTGCGCCACAGGGCGTAATCCAGCCGGTACTCATCGATGAAGAACTGCCGGTAGCCGCGCGAGCCATCATGGTGGCTGTCGTACATCGCGCGAATATCCCCGCCCGCGCAGAAGGCCTTCTCGCCGGCGCCGCGCAGCACGATGGCGTGCACGGCCGGGTCGCGCTCCCACGCAGCCAGCTGCTGGGCAATGGCGACGATCATCTCGTGCGACAAGGCGTTCAGGGCCTGGGGGCGATTCAGCGTAATGATGGCCAAGCCATCCTGGACGGCGAAATCGGTCAACGAACTCATGCGGTCTCCGTGCGCGTTGCGTGTGTCTAGGCGGCAATAGTAGCGGGTGCCGCCAGCCTCATGTGGCGGAGCCGCCAGGCCGTTGCGGCCTGCTCAGACACGGCGGTCGGAAACACGCTGGCGCGCCGCCTCACGCCTCGCCGTTGTACAGCTTGACGATGGCCGAGAAATCCTCGCCCGCGTGACCGGACGCCGTGAACCATTGGTAGAGCTGGTGCGCCGCCGCACCCAGCATGGCGGGCTGGCCGGCCTGCCGAGCCGCCTCTGTCGCGAGGCCCAGGTCCTTGAGCATCAAGGCCGTACCGAAGCCGCCGGTATAGCCGCGAGAGGATGGGACATTCTCCATGACGCCCGGCCATGGGTTGTAGCTGTCCGCGCTCCAGCAGCGGCCCGTGGAGGTGTTGAAGACCCCGGCGAGCGTGGCGGGATCCATGCCCAGGCGCACGCCAAGCGCCATCGCTTCTGCCGTGCCGATCATGGAGATGGCGAGCAGCATGTTGTTGCAGAGCTTGGCGACCTGCCCGTTGCCCGGGCCGCCGCAGTGCGCCACGTTGCGACCCATGTGCATGAGCACGGGGCGCACGCGCTCCAGCGCGTCCGCCTCGGCCCCGACCATGAAGGTGAGGGTGCCCGCCTGGGCCCCGGTGGTGCCGCCCGAGACGGGGGCGTCCACCATGGGATTGCCACGTGCGGCCGCCGCCGCGATCAGCTCGCGTGCCGTCTGCGGATCGATGGTGCTCGAATCGATGAGGGGCACGCCCTGGCCCACGGCGGCGAGCACGCCGTGTTCGCCCGTGTAGACGGCGCGCACGTGGGCCGCCGCCGGCAGCATGGTGACGACTGCCTCGTCTGCCTGGCGGGCAGCGTCGGCAGGCGACTCGGCGGCCACGGCACCGGCCGCGACCAGGGCGGCTACTGCGTCGGCGTTCAGATCGAAGACGATCACTTCGCGCCCCGCCTTGCGCAGGTTGTGCGCCATCGGCGCGCCCATGTTGCCCAGCCCGATGAATGCGATGCTCACGATGCTCTCCTCGCGTCTACTTCAGGCTGATGGTGGTGTTCACGCCTGCGGAGGCGACATCGTCGAACCAGCGCGAGGTGACTGTCTTGGTCTGTGTGTAGAACTGCACGGCCTGCTTGCCGTAGGGCCCCAGGTCGCCCAGCTTGGAGCCGCGTGAGCCCGTGAAGCTGAAGTAGGGCACGGGGACCGGGATCGGGATGTTGATGCCGACCTGGCCCACATCGATCTCGTTCTGGAACTTGCGCGCGGCCGCGCCGCTCTGCGTGAAGAGACCGACGCCATTGCCGAAAGGATTGGCATTGACGATGGCGATCGCTTCGTCCAGATCGCGGGCGGACATGAGCAGCAGCACGGGCCCGAAGATCTCGGTGGTGTAGATCTCCATCTCGGGTTGCACGCCCGAGAAGATCGTCGGGCCGATGAAGTTGCCGTCGGTGTAGCCCGGCACCTGCACGTCACGGCCATCGAGCTCGAGCGTCGCGCCACCGGCGGCACCCGCGGCGATGAGGCCGGTGATGCGCGTGCAGGCTGCACGCGAGATCACGGGGCCCACGTCCGTGCCGGCCTCCACTCCCGCGTTCACCTTCAGTTGCCGCGCACGCGCCACGATCTCGGGAATCCAGTCGCGGGCTTCGCCCACGAGCACGGCCACCGACGTGGCCATGCAGCGCTGGCCGGCCGCGCCGAACGCGGCGCCTGCCAGGGCATCCAGAGAGTGCTCCTTGTGGGCATCGGGCAGCACGACGGCGTGGTTCTTCGCGCCCATCATGCATTGCACCCGCTTGCCGTGACGGCTGGCAAGATCGTGCACGTGCGTGCCCACGGCCGTGGAGCCCACGAAAGACACGGCGCGGATCAGCGGATGCGTGCAGATGGCATCGACCACGTCCTTGCCGCCATGCACCACGTTGAGCACGCCGGAGGGCACGCCCGCCTGCAGGGCGAGCTCGACGAGCGCCATCGTCGTCATGGGATCCTGCTCGGAAGGCTTGAGCACGAAAGTGTTGCCGCAGGCGATCGCCATCGGGAACATCCACAGCGGAATCATCGCCGGGAAGTTGAACGGCGTGATGCCGGCACATACGCCGATCGGCTGCTGGAGCGTGTAGGTATCGACGCCGCCAGCGACGTTCTCGAGGAATTCGCCCATCTGCAAGGTGCCAATGGCGCAGGCGTGCTCGACCACCTCGAGCCCGCGGATGACGTCGCCTTCGGCGTCCGCCAGCGTCTTGCCCTGCTCGTTGGTAAGGAGGCGCGCGATGCGTGGAAGCTCTGCGCGGATCAGCGCCTGCATCTTGAGCATGATGCGCATGCGCGCGGCCACGGGCGTCTTGCGCCAGGTGCGGAAAGCCGTGTCCGCGGCGCGCACCGCCGCATCGACTTCGTCAGCCGTGGCCATCGGCACGCGGGCCAAGACCGCCTGGGTGGCCGGGTTGACCACGTCGCGCCATTGCGTGGTGCGGGATTCGACGAACATGCCGTCAATCAGGAGCTTGACGGTGGGAACGGCCGTGTCGGACATGGAAGCACTCCTCGAGATTCGAAAACGACGCGCGTGGGATCAGGCCAGCGCGCGGGCAATCACCATGCGCTGGATTTCGCTGGTGCCTTCGTAGATCTGCGTGATGCGTGCGTCGCGGTAATGGCGTGCGACGGGATAATCCTCCAGGTAGCCGTAGCCCCCATGGATCTGGATGGCCTGGGAGCACACCCACTCGGCGGTCTCGGAGGCGAAGAGCTTGGCCTGCGAAGCCTCGGACAGGCAGGGCAGACCTTCGGTGCGCAGGCGTGCCGCGTGCAGCACCAGGAGACGTGCGGCATTGAGCCGCGTCGTCATGTCCGCGAGCAGGTTGGCGATGGATTGGTGCTCGCGGATGGGCTTGCCGAACTGCACTCGCTCGCCGGCGTAGGCGACGGCGGCCTCCAGCGCGGCGCGGGCAATGCCCACGGCCTGCGCGGCGATCCCGATGCGTCCGCCTTCGAGGTTGGACAGCGCGATCTTCAGGCCTTCGCCGGGAGCACCCAGCATGTTGGCCGCGGGCACGCGGCAGTTCTCCAGCGTGATGGGGCAGGTGTCCGAGGCGCGGATACCCATCTTCTTTTCCGGTGGCCCCACCTGAAATCCCGGCGTGTCGGTAGGGACGAGAAAGGCAGAGATGCCCTTCTTGCCGGCAGCCGGGTCTGTGACCGCGAAGACGATGGCCACGGCGGCGACCTTGCCGTTGGTGGTGAACTGCTTGGCGCCGTCGAGCACCCAATGCTCGCCGTCGCGCACGGCGCGCGTGCGCAGGTTGTGCGCTTCGGAGCCGGCTTGTGGTTCGGTCAGGCAGAAGGCGCCGATCTTGCGGCCGGCGGCCATGTCGGGCAGCCATGCGGCCTGCTGCTCGGGCGTGCCGAAGCGCAGGATCGGCCCGCAGCCCACCGAGCTGTGCACGGACACGAGCGTGGACGTGGAGGCACAACCCACGGCGATCTCTTCCAGGGCGAGGGCGTAAGCCGTGTAATCCGTGTAGGTGCCGCCCCAGGTATCAGGCACGATCATGCCCAGCAGACCCACCTCGCCCAGGGCCGTCAGCATCTCGCGGGGCAGCGCGCCGTCGCGGTCCCACTGGGCGGCATGCGGGGCCAGCTCCCGCTGCGCGAACTCGCGCGCCGTGTCGCGGATCATCCGCTGTTCGTCGGTCAGGAATTCCAAGCCTGTCTCCTCCAGATGCCGGGATGGGCCGCATGCGTGGGCGACCTTCATCCGGCCATCATAGAGTCGGCTTGGGCAGAAGAAAAGCCGCTCCGCTTGCGCGGAACGGCTTAGAGAGAACGGGTGCAGGTACGTGAGGAGCGTGTGCCGCGACCAGGCCGATGAGCCCGCTCGCGGCAGGTGGCTGGCTCCTCCCGATGGCCTCGCAAGAGATTACGCCGACGTGCTCACCTCGATGCGCCGCGGCTTGGCCGCCTCCTGGCGCGGGATGGTGAGCCGCAGCGTGCCATGGCGCAGGTTCGCCGTGATGCGGCTTGCGTCCAGCTCCCGGCTCAGTGTGAAGCTGCGGCGAAAAGTGGGCGAGCGCACGTCGGCGTGGATGGCCTGCATGCCGGCGCTCTCCTGCAAGGCCACGGTGCCTTCGATGGTGAGCGTGTCGCCATCGATGCCGAGATTGAGAGACTCGCGGGACACGCCCGGCAGGTCGGCGGCGAGCTCGATGCCGGCTTCGGTTTCCCAGATGTCGACGGCCGGTGATACCGCGGGCGTCTCGGCGGCCCGCGTGTCGGCAGCGGCAGTGTCAGGCTTTTGGACGATGTCGTTGGTCATGGTCGTTCTCCTCGTGTCGGGTTTCACTGCACGTCGATGCGACGCGGCTTGGACGATTCGAGTTTGCGGATGGTGATGCGCAGCACGCCGTCATCGGCCTTGGCCGTCACCTGGGCCGGGTCGGCGTCGTCGGGCAGGGCGATCACGCGCTTGAACTTGCCGGCGAATCGTTCGCGGGCGTACACCGCACTCACCCCGTCCTGGGGCACGCCCGCGGCTCGCTCGCCGCTGATGCTGAGCAGCCCCTTGTCGATGCTCACGTCGAGCGAGGCGGGATCCACACCCGGCACGAAGGCGTAGACTTCAATGGCGTCCGGGGTGGTGCCCATGTTGATGGCCGGAAACGTGTCGCGACCGCCGCCCCGGATGCTGGCCGCCCCGCGCAGGCCCAGCGCGTGCTCCATCTGACGTTGCAGGGTGTCGAATTGGGCGAGCAGATCGCCCGGCATGCGAAGCATGGATGCGTACATGGCAGAACTCCTCTAGCGTGGGTGACACGGCGGCTGCGACGCACGCGCCGCCTGTGGCGAAGGCGTTGAAACCGCCCTCTTGACCCCACATATGGGAAGCAGTGACGGGATTTCAAGCGTCATTCGTCGTTCGATCGTGCAGGCCGGGTGAGGCCTGTGCGGGCGTCTTTCAGGAGGCGTTCTCACGTGGATTACAAGGACTACTATCAGCTGCTTGGCGTGGCGCGCGATGCCCCGGCAGAGGACATCAAGAAGGCGTATCGCCGGCTCGCGCGCAAGTACCATCCGGACGTCAGCAAGGAGCCGGATGCCGAGGCACGCTTCAAGGACGTGGCCGAGGCCTACGAGGCCTTGTCGGATCCGGACAAGCGCGCCGCCTACGACGCGCTCGGCAGCAATTGGCGGGCGGGGCAGGATTTCCGTCCGCCGCCCGGATGGGACGGGCAATCCGGTCCGGGGCCAGGGGGCTTCGGCCAGCAGCGTCCCTTCACGGCCGACGAAGCCGCGCAATTCAGCGACTTCTTCGAGTCGCTCTTCGGCGGTCGGTCCGGGAGTTTTGCGGGCGGTGGTCCCGGCTTCGGAGCAGGGCAGGGCTTTGGCGGCTCCTCCGCCCAGGGCGAGGACCAGCACGCGCGCATCGTCATCGATCTGGAGGACGCCTTTGCGGGCGCCACGCGCGAGATCAGCCTGCGCGTGCCCGTGCCTCAGCCCGATGGCCGGGTGCGCCTGCAGGAACGCGTGTTGAGCGTGCGCATTCCCCCTGGCATTCGGGAAGGGCAGCAGATTCGGCTGGCGGGCCAGGGTCTGCCGGGCATCTCCGGCCCACCAGGAGATCTGTATCTGGAAGTGGCGTTCCGGCCACATTCGCGGTATCACGTGGAGGGCCGGGATCTCACCGTGACATTGCCCGTTGCCCCTTGGGAGGCGGCCCTGGGCGCGAGTGTGGAGGTGCCCACGCCAGCCGGACCGGTATCGCTCACGGTGCCGGCGAACTCGGCCGACGGACGCAAGCTTCGTCTGCGTGGCCGTGGCCTGCCGGGTAATCCGGCAGGCGATCTCTACGTGGCACTGAAGGTGGTCTGGCCGCCAGCCGACACGCCGTCGGCAAAGGCTTTCTATCAGGACATGGCCAAGGCGTTTGCGTTCGATCCGCGCGCCACTCAGGGGAGCTGAACCATGCGCGAACACGACAGTGTGAGTATCGTGGGCGAGACGGAATGGGTGTCGCTCGCCGACGCCTGCCGAGTGTGCCGGGTGCGTGAGGCTTGGGTGCTCGAATTCGTCGCCGAAGGCGTGGCCGAGCCCCGCGCCCCGGCCGACTCCCGCCATTGGCAATTCGACGCCGCAGCCCTGCGACGGTTGCGCGTGGCGGCCCGCCTGCGTCGGGACCTGGGGGTCAATCCTGCCGGTGCTGCACTCGCGCTCGAGCTCATGGATGAGCTCGAGCGGATGGGCTGGCGGCGATAGGTGTCATCCGTCTTGATAGTTATAGGGTATCGGTCGAATTAGAACAATAGATTTGATTCATATTTCCAAAAGCGCCATACTGCAGTCTCTCGCAGCGGTATCCCCCCTGCGCGACCTCACACCAGACACAAGGAGTTTGATTCATGGCACTGCCCAACCACGAAGGCAAGAAGGTTCCGAGCGTGACGTTCCCCGTGCGCGTCGGCAACGAGTGGAAGTCTGTGTCCACGGACGACCTCTTCAAGAACAAGACTGTCGTCGTGTTTTCGCTGCCTGGCGCGTTCACGCCGACCTGCTCGTCCACCCACCTGCCGCGCTACAACGAGCTCGCCCCCACGTTCAAGGCCAGCGGCGTGGATGACATCCTGTGCGTGTCGGTCAACGACACTTTCGTGATGAACGAGTGGGCCAAGGATCAGGAATGTGCCAACATTACCCTGGTGCCGGACGGCAACGGTGCATTCACGGAAGGCATGGGCCTCCTGGTGGACAAGAGCGCCATCGGCTTTGGCAAGCGCAGCTGGCGCTATTCCATGCTCGTGCGTGATGGCGTCGTCGAAAAGATGTTCATCGAGCCGGAAAAGGAAGGCGACCCCTTCGAAGTGTCCGACGCCGACACGATGCTCAACTACCTGAATCCCGAGGCCAAGAAGCCCGAGCAGGTCGTGGTCTTCACCAAGCCCGGCTGCCCCTTCTGCAGCGAAGCCAAGGATCTGCTCAAGTCCAAGGGCTACGAGTACATCGAGATCCCGCTGGATCACCGCAACCGCGGCAAGGTGCTGGGCGCCGTGAGCGGCAAGATGACGGCTCCCCAGATCTTCGTCAACGGCAAGCTCGTGGGCGGCCTGGACGAGCTGAAGGCGTCCTCGCTGTAATCCCCCGGTAGTCCGGCCAGC
This sequence comes from Verticiella alkaliphila, assembly GCF_018904615.1. Lineage (GTDB taxonomy): Bacteria > Pseudomonadota > Gammaproteobacteria > Burkholderiales > Burkholderiaceae_B > Verticiella > Verticiella alkaliphila. The sequence goes on along the minus strand of NZ_JADCNH010000043.1, from coordinate 14,695 downwards.
GTCCGTCGCACGTGACGGACGCTGCCACCCCCCGTTTGTTGGAAATCCAGAGAATGAAGACACTGCACACTGACGTCGCCATCATCGGCACCGGCACCGCCGGCATGAATGCCTACCGCGCGGCCAAGGCTGCGGGCAAGCGCGCCCTGGTGATCGAGAGCGGCGTCTACGGCACCACCTGCGCCCGTGTGGGCTGCATGCCCTCCAAGCTGTTGATCGCCGCGGGCGAAGCCGCGCACGCCATTGGTGAAGCGCCTGGCTTCGGCGTCTATGTGGACGGCCCAACGCGCATCGAAGGCAAGGAAGTGATGCACCGCGTGCGTACCGAGCGTGACCGGTTCGTGGGCTTCATCCTGGATGCGGTAGAAAGCTACCCGGAAGAGGACAAGCTGCGTGGATTCGCGCGCTTCGTGTCCGACACGGTATTGGAAGTGGACGATCACACCCGCGTCGAAGCCAAGGCGGTCGTCATCGCCACGGGGTCCGCACCGGTGATCATCGACAAGTTCAAGGCGGCTGGCGACCGGCTCATCGTCAACGACGACGTCTTCGATTGGCAGGATCTGCCGCGCCGCGTGGTGGTGTTCGGCCCCGGCGTCATCGGCATCGAACTCGGCCAGGCGCTCTCGCGTCTGGGCGTGGAAGTGCGCGTCTTCGGTCTGGGCAGCTTGCTCAGCGGCCTCACGGATCCGCCGGTGCGCGACAGCGCCCTGAAGATTTTCCAGTCCGAGTTCTATCTGGACACGGACGCCAAGGTGCACGACATCCGTCGCGTGGGCGATGAAGTCGAAGTGACCTTCGAGGATCTGGAAGGCCAGACCCGCACCGAACGCTTCGATTACCTGCTCGCTGCCACGGGCCGCAAGCCCAACGTGGGCGGCCTCGGGTTGGAGAACACCAGCGCCAAGCTCGACGAGCGTGGCGTGCCCGAGTTCGACCGCACGACGATGCAGATCGGGAAGACCCCGATCTTCATCGCGGGCGACGCGAACAACACGGTGCCGCTGCTGCACGAAGCGTCTGACGAAGGCCGTATCGCTGGCCAGAACGCGGCGAACTTCCCGAAGGTGGAGCCGGGTCTTCGGCGCGCGCCGATTGCCGTCGTCTTCTGCGATCCGCAGGTGATGGTGGTGGGCGCGGGCTACAGCAAGCTCGAGGAAGGCAGCTTCGTCACCGGCGAAGTGGACTTTGGCGACCAGGGCCGCAGCCGCGTGATGCGCAAGAATCGTGGCCTGCTGCACGTGTACGCGGACAAGCGCACGGGGCGCTTCCTGGGTGCCGAGATGATCGGCCCGACGGCCGAACACATGGCGCACCTGCTTGCGTGGTCACTGCAGCAGAACCTCACCGTGGCGCAGATGCTCGACATGCCGTTCTATCACCCCGTGGTGGAAGAAGGCCTGCGTACGGCACTGCGCGGGGCGCAGGCAGCGCTGGACGCCGCACGCCCGGCCGACGCTGCCCAGGCTGCGGCCTGACTCAAGGCGCCAGCTTGTCCTGATCCGCGGTGTGGAGAGGACAGTTGGCGCACATGGCGGTATCGGGGATCTGATACCGCAGGCAGCAGATCCGACGCCGCCGCCAGCGATGCACGCGCCCCTGGGCATCCCGGCGTTCGACATAGGTGACGGGCCGGTGCCAGGGATTCGTACTGCCATTGGGCCGCTGTGGTTCGTCCACGAGGGCGTGTGCCTCCTGTGCCGAGGCTTCGGACAAGTGACTGCTCAGCGTGCTGATGGTCCATTCGGCATAGTTGGCTGCGTTACTCCAGAACACGCGCGGCGAGAGCCTGGCGTAAGCCGCCAAAGCCTCGATGAGCGGGCTGAGGTGAGCATCGAGCAGTGGCGCGACGCGCGTTGCAAGCGCACTGTCGGCCACAGCGGGCTGAGGCAGACCATGGTGTCGGAACGCATGCGGCCGGCCATGCACGTCCAGGATCAGCGACAGGTCTTCGAGCCTCAGCGCCAACGGTTGCTTGGTGAGGAGCAGTGTGGCCGTGACGGGCGGCATCAATCGCGAGAAGTAGTGTCTCGACCATTCCGATACCAGCGGCCGCCGAAGCGTGGAACTGTGCCCTGGCGCGAAGCGTTCGAGCAGCGTGCCCAGGGTGTCTGGGTTCAGTAACGCCGGCAGCGGCATGGCGACGTCCGTCGCTTGCGCGGGCTGCAGGGCGTCGGCGTGGCTGGCGAGCGGGCCGGCGAACAGGGCGTCGAGGGTGAGCGTCATGGCGTCCTGCTCGTCACGGGCGGAAGGCGCTCGATGGCCTCGCGGATCTGTCCGGCCAGGCGGCCCGCGGAGACGGGGCCGCCGAAGCTCCAATACGGCGTGTCCAGGAAAGTGAAGCGGCCAGAGCGCGCCACGGGCAGGTCCTTCCACAGGGGCGTATCGAAGAACGGACTGGCCTGCTGGCCACCGATGAAGAGCACGCAGACATCCGGGTGGGCGGCGAGGGCCCGCCACGGCAGACGGCGATGCAGGGCGGTGGCCGAGGTCAGCGGCCAGGGTTGTAAGAGATCGAGGCGGCGCATCACGCTTTCGATCAACGTCTGCTGGTTGGACACGATGAAGCTGCCCTCACGCGTGAGCGGAAAGAGAACAGCGACAGGTCGACGCGCATAGCCGTGCTCGCGCACCCGCCGGCGCGACTCGGCCAGCGCACGCGCGCAGGCGGTGCTGACTTCGTGTGCCTGCACCTGCCGGCCGGTGAACGCCGCCAGGGCATGCAACATGGCGGTGGCCCGGGAGACAGCGTCCTCGCCGTCGGGACGCAGATTGGCGTCGAGGATGACGGTGGGGGCGATGCTTGCCAGACGTGCAAAGAGACTGCGATGCAGCATGTCCACGCCGACGATCAGGTCCGGCCGGCTGCGCACGAGGGTGTCCAGATCCGGCTGCTGAGGGCTGCCCAGCGAGCGCGCGGTGGCCAGATGCTGGGCCGCGATGCCGACGTATTGTCGGTAACGTGTCAGATTCGCGACGGCGATCGGCGCCAGTCCCAGGCTGACGGCGAGTTCGGTGGAGAAATCGTCCAGCGTGGCCAGATGGGCCGCCGCGGTCTCGCCTGCCTTCGCGCTGACCAGGCTGATGCCCGCTGGTGTTGTCGAGGTGCTGGCGTTGCCAATGCCATGCTGCGCCACAGTCGACGGCGCAGCGCGCGCGCCGGCACTCCGCACGCCTGAAGCCAGGGCAAGGCCTGCGGCCATGCCTGCCGCAAGCCAGCGGCGGCGATCCGGCGAGACCCGTGTCATGAGGAACTTCCCCCCGGACGCAGCCAGGTACGGGCCAGGAGCAGCAGGAAGGCCGGCGTGCCGACAGCCGCCGTGGCGATGCCCAGCGGGATGTCGAGCGGCGCGAAAAGCGCGCGCGCCAGCACGTCCGCGGCGAGCAGCAGCAGGGCGCCGAGCAGCGGGGCGGCCACCAGGCGGTGTGCCGTCCGATGAAAGCCGAGCAGGCGCACGCCATGAGGAACCAGCAGACCGATGAAGGCGACGGGCCCGACCGTCGCGACGGCCGCTGCCGTGAGCATCGCCGCCAGCGTGATCAGCGCCATGCGGTGCCGGAGCACGGGCAGGCCGAGACTTCTGGCGGTATCTGTGCCGAGCCGTAGCACGTCGAGGGAACGCGCTGCGAGTGCGGCGAGGCAGGCTCCCGCGAACAGCCAGGGCAGCAGTAGCGCCACATCGCGCCACGTGCGCCCATAGCTGCTGCCGACCAGCCAGATCAGGCCTTGCGCCACGTTGCCGCTGTATTGCGCGAGCAGCAGGCTGCCCAGCGCCATCGCCAGGCCTGCCAGCGCGAAGCCCGTGATCGTCAGGCGCATCGGCTCAAGGCCGTGGCGCAGGTTCAGGCCGATGGCCAGTGCCAGGGCCAGCCCGGCGCCGCTCCAGGCGATGCCGACACGCCACGTGTCGCCCAGGTGAGGCGCGAGCGTGAGCGTGGCAAGGACGGCCAGCCCCGCGAACTGGTTGACACCGAGGATCTCGGGGCCGGCGAGTGGATTGCGAGTGACATCCTGCAGGATGACGCCGGCCAGTGCCAGCAACGCCCCCGCGCCCAGGTCCGCGCTCCAGCGTGGCAAGCGCAAGTCCGCGAGTGCCACCGCCATGGCATCCCCCGCGAGCCAGGCATGCCATCCCCCGAGCGGCGTATCATGCGCGGATCCAACACTGAAGGTTCCTACAAAAACCAGGCCGCAGATCAGGCCAAGGCTGAGCAGAACGAATGCAGGCAGGGGCAGCCTTGGCCGCCGGGCGTGGGCACGGACGGCCGAGGGGGCATGCGCGACAGTCCCGCCGCGCAGGTGCAACAGCGCGAGCAGTGTGAGCGCGCCCAGGATGGCGGAGAGCACGCCGAAGGGCATGGTCAGCCATGGGGCGAGCGCCATGCCGATGGTATCTGCCAACAGGGTGGCAGCGCCGCCCCACAACAGGCTCAGTCCCAGCAGGGGAAGGGGGCGATGGATGCCATAGGCGATCCGCAGCAGATTGGGCACGAGCAGGCCGACGAAGCCGAGGGGTCCCGCCAGATGAATGGCCAGCGCGGCGAGCACGCTGGCGAGCAGGAGCGTGATGGTGCGCAGCCGTGCCGTGGCCACGCCCAGCGAGCGCATCACCGCGTCCTCCAGCAAGGTGGTGGCCAAGGGGCGCGCCAGCAAGCCGATGACGAGCGCGGCGACCGGAAGCACCCACAAGGCCGGCCGCAGTCCGTCCCAGCCGACTTGCTGCAAGCTGCCCGTGTTCCAGAGCGAGATCACCATGGCGGCCTGATCGTTCAGGCTCAGAAGCAGGGTGAGGATCGCGCTGAGCGCCTGACCGATTGCCACGCCCGCCAGGATCAGGCGCAGCGGGGTCGTCCTGCTTCCACCGGCCAGGGCGAACGTGGCGAACGCTGCGAGCACACCGCCCAGGAACACCGACGGCAGACCATAGGCCACGGGCAGCACCAGCGATGCCATCAGGCCGAGCTGGGCGCCGGCCGTGACGCCGAGCAGATCGGGCGACACCAGCGGATTGCGCGCGATGGCCTGCATCAGCGCCCCGGCCACGCCCAGGCAGCTGCCCACCACGAGTCCGGCCACCACGCGAGGGCCGATGAGCCAGTTGTGCAGCGTGGTGGAGAGCGCCGCAGAGACAGCGGCTGTCTCACGCAGCTGCAGGGTGATGTGCAGGGCGATGCTTACGGTCAGCAGCAACGCCCCGGTGATGCCGGCACGCAGGATAGTGCCTTGCGCCCGCGTCGCGCCGCCTGCCAAAGCCGCGCTCACGATGGGGGCTCCACGGACAGCGGCCGACGACAGGCCGCTTCGCGCTGCTCGCCGGTCAGCAACGTCAGGCGGCCTTCGTGCATGTGCCACAGATGATCTGCGTGATGAAAGTAGGCATTGTCGTGGCTGATGATGATGAGCGTCTTGCCCTCGGCTTTGAGCGCGGGCAGGAGCACGTCGTAGAAGTGCTGCCGAAAGTGTGGATCCTGATCGGCAGCCCATTCATCCAGGAGCAGGATGTCCCGCTCTTCCAGCACGGCCTGCAGCAGCGCCAGCCGCTTGCGCTGGCCTTGCGAGAATCGCGTATCGAGCAGCCGGTTGCCCGCCACCGGGACTTTGCCACGCAGTTGCAGGTGGCTGAGCCACGTGTCGCGCAGGGTCGCATCTGCCGTGGCTCCCCCGGGGCCGATCAGGTCCTGGAAGACATGGAAATCCGTGAAGACGGCGGCGCAGCGCTGGCGCAGGTGTGCGCGATCGGCCGGGGCGAGCACTTGGCCGTCGATGGCGATCGTGCCGCTTGTCTGCCACGCCAATCCGGTCAGCAACTGCGCGAGCGTGGACTTTCCGCTGCCGTTGGCGCCAATCACGAAGAGGGTATCCCCGCGCCGCACGGACAGATTCAGCGGGCCGACGGTGAACGGCGCGGCAGCACCGGTGCCAGGATAGGTGTAGGCCACGTCCGTCAGGCGCAACTCGTGCCACGGCGCGGGGGCGGGCACGGGGAAGCCCGGGTCGGCGGCGGCCAGATGCAGGCTGTCGATGTGGCGCAGGGCGACGCGCGCGGCGAGCATCGTCGGCACCGCCGAGACGGCGGCCACCAGCGGTGCGCGCAGAAAGAGAATGGCCAGCGCGTAGGTGGCGGCGACCGCGGTGGATGCCAAGCCCAGGTGGCTGGTCAGGTGAAAGACGATCCCGATGGTGCCCAGCACCATGACGTTCGCCCATTGACTGGCGAGTGCGTGATAGCGGTCGCGCGGGTGACGTGGTGGCGATAGGCGTCGGCGGCCGCTGTCACGTCGGTGCCGAAGACGCGAGCGGCGCGGTGGCGATTCAAGGTCAACGCCTTGGCCCCCTGGATCAATGTCTGATATTGCGTCTGCATCGCATCTTCGGCCTGGCGTAGATGCCGCAGCGATCGATGCATGCGCGCCACCAACGGCCAGCCAAGTGCCACCGTCGTGGCCAGCCAGGCCAGCGTCGCCGCCAGCAGCGGTAGGGAAAGCCAGCCCAGGTAGCCGAATGCTGCGCTGGTCAGCGCGATGCCAAAGAGCAGTTCCGGCAGCTGCACGAAGGCCAGAGTGATCTGGCGAACGTCGTTCGAAAGCACGGCGAGAATGCGCGCGGCGCCGATCTGCGCCACGCGCTCCGGTTCTGTGTCCATCCAGCGCTTGACGAGCGTCATGCGCAGATCGAACACCATGCGATGCCCGAGTGCGGTGAGCCCGAGTTGCGCGCCGGCCGCGCTCACCAGCAAGAGCCCGAGCAGACCGAATAGACCCGCCAGCGCGCTCTCGCCGGCTGCCGCGGGGTTGAGCAGGCGCTGATTGATGTAGGCGATGACTGCCACGCCGACGCCCGCACCGACTGCCGAGAGCAGCGTGACCGCGGCCAGCCTGCCCCGGTAGGCCCGCAGGATGGAAGTGAATGCACCGCCTTGCGCCGACATGCTCACCAACGATAGCGCAGGCTGGCGACAGCGGTGCGCTCCGTGCCCCAATAGCAGCCGGTGGCGCCCAGGCAGTTGGCCACGTAGGTCTTGTCAAAGAGATTGCTGACATTCAGAGCCAGCTGCATGCCGCGCAGGCGTGCACTGGCCTGGCCGAGATCGTAGCGGATGCCAGCGTCGACGAGGGTGACCGGGCGCAGCGCATGCGTGTTGTTCAGATCGCCGAAGAAGCTGCCGCGATAGCGCACGCCGGCGCCCAGTCCCAACCCGGCGAGCGGGCCGCTACGCACCGTGTAGTCGGCCCATACCGAGGCCTGGTGCCGCGGCACGAAGGCCATGCGGTTGCCCACCTGGCCCACGGTGTCGGCCGCATTGGTGCGCGTGATCTCGCTGTCGGTCAGCGCATAGGAGAAGCTCACGTCCAGGCTGTCGTTCACGCTGGCCTTGCCTTCGAGCTCCAGGCCACGCGCCCGGACCTGCCCGGTCTGCACGCTGAATCGCGTGTTCTGCGGATCGGGCGCGCTGACGTTGTCCTGCGTGATCTGGAAGGCGGCGAGTGTGAGCAGGGCGCGACTGCCCTCGGGTTGCACCTTGATGCCGGCCTCGACCTGTTTGCCGGTGGTCGGCCGCAGCGCCGCCCCCGTGCGCGTGCTGCCGGGCACGGGTTGGAACGAGGTGGCGTAGTTCACGTAGGGCGCCACGCCGCTGTCGAACACATAGCTTGCGCCGGTACGGAAGGTCGTGCGATTGATGTCGCCATTGGCATCGGTGGTCGTGCCGGCCGCCTGCCGCGAATGGGTGTCCAGCCTGACGCGGTCGTGCCGGGCAGACAGCACCACATGCAGGCGATCCCATTCGATCTGGTCCTGCACGTAGGCGCCCAGTTGCGAACGGCGTTGATCGATGTTCAGGCCGTCAGGCGGGGTGGCGATATCGAAGTCGCCGTATTGCGGCGCGTACGGATCGAAGAGCGCGTAGCCACCGCTGGCATTGGTGAGGATGTTCAGCTGGCTTTCCGTGAAATGGGCCGTCTCGCGCAGGTAGTCCACGCCGGCAAGCACGCGGTGACGCAGCGGGCCCGTCGTCAACGCCGTGTGGAACTGGTTGTCGATCTGGAAAGCACGCGCGGACTCGGGGAACGCCCAGGCGTACCGTACAGCCTGAGTGGGGCTGGCCATGAGGCCGATCTGCACGCGGCGTGAATCGGTGTCGACGTCGCTGATGCGGGCCGTCTGGCGAAAGCCGGTGTGTTCGCTGAAGCGATGCTCCAGGGTGTAGCCCACGAATGTCTGGGTGTTCGTGAAACGGTCGTAATCCGGGTCACCCACATAGCGGCTGCGGGCAATCGTGCCCGCGCTCGTGGGCTGCAGCGTGCCGAGCACGGGCAGGGCAGGCGCGCCGCCGCCGCCATCGGATACGATGCGCTGGTACTGCGCTGTCCCTTCGAGCCGCGTGCGCGGCGAGAGCTGGAATGCCAGCGCGGCTTGCAGAAAGGCCTTGTCATCGTCGACGTGGTCGTACGGCGTGTCGCTCCTGCGGCCCACGCCGGTCACGCGATAGCTGACAGTGCCTGCCTCATTGGCCTGGCCACCCAGGTCGAATCCGAGCTGACGGCGGGCGTGGCTGCCCAGTTGCAGTTCGATCTCGCGCACACGTTCGCCGTTGGCGCGCTTGCTGGTCATGTCGATCAATCCGCCCGGCGCACTCTGGCCGTACAGGCCGGAGGCCGGACCTTTCAGGACGTCGATGCGCTCCAGTCCGTAGGTCTCGATGCGAGGCTGGGCATAGCCGCGCGCGCCGAAGGGCAGCACCAGACCGTCCAGGTACCGGGCGGGCGTGAACCCGCGAATGGTCAGCCAGTCATGGCGCACGTCGGTATCGCCATACTGCGCGATGACGCCCGGTGTGTAGCGCAGTGCCTGGGCGACGGAGGTCGAGCCCTGGCGTTCCATTTCTGCGCGAGTCACCACGTTGACAGTCTGGGCGGTCTCCAGCAGATCTGCCTGGCTCTTGAGCGCAGCGGACGCCCGTGTGGCGACATACGCATCCCCGCGCGATGCATCCAGCGGATGGGGAGCGTCCCGCACCACGATCGGCGCGAGCTGTGCGGGCGTGGCGGGTTGCGCCTGCGCAGCCATGCCGGCACCGGCTGCTATTGCGCCGGCAAGAACAGTGAGACGGAAAGCGTGCATGGAGGGCTGTTGCATGGCAGAACGTTAAAAATATAATGAGAATTATTAGCGATCGTGTTGATTATCCGCAGGATCGTTGTCCTGCACTGGCGAAATCCTGGCCGCGATTGACGAAATCGCAGCCAAAATCAGAGGGGCGTGTCGTGTCTGCGCATCTACCGGTAGCCGGCCTCTACCAAGTGCCGCCCAAGCCGCACGAGTGGTGGCGCGAAACGCTGCCCACTGTCCCGGACACACCCGCCTGGGAAGACAGCATCACGTTGCTGGAGCGGGTGGAGGATGGCGTCAGTCTGGTCGTGCTGCGCGGCAGGCCCAGCCAGACGCTGGCGTTGCCGGCACCGGGCACCGCCGTCTTTGGCATCCAGATCTGGCTGGCTGGCGAGCCGACGCTCGCCTTCGAGCGGGGCGCCGTGTGCCGGCCACCCCCGGGCTCGCTCGTGCTGTTCCAGCAACCGGATTCGTTGGGAAGCGTCGTGCGCCTGCCGGCGGGCGCTGCCATGCATCTGGTCGATGTCCGCTTCTCACGCACAGCACTGGCGCGCAGCACGACGTTTGCGCTGACCGACGCCTTGCTCGCGTTGAAGGATGCACAGTTCAGCGTGCCTGAACGCGGCGGGTTCCTGGTGTCCTGCCCGGCAGGCGAGGGCTTGCTGCGCATGGCAGGTGCGCTGGACGCGCCACCGGTGGCACACCCCGCGGCCCAGCGGGTGTGGCGGCGCAGCCAGGTGCACGATCTGCTCGCTCGCGTCATCGATCTGCTGGCAAGTCGTCAACCGAATGCTGTTCCGGCTCCCGTTTCGACGCGTCAGCGTGGCGGCACTGGCCGTGCCCTGGCGCTGCTGGCGCAGCGCTACATGGAGCCGTGGTCGGCGGCGACGCTCGCCCGTGCGGCTGGCGTGTCGGAGAAGGACTTGCGGCGCGGGATCCGCCTGGCCACCGGCACGACGATTCACAGCCACGTCCGTGAATTGCGCCTGCAGGCGGGGGCGCGGCAATTGGCCGAGGGCATCCCCGTGACGCAGGTGGCGCTGGACGTGGGCTATGCCAGCCTGAGCCACTTCAGCAAGGCGTTTCGCGCCCGCTTCGGCGTGATGCCGCGCGTCTGGCGGCGCGGGCCGTGACAGGATGCCAAGCGCGCCTGGCGAGACCAGGCGCTGCCACGACGCTCAGCGTTCGACGCGGCAGGCGTCCTCGAACGCCAGGCGCGGCAGACGGGCGAAGACCTTGTCGTGATCGCCGTGGCCCAGGGCGCAAATGAAGTTCACCTTGTCCTGCCCGTTAGGGAAGAACTCGGCTTCGACCTTGGCCGGATCGAACCCGGACATCGGTGCGCAATCCAGACCCACCGCGCGCGCGGCCAGCATGAAGTATGCAGCTTGCAGGGTGCCATTGCGGAACGCCGTGGCCTGCGCAGCGGCCTCGCTGCCGGTGAACCACTCGCGGGCACCCGGGTTGTGCGGAAAGAGCTCGGGGATGCGATCGTAGAACTTGCTGTCGTTGGCAAAGATCGCCACCACCGGCGCGGTGCGCGTCTTGTCCTGGTTGCCTTCGCTCATCGCCGGCAACAGGCGCGCGATGGCCTCGGGCGTGGTGAGAAAAACAACGCGCATGGGGCTGCAGTTGGCGCTGGTCGGGCCGAACTTGGCGAGGTCGTAGGCCTGGCGCAGTTCGTCCTCGGTGACCGGGACGTCCTTCCAGCCATTGTGCGAGCGTGCGTCGCGAAACAGCGTGTTCAAAGCATCGTCGTGTAGCAGGGCCATGGTGTACTCGAAGAGACGAGGGTAGGGCGGCAGTGCCGCGGGAAATGTCGGGTCAATCCAGGTAGCGGGTGAGGTGCTCGACCGCCTGCAGGGCCACGTCCGGCGCGAGGCAGTCGAACGCGGCGCGTTGCGGCCGGGCCCGCAGCCACGTGAGCTGGCGCTTGGCGAGCTGGCGCGTGGCGGCGATGGCCTGCTCGCGCGCGGATGCGCGGCTGCATTCGCCGGCTAGATGCGCCCAGAACTGACGGTAGCCCACACAGCGGATCGAGGGCAAGCCGGCGTGCAGGTCGGCGCGCTCGCGCAAGCGGGCCACCTCCTCGACGAGGCCCGCAGCCAACATGGCATCGAAGCGCTGCGCGATGCGCGCGTGCAGGGCCGCTCGATCCGACGGCTCCAGACTCACTTCGACGAAGTCGAGGTGCGCCACGTCCTGTGGCGCCGTCGTGTCCTCGGCGAGGAGCGTTGACATCGGCCGGCCCGCGAGCTGACAGATTTCCAGGGCGCGCTGGATGCGTTGGCTGTCGTTGGGGGCAAGGCGGGCGGCCGTGACCGGATCCAGGCGCGCAAGCGCCGCATGCAGCGCGGGCCAGCCCTCGGCCCGACCCCGCGCCTCGAGCGCTTCGCGCAACGCCGGATCGGCATCCGGCAGCGAGGCCAGGCCTTCCCGTAGGGCCTTGAAGTACAGCATGGTGCCGCCCGCGAGCACAGGCAGACGCCCGCGCGCCTGGATGTCCGCGATGGCGGCCAGGGCGTCGCTGCGAAAGCGCGCCGCCGAATACGATTCGGCCGGATCCACGATGTCGAGCAGGTGCTGGGGCACTCGCGCGCGCTCGGCGGCGTCGGGCTTGGCAGTGCCGATGTCCATGCCGCGATAGATCGTGGCGGAATCGACGTTGACGATCTCCACCGGCCAGCGCTCGGCGATGGCCAGGGCCGTGGCGCTCTTGCCGGCAGCCGTCGGACCCATGAGGCAGATGACCGGCGCGCGCCCCGGCGCGTTGGCAGGCGGCAGGGACGGGGTCATTGGCCGCGCAGAAAGAGTCGGTCCAGCTCGGCGAGCGGCAGCTGCACCCACGTGGGACGACCATGGTTGCACTGGTCTGCGTTCTCGGTGGATTCCATCTGGCGCAGCAAGGCATTCATCTCCGCCAGCGTGAGCCGGCGGTTGGCCCGCACGGAGCCATGGCAGGCCATGGTCGATAGCAGGGTGTTTCGGGCCTGCTCCAACACACGGGACACGCCGGCTTCGGCGAGATCGGCCAGGATGTCGCGGGCTAGCGATTCGACGTCGGCCTGCGCCAGCACGGCGGGCACGGCCCGCACGGCCAAGGCGGCAGGGCCCGCGCCGTGGATCTCGAAGCCCAGCGCGGCCAGGGCATCGATGTGCTCTTCCACCAGGGCCACGTCGCGCTCGTGCGCCGCGAACACCACGGGCACCAGCAACTGCTGGCGCGGAATCTCGCGTGCATCGAGCGCCGTCTTCAACTGCTCGTACACGACCCGCTCGTGAGCCGCATGCATGTCGACCAGCACCAGGCCGCGGGCGTTCTGCGCCAGCACGTAGATGCCATGCAATTGCGCGAGTGCCATGCCAAGCGGCAGATTGTCGCCTGTCGCAGGGAGGGGGGACGGCGCCCGCGAATCCGCGCTCTGCGCGAAGGCCGCGGCGAACGGTTGCGGTGCGTCGTCCAGCGTGACGGGCGCGGTGTCGGGCAGCGGACGGTAGGCGGCAAGCCGGGTGGCGAGCGGGGTGACCGGCTCACGCAGGGCGAACGGCATCTGCACCCCGGCGCGCCAAGCCGGGCGAGCGTCACCGCTTCCGGACGTGGGCCCGGGTGCCACGGCAAAGACATCGCGGGCAACCGGCGCGAACCGGCTGTCCGGTGCGCCCGTCGGGGCATCGGCCAGGGAAGGCGCGGCATCCTGGCCGCTGGGCAGGATCTCGCCCGTCTCGCGATCGATGCTGCCCCCGGCGGGCACGGCGATCACTTCGCGCGCGGCCTGGCCGACGAAGCGGTGCACCGCGCCACTGTCGCGAAACCGCACCTCGTGCTTGGCCGGATGGACGTTCACGTCCACGGCGGTCGGGTCGATGTCAAGAAACAGCACATAGGCCGGCTGGCGATCGCCGTGCAGGACGTCCGCATAGGCATTGCGCAAGGCGTGGCCCACGGTGCGGTCGCGCACGAAGCGGCCATTGACGTAAAGATACTGGCGGTCGGCCCGTGCGCGGGATGCTGTGGGCCTGCAGATCACGCCGCGCACGGCGATGGCGCCCGCGGCCGACTCGACGAGCAGTCCCTCCTGCACGAATGCCTCGCCCAGCACCCCGCCAATGCGCTGCGACATGCTGCCCGGCAGCCACTGTCGTTGCAGACGATCGTGGTGATAGAGCCGGAAGGCGATGTGCGGGAAGGCAAGCGCCAGCCGCTCGAAAGCGTCCAGGCAATGGCCGAACTCCGTGGATTCGGACTTCAGGAACTTGCGCCGGGCAGGCACGAGATCAAAGAGCTGTCGCACGTCGACCGTGGTGCCGAGCGGGCCAGAGGCCGGCGTGATCTCGCCCACGCGCCCTTGACGGCTCTCGATCTGCCAGGCGTGCTCGGACCGTGCAGCACGCGAGATGATGCTCACCTGCGCCACGGAGGCGACTGACGCGAGCGCTTCGCCGCGAAATCCCATGGACGCCACGGATTCGAGCTGCGCGAGCGAAGCGATCTTGCTGGTGGCGTGGCGCGCCAGCGCGAGCGGGAGTTGTTCGGGTGCAATGCCGCTGCCGTCGTCGGTGACGGCGATTCGGCGGATGCCGCCGCCTTCGAGCCGCACCTCGATGACGGAGGCGCCCGCATCGAGGGCATTCTCCATCAACTCCTTGAGGACGGAAGCGGGGCGGTCGATGACTTCGCCGGCGGCGATCTGGCTGATCAGGAGATCAGGCAGCGGCGCAATGGGGCGCGGATCCTGCATCGGAAGAGAAAGGGCCGGGCAAAACCGCATTATAGGATGCGGTCCTGCCCGGCCCCAGGCCGGTGACGGGCGGGCGTCAGCGGCTGGCGATGTTGACGATGGCCGGATTGGCGTCCAGGTAGCCTTCGATGCCGCTGTGGATGGCCGCTGCCATCTGCTGCTGGTAGGCCGGGGTGCGCAGGCGGCGTTCTTCCGTCGGGTTGCTGATGAAGGCGGTTTCCACCAGGATCGAGGGAATGTCCGGTGAGCGCAGCACGGCGAAGCCCGCCTGCTCCACGCGCGGCTTGTGCAGCCGGTTGATGCGACCCAGGTGGGTGAGCACAGCCGTGCCGAGCTTGATCGAGTCGCTGATCTGCGCCGTGGTGGACAGATCCAGCAGCACCTTGGCGATCAGGGCATCCTGCGAGCCGAGATTGACCCCACCTACCAGATCGGCGGCGTTTTCCTTCTGGGCGAGCAGGCGCGCGCTCGTGCTCGAGGCGCCGCGCTCGGAGAGCGCGTACACCGAGGAGCCATTGGCCGCCGCGCGGGTGAAGGCGTCGGCATGGATCGACACGAAGAGATCGGCCTGCGCCTGCCGGGCCTTGAGCACCCGCGTGTTGAGCGGCACGAAGAAGTCGCGGTCGCGGGTCATGATGGCGCGCACGCCGGCCACGCGATCGAGACGCTCCTTGAGCATCTTGCCGATGGCCAGGACCACGTCTTTCTCGTAGAGCCCGGTGGGGCCCACGGCGCCCGGATCCTCGCCGCCATGACCCGGATCGATCATGATGGTGAGCTGGCGCCGACGGCCCGTCTGCCCGCGCGGGGCGGGGGTAGTGGCCGGCGGCGGGGGCGGGGCGCGTGG
>NZ_JADCNH010000042.1 GCF_018904615.1 Verticiella alkaliphila | reverse complement strand
CGTGCCCGCCTGCTGGCGTGGCCAGTGCCTGCGCGGGCACGACCGGGAATCCCTGACGCGCCGGCTGCGGTGCCGGCGTGTCGCGGCGGCGTTCCCACAGGACCGCAAGGCCGATCAGCGCGGCAATCGCGACCACGTCCGCCAACAGGCCCACCGGCCGGCTGGGCGGGCCGCCCGACAGCGCGAACGCCAGGGCCTCGGCCAGAATCGAGATCACCGCACCGCCTACGAAGCATACGAGTCCATTCTTACCCACGAGGGCCACCGGCTTCATCCGCGCAAACAGGCGATCGAACCACCCGCGTTGCACAGCGGCATACACCAGCCAGGCGATGGCCATGAAATTCACCACGCGCACCGCCGACGCATTGGGCTTGGAGAAGGTCTGCAATCCTTTCTCGAGCCAGGTCGACAGGAAAATCATACGCAATGACTCGTGATACGAGAACAGCGAGACGATGGCGCCCATCACGACGATCACGATGGCCGCCACCGTCAGCAGACGGCGCGTGATGCCCTGGGGCTGCTGCGGCAATTCCGGATACAGGCCCACGATGAGGCCGAGCACGAACACGATTTGCCACGCGAACGGGTTGAATGACCAGTGCGGAATGGTGGTGGTCGGCAGGAAGCTACCCAACCAGGGTGCGATCAGCCACAGACCCACGCTGGCCGCCAGCAGCCACGTCCAATCGCGGCGCGCGAGCCGAATGGCCAGCGGCGCCATGATGGCGAAGAAGGCGTACATTGGCAGAATGTCGGCCAGGAACGGCTGCCGCTGCAACGTCAGCACTTCGAACAGACTGCGGCCTGGCGACGCGATGAAATCCTTCACTTCCGTCGCACCCAGGGCCGGCGTCTGCAATTGCCACCACAGGAGCAGGCCCCCCGCGGCGAACATCAGCACGCCGCAGACGAGGAAGGCGCGGTAGATTTCCCACGACCGCTTCCAGAAACGCCGGTCTGCGACCTCGGTACCACGGCGACGGGCGAGCCCGGTGTAGGCCATGGCGGTCACCAGGCCGGCAAGAAAGACGAAGACTTCGGTGGCATCGGCGATGGCGAAGTTGCGCAGGGTAGTCCAGGCAAGCACGCTGCCGCTGATGTGATCGACGACGATGAAGATCAGCACCAGACCGCGGAAGACATCGATTTCGAGAGAACGTTGATTGGCCATGCGAGTCAGGCGACGGCGGCATGCCGGCAGCAAAGCATTGGGATGGATCCAATGTACGCAAGCGGCAGACACCGGGTTTTAAAGTTGGCGACGCAATGTAAATCGGGGAATGCCCGAATCCGGGCGGTCAGCGTGGGGCCGGGATGATACCTGTGTCCCGACGAACCGAGTATCGGCACACCGCTTGCTGAATTGGCCGATCACGCCCGCCGTCAGCACCGCGTCAGCTTTGCGTCAGACTTCGTAACAATCTTCGGTATTTTCTGCCGCATTCCCAAAATTTCGCCGCGGATCGGGAATGGGCATTGCTTGATGCTGGGCAGGACGAAGCAATCGCTTCGGACCCCTTACCTACCCATCGTCAAACTAGGAGAAGCACCATGGCTGACAACGTCGTCAAAGTTCTGAACCATCTGATCGAGACCTCCAAGAACGGCGAGAAGGGCTTCGTGGCTGCGGCCGACGACGCCAAGAATCCGGAACTGCGCAACCTGCTGCGCACGCGTGGCCAGGAATGCGCCGCCGCTGCCGCCGAACTGCAGGCCTTGGTCGCCCAGCTGGTGGCAAGCCAGAAGACAGCGGCACGGTGGCCGGTGCCATGCACCGTGGCTGGGTGAATCTGAAGGCTGCCGTGGCCGGTCGAGAAGACAAGGCCATCCTGGAAGAGTGCGAGCGCGGTGAAGACCACGCCAAGAAGGAGTACGCCGAAGCCCTTCAGGAGACTCTGCCGGAGAACATCCGTGCCATCGTGCAGCGCCAGTACGACGGCGTGCTGCGCAACCACGACCAAATCAAGGCCCTGCGCGACCAGCATCGCGCCAGCGCCTGACCACTGACGTGAAGGGGCTTTCGCCCCTTTGCATGAGAAATGGCCAGTCCCTCCCGGGACTGGCCATTTCTCATGGTGCTGCCGTGTCAAACCTAACGTCTTACCAAGCCCACGATGCCGAGCACGATGATGGCGCCGATGATCGACGCAATCCATCCAGGCGCATCGCCCGGCTGATACCACCCGAGCGCCTGGCCGAGATAGCCGGCGACAACGGCCCCGATGATCCCCAGGATCGTGGTAAGGATGATCCCCATTTTCTGAGTGCCGGGCATGATCGCCCGGGCAATCAGCCCCACGATGAAGCCCACGATGATCATGATGAGAATGTTCATGGCTTGCCCTCGTTGCTGGTGTTGACGGAAAGACCGCACGCCCGGCCCGCTGCCGCGGCCAGTCCATCATAGCGAGCGTCATGCCATGCGCGGCAGACATTCACGGCCGCGTGGCGTTTGTCCCACATCCTGCCGCTCAGCGCGGCCCGAATCCCAGTCTCAAGGCGTGATTGCGCCAATCCGGCGGCCAGGCGGCAAGCTGGGCGTCGAACTGGAGGGCATCGCCCGCATACAAGGCCCGCAAGGCCTCCTCGTAGCCTGGCAGATCACCACCAGCCGCCTGCATGAATCGATAGGCCGCATCCTGCGCGCGCCGTTGACTCTCGCGGGCTTCGCTGGTCTTGCGCGCCTCGTCGATCAAGCGGCGAAGGGCTGCGGAGGCCCCCCCCGATTGTGCATTGAGCCACTCCCAGTGCCTGGGCAGCAGTGTGACCTCGCGCGCCACCACGCCCAATCGGGGCCGTCCCGGCCCTCGGCGAGGATCGTCCACGGGCATGGCAGCGGCCATCTGCGCTGCCGGCAGCAATCGTTGCAGCACGGCCTGCTCGTCCCCCGACCAGTCGATGTCCAGGCGCTCGCCCGTGACGTCGCTGTACGCCACCAGCACCGCTTCCGGCAGGCGCGCGACGTAACGCAGTCCGAGCGACAAAGTCTCGGCCAGCGGACCATTGGCGACGGCCGTACCGCCATCAAAGACAGTAGCAGGCAGATCGGCGGGATAGGACATGTACGACTCCCAGTGACACCACATGATGCGCCGGAATTATACCCGGGTTAATTCACGATGCAAGCGAGGTCAGCACCTCAATTTTCCAAGCAATCCATTGACATATTCCTGCCGCGTATCTACAACGAAGGTCGCTGGCTACTCGACTGTAGCCGGCACACCGGGTGTGCCCGCACCCTGTGTGACGCAACTGATCTGGAGTGATATGGAACACACGCTGCCCCCCCTGCCGTTTGCCAAGGATGCTCTCGAGCCGCACATGAGCGCCGAGACCTTCGATTACCACTACGGCAAGCATCACCAGGCCTACGTCACGAACCTGAACAAGCTGATCGCCGGTACCCCGCACGAATCCCAGGATCTGGTCGAGATCGTGCGCAGCTCGCAAGGCGGCATCTTCAACAACGCTGCCCAGGTCTGGAACCACACCTTCTTCTGGTCCTGTCTGACGCCCCAGGGCGGCGGCGAGCCTTCGGGCAAGCTGGCTGAGGCCATTCAGGCCAAGTGGGGCGATCTCGCCAAGTTCAAGGAAGCTTTCACCAACAGCGCCGTGGGCAACTTCGGCTCGGGCTGGACCTGGCTCGTGAAGAAGGCCGATGGTTCGGTCGACATCGTCAACACCAGCAACGCCGCCACGCCGCTCACGACGGCTGACGTGCCGCTGCTCACGATCGACGTGTGGGAACACGCCTACTACATCGACCAGCGCAATGCGCGCCCGAAGTTCGTCGAGACCTTCCTGACCCACCTGGTCAACTGGACCTTTGCGCAGGAAAATTTCGCCAAGGCCTGATCGCCCGGGTCAAGCGAGGCCGTCATGGCCTCGCATCGGTAACAAAGCCCGTCCCGCGCTGGCCGCGGACGGGCTGCCCGAATCGGGCACCCTCCCCTGGGGATCGACCCCCTGCGCTGCCCGGCTCTCGGGCGCCCTGTGCCGACATGCCTCGACACAGCCTCAAACAAACGCTCGCTGACGCGAAGCTGACAACACAGAGATACTGGCGACTCGCTGACAGCGCAACCACGGAGGATTTACATGCACAAACGCATCGCGACTTTCTGCTCGGCCGCCCTGCTTTGCGCCGGTGTCGGTACAGCCGCCATCGCGCATGCGCAGCCCACCTCGAGCTTTTCGGTCTCGGAGTCGACTGCGCCCGCTGGCGCGCCAAGTGCCACGGCACCCGCGACTGCTGCACCCGCACCGACCCATACCGCGCCTGGCGCGATGACCGCTCCGGCCGATCCCATGGCGGGTGCGGCGGCAGCGGATCCGATGGCGGGCACCGCACCGGCAGCTGCCGATCCGATCGCCAGCGCTGGCGCGCTGGATCCCGCGTCGGTGACGGACGCGCAACTGCAGCAGTTCGTCGAATCCGCGCAGAAGGTTGCCGTCCTGTCGGACGAATACACGCAACGTCTGCAGACCGCCCCGGATCAATCCGCTCAGCAGCAGATCGTGGCGGAAGCCAATGACCGCATGGCCTCGGCGGTACAGGAAAGCGGTCTGACCGTCGACGAGTTCAACGGCATCAGCGAAGCCCTGGAACAGGACCCGCAACTGCACGCTCGCGCGCAGCAGATGCTCCAGTAAGTGTTGGCGGCCCCTGACGGGGTCGCTGCACGAGGAAAGGGCCGTACTGCCTGGGCAGTACGGCCCTAGTCACGTCAGGCGGGCATCACACCCGCCCCCGCCGGCGATCAGGCGTCGCCCCACACGTCGCGCGCCACGTCCAGCACGAGCTTGAGCTTGTCGCGCTGCACCTGCACTTCGATGTCGTTGCCATGCACCGTGCTCGAGAAGCCGCATTGCGGCGACAGCGCGAGCTGCTCGATCGGCACGTACTTGGCGGCCTCGTCGATGCGACGCTTCAGGTCGTCCTTGGATTCCATCTTGCCGAACTTCGTGGTGACCAGGCCCAGCACGGCGAGCTTGTTCTTCGGCAGGAAGCGCAAGGGACGGAAGTCGCCCGAACGCTGGTCGTCATACTCCAGGAAGTAGGCGTCCAGATTCATTTCGGCCAGCAGCGCCTCGGCCACCGGCTCGTAGTTGCCCTCGGCCGCGTGCGTGCTGCGGAAGTTGCCACGGCACAAGTGAATGGCGAGCGTCATGCCCGCAGGCTTGCGTGCCACGACCTTGTTGATGAAGGTGGCATAGCGGTGCGGCAGCTCATTGGGATCGTCACCGCGCTGGCGGGCGGCTTCGCGCATACGCTCATCGCACAGATACGCGAGGTTGGTGTCGTCCATCTGGACGTACGTGCAGCCTGCGCGCGACAGGGCATGGAGTTCCTGGCCGTAGGCTTCGGCCACGTCGTCGTAGAACTCCGGATCCAACTCGGGATAGTGCTGCTTGCTGATCCCGGCACGGCCGCCGCGAAAGTGCAGCATCGTCGGCGACGGGATGCAGACCTTGGGCACACTGCCCGCAGACACCTGGCTCTTCAGGAAGTTGAAGTCATCGACCTGGATGTCCTTCACGTGGCGGACCTTGTCCACGACGCGCATGACGGGCGGGGCGAGCTCTTCGGTGCCATCGGCCTTCTGCACCAGCACCGGCACGTCGCTCTGCACGCCGCCGATCTGCTGCAGGAAGTCCACGTGAAAGTACGTGCGACGGAATTCGCCATCGGTGATGGACTTCAGGCCGACGTCTTCCTGGAACTTCACGATCTCGCTGATCGCACGGTCTTCGACCTTGCGCAGGGCAGCCGCATCGATCTCGCGCTTGCTGAATTGCTCACGCGCTTCCAGCAGATAACGGGGGCGCAGGAAGCTGCCGACGTGGTCGGCGCGAAACGGAGGGTTCAGGGGTACGCTCACGAAAGAACTCCATAAACGGCGTCGCGAGGCGACGCCAGTCGGCTGGCGATGCCGCGCACGAGGCTTGCGCACGGCATCGGAGAACCTTGCATTATCCGGCCGTCGGAGCGGCGCTTCAAGGCGGGTTTGTCATGATGACATGAGACCCGTGCGGACTCCAGCTAGCCGCCCTGCCCTCGGCCAGCAATCAGATCGCGCACGCGCGATTCGAGGTCCAGCACGTTGAAGGGCTTGGTGAGCACGCTCATGCCTTCGTCCAGATCCCCTGCGCCCACTGCCGCCTTGGACGCATACCCTGTGACGAACAGGACGCGCAGTCCGGGCCGCACCGCCCGGCCGGCATCGGCCACCTGGCGCCCGTTCAGCCCACCGGGCAAGCCGACGTCCGTGATGAGCAGATCGATGCGTTCGCTGCCGCGCAGCACGCGCAGGCCAGCAGCGCCGTCGGCCGCCTCCAGCACGCGGCATCCCGCATCGGCGAGCACTTCGGCCATCAGCGCACGGATCGGCGCCTCGTCCTCGATCACGAGAATGCTCGCACCGGCGAGCGAACCCGCATCGCTCGCCAGCACGACAGGCGCCTCGCCCGCAGGCACCGCATCGGCATGGCGCGGCAGATACAGCGTCATGGCCGTGCCCAGCCCCGGCGTGGATGCCACGCGCACCTGCCCACCGGACTGCCGCGTGAAGCCGTAGATCATCGACAGGCCAAGCCCGGTGCCCTGCCCGGTCGGCTTGGTCGTGAAGAACGGATCGAAGATCTTGCCGACAATATCCGAGGACATGCCGATGCCGTCATCCGTCACGCTCAACGTGACGTACTCGCCCGCTGGCAGATCGAGTTCGCTGGCGGCATTCGCGGCCAGACCGACATGCCCGGTGGCGATCACCAGATGGCCGCCGTCCGGCATGGCGTCGCGCGCGTTGATGCACAGGTTGAGCAAGGCGCTCTCGAGCTGCGGCGTGTCGATGAGCACGCTCCACAGGCCCTCCGTGGTGCGCACGTCCAGGGCGACGCCGGGCCCGAGCGTGCGGGCAATGATCTCGCGCATGCCTGCCACCAGCCGATCCACGTCGGCCACCGTGGGCGCGAGCGTCTGGCGCCGCGAAAAGGCCAGCAGCCGCTGGGTGAGCGCGGCCGCGCGCCGGGCACCGTTCTGCGCCATGCCGAGGTAGCGTTCGAGCTCGTCATAGCGCCGCTGCGCGAGGCGCGAACGCAGCAGCTCGAGCCCGCCCGTCACCGCCGTGAGCAGGTTGTTGAAGTCGTGGGCGAGACCGCCCGTCAACTGGCCGACGGCTTCCATCTTCTGCGACTGGCGCAGTTGCGCCTCCGCGGCGAGCAACGCCTGCGTGCGCTCGGCCACCCGCTGCTCCAGCGTCTCGTTGAGTTCGCGCAAGGCCTGTACGCCACGCGAACGCTCGATCGCCACCCGCGCCCGCGACGCCACTTCGCGGATGAAGGCCAGATCGTCGTCGGACCAGACGCGAGGCTTGTCGTCGGTCACGAAGAACATCGCAACGAGGCGGCCGTGCTCGAGCAGCGATTCGTTGACGAAAGCGCGCACCTGCAGGTCCGCCAGGCGCTCGACCTGCCCCGGATCGCACGTGCGCGGATCCGTCGCCGTGTCGTTGATCGCCACCGACAAGCCCTGCTGCATGTCGTCGATGAAGGATCCGTAGTGCCGCAAGGGCGTTAGCCCGGCCACGCTGGGCACGCCGGGCAGGGTCCAGTCGCCCGCGCAATGCAGCGTGGCCGTCAACTCGTCGATGGTGCCGTAGCCCACGCGATTGGCGCCCAGCGCGCGGCCGAGCAACTCGCTCGCGAGCATGGCCAGCGCATGGGGATCGCCGCCATCTCGCAGGGCGTGGTCCAGCTCGATGAGACTGTGGCGCCGCCGCTCGTCGCGGGTGCGCGCCGTCACATCCACCCCTTGCACGACGATGCCGGTGACGACGCCGTCCGGATCCATCAGTGGCTGCAGCACGAAGTCGACGTAATGCTCGACGATCGGCGCACCCGGGTAGGGCTGGACATCGTAGCGGGCAGACTCGGCGGTATAGGGCTGCCCCGTGCGATACACCTCGTCCAGCAGACGCAGATAGCCCTGCTCCACCGCGTCGCCCAACGCCTCGCCCAGCGGACGCCCGACCACCTGCCGATTGCCCACCAGTGCCAGATAGCGCGGGTTCGCGAGCTCGATGCGGTGCTCCGGGCCCACCAGCAATGCCATGAAGCTCGGCGCTTGCTCGAACATGCGCGCGAGGCGCTGGCGTTCGCCCTGCAGACGCTGGCGCGCGCGCACACGGCCCGTCGTCTCGGTGGTGGCACAGAAGACGCCTTCGATCCTACCCTCGTCGCCGTAGAGGGGTGAAAAAGAGAACGACCACCACGTCTGCTCCGGCTCGCCGTAGCGGGCCATGGGAATCGGCAAGTCCTCGAAGCGCGAGGATTCGCCACGCAAGGCAAGCTCGATGGTGGGCTGCACCGAAGGCCACGCATCCGCCCAGAGCGCCGGCAGAGGCTGCCCGAGCGCGCCATCCAGCCGCGGCCCGAGAATGGGCCGGTAGGCGTCGTTGAAGAAGAAGACGAGCTCGGGTCCCCAGAGCAGATACATGCTCTCGGGGGAGTTGAGCATCAGCGTGAGGGCGTTGCGTAGCGCCGGCGTCCAGTGCTCGCGCGGTCCGACGGGCGTCTCGCGCCAGTCGAACAACCGAATGGCTTCGCCCATCTCGCCACCCGCATAGGGCCAGGCAACATCGGGCGGGGTGGCCGCAGACGGCAACGGGACGACGCGCACAGCATCCTCGTCTGCAGTGGGACGTGCGAAAGCAGTCATGGCAACGAGGGCATGAACCCCGACGGACAGGCGGCCAGTGGCCAACGCGGTGACGATCGGAAGGCGGAGGAAAAACGCGGAATGGCGGTGGACGACCGCAAGGCCTGCGGCATCGAAAGAAGCGCCAGTCTGACCACAGGACGGATCAAGACGATTCCGGGGCGGCAAGGCGCCGCGAAGATGCGCGCAAAGCGCTATAGAGAATGGCGCGCCCGGCAGGATTCGAACCCACGACCCCTTGGTTCGTAGCCAAGTACTCTATCCAACTGAGCTACGGGCGCGCTGTGTACTGCAAAGAGGATCGACTATAGCACGAATTTCGACAAGCTGTCGATTGCCGGTGAGCCCGTACGAAATGCCGTGGCCATCGCCGCGACCGGAAAAACAAAAAAGCCGCCCCGAAGGACGGCTTTTCGCAGCATTAGGTGGCGCGCCCGGCAGGATTCGAACCCACGACCCCTTGGTTCGTAGCCAAGTACTCTATCCAACTGAGCTACGGGCGCGCTGTGAGGGCCGAACTATAGCATGGGAAAAATTTCCCGCGCAAGCGCTTTTTACCACGGCGTGGCCATCAGCCGATGGTCATCAGGCTCGCATTGCCGCCGGCGGCGGCGGTGTTGACGCTGACGGAGCGCTCGGCCAACAGGCGTTCCAGCCGATACGCGCGGCCCTGGGCCAGCTCGGCCACGGTGCGACCCTGCGCCTGCACGATGGGGCCGTCGCGCTCGGCCAGCCTCTCGCTCAACGCGATGAGGCCATCCCCATCGCCCTCGAACAGCACGCCGCCCAGGGCGTCGCCGGCATCCAGCGCCACCTCGGGCACGACGCGCACCCAGGCTGCCAGGGCCTGGGGCAAGGCACCCGCCAGGGCGGGACCGGCATCGTTCCCGGTCTGGACGAACCAGGCCGGATTCCCGGCCGCCAGCGCGGTGGCAAGCTGCACCCGCGCGCCATGCGGGCTGCGCGCCACGCAGAGCACAGGGCCCCGTGGCTCGAGCCGGTAGGTGTTGCGTTCGCCCGTCGGCCCGGGCAGCAGGGTCGCCGCGCCCACGGCGCTGTCCTGTCGCCATTGACGGCACAGGGTCGCAGCCGACGTGTCGCCCTCCCCCTCGAGCCATTCCGCCAGCGCATCGAGCGGCGCGAGCAGGGCGGACTCAGGCTCCAGGCCGGCGGGCCGCCCCACGGGCGCGGTGGCGAGCAGGCGCGGCAGGTACAGCGGTCCACCCGCCTTCGGACCGGTGCCGGACAGGCGCTCACCGCCGAATGGCTGCACGCCGACGATGGCGCCGATCACGTTGCGATTCACGTAGACATTGCCCACCTTCGCCCGGGTCACGAGCCGGTCGATGGTCTCGTCGATGCGCGAGTGCACGCCGAACGTGAGGCCATAGCCCGTGGCATTGATGTCCTCCATCAGGCGGTCGAGTTGCGCGCGCGGATAGCGCACCACGTGCAGGACCGGTCCGAACACCTCGCGCTCGACGTCGGCGACGGCCTCGATCTCGATCAGGGTGGGTGGCACGAACGTGCCGTTGGCGCAGCCTGCCGGCAAGGCGAGCTGATCCACGGCGAAGCCGCGCGCCCGCATGGCCTCGATGTGCCGCTCGATGCCATCGCGCGCCTCGGCATCGATCACAGGTCCCACGTCGGTCGACAAGCGGTCAGGATTGCCCACGGTCAGTTGGCGCATCGCCCCCTTCAACATGCCCAGCACGCGATCCGCCACGTCGTCCTGCAGACACAGGATGCGCAGTGCCGAGCAGCGCTGGCCTGCCGAATCGAAGGACGACTGCACCACGTCCATCACGACCTGCTCGGCCAGTGCGGAAGAGTCCACCACCATGGCGTTCTGCCCGCCCGTCTCGGCAATCAGCGGAATCGGCTGCCCCTGGGCATCCAGGCGGCCGGCGAGCGCGCGGGCGATGTGCCGCGCCACCGCCGTCGAGCCCGTGAACATCACGGCGCGCACACGCGGGTCGGCGGTCAGGGCCGCCCCCACCGTCTCGCCCGTGCCCGGCAGCAGTTGCACGACCGCTTCCGGCACACCCGCCTCGTGCAGCAGACGCACGCCCTGGGCGGCGATCAGCGCAGTCTGTTCCGCCGGCTTGGCCAGCACCGGGTTGCCGGCAGCCAACGCCGCGGACACCTGCCCCAGGAAGATGGCGAGCGGGAAATTCCAGGGGCTGATGCAGACCACCGGCCCCAGCGGGCGGTGCGTGTCGTTGGCCAGGCCCGTCTCCACCTGCAAGGCGTAGTAACGCAGGAAATCCACGGCCTCGCGCACCTCGGCGATCGCATTCGAGAAGGACTTGCCCGCCTCGCGCACGATGAGTCCCAGCAAGGGCTGCATGCGGCCTTCGAGCAGGTCCGCCGCGCGGCGCAGGCAGGCCGCGCGCTCCTCGGCAGGCGTTGCCTGCCAGATCTGTGCGGCGTGGACAGCACGCTCGAGCGCGGCGTCCACATCCTCCGGGCGAGCCGAGACGACATGCCCCACCACGTCGCGGCGATCCGCGGGATTGGTCACCGCCAATGCCGATGCATCCTCGGCTGCGCCTGCGGGCGCAGCCCGCCAGGCCACGGTGGAACTCGCCAGCAGCGCCGCCGAGAGCGAGGCCAGGCGCTGCTCGTTGCTGAGATCCAGCCCGAGCGCGTTCTGTCGTTCGCCACCGCCTTGCGCGCGATAGAGGTCGCCAGGCGAAGGAATGCGCGGGTGCGGCGCGCCCAGCGGAGAAATGCCCTGCGCCTCCTCCACGGGATCGCGCACGAGATCGTCCAGGCTCACGTCCGGATCCGCGATACGGTTCACGAAGGAGGTATTCGCGCCGTTCTCGAGCAGCCGGCGAACCAGGTAGGCGAGCAGGGTCTCGTGCGTGCCCACCGGCGCATAGATGCGGCAGGGCCGCGCGAGGCCGCCCTCCTCCACGGGTTTGGTCACTTCCTCGTAGAGCGGCTCGCCCATCCCGTGCAGACACTGGAATTCGTACTGCCCGGGGTAGTAGTTCTGACCCGCCATGGCATGGATGGCCGCCAGCGTATGCGCATTGTGCGTGGCGAACTGCGGGTACACCGCCTCCGGCGCATCGAGCAGCTTGCGCGCACACGCCAGGTAGGAGACATCCGTATAGACCTTGCGCGTGTAGACCGGATAGCCCTCCAGCCCCTCGACCTGCGCCCGCTTGATCTCGCTATCCCAGTAGGCGCCCTTGACGAGCCGGATCATCAGGCGCCGCCGGGTGCGGCGGGCAAGATCGGTCACGTAATCGATCACGTAGGGCGCGCGCTTCTGGTAGGCCTGGATGACGAAACCCACGCCATTCCAGCCCGCGAGTGCCGGGTCCTCGCAGAGCGCTTCGAGCAAGTCCAGCGAGATCTCCAGCCGGTCGGCCTCTTCGGCATCGATGTTCAGGCCGATGTCGTAGCGGCGTGCGAGCAGCGTCAGCGCCCGCAACCGCGGCAGCAACTCGTCCATCACGCGTTCCTGCTGCGCACGCGAATAGCGCGGGTGCAGCGCCGATAGCTTGATGGAGATGCCTGGGCCCGCGTAGATGCCGCGCCCTGCCGAGGCTTTGCCGATGGCATGGATCGCCTGCTCGTACGCGGCGTAGTAGCGCTCGGCATCCTTGGCCGTGGTGGCCGCTTCGCCCAGCATGTCGTAGGAGTAGCGAAAGTTGCGGGCTTCCCACTTGCGGCTGTTGGCGAGCGCCTCCGAGATGGTCTCCCCGCTCACGAAGTGCTCGCCCATCAGGCGCATGGCCATGTCCACGCCCTTGCGGATCAGGGGCTCACCGCCCTTGCCGATCAGCCGCGTCACCGCCGAGGCCAGCCCGCGCTCGCTGTTCGTGCTGACCAGGCGCCCGGTGATCATGAGGCCCCACGTCGCGGCGTTCACGAACATGGACGGCGACGTGCGCAGGTGCGACTGCCAATCCCCGCCGGAGATCTTGTCGCGGATGAGGGCGTCGCGCGTGGCGCGATCCGGGATGCGCAGCAAGGCCTCGGCCAGGCACATGAGGGCAACGCCTTCCTGGCTGGACAACGAGAACTCCTGGATCAAGCCGTCAACTCCACCGCCCGAGCGCTTTTCGCGCAGCGCCTTGACGAGCCGGGTGGCCAGGGTGCTGACGCTGGCGGGATCGGCGCTGCGTGCGAGGCCAATCAGCATCGGCAGGCATTGCGGCTCCGGGCGGCGATACGCCGAGGTCACCGCCGCGCGCAGCACGGATTGCGGCGCCACCGTCTGCGCAAAGTCGAAGAAGGGTTGCGGCAGCGGCTCGGCGAGCACGGGATCCTGCGCGGGCTCGTCCTGCTCGCCCGTACCGCCCCCCTCCACCGCCAGATGCTGCAGGAACGAAGGCATGCGGCCGCGCTCGATGTCGTCCAGCAGCGAATAGATCGCCTGCTTGATGAGCCAGTGCGGGGTACGGCCGACCTGGGCCGCCGCCTCCTTGATGCGGTTGCGCAGTGGTTCGTCGACTTTGACGCCGAGGGTAGTGGAAGTCATGGCAGGAATCCGGCAGACAGGGATGAGCGCATTCTACGCAAGGTGCAACCAATTTGCGCACGCAGAGTGCAACCCTGGTGTTGCCAGGGTGCAACCCAGTCGTGGCATTCCCGCATCATCCCCCCGGCACCACGCCTGCCCACTGGCGGCAGCGCCTATAATTGCCTGTTAGCCTGCTCCCATGGCCTCTTGCCTGTCCAGCTCATGAAATCCGCCGACATCCGCCAGAAATTCCTGCAGTTCTTTGCGGCAAATGGCCATACGGTCGTGCCATCAGCATCCTTGGTGCCCGGCAACGATCCGACGCTGCTCTTCACGAACTCGGGCATGGTGCCGTTCAAGGATCTCTTCCTCGGACGCGAGACGCGCGCCTACACCCGCGCCACCAGCAGCCAGCGCAGCGTGCGCGCGGGCGGCAAGCACAACGATCTCGAGAACGTCGGCTACACGGCCCGTCATCACACGTTCTTCGAAATGCTGGGCAATTTCAGCTTCGGCGACTACTTCAAGCGCGACGCCATTCGCTACGCCTGGGCGCTGCTCACCACGGTGTATGAGCTGCCCGCCGAGAAGCTCTGGGTCACGGTCTATGCCGAAGACGACGAGGCCTACGCCATCTGGCGCGATGAGATCGGCGTGCCCGAGGCACGCATCATCCGCATCGGCGACAACAAGGGCGCGCGTTACGCCTCGGACAACTTCTGGCAGATGGGCGACACGGGCCCGTGCGGCCCGTGCTCGGAGATCTTCTTCGATCACGGCCCGGACGTCTGGGGCGGCCCGCCCGGGTCTCCGGAAGAAGACGGCGACCGCTACATCGAGATCTGGAACCTCGTGTTCATGCAGTTCGAGCGCGATGCGGCCGGCAATCTCACCAAGCTGCCCAAGCCCTGCGTGGACACCGGCATGGGGCTGGAGCGCATCGCCGCCGTGCTGCAGCACGTGCACAGCAACTACGAGATCGATCTCTTCCAGCGCCTCATCGCCGCGGCGGGCCGCGAGACGGGCACGCAGGATCTCACCCAGAATTCGCTCAAGGTCATCGCAGATCACATCCGCGCGTGCTCGTTCCTGGTCGTCGATGGCGTGATCCCCGGCAACGAAGGCCGCGGCTACGTGCTGCGCCGGATCATCCGCCGCGCGCTGCGCCACGGCTACAAGCTCGGCCAGACCAAGCCCTTCTTCCACAAGCTGGTGCCGGATCTCGTCGCCGAGATGGGTGACGCCTATCCCGAACTTGCCAATCTGCAGGAGCGCGTGGCCCAGGTGCTCAAGCAGGAAGAAGAGCGCTTTGGCGAGACGCTCGACCACGGCATGCGCATCCTGGATGCCGCACTGTCGGCGCTGCCGGCGGGCGAGAACGCCACGCTGGATGGCGACACCGCCTTCACGCTGTACGACACCTACGGCTTCCCGCTGGATCTCACGGCCGACATCTGCCGCGAACGCAACGTGCAGGTCGACACCGCCGCCTTCGACGCCGCGATGGAACGCCAGCGCACGCAGGCGCGTGCCGCGGGCAAGTTCAAGATGGCCGCCGGCCTTACCTATGAAGGCGCCAAGACCACCTTCCACGGCTACGAACACCTCGGCTATGACGACGCGCGCGTCGTCGCCCTCTACGCAGACGGCACGGCCGTCGAGCGTCTCGAGGCCGGCCAGGAGAACGCCGTGGTCGTCCTGGATCACACCCCGTTCTATGCCGAATCCGGCGGCCAGCATGGCGACACCGGCGTCCTCGCGGCCGACGGCGTGCGCTTTGCCGTGCTCGATACGCTCAAGATCGTGGCCGACGTGAGCGGCCATCATGGCACCCTCGAGCAGGGCTCGCTGGCCGTGGGCGACGTCGTCCGTGCGGACGTGGACACCGTGCGCCGGGCGCGCACCGTGCGCAACCACTCCGCGACCCACCTCATGCACAAGGCCCTGCGCCAGGTGCTGGGCGAGCACGTGCAGCAGAAAGGCTCGCTGGTCGACCACGAAAAGACCCGCTTCGACTTCGCGCACGATGCCCCGATGACGCCCGAGCAGATCGCCCAGGTTGAAGCCATCGTCAATGCCGAGATCCTCGCCAACCAGCCCGTGCAGGCCCGCCTGATGGGCTATGACGAGGCCGTCTCCGGTGGCGCCACCGCGCTCTTCGGCGAAAAGTACGGCGATGAAGTCCGCGTGCTCGACATCGGCTTCTCGCGCGAACTCTGTGGCGGCACCCACGTGCAGCGCACCGGCGACATCGGCTTCTTCAAGATCGTGGCCGAAGGCGGTGTGGCCGCCGGCGTGCGCCGCGTCGAGGCCATCACGGGCGACAATGCGCTCGCCTGGGTGCAGAAGACCAACGCCACGCTGCAGCAGGCTGCGGCCATGCTCAAGGCGCAGCCGGCCGAACTCGGCACGCGCATCCAGCAGCTGCAGGGTGAGATCCGCATCCTGGAGAAGGATCTGGCCCAGGCGCGCGACAAGCTCGCCGCCAGCGCGGGCAACGATCTGGCGGGCCAGGCCGTGGACGTGGGCGGCGTGAAGGTGCTGCTCACCGCCGTGTCCGGCGTGGACGCGAAGGCCTTGCGTGGCCTCATCGACCAGTTGAAGGACAAGCTCGGCAACGCCGTGCTGCTGCTGGCCGCCGTGGAAGCGGGCGGCAAGGTGAGCCTGGCCGCTGGCGTGAGCAAGGCCGTGACCGACCGCGTCAAGGCCGGTGACCTCGTCAACGTCGTCGCGCAGCGCGTGGGCGGCAAAGGCGGTGGTCGTCCCGACATGGCCATGGCCGGTGGAACCGATGCCAGCGCCCTGCCCGCAGCCCTCACCGAGGCACGCGCCTGGGTGGACGGCAAGCTCGGCGCGTAAGGCGGCGCATGGACGACGCCACGCCCACCCCGGACCTGGACATCGACACCAGCGGGCTCACCTGCCCGCTGCCCATCCTGCGCGCGAAAAAAGCCCTGGCCACGCTCACCACCGGCCAAGTGCTGCGCGTGGTGTCGACTGATCCGCACTCCATGGCGGATTTCCGCGCGTTCTGCCGCCAGACGGGCAACGCCTTGCTGCGGCAGGACGACGAGAACCCGCGCTTCATTCATTACCTGGCGCGCAAGTAGGCGTCATCGCTCGATCTCAGGCCCGCACGACGCCCACGTCCTGCGGGCCTTCGACATCCTGAGGGGCTGCTCGCCCCAAGGCAGACACCGTCGCCAGGCTGACACGCGGCGCAGGCAGGATTCCTGCTTGCCCCCGTGGCACACGCGCCAGTCACCGAGAAGAACACCATGGCCCAGTATTTCTCTGTCCATCCGCAGAACCCGCAACCCCGCCTGCTCAAGCAGGCCGCCGCCCTGCTGCGCCAGGGCGGTCTGCTCGCCATCCCCACCGATTCGAGTTATGCCGTCGTGGCGGCCCTGGACGACAAGGCAGCGGCCGACGCCATCCGCCGCCTGCGCGGTGTCGACGAGCGCCATCACCTCACGCTCCTCGTGGGCGATCTCGCCGACATCGGCCAGCTCGCCCGTGTCGACAACCAGCAGTACCGCCTGCTCAAGGCGGCAACGCCCGGCCCCTTCACCTTCATCCTGCAGGCCACACGCGAAGTGCCGCGCCGGCTCTCGCACCCGTCGCGCAAGACGATCGGCCTGCGCATGCCCGATCACCCCGTTGTGGCCGGGCTGTATGCCGAGACCGGCCCGCTGCTCTCAGCCAGCTTCATCCCCGCGGACGAGACCGAACCGCTGAACGACCCCCAGGAGATTCGCAACCGCTTCGAGCATGCGCTGGCCGGCATCATCGAAGCCGGCCCCTGTCCGACGCGCTACACCACGGTGGTGGATCTGTCGGGCGACGAGCCCGAACTCATCCGTGAAGGACGCGGCGACCCTGCCTTGCTGGGCATCCGCGTCTGACAGGCGCGGCGCTGCCGCGCCGTGGGTGTTCCTTTGCGGCCTGCGCGCGACGGGCTCCAGTAGCCCATTGGACGCGAGGACTCCGATCCACGAATCCCCTACGAAGTCGGGCACGTCCACCTCATCGAACGTAGGCACATTCGGCACCGACGCGAGCCGGGCTTAGCCGGAAGCGGCCAGCGCGACTCATTATTGCCGACAGAGAGATACGTACCCGCACGGCCCCCACCCCGCTACAATCGCCCCATGGAATCGGTCATTCAAACGATCGCGGTCTACGCGATCCCGGTGATCTTCGCGATCACCCTGCACGAAGCCGCACACGGCTACGTCGCCCGCCTCTTCGGGGACAACACGGCCTACGTGATGGGCCGTGTCACCTTGAATCCCGTCAAGCACATCGACCCGGTCGGCACCATCCTCGTGCCCGCCCTGATCCTCTTGAGCAGCAAGCTCCTGGGCGGCGCAGGCCTCCTCTTCGGCTGGGCCAAGCCCGTGCCCGTGGATTTCGGCAGCCTGCGCCGGCCCAAGCGCGACATGCTGTGGGTAGCGCTGGCCGGCCCCGGCGCCAACCTCTTCATGGCCATCCTGTGGGTGATCTCGCTGCGCATGATGGTGGGCACCGGCGTGCGGGAATCCTTCTTCATCGAGATGGCCATGGCGGGCGTGCAGGTCAACCTCGTGCTGATGGCGCTCAACCTGCTGCCGCTGCCGCCCCTGGACGGCGGGCGCGTCGTCTTCAGCCTGCTGCCCAACCGCCTCGCCTACCAGTACTCGCGCCTGGAGCCCTACGGCCTCATCATCCTGCTCGTGCTGCTCGCCACCGGCGTGCTCGGCACCCTCATCTCGCCCATGCTCGCGCTGGGCGGCGCCATCATTGGCCTCTTTCTCTGAGCCGATCCGGCCTTGCCCGTCCTGACCCGGCGGGCACGCCACGACCTCGATCCCCGGCCGCCCCCCGCCCCGCCGCGCTGCTAGACTCCCCGCTCCAACAACGACAACACGGGGAGCCGCATGAACCGCTCGGAATTCGCCTTCTTCCACCCCTTGCGCGTGCGCTGGGCCGAAGTCGACATGCAGAAGGTCGTCTTCAACGGCCACTACATGCTGTATTTCGACGTCGCCTTCACCGAATACTGGCGCGCTACCGGCCTGCCCAACAGCCAGGTGCAGGCCCGCGAAGGCATCGAGATGTTCCTGCGCCGCGCCACCATCGATTACCAGGCCTCCGCCGAATTCGACGACGAACTCGAGATCGGCATGCGCTGCGCCCGCCTGGGCCGCAGCAGCATGACCGTCCAGGGCGGCATCTTTCGCGGCGACACTTTCCTCGTGGGCGGCGAACTCCTCTACGTGTACGCCGACGTGGCCGCCAAGAAGGGCGTCCCCATCCCCACCGCGTGGCGCGAGCACCTGGCCACCTTCGAGCGCGTGGCGCCCGAGACCGCCTGAAGGGCAATGCGCCCCTGCCCACGGGACGCCCGCCCCGCAGAGACAGAATCCAACTTGGCCTAGGTAGACCACCAGATACTGACGGCTGCCACGCAAGCCAACCCGATGTGGCCGCAATGCGGCCACGAGCAAGCCACGCGGCCATACAGGCGCAGCCGCTGGCGTGGGTGCCGGGCGGCGGGCCGTTGGAGCACGCCGAGCGGGCGGGGTCTGGACGGGAGGCAAGGGGCGCGATGTCTGAGGAGGCGGGTGTGGACAGTCCGGGGGACTGTCCACCCTCCGAGTTCGCCGACCGCCCGTCACGACATCCGGAGCGAGAGGGAAGCCGGGCCGTGAAGGCCCGGCCGCGCGACCGGCCCGCCGCCCGGCACCCACGCCAGTGGCGTCTCAAGAACCAGCAACATTTCAAAGACCAGCAACGTCTCAAGAACCAGCAACATCTCAAAGACCAGCAGCGTCTCAAGAACCAGCAAGCACCCCCGCCCCACACCTCCTATAATTCCCCGTTTGTCCCCACCCACGCGCGCGCCGCGTCATCCGAGCCCCGCCATGCAGGAACGCTACCACCCCGCCACCGTCGAATCCGCCGCCCAGGCCCACTGGAAGCAGATCGACGCGTACCGTGTCACCGAACACGCCAAGGCCGCCGACGGCTCGGACAAGCCCAAGTTCTATGCGTGCTCCATGCTGCCCTACCCCAGCGGCAAGCTGCACATGGGCCACGTGCGCAACTACACCATCAACGACATGATGGCGCGCCAGCTGCGCATGCGTGGTTACAACGTGCTGATGCCCATGGGCTGGGACGCCTTCGGCATGCCCGCCGAGAACGCCGCCATCAAGTCCAAGGTGCCGCCCGCGAAGTGGACCTACGACAACATCGCCTACATGAAGAAGCAGATGCAGGCGATGGGTCTGGCGATCGACTGGTCGCGCGAGATGACCGCCTGCGACCCGGCCTACTACAAATGGAACCAGTGGCTGTTCCTGCAGATGCTGGAAAAGGGCATCGCCTATCGCAAGACCCAGGTCGTGAACTGGGACCCGGTCGATCAGACCGTGCTCGCCAATGAACAGGTGATCGACGGGCGCGGCTGGCGCTCCGGCGCCCCCGTGGAAAAGCGCGAGATTCCCGGCTACTACCTGCGCATCACCGATTACGCCGAAGAGCTGCTCGCCGCCGTCAAGGACGGCCTGCCGGGCTGGCCCGAGCGCGTGCGCCTGATGCAGGAACACTGGATCGGCAAGAGCGAGGGCGTGCGCTTTGCCTTCCCGCACGAGATCCGTGGCGCCGACGGCCAACTGATCCAGGACGGCAAGCTGTACGTGTTCACCACGCGTGCCGACACCGTCATGGGCGTGACCTTCTGTGCCGTGGCGCCCGAGCACCCCCTCGCCCAGCACGCGGCGCAGACCAACCCCGAGCTTGCCGCCTTCATCGAAGAGTGCAAGAAGGGCGGCACGACCGAGGCCGAGCTGGCCTTGAAGGACAAGGAAGGCCTGCCCACCGGCCTCACGGTCACCCACCCGCTCACCGGCCAGCCCGTCGAAGTCTGGGTCGGCAACTACGTGCTCATGAGCTACGGCGACGGTGCCGTGATGGGCGTGCCCGCGCACGACGAGCGTGACTTCGCCTTCGCCAAGAAATACGGCCTGCGCATCCAGCAAGTCATCGAGATCGACGACAAGCCCTTCTCCGAGGACGCCTGGCAGGAATGGTATGGCGCCAAGCCCGGCATGGGGGTGCCCGGTCGCACCATCCATTCCGGCAAGTACGACGGGATGACCTACGAGGCCGCCATCGACGCCATCGCCGCCGATCTGGGCGCGCAAGGCCTGGGCGAGAAGCAGACCACCTTCCGTCTGCGCGACTGGGGCATCTCGCGCCAGCGCTACTGGGGCACCCCGATCCCCATCATCCACTGCGCCGATTGCGGCCCCGTGCCCGTGCCGGCCAAGGATCTGCCAGTTGTCCTGCCCGATGACCTCATCCCCGACGGCTCCGGCAACCCGCTCAACAAGAGCGAAGCCTTCCTGTCGTGCGTGTGCCCGAGCTGCGGCAAGCCCGCACGCCGGGAAACGGACACGATGGACACGTTCGTCGATTCGTCCTGGTACTTCATGCGCTACACCTCGCCCGGCAACGATGAGGCCATGGTGGACAGCCGCAATGATTACTGGATGCCAATGGACCAGTACATCGGCGGCATCGAGCACGCCGTGCTGCACCTGCTGTACGCGCGCTTCTGGACCAAGGTCATGCGCGACCTGGGCCTGGTCAAGTTCGACGAACCGTTCACCAAGCTGCTGTGCCAGGGCATGGTGCTCAACCACATCTACTCGCGCCGCACCGCCAACGGCGGCATCGAGTACTTCTGGCCCGAGGAAGTCGACAACGTCTATGACGCCAAGGGCGTGATCGTGGGCGCCACCCTGAAGCGCGACGGCTCGGCCATCGACTACGGTGGCGTGGGCACGATGTCCAAGTCCAAGAACAACGGCGTGGATCCGCAGGCCACCATCGACGCGCAGGGCGCCGACACGGCCCGCCTCTTCGTGATGTTCGCGAGCCCGCCCGAGCAGACGCTCGAGTGGTCCGACAGCGCGCTCGATGGCGCGCAGCGCTTCCTGCGCCGCCTCTGGAGCTGGAGCTACCAGCAACGCGAGGCCGTGAGCGCCGCGCTCGCCGTCGGCACCGTGGATTGGTCCGCCGCGCCGAGCGCCGTGAAGACGCTGCGCCGCGACATCCACGCGATCCTGCGCCAGGCCGATTACGACTACCAGCGCATGCAGTACAACACCGTGGTGTCGGCAGGCATGAAGCTGCTCAACACCCTGGAGCAGGCCGACCTGTCGGCCGCCACGCCGGCGGTGGCCCAGGCCGTGACGGCCGAAGGCCTCTCGGTGCTGCTGCGCCTGCTGTACCCGGTCGTGCCGCACATCACGTGGCAGCTCTGGCGTGAACTGGGCTTTGCGACGCAGCACGGCGACGTGCTCGATGCGCCCTGGCCCACGGTGGACGAGACCGCGCTCGTGCTCGATGAAGTCGAGCTGATGCTGCAGGTCAACGGCAAGCTGCGCGGAGCCTTGAGCGTGGCGGCATCCGCCGACAAGGCCGCCATCGAGGCGCAGGCCCTGACCCACGAGGCGGTGGCCAAGTTCCTTGAAGGCCGTCCGCCCAAGCGCGTCATCGTCGTGCCCGGTAAACTCGTCAACGTCGTCGGCTGAGCATGCCATCGCAGAGCCGCACCATGCGCCCCCAGGATCCCACCATGTTCCAGCCGTCTCGAGTGATGCGGGTCTTCCTTGGCCTGCTGCTCTGCGCCAGCCTGGCCGCTTGCGGCTTCGCGCTGCGCGGCACGACCGAGCTGCCCTTCTCGACGCTCTACATCAACCTGTCGCCGAATTCGCAATTCGGCGCGCAGCTGCGCCGGCAGATCGAAGCCACCTCGCAGACCCGCGTGGTGGACACGGCCCAGGGCGCCGAGGCCCAGCTGCAGATCCTGGACGAGGGGCGAGAGCGCACCGAACTCGCGCTGACGGCGCAAGGCCGCGTGCAGGAATTCGACCTCACGCTGCGCATCGTCTTCCAGGTGCTCGACAACCAGGGTGAATTCCTGGTGCCGCCCACCACGCTGATCGCCACGCGCACCTTGTACTACGACGACAACGTCGCGCAATCCAAGGAAAGCGAAGCCGAGATGCTGTATCGCGCCATGCGGGCGGACCTGCTGCAGCGCATCGTGCATCGCCTGGGCGCTGCGGACACGCGTGCCGCCGCCGAGCGCGCGCGCAGCGAACGCGTCACCACGCCGCGCGCCATCCGGTAGACGGATGAAAGGCGTTTCCCTGCGACCCGAGCAGTTCGGCAGCCATCTGGCCAAGGCGGGCACGGCTTTGGCCGCGCTCTACGTGATCGCCGGAGACGAGCCGCTGCTCGTCATCGAAGCGGGTGACGCGTTGCGCGCCGCCGCGCGCCAGGCAGGCTTCACCGACCGACGCAGCCTGCTGATGGATGCGCGCAGCGACTGGAATGCCCTCGCCGGCAATGCGAGCTCCGGCTCGCTCTTCGGCGACAAGCAGTTGCTCGAAGTGCGTCTGCCCACGGGCAAGCCGGGCAAGCTCGGTGGCGACGTACTGATCCGCCTCGCGCAGCAGGCCGAGCAAGGCGTGGACGATACGCTCACCGTGATTCAGTTGCCGCGCCTGGACCGCACCCTGCGCGCGGCACCCTGGTTCCTCGCGCTGGCCAAGGCGGGCGTGCTGGTGGACATCCCCACCATTGATCGCCCCGCCCTGCCCGCCTGGATCGGCACGCGCCTGGCCGCGCAAGGCCAAAGCGCCGATCGCGACGCGCTGTCCTGGATCGCCGATCGCGTCGAGGGCAACCTGCTCGCGGCGCACCAGGAGATCCTGAAGCTCGGCCTGGCCTATCCGCCGGGCAAGCTCAGCATCGAACAGGTGCAGGACGCGGTCATGAACGTGGCGCGCTACAACGCGTTCAAGCTGCGTGAAGCCATCCAGGCCGGCGACGCCGTGCGCGTGGTGCGCATGCTCGAAGGCCTGCGCGCCGAAGGCGAGGCGCTGCCGCTGGTATTATGGGCTGTCACGCAGACCTGGGGCCGCGCGCCCCACACGGCCGGCGCCGCCGCCATCCGCCACGCCCACGATATCGACCGCCTCATCAAGGGGCTCTCCGCGCCTGGACGCCTGGGCGATCCGTGGCAGGAACTCACCACCCTGGCCCTGCGCCTCACCCGACAATCCACTGCCCGACCCCAGCCATGACCGAGCTCGCCACCACCCTGCAAACCCTGGGCCGCAACGCCCGCCGCGCCGCCCGCCAGATGGCTGCCGCGCCGGGCGCAGCCAAGGCAAAGGCGCTGCGCACCATGGCTGACTTGCTGCTCGCTGCGCGCGAGCGCATCCAGGCCGAGAATGCGCGGGATCTGCAAGCCGCTCGCGAGCGCAACCTCGAGCCCGCCATGCTCGATCGCCTGAAGCTCTCGGATCGTGCGATCGAGCTCATGGCCATCGGCCTGCGCCAGATCGCCGACATGCCGGACCCGGTGGGCGAGCTCACGGCCACCCAGACACGCCCCAACGGCATGCAGGTGGGCCGCATGCGCACGCCCCTGGGCGTGATCGGCATCATCTATGAGTCGCGGCCCAACGTGACGATCGATGCGGCCGCGCTGTGCCTGAAGTCCGGCAACGCCGCCATCCTGCGCGGCGGCTCCGAAGCCCTGCACTCCAACCTGGCGCTGGCCGAGGTGGTGCGCCAGGGCCTGGAGGCCGCCGGCCTGCCCGCGGATGCCGTGCAAGCCGTGCCGACCACGGATCGCGCCGCCGTCACGCTGCTCGCGAGCATGACGGAGTACGTCGACGTCATCGTGCCGCGCGGCGGCAAGGGTCTCGTCGCCGCGCTCGAGCGCGATGCGCGCGTGCCCCTCATCAAGCACCTGGACGGCAACTGCCACGTCTATGTCGACAGCCATGCCGACCTGGACCAGGCCGTGCGCATCGCCGTCAACGCCAAGACCTACCGCTATGGCATCTGTGGTGCCATGGAAACGCTGCTCGTGCATGCCGACGTGGCTGCCACCTACCTGCCGGCCGCGGCCGCCGAGTTCGCCGCCAAGGGCGTCGAGCTGCGCGGCTGTGCGCGCACGTGCGAGATCCTGCCCACGGCCGTGCCGGCCACCGACGAGGACTGGGCCACGGAGTATCTCGCCCCGATCCTCGCCGTGCGCGTGGTCGCGTCGATCGATGACGCCATCGAGCACATCGAGCGCTGGGGCTCGCACCACACGGATGCCATCGTGACACGCGACCTGCATGAGGCGCGCCGCTTCCAGCGTGAAGTGGATTCGGCCTCCGTGCTGGTCAACCTGCCCACCTGCTTTGCCGACGGTTTCGAGTACGGCCTGGGTGCCGAGATCGGCATCTCCACGAACAAGCTGCACGCGCGCGGCCCGGTCGGCCTCGAAGGCTTGACCACGCTGAAGTGGGTGCTGCTGGGCGACGGCCAGCTGCGCGGCTGACTGCCTGGTACCGCAGTATCCGCACCGCGTGGGCCACGCCC
Organism: Verticiella alkaliphila; assembly: GCF_018904615.1. Taxonomy (GTDB): domain Bacteria; phylum Pseudomonadota; class Gammaproteobacteria; order Burkholderiales; family Burkholderiaceae_B; genus Verticiella; species Verticiella alkaliphila. Next base: position 10,436 of record NZ_JADCNH010000042.1, on the reverse strand, counting down.
GCGCGGATGATTCCTTTTGTCCTTCACGTTGCCGGACGCCTCATGCTCATGCTCTGGATCAAAGCGCTGCACATCGTCTTCATCGCATCCTGGTTCGCAGGGCTCTTCTACCTGCCGCGCATCTTCGTGAACCTCGCGCAGACGACGGATCCGGGTGCGCGCGACATGCTCCTTGGCATGGCGCGCCGGCTCTTTCGCTTCATGACCATCTTGGCCTTTCCGGCCGTCGGCCTCGGCCTGTGGCTCTTCATGGTCTATCGCATCGGCATGAGCCCGGGCAGCGGCTGGATGCACGCCAAGCTCTTCCTGGTGCTGCTCACCATCGGCTATCACCACGGCTGTGGTGTGCTGCTGCGCAAGTTCGAGGCGGGCCGCAACACCCGCTCCGCCCGCTTCTACCGGTGGTTCAATGAGATCCCGGTCCTCTTCCTCCTGGCCATCACGATTCTCGTGGTCGTCAAACCTTTCTGATTAGAGCCTATCCGTGGCTGATGATTCCGAGCGCAAGACGCTCTCCCTCAAGCCGGGCAAGCCCCGCGAGGCCGACCCCTCGCGCGAGAGCGTGCGCACCGGCGCCCGCGCCCACCGCGTAGCCCGCGATCGCGCCGCATCGCCGGACGCCGCCCCCAAGAAAAACGCATCCCGCGGTCCGCGTGACGATAACGACCGTGGTGCTCGCGGCCCGCGCCCTGAAGGCGGCTTCCGTCCTCGCCCCGAAGGCGACCGTGGCCCGCGCGGCCCGCGTCCTGAAGGCGGCTTCCGCCCGCGCCCCGATGGCGACCGACCGTTCAATCGCGGTCCTCGCGATGACAACGATCGTGGTCCTCGTGGCCCGCGTCGCGAGGGTGGCTTCCGTCCACGCCCCGAAGGCGACCGACCGTTCAATCGTGGTCCCCGCGACGAGAACGACCGTGTTCCCCGTGGCCCGCGTCCCGAGGGTGGCTTCCGGCCCGCGCCCCGAAGGCGACCGTCCCTTCAATCGTGGGCCTCGCGATGACAACGACCGTGGCCCTCGCGGCCCGCGTCCTGATGGCGGCTTCCGCCCGCGTGGCGACGACAACCGCCCCTTCAATCGTGGCCCCCGCGACGACAACGACCGCGGCCCTCGCAGCCCGCGTTCGGAGGGCGGCTTCCGCCCCCGCGCGCCGCGAGACGATGCCCCGGGCGAGCGGCCCACGCCGCGTCATGCGACCACGCCGGCCGACATCTACCCCGTGTTCGCGCCGTGCCCGCAAGGGCTGGAAGCCGCGCTTGCCGACGAGCTCACGCAACTCGGCTTGACGGACGTCCAGCCGGGCCGCTCGGGCGTGCGGTTCCGCGCAAGCTGGCTCGACGTCATGCGCGCCAACCTGCACAGCCGCCTGGCCACGCGCATCCTGGTGCAGGTAGCCCACGGGCCCATCGAGACCGAGGACGATCTGCTGCGCCTGGCCTATGACACGCCGTGGGAGCGCTGGTTCGGCGCGGAGCAGACACTGCGTGTGGACACCTCGGCCATCCGCAGCCCGATGCAGAGCCTGCAGTACTGCAACCTGCGCGCCAAGGACGGCATCTGCGATCGCCTGCGCGACCGCGAAGGCGAGCGTCCGGACATCGACACCGTGCGCCCCGATGCGCGCGTGCATGTCTTTCTGGACGAGACCACGGCCACGCTGTATCTGGACACGTCCGGCGAGTCGCTCTTCAAGCGCGGCTGGCGTTTCGACAAGGGCGAGGCGCCGCTGCGCGAGAACCTGGCGGCGGGTCTGCTGGCCCTGTCCGGCTGGAAGGGCGACACCCCGCTGGTCGACCCCTTCTGCGGCAGCGGCACGATCCTGATCGAGGCGGCCTTCATCGCCCTGGGCGTGCCACCCGGCATGTCGCGTCCCTTCAGCTTCGAGCGTCTGCGCAATCACGACGAACGTGTCTGGCACAGCCTGAAGGCCGATGCCCAACGGCAGATCCGCACGAAAATCGAAGTCCCGCTCGTGGGCAGCGACATCGATCCGCGGGCCATCGATGCCGCGCGCCAGAACGCCGAGCGTGCGCGTCTGGGGCCGGACACGATCCAGTTCTCCGTGGCGCATGCGCGCGACGTGCGGCCGCCCTCGGACGTGCCTGGGTGGATCGTCACCAACCCGCCCTATGGCGAGCGTCTGGAGACGGACGAGGATGGCTTGTGGAGCGAGTGGGCGAGCAGCCTCAAGGCGCACTTCGACGGCTGGCAGGTGCACGTCATCACGACGGACCGCGGTCTGCCGGGGCTTTTGCGCCTGAATGCGCAACGCCGCACGCCGCTGTACAACGGCGCACTGGAATGCCGGCTCTTCGCCTTCGAGATCGTGGGCGGCAGCTACCGTCAGAAGCTGTAGTGGCGGGACGTCGGCAGCCCTGCTGCCGGCACCCGTGAATGCAAGAAGGCCCGGAGCTGGCATCTGCCGATCCGGGCCTTCTTGCATTCAGATCCGCGGTGTCAGTTGCCTGAGAACAGGATCGTGATGTTCAGCGCCAGCGCGATCACCCACACCAACGAGCGCAGCAGGCCACGGCCGGCGATGTAGCAGCCGAGGTAGGCGATGCGCGCCAGCAGCCAGAACCCCATCAACGTGCCCAGCCGCCCCGGGTCGGCGCCCTGGTGCAGCGCGAACAGCGCCGCCGCATAGAAGAAAGGCAGCGCCTCGAACGCGTTCTGCTGCGCCGCGTTGGCGCGGGCACGCCAGCCTTCCTGCTTCGAGAGCCACGTGCGCGGCGTCTCGTTGTCGAAGCGATCCCCGCCGGCCTTGGCCGCCACGGCGCTCAACAAGGGCAGGAATGCTGCGGCCAGCAACAGCCAGGTCACCTGGGTCATGCGTGTCTCCTTGTAAACCGCTCAAAAGCCCCCACGCTCGCCTTCGGCTCGCTGCCCCCCGAGGGGGCCGCGTTTTTGCCTTGGGGCGGCCCGGCGGCTGGAAAATGCCCCCACGCTCGCCTTCGGCTCGCTGCCCCCCGAGGGGGCGCTTTTTGCCTTGGGGCGGCCCGGCGGCAAAACAAAAAAGGCCGGCAATACGCCGGCCTTCGCTTACTTCATCTTGAAGCCGCCCGGCAGCTTCAACCCGCCGAGGCCCTTCATGCCCCCCATGGCGCGCATCATCTTGGCCATGCCGCCCTTCTTCATCTGCTTCATCATGCCCTGCATCTGGTCGAACTGCGCGAGCACCTTGTTCACCTCCTGCACCGGCACGCCCGAGCCCACGGCAATGCGGCGCTTGCGCGAGGCCTTGATGAGTTCGGGCTTGGCGCGCTCGCCTGGCGTCATGGAATCCAGGATGCCGCGCATGCGCTTCATCTGCTGATCGGCCTGCCCACTCTTCAACTGACCCGCCGCCTGGGCGAATTGCGAGGGCAGCTTCTCCATCAGCGAGCCCATGTCGCCCAGCTTGGACACCTGCGCGAGCTGGTCGCGAAAATCGTTGAGATCGAAGCGCGTGCCCGACTTGAGCTTGGCGGCGAGCTTCTGCGCTTCGCCGTGATCGATGGCCTGCTGCGCCTGCTCGACGAGCGAGACGATGTCGCCCATGCCAAGGATGCGCTGCGCCATGCGCTCCGGGTGGAAGGGCTCCAGGCCCGTGAGCTTTTCGGAGACGCCGACGAACTTGAGCGGCTTGCCCGTGACTTCACGCACGGACAACGCCGCACCACCGCGCGAATCGCCGTCGAGCTTGGTGAGCACCACGCCGGTAAGCGGCAAGGCATCGTTGAAAGCCTTGGCGACGTTCACCGCATCCTGGCCCTGCATGGCGTCGACGACGAAGAGCGTCTCAATGGGTTTCAGGAGGGCGTGCAACGCGCTGATCTCGCGCATCATCGCCTCGTCCACGCCCAGACGGCCTGCCGTATCCACCAGCAGCACGTCATAGTGATAGCGCCGCGCGTGGTCCACGGCATTGCGTGCGATGACTTCCGGCGTCTGGCTGGTGTCGGAGGGCAGGAAATCCACCCCGGCCTGCGCGGCGACGGTCTTCAACTGCTCGATGGCGGCGGGACGGTAGACGTCCGCGCTCACGACGAGCACTTTCTTCTTGCCCGTCTTGCGCCCGTCGTGGGTATGCTGTCCTTCGTGCAACCAGCGGGCGAGCTTGCCCGTGGTGGTCGTCTTGCCCGCGCCCTGCAGGCCGGCCATGAGGATGATGGCCGGCGGCTGCTGCGCCAGGGACAATTCGCTCGCGTGCGGCCCGAGGTCTCCGCCCATGAGGGTGGTGAGCTCTTTATTGACCACACCCACGAACGCCTGGCCCGGCGTCAGGCTGCCGACGACTTCCTCGCCCAGGGCCTTTTCCTTGACCCGCGCCACGAACGCACGCACCACGGGCAGGGAGACGTCGGCCTCGAGCAGGGCCATGCGCACTTCGCGCAGGATCTCCTGGGTGTTGGATTCGGTCAGCCGCGCCTCGCCGCGCAGCGTCTTGACCACGCGCGACAGGCGATTGGTGAGATTATCTAGCATGAATGGGAATGACTTACACTGGGACGGTTATGGGAATTGTATTGCACACACTGGCCGCCCTGGGATATGCGGCGCTCGCCTGGCGGCCTTGGCGCGCGCTGTCGGGTCATGCAGATGGCGTGGCCACCACCCCCGAACGGTTGGGTCTCGCCCTGGTGCTGCTGGTGCATGGCGTGGCCTTGTACCAGGCCATGCTGGGCGCGCATCAGCTGCGCCTGGGGCTGGGCGTGGCGCTGTCGGCCACGTTCTGGCTCGGCATGCTGGTCTTCTGGCTCGAGAGCCTCATCATACGCGTGGACGGGGTACGGCTGCTGCTCCTGCCGCTCGCCGCCCTGGCCGCCCTGATGCCGATCGTGCTGCCCGCGCCGATGGTCATCCCGCACGCGGGCAACGCCTGGCTGCCCGTGCACCTCATCATGTCGCTCGCCGCCTATGCGTTCATGACCATCGCCGCACTGCACGCGCTGCTCATGGCCTCGGCGGATCGCCGGCTGCATCGTCCCCAGCCCTCCGCCGATCATGCCGGCATGTCGCCCGCGTGGTCGCGTCTGTTTGACGCCATCCCGCCGTTGCTCGTCCTGGAACAGGTGCTGTTCCGGTTGATCGCCATGGGCTTCGTGCTGCTCAGCCTGGCGGTCGTCACAGGCAGCGCGATGTCGCGCGCGCTCGATGGCCCCTGGCTGCCGTTCGATCACAAGACCGTGTTCACGTTGTTGTCCTGGGCCACCTTCGGTGTCCTGCTGCTCGGTCGCTGGTTGCGTGGCTGGCGCGGCCGAGTCGCGGTACGCTATACCCTGGCGGGTCTCGTCCTGCTGCTGCTTGCCTACGCCGGCAGCCGCTTCGTCATCGAACTTCTCCTGCAACGATGAGCAAACTGCTGTTCTGGGCCGGGATCATCCTGGTCGCCCTGATCGTGATGCGCCTGCTCGCGCGCCACTCTGCCGCACGCCATCGTCGCGCCCGCGCCACACCCCGTCGGCCGGTGCCCAAGCGCATGCAGTCCATGGTGCAGTGCGCGCACTGCGGCCTGCACCTGCCGTCGTCCGATGCCATCCATCGCGATGGACGAACCTGGTGTTCGCAGGAACACGCCAAGGCCGGCGCGCGCATTTCCCCCTGATCTGCAGACCTTCGCAATCGCAGGTATCATCGCGCCCCCGCCTCGTCGTCGGATGGCGGTGCGAATGCCGTGCGCCATGGGGCGCTGGGGTATCCAGCGCCTTCCTGATGGGACGCATTGCGGGGGATTCTGCCGGATTTGACTAGCCGATTTCGCCTGCTGAAAGCGGGCTCAGCAACATTCGCTGACACCTTTTCCGGCTTGCCGACAACCACTTGCGACACTACAATTAGTGGCTGAATACACGGCAAGCCACTACCGATAGCGTAGTGGCTTGTTCACTTCCTGGAGCCCCCATGCAAAACACTACGACCGTGGCCCGTTCCACGCAGGCCCCGCTCCGTCCCCAAGCTGCTCCGTTGCCCACCGATCCCGCCGCCTATCAGGACTACAAGACGCTTCGCCGAAACGGCGCCGTCGTGTCCTTCCAGCCCGCCAAGATCGCTGTCGCAATGACCAAGGCCTTCCTCGCCGTCAACGGCGGGCAGGGTGCAGCTTCGGCCCGTGTGCGTGAACTCGTCGAGGACCTGACTGGCCAGGTCGTCTCCGCCCTGATCCGTCGCCAGCCGAGCGGCGGCACGTTCCACATCGAAGACATTCAAGACCAGGTCGAACTCGCGCTGATGCGCTCGGGCGAACACGACGTTGCTCGCGCCTACGTGCTGTATCGCGAGAAGCGCGCACAGGAACGTGCGGTCGCCGTGCAGCTGCATGCCGAACACGGCCAGGTCACGGTGCAGGACGGCGACAAGAGCATGCCGCTGGACGTGGGTCGCCTGCAGGACCTGATCGTGGCTGCCGCCAAGGGCTTGACGGAATACGTCGACACCGATGCGATCCTCAAGGAAACCATCAAGAACCTGTACGACGGCGTCTCGCTGGATGAAGTCTTCAAGTCCGCGATCCTGGCCGCACGTGCGTTGATCGAAAAGGACCCGGCGTACAGCCAGGTCACGGCACGCCTGTTGCTGCATACGATCCGCCGTGAAGTCCTGGGTGAGGAAGTGAGCCAGGCCGACATGGCCACGCGCTACGTCGACTACTTCCCGCGCTTCATTGCCCATGGCATCAAGAACGAACTGCTGGATCCGGAACTGGCCAACTACGACCTCGCACGTCTGGCCCAGGCGCTCGATAACGAGCGCGATCTGCAGTTCAACTACCTCGGCCTGCAGACGCTGTACGACCGCTACTTCCTGCACGTGCGCGGCGCCCGCATCGAAATGCCGCAGGCGTTCTACATGCGTGTGGCCATGGGTCTCGCACTCAAGGAAGCCGATCGCGACACGCGCGCCATCGAGTTCTATCGTCTGCTCTCGAGCTTCGATTTCATGAGTTCGACGCCCACCCTCTTCAATGCCGGCACGCTGCACTCGCAGCTCTCGTCGTGCTATCTGACGACGGTGTCGGACGATCTCGAAGGCATCTACGACGCCATCAAGGAAAACGCGCTGCTCGCCAAGTACGCGGGCGGCCTGGGCAACGACTGGACCCCGGTGCGCGCGCTGCGCAGCCACATCAAGGGCACCAATGGCGAGAGCCAGGGCGTCGTGCCGTTCCTGAAGGTCGTCAACGACACGGCCGTGGCCGTCAACCAGGGTGGCAAGCGCAAGGGCGCCGTGTGCACGTACCTGGAGACGTGGCACCTGGACATCGAAGAGTTCCTGGAACTGCGCAAGAACACCGGTGACGAGCGTCGCCGCACGCCGGACATGAACACGGCGAACTGGATCCCTGACCTCTTCATGAAGCGGGTCATGGACAACGCCGACTGGACGCTCTTCTCGCCGTCCGATACGCCGGACCTGCACGACAAGGTCGGCCGTGCATTCGAAGAAGCCTACAAGGGCTACGAAGCCAAAGCCGAGAGCGGCGAGATCACGCTGTTCAAGAAGATCCCGGCCACGACGCTGTGGCGCAAGATGCTGTCGATGCTGTTCGAGACCGGCCATCCCTGGATCACGTTCAAGGATCCGTGCAACATCCGCTCGCCGCAACAGCACGTGGGCGTGGTGCACAGCTCGAACCTGTGCACCGAGATCACGCTGAACACCAACGACAGCGAGATCGCGGTGTGCAACCTGGGTTCGGTGAACCTGGTCGCGCACATGAAGCGTCTGGATGATGGCAGCCACGTGCTCGATCACGACAAGTTGAAGCGCACCATCAGCACCGCGATGCGCATGCTCGACAACGTCATCGACATCAACTACTACGCTGTCGACAAGGCCCGCAATGCCAACGAACGCCATCGCCCCGTGGGCCTTGGCATCATGGGCTTCCAGGATTGCCTGCACATGATGCGCGTGCCGTATGCATCGCAGGATGCCGTGGGCTTTGCGGATCGTTCGATGGAAGCCGTGTGCTACTTCGCATACAGCGCGTCGTGCGATCTCGCGGCCGAACGTGGCGCCTATCAAAGCTTCAAGGGCTCGCTCTGGGATCGTGGCATCCTGCCGCATGATTCGGTACAGCTCTTGCGTGATGAGCGTGGTGGTTATGTCGACGTCGATGACAGCGTTTCGTTGGATTGGGATACGTTGCGTGCTCGCATCAAAGCGCATGGCATGCGAAACTCCAATTGCGTGGCGATTGCCCCAACGGCAACGATTTCAAATATCATCGGCGTATCCGCGTGCATCGAGCCCACCTACCAAAACTTGTACGTGAAATCGAATCTGTCCGGCGAGTTCACCGTCGTCAATGAATACCTGGCTCGCGACCTGAAGAACCTCGGTCTGTGGGATGAGGTCATGGTTGCCGACCTGAAGTACTTCGATGGCTCGCTTGCCAAGATCGATCGCGTCCCTGCGGAGCTGCGCGCGTTGTATGCCACGGCTTTCGAAGTCGATCCGAAGTGGCTGGTCGAATGCGCATCGCGCCGCCAGAAGTGGATCGATCAAGCCCAATCGCTCAACATCTACATGGCAGGTGCGTCCGGCAAGAAGCTGGACGAGACCTACAAGCTCGCATGGCAGCGTGGTCTGAAGACCACCTACTATCTGCGCACGCTGGGTGCCACCAGCGCCGAGAAGTCCACCGGTCGCGGTGGCGAACTGAACGCGGTCTCCGCCGATGGCGCAACGGGCGGGCTTGCCGCTGCCGGTGCGCCCATCGCCCTCCCCGAGCCGGAAATCCTCGGCGCGGCCTGCACGATGCGTCCCGGTGACCCCGGGTTCGACGAGTGCGAAGCCTGCCAATAAACCCGAGGACCGACATGCTCAATTGGGAAGAAGACACCCCGACCCACACGACCGCACAACGCCCTGAGGGCGTGCGGTCTGCCACGGGCGCCCTCGATGGCGACGTGGCCCAGCCCGGCGAGCGCGCCGCGGCGCCGGCAACGGCGGCGCGCGTGCGCATGGCCGACAAGCGCATCATCAACGGCGAGACCGACGTTAATCAGCTCGTTCCGTTCAAGTACAAGTGGGCCTGGGAAAAGTACCTGGCCACCTGCGCCAATCACTGGATGCCGCAGGAAATCAACATGTCGCGCGACATCGCGCTGTGGAAGAACCCGAATGGCCTGACGGACGACGAGCGTCGCATCATCAAGCGCAACCTGGGTTTCTTCGTCACGGCCGATTCGCTCGCGGCGAACAACATCGTGCTCGGTACCTACCGGCACATCACGGCCCCTGAATGCCGCCAGTTCCTGCTGCGCCAGGCCTTCGAGGAAGCCATCCACACGCACGCCTACCAGTACATCGTCGAGAGTCTGGATCTGGACGAGGCCGAGATCTTCAACGCGTACAACGAGGTTCCCTCGATCCGCGCGAAGGACGAGTTCCTCATCCCGTTCATCGATGCCATCGCCGATCCGAACTTCAAGACGGGCACGCCCGAAGCCGACCAGACGCTGTTGAAGTCGCTGATCGTCTTCGCATGCCTGATGGAAGGCCTTTTCTTTTACGTGGGCTTCACGCAGATCCTGGCCTTGGGTCGTCAGAACAAGATGACGGGTGCGGCCGAACAGTACATGTACATCCTTCGCGATGAATCCATGCACTGCAATTTCGGCATCGACCTCATCAACACCATCAAGCTCGAGAACCCGCATCTCTGGACGCCGGCTTTCCGCGAAGAGATCCGCGAGCTGTTCCGCGAAGCGGTCGAACTGGAATATGCGTACGCCGAGGACACCATGCCTCGCGGCGTGCTCGGCCTGAACGCGCCGATGTTCAAATCCTATCTGCGCTTCATCGCCAATCGGCGTTGTCAGCAGATCGGCATCGAGCCGCTGTTCGCCAACGAGGAGAACCCGTTCCCCTGGATGGCCGAGATGATCGACATCAAGAAGGAGCGCAATTTCTTTGAAACCCGTGTCATCGAGTACCAGACGGGCGGTGCGCTGAGTTGGGACTGATATCCCGGCCATGCCCTGCAGTCAGGCGCGATGACACATTGGTAAACACGCACCCGACAGGCCGCGAGGCCGGTCGGGTGCGTGGTGCCATCTGATATGGCTCACACCCTGCGGTGCGGGCCATCTCAGATGGCTGTAGTGCATCCATTGCTCGCGCGATGGATGGGCCCGGCGGGCAACCTTGCCCGGCGGGTGTGTTATGGGCCCTGACTCTAGGAGTAAACCATGGCAACAGCCAAGAAAGCCCCCGCCAAGAAAGCCGCGGCCAAGAAAGCCGTAGCGAAGTCGGCGCCGGCCAAGAAAGCCGCCGTCAAGAAAGCCGCCGCCCCTGCCAAGAAGGCCGTGGCTGTGAAGAAGGTTGCCGCCAAAAAGGCCGCGACCAAGACCGTCGCCGCCGCCAAGAAGGCGCCGGCCAAGAAAGCCGCCGTGAAGAAGGTTGCCGCCAAGAAGGCGCCGGCCAAGAAGGCTGCGGTCAAGAAGGTCGCCGC
>NZ_JADCNH010000041.1 GCF_018904615.1 Verticiella alkaliphila | reverse complement strand
CTGTGAAAGTAGGTCATCGTCAGGCATTTATTCCCATGAAGCCCCGTATCCGTAAGGATCCGGGGCTTTGTGCTTTGGCCCATCGGGTTTGTGCCAACAATACCAACAAGAACCACGGCACTACGGTCCTTGAGGATGGCAGCCGTCCTGCAGGGCGCGTGACGCCTTCACCCCACCACGCGTCGCAGCACATGGGCGCTTTTGGCGTGACTTCGTTGTAAGATCGATGCGTAATCGTCGAAGCATTTGAAGCGGAGTTGCCATGAATGAAGTTCCCCCGCCGTACACCCCGCCGCCGTCGGGTCCGCAGTTCGGCACGTTGAGCCTGCGGTCGGTATTGAACGTTGCCTACGGGCTCTTTGCCCTGGGCTTCATCACGGGTGGCCTGGGTGCCATTGCCTCCGTGGTGCTGTGCTACCTCAAGCGCGCTGACGCTGCCGGCACCGTGTACGCCTCTCACTTTGACTGGCTGCTGCGCACGTTCTGGTGGGCTGTGCTGTGGGGCGTGGTGAGTACTGTCCTCCTGATCATCCTGATCGGCTGGCTGGGCTACTTCCTGATTCTGCTCTGGGTGCTGTATCGCGTCATCAAGGGCTGGCTGAGCCTAGCAGAAGGCCGCTCGGTGGGTCCGACGGCATTCTGAGTTTGGGGGAGCACAACCCCCGAAAATGACAAAACCCCGGCCAAGGCCGGGGTTTTGTCATTGGGCGCCGGGGAGAGCGCCCAAGCGGCTTGCCATTGTGGCGTTGCCGGGTCGGACGATCCGCCTGATCAGCTCAGGTGACCGTTGACGATCTTGGTCAGTTCGAACATCGACACCTGGTCTTTGCCAAACAGCTTCTTCAGCTTGTCGTCGGCATTGATGTTGCGGCGGTTGTTCGCATCCTGCAGGTCATGCTTCTTGATGTATTCCCAGATCTTCTTCGTGACTTCGGTGCGGGGAAGCGGCTCCGACCCGATGACCGCAGCCAACTCGGCGCTGGGCTTGAGCGGCTTCATGAACGCGGCGTTTGGTTTACGTGCGGCGGTCTTGCTGGCGGTGGCCATCCGTTTTTCTCCTAGTGAAGTTGCCATACCCGCGCAGCATACTGGAGTCCACCGGGCGCCACAATCCGCTAAGTTGTTTCAAATTCGTCGGGCGCGCTCCCCTGTGCCGCCTGGGGAGTCGCATTCCGACGACAGGAGAAAGGCCGCCACGTGACAGGCAGGGTCCTCGGGCGGAGAATGAGCGTTCCCTCACTGCCCTGCCGGGACTCCGATGGATGCCGCTGCTGTTCGTTCGCCGCTTCAACACATCCTGCGTTTCCATGACGATCTGACCGCGATACGGCGAGATCTGCACGCGCATCCCGAGCTGGGCTTCGAGGAAGTACGGACGGCCGGCATCGCTGCCGACGAGCTCAACGCACTGGGTATCGAGATCCATGCTGGCATCGGCAAGACGGGCCTCGTTGGCGTGATCCGGGGACGGCAATGCGACAGCGGCCGCATGGTGGGCTTGCGCGCTGACATGGATGCGTTGCCCATGACCGAGGCCAACACCTTCGGACATTGCTCGCGCAAGCCAGGTCTCATGCATGGTTGCGGGCACGACGGCCATACGACCATGCTGTTGGGTGCCGCACGCTATCTGGCTGCGACGCGCAACTTCGATGGCACAGTTGCCCTGATCTTTCAGCCGGCCGAGGAAGGACGAGGTGGCGCGCAGGCGATGATCGAGGACGGTCTCTTCGATACTTTCCCGTGCGATGCCATCTATGCCATGCACAACTGGCCCGCATTGCCGCCGGGCACCCTGGGCATCAATCCCGGCCCGATGATGGCGGCGGCAGATCGCTTCGAGATCGTGATCCATGGCCGCGGCGGTCATGGTGCACATCCCTATCAGACCTGTGATCCCGTCCTGATGGCGGCCCATACGATCACGGCGTTGCAGAGCATCGTCTCACGCAACGTGAATCCCCTGGATTCGGCCGTGGTGTCTGTGGGGTCGATGCAGGCAGGGCACCCCGGGGCCATGAGTGTGATCCCGAACGAGGCCCGGCTGGTGGGCACGGTACGCAGCTTCCGGCGCTCGGTGCAGGAGATGGTGGAGGCGCGCATGCGCACGGTGGCGCAGTCCGTGGCCCAGGCCTTCGGGGGTACGGCGGACGTCACGTATGAACGCATCTACCCCGCCACCTTGAACACGCCCCACGAAGCCGACTTCCTGGCGGATCTGGCCACCCGGATGCTGGGCCCGGAGCGCGTGGTGCGTGACCTGCAGCCGTCCATGGGCTCGGAGGATTTCTCCTTCATGCTGCAGCACAAGCCGGGGGCGTACTTCCGCTTGGGGCAGGGCGGGGCCGAGGAAGGGCGTGTGCTGCACAACGCGAGCTACGACTTCAACGACGCGATCCTGCCGGTGGGATCCGCGCTCTTTTGCGCGCTCGCCGAGCAGCGCATGCCGCTGGCGGCCTGACGGGCGACACGCGCGCGGGTGCTGAACGTTCGGATCGCGCCGTACAATGGGGGTCATGACCTCCGACACGCCCCAACGCCTCACCCTCACCCGTCCCGACGATTGGCACCTGCACCTGCGCGATGGTGCTGCCCTTGAAGCCGTCGTAGCCGATTCGGCGCGCCAGTTCGCGCGCGCCATCGTCATGCCCAACCTGAAGCCGCCGGTGACGACCACCGACGCCGCTGTGGCCTACCGCGACCGCATCCTGGCGGCGCTGCGCCAGGCAGGTGGTGATGTGACGGCCTTCGATCCGCTCATGACCTTGTACCTGACGGACAACATGCCGGCCGACGAGATCCGGCGTGCCAAGGCGTCGGGTGTGGTGAAGGCCGTGAAGCTCTATCCGGCAGGCGCCACCACCAATTCCGATGCGGGGGTGACGGATCTGCTGGGGCGCTGCGCCCCGGTGCTCGAGGCCTTGCAGCGCGAAGACATGCCGCTGCTCGTACACGGTGAAGTCACGGATCCGAGTACCGACGTGTTCGATCGTGAGGCGCTCTTCATCGACCAGGTGATGATTCCGCTGCGTCGCGCGTTCCCGGCGTTGAAGGTGGTCTTCGAGCACATCACGACACGCGACGGCGCGCATTACGTGCGCGATGCGGAAGGCCCGGTCGCCGCCACGATCACGCCGCAGCACTTGCTGTACAACCGCAATGCTCTCTTCATCGGCGGCGTGCGCCCGCACTGGTACTGCCTGCCCATCCTCAAGCGCGAAGTGCATCGCGAGGCGCTCGTCGAGGTGGCCACCAGCGGCAACCCGCGCTTCTTCCTCGGCACGGACAGCGCGCCGCATGCTCGCGGCCTGAAGGAGCATGCCTGTGGTTGCGCAGGGTGCTATACCGCGCTGCACGCGATGCCGCTGTATGCCATGGCCTTCGAGAAGGCCGGGCGCCTGGAGGCGCTGGACGACTTCGCGAGCCGCTTCGGGCCGGAGTTCTATGGACTGCCGCGCAATACCGGCACGCTGGTGCTGGAACGCGTGCCGACCGTGGTGCCGGATGAGTTGCCCTTTGGTGCCACCACGATCGTGCCGCTGGCCGCGGGCGAGACGCTCGACTGGCGCGTGGCAGCCGGTTGAGCCATCGCCGTCATGGCCGGCTCGGTCGAGACCTGACCTGACGGCGCTCGCGGTGCCGGCTCATGACAAGAGGGCCTGGCGTGTTGCACGCCAGGCCCTCTCGTCATTCTGGAGGAGACGCTGGCCGCGCCACCTGACGGCAGCGGTCGCGGCCCGTCAACCTCAGCGTCGGCGGAACAGCACGTCCCACACGCCATGCCCCAGGCGCAGACCGCGCGTCTCGAACTTGGTCTGCGGACGCCAGCCGGGCCGTTCGGCAAAGCCGGTGCCGGCCGTGTTCTCGAGCAGGGGCTCACCGCTCAGGACTTCCAGCATCTGGTCGGCGTAGTGCTCCCAATCCGTGGCGCAGTGCAGATAGCCGCCGGGCGCGATGCGTGAGGCCAGCAGCGAGACGAACGCGGGTTGGATGAGACGGCGCTTGTGGTGACGCTTCTTGGGCCAGGGGTCGGGGAAGTACACATGCACCCCCGCGAGCGAGTCCGGCGCAATCATGTCCCGCACCACTTCGACCGCATCGTGCTGGATGATGCGTACGTTGGTGAGTCCCAGCGTGTCGATGCGCTTGGCCAGCGCACCCGCGCCCGCCTGGAACACTTCCACACCCAGGAAGTTGTCGTGCGGCCGATCCGAGGCGATCTTGGCCGTGGTCTCGCCCATCCCGAAGCCGATCTCCAGCACCAGGGGCGCCTCTCGACCGAAGCCCTGGGAAAAGTCCGTCACTTGCGGCGCGTAGGGCAGCAGCACCTTGGGCAGCAAGGTTTCCAGCGCGTTGAGTTGCGCGTCGGTGATGTGGCCGCGGCGTCGCACGAAGCTGCGGATATGCGAGGCCAGCCCGCGCGGCGCCCCGGCATCGGTCTCAGTCTCGGTGGCCTCGCCCTCGGGCTTGGTGCGTTTGAGCAGGTCGGCAAGGCGCATGTCAGCCCCCTCCCACAGCGACGACGATCTCGATCTGGTCGGCCGCCGTGAGGACCGTCTCCGCGTGTGCGCTGCGCGGCACGATGTCGCCGTTGCGCTCGATCGCGACGCGCTTGCCGGCATAGCCGAGCGTGTCGATCAGCTGCGCTACGGTGCAGTTGTCGGGCACCGTCCGCGCGGCGCCATTGATCTGGATTTCCATAGCGCGAATTGTAGCCTCGCCACCGGCCAACTCGGGCGTCTGGCACGCCTGGAAACGGACTAGATCGCCTGACTTGCCCTGGGCGCAACTCTTGCTTACACGCGCGGCTCTACAATTCGCGCGCCGGCTCCCTGCGTGATCCGCACAAGCCGCCGTCCATCAAAGAGGAGATCCCCCGGATGTTCAAGTTCGTCACCCGACAGTCGGTCAAGCTCGTCGAGCGATACCTGCCCGACCCTTATATCTTCGTCGCCCTGCTGACCTTCATCGCAGCGGCGGCGGCCATGCTGATCGAAGGGCAGGCGCCTGTGGAGGTGCTGCGCGCCTGGGGTGGAGGATTCTGGGGCCTGATGGTCTTCACGCTACAGATGGTGATGGTGCTGCTCACCGGCTACATGCTCGCCAGCACGCCGCCTGTCAAAGCCCTGTTGCGGCGCCTTGCCGGGCTGGTCAGCTCGGCGGGTGGCGCCATTCTGCTGGTGACGTATGTCTCGCTGATGGCGAGCTGGATCAACTGGGGCTTTGGCCTCGTCGTTGGCGCCTTGTTTGCCAAGGAGCTCGCCAGACAGGTGCGCGTGGACTATCGCCTGCTGGTGGCGAGCGCCTATTCGGGCTTTCTCGTGTGGCACGGGGGGCTGGCGGGCTCCGTGCCCCTGGCGATTGCCACCGAGGGCCATTTCGCTCAGGCGCAGATTGGTCTCGTATCCACGGCCGACACCATCTTCTCCACCTTCAATCTGCTGCTGGTGGCCGCGCTCTTCGTCGTGGTGCCGCTCGTGAATCGCCTGATGCTGCCGGATGAGAAGGACAGCATTTACGTTGACCGGGCGAAGCTGACGGAGGCGGAGCCCACGAAGATCGACGCCACCCGGCCCGCAGATCGCCTCGAAGATGCCAAGCTCATCGGCTGGCTGCTCGGCGCTGCCGGTCTGGCCTACATGTTCGATTACTACGTCGTCCAGGGTGGGGCGCTCAACCTGAACATCATCAACTTCTCTTTTCTGTTCCTGGCGATCCTGCTGCACGGCAGCCCGCGCCGCTTCCTGGACAGCCTGAACGAGGGCATCCGCGGCGCGGCGGGTATCGTCATTCAGTTCCCGTTCTACGCAGGCATCGCCGCCATCATGACGAGCTCGGGGCTCGTGGCGTCGTTCTCCAATGCCATCGTGTCGATCGCCTCGGCCGAGACGCTGCCGTTCTGGACGTTCCTGAGCGCGGGCGTGGTGAACATGTTCATTCCGTCGGGAGGCGGGCAGTGGGCGGTGCAAGGCCCGATCGTCATTGCGGCCGCGGAGGCTCTCAACACCGATGTCGCGCGCGCAGTGATGGGCGTGGCCTGGGGCGATGCCTGGACGAACATGCTGCAACCCTTCTGGGCGCTGCCCGTGCTGGCCATTGCCGGCTTGAAGGCAAAGGACATCATGGGCTTTTGCCTGATCCAGCTCTTCGTGTCGGGCGTGATGATCGCTGTGGGCCTCACCTGGTTCTGACCGAGGCCCGGCGCCGCTTGACACTGCGCTGGACGCGCAGTATTGTGGCCGACCTCCCGGCGCAAGGCCGGGAGCCGATGCGGGTGTAGTTCAATGGTAGAACGGCAGCTTCCCAAGCTGCATACGAGGGTTCGATTCCCTTCACCCGCTCCAGTCTTTGCTTCGCGCCGACCCCATCGCGGTAAGCTGTCGTGAATACCGGTCGCCCCGTGCGCGACATGCCGTCATCCTCCGGTGGGGGACGGTCGGTAAAACCGGCGAAATCATCATGCCCCTCTTTCGCGTAGCCCCTCGCGTGGCGCTCGTCGTCGCAGCCGCGCTGTCGATCTCTGCTTGTGCGGGTGCACCATCCCGGCCGGCGGGCCCCGACTACCGGGACCGTCCGCCGACCCCCGCGCGCGCGGCTGAGATTCCTGCGGACGGGAGCGGCCAGCGGCTCAGCATCCAGTCCGGTGAGGGCGAGCAGCTGAACGTGCCGTGGTTCATCCGGGACGCGCAGGATTGGATCAACACATACTGATCGAACGGCGCGTTGCCGGGCGCCGGGGCTCTACCGGCATCCGCGCTGCCGTGCCACCCGCGTAGAATCACGGTCCCATGCGTTTCTCCGATCTCACTCAACGTCTTGCCGCGCTCGGCGCCCGGCCCGTCCACACCGGCCGGATCGTGCGCATGTGGCTGGCTGGGCAGGCCCTGGACACCGGGACCCGGCGACGGCACTCGGACGACTTTCTGCCACTGGCCGTGCGCGAGGCGCTGCCTGCGCTGACGGCGGAGCTCGACGCGTTGGCCCGTGTCCAATCGGAGCACACGGGCAGTGACGGCTCACGCCTGCTCGTCGAGCTGGCTGATGGCCAGATGGTGGAGAGCGTGCTGCTGCCGCGCGACGGTCTGTGCGTGTCCACGCAGGTGGGCTGTGCGGTGGGCTGTCGCTTCTGCATGACGGGCAAGAGCGGTCTGATCCGGCAGGTGACGAGCGTGGAGATCCTGGCGCAGGTGGTGCTGGCGCGCCGGCAGCGGGCGGTGAAGAAAGTCGTCTTCATGGGCATGGGCGAGCCGGCCCACAATCTGGAACACGTGCTCGAGGCCATCGATCTGCTCGGCACCGAGGGCGGCATCGGCCACAAGAATCTGGTCTTCTCCACGGTGGGTGACCGACGCGTGTTCGAGGCCTTGCCGCGCCAGCGCGTGAAGCCGGCATTGGCGCTGTCGCTGCACACCACGAAGGCGGCGCTGCGCGAGCACCTGCTGCCACGTGCGCCGAAGATGACGCCGCAAGAGCTGATCTCGCTGGGCGAGCAGTACGCCCGCGACATGGGTTACCCGATCCAGTATCAGTGGACGCTCCTCAAGGGCGTGAACGATGGCGACGACGAGCTCGAGGCGCTCGTGCACCTGCTCAAGGGCAAGTACGGCGTGCTCAATGTGATCCCGTTCAATGCGCTCGAGGGTGATGACTACCAGCGGCCCGAAGGCGAGCGGATTCGCGAGATCGTGCGGTATCTGCACAGCCGAGGCGTGCTGACCAAGGTGAGGAACAGCGCCGGTCAGGACGTGGATGGCGGCTGTGGGCAACTGCGTGCTCGCGCGGTGGGCGTAGAACGGGTGGTGACCGTTCGCCGGGCGTTGCGGCCGCAAGCTGCCTAGCAGCGCGCAGCAGTCGATTCGCCACGGGCGGGGCTTTGACAGGACGATCGCTGTGCCGTGCTGGCAGCGGCGGATGCTACCAGGGGGGCGCGGCATGACATGGTGGAAGCGAATGTTGGGCGTGGATGACGCGAAAGCGCAAGGTCCGGCGACGGCGCGCGAGTGGCTGAGCCTGACGTGCGAGCGACCCTACACATGGCGCCGCGCGGGCGATCTTGCCGTGCCGAGCCGGCGGATCTTCGTCGGTGACCCGACGTGGGGAAGCGATGCCCACATGGAGCAGCAAGGGGCGGTGTCGATCGACAGCCTGGCGGTGTGGGTGCTGTCATCCGGCTCGGATCCTTCGCCCTACAAGACGGACGTGAACGGACTGCTCTGGCTCGAAGCGAATGGCGCGGTGCCCGTGGCCGTGGGGCATCGTCTGGACTTTGGTGTGGACGCAGCGTGCTTCGCGGTGGGCGATGTCGCCACCGGGCAGGCTTTCACGGAGCTCACGGATCTGGAGCTCGATGCGGGTCGGGGAGACAGCTTCGAATGGATTCAGCCCTACATTCAGGCGTTCCCGCACTATGCGCGTTGGGTGTCGGTCCCGCCTGCCGGGCTGCCCATGTTCGTCGTCAGCACGGGCAACGATGGGGGCTTTGCCGCAGCCTGGTTGCATGATGCCGCGGGCGCGCTCTCCGGTATTCTGGTCGACATCCAGGGCCGGGCGAGTGACCGAAAGTACCTGGACACGTTGCTGCCGGCTCGGTCCTCGACCTGAGGGATCCGCGACGCCGGTCGGTGTTGCATGGCGCGGGCCACCGCCGCATGGCGGCTGGCCTGCGCCGGGGTCATGCGAAGCTCAGGGCCCGCATTGCCACATGCCCTCGATGGCGCGGCTCGCCCCATCGGCTCGTTGGTAGGTGAGCGTGGCCGGCCGCGGCGGCGATTCGCCGCCACCGGTCGCCTCGCCCGTCAAGGCGATCTCGATCGTCTTGCCTTTGCCGTTGAAGGTGGCGCCGTCGGTGATCGCATTGAAGCCGCCGGGCGCGCCGATGCGTTCGACATAGCCGGATACCTTGACGATGCCCTGCGCCGGGTCATCGCCGCCGACGTTGCCTGAGGCCAGGAGCAGCGGCGCGGTCTTGTCGGTGGCAAAGCTGCAGGCGAGTTCGCCGGGAAGGGCGGCATCACGCACATCGGCTTCGCTCAGGGGGTCGAGCTGGATGTCGGAGCCATCGCCGCCGACGGTGGCGCCTGCCGAGGGCGTGACGGGCGGTGCCGCTGCAGGCGCCGTGGGGGTCGGCTGCGCAGGCGCGGGTGCGGCTTCCGGCGCATCGGCCCGTGAGCAGGCGGTGAACAGCAGGCCGACGGTGAGGGTGGCGGCCAAGGTGGAGAGCACGCGGTGTGCGGGTCTTGAGGCAGCGGGCATGGATGTCCTGTGAGCGTCATGGAACGTTGCCTGCCGACGAGCAAGCGGCATTCCAGCCGCCACACCGCGCTGCGGATCTGCCGCGCGGTTGGGGACGATGGGCCGGCCTCTGGCCTAGCCGGGATTGACCAATTCCTGGAGTCGCGCCACTAGATAGCGCATCTCGACCAGATCGACGCTGCCCTCGGCGGGCTGCCGGGCGCTCGCGCCGGCCTTCGCGGGGAGGGTGGGCTCATCCACGGCTTCGCCCGCTGCCGCTTTGCGTTCGTCCTCCAGCGCGTGCCGGGCACTCACGCCCAGCAGCCCGAGGATCTCGATCAGTTGCAGACGCTGCTCGTCGCGCAGAGGCGCCAGCAAGCGCTCGTTGCGCGCGACCGCATCGTTGAAGCCCGCCTCATACAACGCCTTGCCCTCGTCCGTGAGACTGAGCATCACGCCCCGGGCATCGGCGCCATTGCGCTCGCTGGCCACCAGGCCCCGCTCGATCAGGCCCGAGATCGTGCGACTGGCGTAGCTCTTGTCCAGACCCGCGCGGGCCGCGAGCTGCTTGAGCGACAGCGGTGCGAAACCGCCCAGTTGGCCCAGCGAGCGCCATTCCAGCAGCGTCAGGCCGAACTTGCGCTCCACACGCAGGCTGGTGGTGGCCGCCGACAGGTTGGCCAGGGCGTGCAGGCGGGTCGAGAGCAGGTCGCTCATGACCCGGGGCGTGGGCGGACGGGACTCGCGCATGGGGCGGGCAGACGATGGTGGAGGATGTCCACCAGTATAGTGGCGCGCCTGGGCCACCCCAGTCCCCGCCCCGGCCCGCCTGGCCGTCAGACGGGGCACAGGGGGTTGAGCCCGCTGCGTGTGACCCGGCCCTGCAGTTCCCGCCCCAGGGCGGCCTCGCAGGCCTCGGCCGTGGCGAGCAGGGCAGACCGGTCGATGCCCGTGCGCACGCCCATGGCCTCGAACAAGTCCACCAAGTCCTCGGTGGTGACGTTGCCCGTGTGGCCCCCGCCATACTTGACCTTGACCGGGTGGCCACCCACGCCGCCAAAGGCGCAGTCGAAGTAGCGCACCCCGGCCTCCAGCGCGGCCACGTAGTTCGCGATGCCGGTGCCGCGCGTATCGTGAAAGTGCGCGATGGCCTGCACGCCGGGCGCGGCCTGCTGCATGCGGGCAAAGAGCGCGCGCGTGGTCAGCGGCGTGGCCACGCCGGTGGTGTCGCCCAGCGCCACCAGGGTGACGCCCAGGGCAGCGAAGCGCTCGACGTCGTGCAGCACGGTGTCCGGATCGACCCGGCCCTCGAAGGGGCAGCCAAAGGCCATGGATATCGTGCCGACCAGGCGAAAGCGCCCATCGGCGGCGGCGACCATCTCGGCGATGTTGGCCCATTGCTGCTCGCGCGTGCGTGCCAGGTTCTTCTGGGAGTGGCTGTCCGTGGCGCTCACCAGCAGGCTGATCTCGTTGGCACCAAAGCCGGCATCCGCATCGGCCAGGGCGCGCTCGACGGCGCGCACGTTGGCGCAGGTGGCCTTGTAGTACACCCCGGGGCGGCGCGGCAGCGTGCGCAGCACGTCGCTCGCATCGGCGAATTGCGGGATGACCTTGGGATTGGAGTACGAGGTCGCCTCCACGCGGGTGAAGCCCAGGTCGGCGAACCGGGCGATCAGCGCGGTCTTCTGGGCCGTGGGCAGCATCAGGGTTTCGTGCTGCAGGCCGTCGCGCGCGAAGCACTCGCACAGAACAACGTCGCGCTCGTCATGGTCTGCCGGGGCCGGCGCCTTGCCTGAGGGCGTGCTCGTGTCGGTTCGTGGGGTCATGGGGTCTCCGTCGGTTCGCCCAGCCACAGTTGCCTGGCGTGCTCGCGCAGCTTGTTCTTCTGCACCTTGGCGCTGCCCGTCATGCCGATGTGCTCGAAGGTGTCGATGATGGCCAGATACTTGGGCACCTTGAAATTGGCCATGCGGCTGCGACACCAGGTGATGAGGGCGTCCGAGTCGGTGTGGTGGCCGTCCTTGAGCAGCACGAAGGCACCGGTCACCTCGCCCAGGCGCGCATCGGGCACGCCCACGACCTGGGCCTGGCGCACCGCCGGGTGAGCATGCAGCACTTCCTCCACCTCGGCCGGGGCGACGTTCTCGCCGCCCACGCGGTAGAGGTCCTTCAGGCGGCTCAGCATGCGTACGCGGCCTTCGCCGTCCATCTCGCCCAGGTCCCCCGTCTTCAACCAGCCATCGGCGCTGAAGGCCTTGGCCGTGGCCTCGGGCATGTTGTAGTAGCCGCGCATGACGTTCCAGCCGCGCACCTGGATCTCGCCGGGCACCCCAGGCGCGCAGACCGCGTCGGTATCTGCATCCGCCAGGCGCACCTCGGTGCCCGGGTGGGGGTGGCCGAAGCCGCTGATGCGTAGGGGCAGCGGGTCGTCGTGCGCGGAGAGCAGCACGTTGGGCGAGGCCTCGGACTGACCATAGGCGTTGCACAGGCCCGGCACGCGCATGCGGCGGTAGATCTGTTCCATGACCTCGGGGCCGGCAGCGGCCCATCCGCCACGCAGGTGCAGCTTGTCCGGGTCGAAATCCGGGTGGCCCATCAACATCAGGAAGATGGTGTCGTTGCCCGAGATCAGCGTGCAGCGCTCACGCTCGAGCACGGCCAGGTTCTCGGCCACGTCAAAGCGCGGCAGCGAGAGCAGGCAGCAGCCCGTGCTCACGCTGACGAGGATGGACAGGGTGCTACCCGCCACGTGGAAGAAGGGGCGGATGCTGAAGTAGCGGTCGTCGGGGCGCACCCCCATGCGCTGCGCAGCCGCCTGGGCGTCGCGCAGCATGTTGGCGTGGCTGAGCATCACGCCCTTGGGGAACGAGGTCGTGCCCGAGGTGTACTGGATCAGCAGCACGTCGTCTTCGGTGAGCGCGGCCGCGCAGGCGTCCACCTGCGCGGCAGGCACAGGCTGGCCGGCCGCGAGGAAGTCGGCATGCGGCTGGCAGCCGGCTGGCACCGGGCCCGTGCCCACGACGACCACGCGGCCGAGCTTGGGCAGGGCCTGCCCGGGCAGCGTGGCGTCGATGGCGGGTTCCGCCGTGCGCAAGAGGTCGATGAAGTCGATGCCCAGGAACTGATCGGCCACGACGAGCAGACGCACGTCGGCCTGGCGCAGGCAGTACTGCAGTTCGTCGGCCTTGAAGCGGGTGTTCACGGGCACGGTGACGGCACCCAGCCAGGCCGCGCCTACGAAGGTCTCGATCCAGGTGGCGCCGTTGCCCAGCATGACGCCCACGTGATCGCCCTTGCGCACCCCGGCGGCATGCAGGGCGGCCGCCGTGCGGCGCGCGTGCTCGGCCAGCTCGGCCCAGGTGACGCGCTCGCCCGGGCCGACGTAGGCTTCCTGCGCCGGGAAGGCTGCCACGGTGCGCGACAGGACCTCTGGCAGGGTGGTGTGGGGGATGTCAGTCGCCATGCTTGCCCGCCTCCTTGCCGGCGGTGAAGCCCGCGATGGCTTTCTTCCAGTCACTGTGGCGCAGGTTCTCCTGGATCGCCAGCATTTCCACTGCCATCGCCCCCTGGCGCGTCGTCTCCAGCCCCGTGTCCACGCTGTGCTTGGTGAGCCGCAGCGTGACGGGGTTCTGGCGGGCGATGGCCTGGGCCATGGCGCGGGCCTCGTCCATCAGGCGGTCAGCGGGGTGGACGTGGTTCACCAGGCCCAGCGTCTGGGCCTCCTGTGCCTGCACGACGCGGCCGGTGAACAGCAACTCCTTGGCCATGCGCGGGCCAACGATACGCGGCAGGCGCTGTGTGGCTCCCACGGTGCCCCAGCCCACCTCCGGGTACTTGAAGGCGGCGTGCTCACCGGCGAGCACGAAGTCGCAGGCGGCGGCGATCTCGCCGCCCGAGCCGAAGGCCGCGCCCTGGACCACGGCGATCGCCGGCATGGGCAGGGCCTCCAGCGCCGCGTAGGCCGTGAAGCCCGCCACGCGGCGCGCGACGAGATCGGCGGTCGTCATGCCCTGGCGCTCCTTCAGGTCAGCGCCGGCGCAGAACACGCTGCCCGCGGCGGCTACCAGCAGCACGTGTGCGTCCGGGTGCGTCGTCAGGTGCTCGCAGGCCGCGACGATGTCGTGGCACATCTGCAGGTTCAGCGCGTTGCGGCTGTCGGGCCGGTTCAGCGTCAGCACGGCGACGTTCGCCTCGATGGCAAGCGTCAGGGTCTCGAAGGTGGGGGCGTCTTGCATGGGTCAATCCGTCAGTTTCATGCCGGTGGTCTTGATGAGGTCCTGCGTGGTGGCCAGGTCCTTTTGCACGAAGGTGAGCGTCTCGGCCGGGCTCAGGCGGTAGATCTCGGCGCTTTGCTGGGCGGCGGCCTTGGTGAACGTCTCGCTGCCTTGCACGGTGGCCAGGGCCTGGGCGAGCCGGTCGATCACCGGCTGTGGCGTGCCGGCCGGGGCGGCCAGGCTGTACCAGCTGCCGGTGACGAAGTCCGCCAGGCCAGCTTCGGCGAAGGTGGGTACATCCGGGAGGGTCTTGGCGCGTTCCTGACCGCCGTAGGCGAGCGCGCGCAGCCGCTTGTCGTTGACGAAAGCCTGCACGCCCGAGATGTTCAGCATGCCGACCTGCACAGTACCAGCCACCAGGTCCGTGGCGGCGGGTGCGGCGCCCCGGTAGGGGATGTGTTGCAGTTCCGTCCCGGTCTTCGCCTTGAACATCTCCATGCCGATGTGCGGCGAGCTGCCCAGGCCGGCCGAGGCGTAGCTGATCTTGCCGGGCTGCTGCTTGGCCAGGGCGATGAAGCCGGGCAGGTCTTGTGCCTGCACGCTGGGGTGCACGGTGAGGATGTTGGGCACATTGGCCACGATGCCGATGAAGGCGAAGTCCTGGATGCCCTGGTAGGGCACCTGGGTGGCCGCCGGCGTGGTCACGTGCGCAGCCGACGTGCCAAAGAGCAGCGTGTAGCCGTCGGCGGGTGCCTTGGCGACGTAGCCCGCACCAATGGAGGCGCCGCCGCCGGCCTTGTTCTCGACGATGACGGACTGGCCCAGCTGCTCGCCCAGGCCTTGGGCCAGCACGCGCGCGAGTTGATCCGCCGGGCCACCCACCGCATACGGGTTGACCAGGGTGATGGGGCGGTCCGGGTAGCTCGCGGCCTGGGCCAGCGAGCCGAAGGCCAGGGTGGCGAGCGTGGTGAGGGCAAATTGCTTCAGGGTGGGGTGCATGGTGGTCTCCTCCAGTGGTGGGCTCAGATGGCCCCTTGTGTTCTCAGCTCGGCAATGGCCTGCGCATCCAGGCCCAGGCGCTCCTGCAGGATTGCCTCGGTGTGCTCGCCCAGCAGGGGCGGGCGGGTCATGGCAGGGTCGTCGAACCCGGCAAATCGGAAAGGCACGCGCAGGCCGGGGAAGCTGCCGATCTGCGGGTGGGGATAGTCCTCGACCATGCCGCGCGCCTGCACGTGCGGGTCGGCAAAGACCTCGTCCACCTGCAGGATGGGCCCGGCGGGCACGCCGACCGCGTCGCAGCGGCGGCACAGCTCCTCGCGTGGCAGGCGTGCGATGGCGGTGGACAGGCCGGCCATGACCTCGTCGCGTCGTGCGACGCGGTCTGCGTTCCTCGCGAGCGTGGCGTCGTCGGCCCAGGCCTCCAGGCCCAGCAGGCGGCACAGCGGCGCCCAGTGCTGGTCGGACCCGGTGATTTGTACCCACTTTCCATCGGCACACACGAAGGCCGCGGACGGAATGCGCCCAGGGTGCTCGGTGCCGATGCGCGGGGGCACTTCGCCCAGCGCGAACCAGCGCGCGGCCGCCAGCGAGAGCAGGCCGACCTGGCCGTCCAGCATGGAGAAGTCCACATGGCAGCCGGTGTCCGTGCGTTCGCGGCCCAGCAGCGTGGTGAGAATGCCGATGGCTACCCACAGGCCGGAGGTCAGGTCGGCCACGGGCAGGCCGGGCTTGACCGGACCGCCGCCACGCTCTCCCGTGAGGCTCATGATGCCGCCCATCGCCTGGAACACCGTGTCGTAACCCTTGCGGCTGGCGTAGGGCCCGGTCATGCCAAAGCCTGTGCAGGACACGTACAGCAGGCGTGGGTAGAGCGCCGACAGCGTGGCGTAGTCCAGGCCGTACTTCTTGAGCGTGCCGACCGGGAAGTTCTCCAGGACGACGTCCGCGTCGGCGGCGAGCCGGCGGATCAGATCCTGGCCAGCCGGGCTGCGCAGGTTCACGGTGATGGATTGCTTGCTGCGGTTGAAGGCCAGGTAGTAGGCCGACACGCTGCCCGCGTCGCCGGTCACGACGGGCTCAAAGCCCCGGGTCTCATCGCCCGTGCCGGGCTGCTCGACCTTGATGACGGTCGCGCCCAGCTCGGCCAGGATCTGCGTGGCAAAGGGGCACGCGAGCACGCGTGACAGGTCCAGGATGGTGATGCCTTCGAGGGGACGCATCACTGGCCTCGCTCGGTGGGGGCCGGCTTGCGAAAGCCGCGCATCATGACGTTGGCGTCGCGCCCCACGTCCAGGGCCTGGCCCAGGGACAAATCCGCCGCGCGGTGGAAGGTGCGCTTGGTGGTGGCCATGGCGATGGGGCTCCAGCCGGCCAGCCGCTCGGCCATCTGCAAGGCGGTGTCGAGCACGTCGGCATCGGGCACGACGCGGTTGGCCAGGCCCAGTGCCAGTGCGCGTTCACCCCCAATGGGCTCGGCCATGGCGACGAGTTCGAACGCGTGCTTGCGGCCCAGTTGGCGCACCAGGTTGGCCAGCACCACGGCGGCCACGATGCCGTGGCGCAGCTCCGGGTAGCCAAAGCGCACGGTGTCGGCCATCACCACCAGGTCGGCGGCAATCGCCAGCCCCGCGCCACCGCCCAGGGCATTGCCGCGCACGGCGGCCACCACGGGCTTGGCCATCTGCGAGACCACCAGATGCAGGGCGGTGGTCAGATCCGCCCGGCGCGTCACCGCGCCCGGATCCTCGGGCGTCAGCGCCGAGAATTCCGTGGTGTCCGCGCCCGCGCAGAAGGACTTGCCCGCGCCCGTGAGCACCACCGCATGCACCGCGTCGTCGGCATCAGCCGCGCGCAGGGCATCCAGCAGGGCCTGGGTGAGCGCGGTGTTCAGTGCGTTGTGCTTGTCGGGGCGGTTCAGCGTGATGACGCGCACCGCGCCGCGATCCTCAGTCAACAGAGTCATGAGTGGTTTCCAGGAAAAGGACGCCTCAGGCGGCGGGGATAGGGGTGGTCGATTCGGCGTGGCGCATGCCGGCCAGCCGGTCCGTGGCCTGGGCCAGTTCACGGACCAGACGCGCCATCAGCGCGGCGGCGGGCTCCAGGCTGTCGATGAGGCCCACGGACTGGCCGGCCTCGACCTTGCCCCACTCGACGTCGCCGTCCAGGGCTGCCTGCTTGAGTGAGGCACTGTGAAAGAGCGCGTCGTATTCCTCCGCCGGGATCGGGCGCTGCTCGGCTTCAAAGACGCGCTGGGCGAAGCGGTTGTTGAGCGTGCGCACCGGCAGGCTGCGGCGCCCGACCAGGACCGGGTCGGCCACGCCGGCGGCCAGCAGGGCGGCCTTGTAGTTCGCATGCACCGTGGCTTCGGGGGTGAGCAGAAAGCGCGTGCCCAATTGCACGGCGTCCGCGCCCAGCGCCAGCAGGGCGGCAATGCCCCAGCCGTCGGCAGCCCCCCCGCCTGCAATCACCGGAATCGCCACCCGCTGCAGGACCTGGCGCACGGTGACCAGGGTGCTGACATCGTTGGCTGGCGGGTGTCCGCCGGCCTCGCTGCCCACCACGACCAGCGCGTCCACGCCGGCAGCCTGCGCCTTGAGCGCGTGTTCCAGCGTGGAGACCACCTGCACCCAGCGTGCGCCATAGGCGTGAAAGCGGGCCAGATGCGCCCTGGGGCCACCTTGCGAAGCGATCACCACCGGCACCCGGCGCGCATGCATGGCGTCCAGGATCTCGGCCGATTGCGGCCGGTACAGCGGCACGTTCACGGCATAGGGGCGGTCGGTCAACGCCGCCATCTCGTCTAGCACGGCACAGAAGGCCGGCACGTACATGGGGCCGGCTGCCACCGTGCCCAGGCCGCCGGCGTTGGATACGGCGGCGGGCAGGGCGGCGCTCGAGGACGCCCAGCTCATGCCCGCCTGGACGATGGGGTGGGCAATGCCCAGCAGCTCGGTGATGCGCGTTCTCATCGTGTCTCCGTCTTGTTGTGGACAATATAAACAAACAAGTGGACAAAGACAACAAAAAGCCCAAAAAGAAGCCTGCCGGGCGTCGGCAGGCTGTTCTGCTCTTGAGCGAAACGACGGCTGGGCGTGGCCCGCGCTCGGAAGGCGTCAGGGCGTCATCGCAGCCTTGCGAAACACCACGCTCAGATTGTTCGCCGGCATCTCTACCACCTCACAGAGCACCAGGCCGCGCGCTTCGGCCTCGGCCTGGACTTCGTCCAGGTCACGCACGGCGAAGACGGGGTTGCGCTGTTTGAGCCACACGTCGAACTCGGCATTGCTTGGGGCGGTGTGCTGGCCGCCTCGGCGATAGGGGCCATAGAGATAGAGCACGCCGCCAGGCCGCAGAAGGCGGGCGGCGCCCTCCAGCAGGGCGGGGGTGGTGGCCCAGGGGGCGTAGTGGATGACGTTGCAGGCGAGGATGGCGTCCACGGGCGGGACGCCCCAGTCGGCTGCCTGGACATCGAGCAGGCGTGGCGGATCGACGTTGGTGAGGCCGCTGGCGGCTATCCAAGCCTGGATCGAGGCGAGGGCGTCGGGGTCGGCCTCCGTGGGCGTCCACTGCCATGCGGGCAGGGCCTGGGCGAAGAAGACGGCATGCTCGCCGGTGCCGCTGCCGATCTCCAGCGCGTGACCCGCCTCGGGCAGCACGCGGCGCAGCACGTCGAGAATGGGCTCGCGATTGCGGGCAGTGGCGGGGGCGTGGCGACGGGGATCAGGTGAGGTCATGACATTGCGGATCAGAGAACGTTCGGGCATGGTATCCGCTGCGTCGGCGCCTGCGGCATCCCCGCATTCAGACGACACGGCACATGGTCGCAACGCGTGGCTGCCTACCAGGCCTCATACCGCGCCCGATGCCTTGCCGTGGGCGGCATGGCAATAATGACATTGCGCCCGTGTTATGCGCTCATCTGCTCACACACCTCGGCGCATTGTCTGCAAGCTTTGACGCACTCCTCCATGCCGTCGAGTTCGGCACAACTATCGGCGCACTCGCGGCAAATGGCTGCACAATCCGCACAATTGTGGCGGTGCTGCGGCGCACCTAGGAGCATGAGGTGCGCTGACGTGCGGCACATCTCGGCGCAGGCCATCATCAACCGGAAATGCTCCGGTTCGAGGTGCCGTCCGCCTTGGACGAGGCAGTGACGCATGGCCGACGCGGTACAGGTCTGATAGCACTGCAGGCAGGCATCGATGCAGCGCTGCATTTCGGGAGGTATCGAATTCATGGCTGATCCTGAAAAAGGGGGGTGGCGAGATCGCCGCAACGTTCGTGCCGCCCCCAGCCTGCGGGCGAGAGAAACCTGCGGTCCGCGACGCATGAGGACCGCCGGCCCGCTGTTGTCCTATCGCGCTTGCCCAGGCTCAGTCGTCGAGGAAGTCCTCGATCAGCTGTGCGAGCGCGGCGGGCTGGTCGTAGTGCAGCATGTGCCCGCAGTCATCGATGATGGCGCGCCGCACCGATCTCACCGCCCCCAGCCTTTCCTCGAATTCCGCACGCGGGAAAGGGCTTGCCCCTCGGCTTTCTCTATCCGAATGGGTGTTGGCGCCCTCTGCCCAGAGCACGGGGCACTGGATGGCAGCCCATGCGGCGAGCGCTTCCGCGCGTCGATACAGCACCGGATTCACGCCTTTGTGCACGGGATCGCCCTGCACATGCCAGCGGCCGTCGGCACCGGGCTCCGCCCAATGGTCGGAGAGCCACGCCGCATGGGCGGCTGACAGGCGCGGATTCTTGGTGCGCAGGTTGTCGATGACGTCGGCTTGTGTCGCAAAGCCGCGCATGCGCTTCGGGGCCTTCAGCTCGTCCAGCCAGGTTGTCAGGCGCGCGGGGGCGCTCGAGGGCGGTGGCTCGGCCATGCCGAAGCCTTCCAGGTTGATGAGGCGCCGTATCCTGGCGGGGCGAGACCCGGCATACGTCATGACCACGTTGCCGCCCATGCTGTGTCCGAGCAGATCGACGGGGGCTGACGGGGACACGTGTTCGATCACGGCATCGAGATCGCCGTAGTAATCCCCGAACCAGTAGCTGTCCACGGGCGTCGGCTGACGGCTACCGCCGAATCCGCGCCAATCCAGCGCCACGATGTCGCGATCGCGCGCCAGATGATCCACGACGAACTGGAAGGACGCACCCACGTCCATCCAGCCATGCGCGAGCACGAGGACCGGCCGCTCGCTGCCCGCGTGCTCGGCGCGCTTCCACCACCGAAGCTGATACTCGACGGTGTGGCGGATGGTGATGCGCTCGACGCGGGAGGGGCGAACCGGGGTATACATGCGAAGTCTCCTGTGGGGCTGACCCCACGGGATTGGAGCCTGCCGCATCCTTGCATCATGGCACAGCGCCGAGCTTGGCGACCTGCTGAACGGCCACCACCGCGGCATGCTCGACAGGACGTTGCTCGCTAGCCACCTTCTCGCGAGGCTGGCGCGGTATCCTCTGGGGCCACCCACCGGGCGGATGTTCCTGCGCTCGCCCACGGCAGCGCCAGCGAATGCGCTGACCCGCCCCGGCCGGGACTCCAAGCAGAGGTTGTCGTTGTCGTTTTCATTCGAGGCCTTCGATTGGGGCCGCACGCCGCTGGGCCCTCGTTCAGGCTGGTCGACGGCGCTGAGCACGACGTACGACATCATGATGTCGAACACGTTCGCCATGTGCGCCACGTGGGGTCCCGAGCAGACGCTGCTCTACAACGAGGCATACGCGACGGTCCTGTCCATGCGCCATCCCTGGGCGCTTGGCCAACCCATCCACGAGGTGTGGCCGGACGTGTGGGCGGACATCGCGCCGTCCGTGCAGCGCGTGCTGGCGGGTGAGGCACTGCGCTTCGACAGCCAGCGTCTGGTCATGACGCGACACGGCTATCCCGAGGAAACCTATTGGACGTATTCCTACAGCCCACTGCGCGAGGGTGAGGTCGTTCAGGGGCTCCTGAACGTCACGACGGAGGTGACGGCCCTGGTCCTCGCGCAGCGGCGCGCGGAAGCCAACGCCCAGCGTGTGCAGTTGGCCCTCGAGGCGGGCGCCATCACCGGCACCTGGGTCTGGCATCTGCCGACCGATCGTTTCACGGTGGACGCCGCGTTCGCACGCAGCTTCGGTCTGGATCCTGAGCTGGGACACGACGGCCTGAGCCTGGAGCAGGTGATCGCCACCGTGCATCCTGACGACCGCGCGGGCCTGATTGCAGCGATTGACGACGTCGTCGGCCGTGGCGGGCCCTATGCGCACCAGTATCGGGTGCGCCGCGCGGATGGCCGGTATTACTGGATCGAAGCCAATGGTCGGGTGGAGCTCGGCCCCGACGGCAAAGGGCTGAGCTTTCCCGGGGTGCTCATCGACGTGGATGGACGGCGTGCCGTCGAGGCTGAGCGCGACCAGGCCATCGCGCGGCTTCGCGCGCTCAACGCCGAGCTGGAGCAGAAGGTCATCGCGCAATCGCTCGCGCGTGGCCGCACCTGGCAGCTGAGTCCGGATCTGCTGTGTGTGGTCAATGCCAAGGGCGTGGTCGAAGCCTCCAATCCCGCCTGGGAAGCCATGCTGGGATGGTCCGAGGAGGAGGTGGCGCGCGCGAAGTTCTTCGCGCGCGTGCATCCGGACGATCTGCCCGCCACGCGCGCCGCCTGGGACGACACGCTGGGTCGCGGCCTGCCGGTACTGCGACTGGAGAATCGCTACCAGCACAAGGCCGGTGACTGGCGGTGGCTGTCGTGGGTGGCGGTGGCCGACGAGACCAAGGTGTACTGTTCGGCGCGTGACATCACCGATGAGAAGATGCGCCAGGCCGATCTGGTCACGCGCACGGCCGAGCGCGACCGGCTGTGGGAGAACACCAACGACCTGATGGGCACGGCCGGCTTCGACGGCTACCTGAAGGCTGTCAATCCGGCCTGGACGGCGCTGCTCGGGTGGACAGAGGCCGAGTTGATGCGCAAATCGCTGCACAGCATCGTGGCGCCCGACATCCCGTTGGAGACGTGCGATGTCTTGCCGCGGGTAAGCGCCGGCGAAGAAGTGACGGGCTTCGTCGCCCAGGCCGTGTGCAGCGATGGCAGCCGGCGCTCGCTCACGTGGACGGCGACGCCCGACCGCAATTCCGACCTGTTCCTGCTCGTCGGGCGCGACATGACGGCGCTGCACGAAGTCGAGGCCACGCTGCGCCAGTCGCAGAAGATGGAGGCGGTGGGCCAGCTCACGGGCGGGCTCGCGCACGACTTCAACAACCTGCTGGCTGGTGTCTCCGGCGCCCTGGAGCTCATGAGCGTGCGGGTGCGCCAGGGGCGCCTGAACGAAGTCGAGAAGTACCTGGTCGTGGCCCAGGGCGCTGCCAAGCGCGCGGCCGTGCTGACGCACCGGCTGCTGGCCTTCTCACGTCGTCAGACGCTTGAGCCCAAGCCCACCAACGTCAATCACGTGGTACAGGGCATGCTCGACATGATCCAGCGCACGGTGGGTCCGGGTGTGCTCGTCGAACACTTCGCTTCGCTCGACGTATGGACGGCGATGGTGGACGTGTCCCAGCTCGAGAATGCCTTGCTCAATCTGTGCCTGAACGCGCGCGATGCGATGCCGACGGGCGGGCGCATCACGATCCAGACACAGAACCAGACGCTGGACCGCGCCCAGGCCCGCGCGCTCGACCTGCCCGAGGGGCCGTACCTGTCGCTGTCGGTGAGCGACACCGGCACGGGCATGACGCCGGACGTCATCGCCAAGGCCTTCGATCCCTTCTTCACGACCAAGCCGCTGGGGCAAGGCACCGGGCTCGGCCTGTCCATGATCTATGGCTTCGCCAAGCAGTCTGGCGGCCAGGTACGCATCGTGTCCACCGCGGGTAAGGGGGCGCAGGTGTGCATCTATCTGCCGCGCCATACGGGTCAGGTCCAGACCGATGCGGATGGCACCGTACGCGCGCTCACGGACGCGTCGGGCCTGGGTGAGACCGTGCTCGTCGTGGACGATGAGCCGACCGTGCGCATGCTCGTGGTCGATGTGCTCGAAGAACTCGGCTACACCGCGCTGCAGGCGGGCGATGCCATGACGGGACTGAAGGTGCTCGAATCCGATGTCCGGATCGATCTGCTGGTGTCCGATGTCGGCCTGCCGGGTGGCATGAACGGCCGTCAGATGGCCGACGTGGCCCGCGCACACCGTCCGAATCTGCAGGTGCTTTTCATCACGGGCTACGCAGAGAACGCGTTTGCCGACGGACAACTGGCCGCGGGCATGTCGGTGCTCGCCAAACCCTTCTCGATGGATGCGCTGGCCACACGCGTGCGCGAGCTCATCGCGCGCTGAGGCCAGGACGCCGGACATGCGCGGACCCGTTGCGAGCCTACCCTCGCGCCTCGCAGCGCCGGTGCTGACCTTCGATGACGGCCCGGGCCCCTCGACCCCGGCCTTGCTGGACGTGCTGAAGGCGCGGGGCTGGCAGGCGACGTTCTTCCTGCTGGGCGCGCAGATCGCACGTTCCCCTCAGGTAGCAGAGCGGATCGCGCGGGAAGGCCACGTCCTCGGCAACCACACGCAGACGCACGCCCGCCCGGGCACGCTGTCCGAGTACACGCTGCTCGAGGAGATTGCGGCCACGGATGCGCAGATCGCGCACGCCTACGCAGGCGCAGGGATGCGGGTGCCGGCGGTGGTGCCCGTGCGGCTGCCGTACGGCGTCCAGATCGCGAGCGAGACGGGCGTCGACCCGCGGCTGGCCGTACTGGCGCGTCTGGGCCGTCCGCATGTCGGATGGACGCTGATGCTTGACGACTGGCAGCGTCCGGCGCCAGGCGCGTGCGCGCTGGTCGCTGCGATGCAAGCCCATCATGCCGCACAGTACGCGCTGGGCGAGCCCGCCGTGTTCTGCCTGCATGATGGCTCGCGGCATGGCGAGTCGCGGCCGGCGACGGTAACCGCCGTGGCGCGGTTTCTCGATGCCCTGGCTTAACGCTCACCGGCCCGGTGGCGATGGTGCGTGCAGCAGGCTGCGCCAGCACCCCAGGAAGCCGATGCCGGGCCTCAGGGCCCACAGGCCGCGCTGCGCGGCCTCGAGGTGGATCAGCACCTGATCGGCGCAGAAGACCGGCAACAGCGTCGGCCGCAGCGAGAGCAGCCGCGCGGCATCCAGACCGGGGCACTGCGCAGCGTAGGCGCGCAGCCCGACGTCCCAGTGCGCCGTGTCGTAGACCAGCCGAGCGTCGCGCCGCGCATCGCGGGTCAAGGCAAAGAGGGCCAGGCTGGCTTCGAGCGCCGGCGCGCCTTCGCCCGGGTCGTCGAAATCCAGGATGCCCTGAAGGGCGCCGTCCAGGAACAGCAGATTGCCGGCATGGTAATCCCCGTGCAGCCACTGCACCGTGCCTTGGACGCACGTGTCTGCGTGGTGCAGGTGGCGTTCGATCGCCGTGAGGACGTCGTCATATTGTGCTGACAATCCGGGGGGCAAGGCGGGTGCTGGATTCGCACGCACCCGCTCGAGGCGCGCGTGGAGCCAGGCGCAACCGCGGGTGGCCGTGGTCGGCAGGCTGTGCAGTGCCTGGTGGAGGGCGCCGAGCGCGCGCAAGGCCTCGGGCACCGTGCGATCCGGATGCTGATCTGACGCCGCCTGGCCGGCGATCGTCTCGAACAGATGCAGCCAGCGGCCGTCGACGCACATGGCGCTTTGGCCCTGCCGCGTCGGGCGGGGCGACGGACGCTGTGGCAGCCCGGACGCATCGCGAAGGTGACGCAGGAGGCGCGCCTCGCGCTCGACTTGCGCGGCTGGCTTGCCAGGCCAGGACACACGCAGGATGGCCGGGCCGTCATCGGCGTCCAGACCGAAGGTTTTGTTAGTATGGCCGGCGTCAATCGCCCACAGGCGTGCCGGCCGGATGCCCCAGTGGGCATGCACGAGCGCGGCAAGTCGTCGGGCATCAGCAAAGGCGTCTGGCATCATGGCTGAGCGAATGTCCGTCCACATGCGGGGAATCACGGTCGAGTGGCTCACTCAGGCCGCCAAGTTCGACCATCTCTTTCAGATGCGCTGGCTGGGTGAGCGCTTCTTTCACCTGCCCGGCGACATGGTGGCCTTGCAGTCCCTCGTGTGGCAGGTGCGGCCCTCGTGCATCGTGCAGACAGGCGTGGCGGCAGGCGGCGGCGTGGTGTTCTCGGCGTCGATGCTGGAGCTCACGCAGGCGGCGGGGCGGGTGGTGGCGGTCGAGCCGCGCTTGCGCGAGGAGGTGCGTGAGCGCCTGGGCATGCATCCGCTGGCCCACCGGATGCATCTGGTCGCCGGGGATTCCTGTGCGCCGGACACGCTGGCGGCGGTGACGGCGCAGTTGCCGGCCAATGGCCCTGTCATGGTGATCCTGGACCTGAATCCCACGCACGCACACGTGCTGCGCGAATTGCGCACCTATGCCGACTGGGTCACGCCCGGCAGCTATCTCGTCGTCATGGACACGATCCTGGAATATCTGCCCGAGACGATGTTTGCGGGCAAGCCCTACGGGCGCGGCAACAATCCGGCCACGGCCGTGCAGGCCTTTCTGGCCGAGGACGCGCGATTCCGAGTGGATGAGGCGATTGAAGACCATGTGCTCATGACGCTGTCGCCGGGCGGCTTTCTGCAGCGAGTCGGCTGATGAGGCGCGCGGCTTCGGCCGAACCGTCGCGCTGGTAGCTGGCCTGGACGGCGGCAGCACCGGCGCGCAGGTCAGAGTCTGCAAGCGCGCTCAGCACGGCCTCGCGCAGCGTCGGCACGTCGGCCGCCAGCAGGTCGATGCCTCGCCCGGCACCCGCTGCCACGACGAAATGTGCGGAGTGGAACTGGTCATTGCATAACGGCGAGACGAGCATGGGCACGCCCATCGCGAGCGCTTCCATGACCGAGTTCGCCCCGCCATGGGTGATGAAAAGTTGCGTACGGGCGAGCAACGCAAGCTGCGGCGCGTAACGCACGGCGACCACGTGCGGGCCGAGCTCGGGCAACGCATCGGCGTCGGCCAGTTCACCGACCGACAGCACGAGTTGCACGGGGGCGTCGCGCAGGGCGGCGTCGATGCGGGCGAAGAGTTCCGGCTGGTAATAGAGCTGGCTGCCCAGCGACACGTACACCAGCGGCAGTGCGGGATCCAGGCGGTCCCAAGGGAAGCCAGGCTCGTCGCCGCGCGCCCCGCTCGGCAACGCCGGCCCCACGAGCGTCACGCCGTCAGGTGGCGGCCCAACGAGGGCCGGCGTGGTCAAGGCGATCGTGAGGTGCGGCGAGAGCACGTCGCAGCCGCGAAACTGCGCAGTCAGACCAAAGCGTGCAAAGAGCGCGTCGCGCTCATCCGCCAGCCATCGCACCGTGCGCAACAGCGCTGAATCCAGGTTGTCGGGCAGGACGGGGTTGAGCGAATTCGACAGTGACACCCAGGGCAGGCCTTCGAGCGCTGCGGCGATGGCTGCGGCATAGAGCAGGGGATCGACCACGACGAGGTCGGGACGATAGTCGCGGATGACGGCGCGCAGGCCGTCCACCTGGCCCGGCGTCTCCTCGATCAGCAAGGTGCGGATCCACTGGCGCAGCCAAGGCCCATCCTGGATCTGCTCGGCAAAGCGTGCGCCGCGCGAGATGTCGTGGCGCTCCGTGGGGCGGTCTGGCCCCACGTAGTCAAAGCCGCCGGCCGCGGCGAGCTGAGGCCGGATGTCGGCCGGCGCCCAGAACGCCGCCGTCATGCCGGCGGCGCGCAGGTGCTGGGCGGGGCCGATGCACGGATTGAGATGGCCCTTCTCGGGCACGACGCAAAAGAGGATGCGACTCATGGTGGGGTGGGCTCTGGCGTGAGGAGGTCCAGGGTCATGACGAGCGTGGTCCAGAGGACGCGCTCGCGATCGGTCTCGAGAGCGGGCGCCGGCAGGTCGAGTGCGCGTGCCAACGGCGGGATGCGGGCCGCCACATCCAGACTGTCCAGATCCATCGCCGGCGCAAGCCGGCTGCGCTTGGGGCCCTGCACCAACACATCCGGCAGCGCCAGCTGCGCGCCCAGCGCTCGCAGGCAGGCCTTGTCGGCGTCGGGCGGCTGGCTGCACAGGTGACGCACCACCCCTGGCGCGAGAAACGGCGGCCACCAGCGCACGCCAGCGGTGTCGAACAAGGCCTGGCACAGCGGCAGATAGTTGGCCGAGGCGTCCCGGCGCAACACCTGGTCCGCGCCGTCACCCGTGATGGCAAGGTCGATGCCGTCGCGCGCCATCGCCTCAGCGAGCAGGCGCTTGGCCACGGGATGCAGATTGAAGAGCGGCTCCTCGACCTCGCGGAGCACGCGCGGCAGGGCGTCCACAAAGTCCGAGGCCTGGACGGTCACCACGCTAACGGAGGCGCCCAGGCGCTGCGCCATGGCCAGCGCCGCCTCGCGTTCGCAGTAGTCCGGCATGCCCGTGGCAAGCACATAGACCGGCACGTCCTCGCGCCCCTGCGCGTGCAGCAACGCGAGCAGCAGGGCGGAATCGAGTCCACCGCTCAGGGCCAGTGCAACGCGCTTGCCCGCCGTGAAGGCGGCTGCCAGCGCCGTTTGGAGTGCGGTGCGAAGATCTGCCGCCCGACTCGCTGGCGGCAGGCGGCGCAGGTGCAACGTCGATCCACGCACCAGCGCATGCCCCGGCGGGACGGCGCGCACGTCTCGGATGAGTGTTCGATCCTGGTGCCGGGGACCGTACAGATGGCCGACGATGGCGTCGCGGTCTGGCGTCACCTGGCGCACACCGGTAGCCGCCAGCACCTCCCGGACGCGCTCGCCGGTGTGCC
The DNA here is from genome assembly GCF_018904615.1 of Verticiella alkaliphila. Taxonomy (GTDB): domain Bacteria; phylum Pseudomonadota; class Gammaproteobacteria; order Burkholderiales; family Burkholderiaceae_B; genus Verticiella; species Verticiella alkaliphila. Next base: position 9,827 of record NZ_JADCNH010000041.1, on the reverse strand, counting down.
CGGTAGCCGGGTGATACAGCAGACGCCGGCTGCCGAAGGCGTCACGGGCACCGACGATCATGGGTAGGCGGCCTTGATGGCGTGGATCTGCCGGCGCGAGAGCATCCGGTGAGGCGCCACGGGGGCGCTGCCGCCCTGGCAATGCAGACACGCCTGCAGCGGCGCCTCGCGCTGCAGATAGGCGAGCAGCGTGTCGAGCATGCCGGGCTCGTCGTCCAGGCGAAGGCCGTCGTCCGCGAAGGCTCCCGTGTCGCCATGCAGCGTCTGGAAGTGGGCGGGCCGGGTGCACGTGTAGAACACGCCGTCGCGAATGAGGTGGCAGCGCTCGCGGATCCAGCAGTCGCGGAACAGCGCGCGCGCATCGGGCCCGTCGCCGAGCGGCGTCTCGCGATCCATCTGCGTGAACGTGTCCTGCGCCTTCCAGTTGAGCGACACGTCAAAGCGCGCGGCCTGGTCTTCGACGTGGGCGACGAGATCGTCCGTGAGGCGCGGCCGGGGATAACGCGAGATCGTGAGGGCGTCGACGTCGCGCCAGAACGCCTCGGGCATGTCGGCGAGCTTCAGGCCATTGGTGGTGACGGACACCTTGGGCGCAATGCCCGAGGCCTTCACGACCTGGATGAGCTCAGGCAGCGCCGGATGCAGCGTGGGCTCGCCGCCCACGAGCTTGAAGACGCGCGGACGCAGCACGCGTGCGGCCAGTGCGAGATCGCGCGCGAGCTGGGCCGGGTCGGCGTACCAGTCGGGCAGCAGCGGCGACAGCGAGCAGCAGCCCGCACAGGTGAGGTTGCAGTGATCGACGACGTGCGCTTCGAGCGAGCGCGTCTGCACGCGGCCGTCCTGGACCGGGTAATGATGGTCCATCGGGGGCGGGAACACATGGACGCGCGGCGACGCAGTCATGCGAGGCTCCCGCGCGCGCAGCGCTGGTAGAAGTCGATGAGGCGGTCCCGCGCATCCACCATCAGGCTCGTCATCTGGATGGCGCCCGCGAGGTGGGTCGCGAATCGCGCCGGCTCGGCGAGCCACCCCTGAAGCACCCAGCGTTTGCACGCGTGCTGAAGGCAGGCCGCGTCCACCGCCCAGGGCAGGGTGTCGAGCGCAAGCGGACGTTGCATCACGTAGGCCTTCACGAAAGTCTCGGCGGCATCGGGCGCCACCAGGGGCAGGTGGTTCAGGCAGCGCACCAGCTCGTAGGCGCGCGGCGCGCCGATGGCCGCTTCCCAGTCCAGGATCACGGGCGGCAGCGTGCGGCCGAACACGTAGTTGAACTGATTGTAGTCATGGTGGATGGGGCGCTGCGGGTCGTCGGCGGGAAAGCCGCGCAGGCTGCCGGCGTGGTGGGCGTCGATGAGTCGCAGGGCGTTGCCGACGTAGGGGCGGACGGCGTCGGCCGTGCCCGCACGCGCGGCCTCACCCACGTCCGCGAGCAGGTCGTGGCGCAGGGTCTCGGCGTCGATGGCGTGCAGCCGTTCGCGCAACGTCGGCAGGCTTGACAGGACGAGCGTATCCAGATGCCCATGCAGGGCCGCGAGGCTGGTGCCCAGCGCCTGCCAGGTCGGGCGCGAGAACGTGTCGAACGTGCGCATGCTGCCGGCCTCCCAGCGCGTGACGAGCACGGGTCCGTCGACGCCGTGCCACAGCGCGTCGCCGCTGCGCGTTCGGCACAGCGTCTGCACCCGGCATCGGGGATCGCCCGCCGCCGCCTGCAGATGCGCGAGGATGGCCGCTTCGCGCTCCGCCTGGGCCTGACGCTCGAGGCCATGGCGCTTGATCGCGACGTGCCCGGTACGGGTCGGCAGCTGCCAGACGCGCGCACTGACGCGCTGCGCCGGGCCGACCGGGTGGAGCCCGTAGGCCACGGCCAAGGACGACACCGCATCGGGGGCCAGGCTGCCCGTCACAGCGCCTGCCCGGGACCGTAGCGATACGGGTGGCCGCTCACGAAGGTGTTGTGTCCGACATAGCGCACCTTGTACATCGCCGGCCGAAAGAGCACTGCCGGGCGATTGTCGGTGATGCCGAGCGCGGGGTAGAACTCGCGCGCCACGAAGAACGCGTTGTTGCCCATGTCGTCGCAGCAGACGAGCTCGTAGCCCTTGCGCTGGCCGAGGTGATAGAGCGATTCCAGGCTCGCGCCGTAGTAGGTCGAGCCGTCCCAGACGTGATCGGGGTTGAAGCACATCACCCAGCGCTCGGGCGGGGTGTAGTAGGGGTTGTATTCGATGACGACGATGCGTGGGCGGCAGGCTTCGATCGCCTGCCAGACCCAGTAGTCGTTGCCGTCGATGTCGATGGACAGCAGGTCGGGGTCGGGCGGCACGCCGGCTTCGGCGAGCCAGGCATCGACCGTGTCTGGCTGGATGCGCGCGTGGTGCAGGCGAACGTGGTCGGCGCTGCCGTAATTGGCCCTCAGCTGTGCGAAGCGATAGGCGCTCGCTTCGGCGAGCGCGCCTTGCCAGCCTTGCTCGCGCAGCAGCAGGGCGGTGTTGCTGTTGCGCAGCCCATCGCTCGCGCCGATATCGACGCAGTAGCGCCGCGTCGGCGGGATGCGCTCGAGCAGACGGCCCAGGATGGCTTCCTCGGTGCCCTGGGCATAGAGACCAGGGCCGAGGCGGCTGAGATCGAGCGCGGGAACGGCAGACATGGCGGGGCGGCTGCAGCAAGGGTGAGGGACGACCCGTCGCCGTCCTGGCCCGATGATACGCCGGCCCTGGTGCCACCGTGGCAGCAGGGCTAAGCGTGCTGATGAGCGCCTGGGGTGATCGCCTGCTGGAGCCGGGCAGCGAAGCCTAGGGCTCTACCGCGTCATCGCACCAGACCGCCCAGCACGAACACGCCGAGCACCGCCCACACGATCGCTGCCACGATGGCGCGCCGGAAGATGGCGCGCACCGCGGCGATCAGCATCAACACACCCAGCGCGAGCCAGAGGTAGTTGAAGATGTTGGGATCCATGCCGACGGCGTTGGCCACGCCGTGCAGGAAGTCGCCGATCGCGTCCGAGAGCCCGCCGAAGATCAAACGAAGAAAATCCACGATGGCCTGGATGACGCTGCCTACAGCGCCACCCAGCCAGCTGAAGAAGCCGCTGCTGCTTTCCATGGCCGGTCAGCCGGGCTCAGCGCCCGCCGATCTCCCACATCACTTCCACCTGCTTGGCCTCGGCCTTGGCGAGCATGTCCAGCAGTGGCTGCGCGCGTTGCTTCAGGCTCACGTACTGGCGGGCCTGCGCGGCCTGGACGGGATCGTCCTCGTTGAAGTCCGGATCCTGATCGCCGCGGACGGCGCGGGTGATGCCAGCGATGGCCGGCGCGAGCTGTTCTGGCGTGAAGACGCCACGCGGCTGCTGCAGCGTTTCGTCCGACTTTCCGGCAACCTTGAGCAGAGGCTTGGCGTGCTCGCCGAGCATGATGAGCTCGCCGGTGGCCTTGGAACGGAAGGTGAATATCATGAAGGCATCCTGAAACGCCACCCGAGGGGCAGGGCAGGTGGCGACGCAAATACTGTACCGCAGCGCATACGTACGTGGTTCTGACAGGAGCGGATTCGCACGCACCGCGTGGCCTTTGCGCCCCGGCGGGAGCGATGATGGCCGCTTTGTCAGGGGGAGCGGCAATGCGGTGGTCCGCAGCGGGGCGTTGCACGATGGAAGTCCTGGTGGCGCTCTGTCTGGGGCTTGCCGGATCGGGGGCGATAGCCCAGGGCCAGAGTTGTGGTCCCTCGCAGCTCGGCTCGCCATGTGGTGAGGGCGGGCCGGCGTCGCTGCCGGCCGAAGGCCCGTCGGCCGCGGTGGGCAACCCTGTGCATCTGGCCACGGGCAACAAGTATCAGCGCGAAGTGGATCTGCCGGCGCTGCCGGGCGCGCTGGGGCTGGAGCTCGTGCGCCACTACAACGCCGGAGATCCGCGGATTGGCGCGTTTGGCCAGGCCTGGCAGCTGTCCTACGACACCCGACTGCACGACGCGGGACGTCAGATCAGCATCGTGCAGCCCGATGGCACCCGATTGGATTTTCTGGCGGGCGAGACGGGCGAGGCGCCCTGCGTGCCGCTCAATCCGGCGCATGGCGAGGTGCGGCGCGTAACAGGTGAGGGAAGCGAGCGCTATGTCTGGACATGGCGCAGCGGCCGTCGCCTGAGCTTCGATGCCGAGGGGCGACTGGTGGCGATCACGGCGCCGCTGGGTGGGCGCGTCGTCATCGTGCGCGGGCGCGTGCAGGGGGCGGCCGCCTACGGCCGCGCGGTTCGGGTGACGGACCCGTCAGGCCGCAGCCTGCAGTTGACGTACGCGGGGAGTCCTGCGCGGGTGGTGCGGGCCGAGACGCCGGCGGGCGTGATCGCCTATCAGTACGACCGCGAGGGCGGGCTCGTGGGCGTGTCGTACCCGGATGGCCATGTCCGCACCTACGAGTATGACGCGACGTTGCGCGGGCGGGGGCGCTTGGCCATGACGGCCCGAGGCGTGCGCCGACCGGATGGCGGGCAGACGGTGCTGGGCGCCTGGCGTTACGACAGTCAGGGCCGCGTCGTCGAAACCTATGCCGGGGCACCCGGGGATCCGGCGTCCTTGCTGCGCCTGGACTACGCCCGCACGCCGGCCGGTTGGCGCACGGCCGTGACGGACGCCGTCGGTCGGCGCAGTCAGGCCGACCTGGCGAGCGGTGGTGCCCGGCATGTCCTGACGCGGATGACGGGCGCAGCGTGCCCGGGGTGCACATTGCCAGGCACGATAGCCGCCTATTCGCCGGCCGGCGCATTGCTCGCCCGCGAGGTGCACGCAGTCGCGCGCGATGCGCTGGGGCGGCCTGTGCAGGTGGGCGGGGCAGGGGGCTTTCGTCTCCGGTGGCTCGAGGACACGACGCTCGTGGAAGAAATCGTTGGCTCGAGCGTGATGGCGGGCAAGACGCGAGCGCTCACCCTCGCGTGGACGACCGCGCCGACGCCCCATGGGCCGGTGCGCGTGCCCGTGCGCGTGGCGGAGCGGGGCTGGCAGCCTACGGGGGAAGGCGACGCGCGGGCGTTGACGCGATCGTGGGCATTGACTTGGCGATGGCACGAGGACGGCATGCGGCTCGCGGGGGCCGAGATGGCGCCGGCGGGCGCGCCACCGGCACGGACGCGGCCGGCGCGTCGGCAGGGCGCCCCGGCGGGATGGCCAGGCGCCGAGGCGCAGTGGGACGATTTTGGTCAGGTCGTGCGCTGGCGCTCGACCGCCACAGGCGAGGAAGTCCGTGAGCACGATGAAGCGGGCCGCTTGACCGCACGGCGCTTTGCAAACGGACAGCGCTGGCAGTATGCCTACGATGCGCACGGGCAGCTCGTGCAGATCGACCTGGGCGAGCAACAAGTGCGCATCGGCTGGGCAGACGCCCTACCTACGCAGATCGTGCACCCTGACGAGGCCGAGACGCGGGGCTATGACGCCCAGGGGCGGCTGACCTCGCGTACGGTGCGTCGGCCCGCTGAAGGGCCTGCGCGTCTGGCCTACACGGAGCGTTTCGAGCGGGACGCGCAGGGCCGCATCGTCACGCATCGGCTGCCAGAGGGCGGTGCGCTGCACTATGCCTGGGGCGAAGGGCGGCGCCTGCAGCGGCTGGTCTGGGAGGACAGCACGGGCAGGCTCACGCCGCTGGTCACGCTGCCGGCCACGGGCGCCGGCTTCGCGCTGGGCAATGGCGTGACGGTACAGCCGCGTCTCACATCGTCTGGGTTCGCGGGGGTGGATCATCGCCTCGGCAGTGCCGTGGTCCTCGACCACAGCGTGCAGCAGGCACAGGGGCAGGTCGTGGCCGAGTCGGTGGAGACAGCCAGTGGCCGAACGGCCATGACCTATGCCTACGACCGGGAAGACCGGCTGGTGGTCGAGGCCTGGGCGACAACGCGTGGCGACATGGGGCATGCGCGACGACAGTGGTCTGCAGATGGCGCGGCGCAGGTCTCGCCGGTGTCGGCGGTGATGCGAGAGGCAAGTGGCCTGCCTCGCCAGATCGGCGAGCGCACCCTGCAATACGGACCGTCCCGCCGGCTCGCGGCCGTGGAAGCGGGCGGCCGCCCCTTGATCGCATACCGTCACAACGCCTACGGCGAGCAGATTCGCCGCGAGCCGGCCGAGGGCGCTGCGAACGACTTCCTCTATGTGGGCCAGCGGCTGGCGGCGATCTGGCAGGACGGCGGTGTGGTGCGGCGCTATGTGTATGCCAACGACGCGCCGGTGGCCATGATCGACTACGCGCAGCCGCAGACGGTGTCAGGGACTGAGCCGGCCGGCTGGGGCCGTCTGTTGGTGCAGGGGCCAGCGTTGACGCGGCCCGCGCTGGGGCGCGTCTTCTATCTGCATGCCGATGCGATCGGCTTGGTGCGCGCGGTGACCGATGCGAGCGGCACGCTGCAATGGCAGGGCGAGTTTGACGCCTTCGGGGCGCTGCTCGCGGCCCAGGGCGAACGCGATCCGGGCCTGCGGCTGCCGGGCCAGTGGCACGACCCCGTCACCGGCTGGCATGACAATTACCTGCGCACCTACGACCCAGGGGCAGGGCACTACCTCGAGCCGGATCCCCTGGGACCAGCCCCGTGGCTGGCGTCCGTGCCCGGCGTCGTGGCGCGCACGTCGGCCTATGGGTATGCCGCGCAGCAGCCGCGCCGCCATGCCGATCCGCTCGGCTTGGTGCTGTTTGCCTTCGAGGGTACATTCTCGGTGCTGCGTGAGCCCACGAACGTTGCGCAGTTCGCGCTGTTGTATGGCGACTCGCGCCACCCGGACGCGAAGACCTATCTGATCACCGCGCCGGGGGATGCCAGCGATTCTCCTTTGATCGATGCGGCTACCGGCGGGACCGGCCCGGAGATCCTCCAGGCACAGTGGGATCGCCTCATCACGCACCTGTCAGAACTGGGCACGGGCGGGCCTGCGGAGGCCATCGATCTGGTGGGTTACTCGCGCGGGGCGGCGCTTGCACGGCACTTCGCCAACGAGATCGCCGCGCAGGTGCGTCAAGGGCGCTTCTGGCAATGGGTGGCGGGCGTGGGCGCCGTCACCGCGTGCGTCGATCTGCGGTTCATGGGGCTCTTCGATACGGTGGCGCAATTCGGTGCGTTGGGCTCCAAGGATCCCGACTACGATTTCACCATCGCGCCGGACTGGTCGCTCGTGGCCCATGCGGTATCCCTGCATGAGCAGCGGCTCATCATGGGGCTCACGCTGGTGGCGAACGCCGATGGCACATTGCCTGCCAACGCCGTGGAAATGCCCTTCGTGGGATCGCATGGCGATATCGGGGGCGGTTTTGGCGATCCCACCGGGAATTACCGCGACCTCTCCGACATTCCGCTCGCGTGGATGCTCGCGCGGGCGCGCGAGGCCGGTGTGCCGATGCGTGAAGCGCTGGCAGCGCAGCAGATCGTGAGTGACCCGACCTTGAACGACAAGCGCTCAACGGTCGAGCGCGTGTCCGAGCAATGGCGCGCCGAGATCGCCGCAGGGCTGGGTCTGACCGATGTGGTTCCGCCGTCGCTCATCCTGGACCGCCCCGTGCGGGCTGCCGATAGCACGGTGCTGGTGGACTCGGCGGCGGATCACCCGTTCATCGGCCCGGCGCGCGCCGAGACCGAAGCCTTCATCCATCGCTTTCGGGACTGGCGCACCAGCGGCAAGGAAGAGGTGGGCATTGTCGACCTTGAGGCCTATGCGAAGTGGCTCGCGGCGCGCGGGATCGACGGCACCTGGCGCGCGGGTGGGCCGCCCGACTGATAACATTGCGGGTTGACCCGCACTCTCAGGCTTGCACCATGCTCCCAGAGCAAATTCGTACCTTGACGGACCTCGTCGCGCAGGCGGTCCAGGCCGTCGCCCCCGGCGCGCAGCCCACCCTGCAGTTCGAGCGCCCCAAGGTGGCCGCGCACGGCGACTTCGCCACCAACGTCGCCATGCAGCTGGCCAAGCCCTTGAAGCGCAACCCGCGCGAGCTCGCGACGGCGCTGGTCGAGGCCCTGAAGGCGCAGCCCGGTGCCGATGCCCTGGTGGCGGACGCCGAAGTGGCCGGCCCGGGCTTCATCAATCTGCGCGTCACGCCGCAGGCGAAGCAGGCCGTCGTGGCAGCCATCGCCGCCCAGGGTGAGCGCTTTGGGCAGGCGGCAGCGACGGGCGATCGTCTCATCGTCGAATTCGTGTCGGCCAATCCCACCGGTCCGCTGCACGTGGGCCACGCTCGCCAGGCTGCGCTGGGCGACGCGCTGTGCCGGTTGTTCGCGGCGTCTGGTCTGGATGTGAACCGCGAGTTCTACTACAACGATGCGGGCAACCAGATCCACAATCTCGCCATCAGCACGCAGGCCCGCGCGCGCGGCATCGGCGTGGACGACGACGCCTTCCCCAAGGACGGCTACAAGGGCGAATACATCGCCGACATCGCCGCTGACTACATGGCCGGCAAGACCGTGCAGGCAAGCGACGGCGAGCCCGTCACCGGCCGCGCGGATCCCGAGGATCTGGACGCCATTCGTGCCTTCGCGGTGGCCTATCTGCGCCGCGAGCAGGATCTGGATCTCCAGGCTTTCGACCTGAAGTTCGACAATTACTATCTCGAGAGCTCGCTCTACACGAGCGGGCGCGTCGAGGATACCGTGGCCCGCCTGGTCGCGAGCGGCCACACCTATGAGGACGGCGGCGCGCTGTGGCTGCGCACCACGGAACTCGGCGAGGGCGACGACAAGGACCGCGTGATGCGCAAGAGCGAAGGGGGCTACACCTACTTCGTGCCGGACGTCGCCTATCACGTCACCAAGTGGGAGCGCGGCTTCACGCGCGCCATCAACATCCAGGGCAGCGATCACCACGGCACGATCGCCCGCGTGCGCTCGGGCCTGCAGGCGCTGGATGTGGGCATCCCCAAGGGCTACCCCGACTACGTCCTGCACAAGATGGTGAAGGTGATGCGCGGCGGCGAGGAGGTCAAGATCTCCAAGCGTGCCGGCAGCTACGTCACCCTGCGCGATCTGGTCGACTGGGTGGGCCGCGACGCGGTGCGCTTCTTCCTGATCCAGCGCCGGGCGGACACCGAGTTCGTCTTCGACGTGGATCTGGCCTTGAAGCAGAGCGACGAGAATCCGGTGTTCTATATCCAGTACGCCCATGCGCGGATCTGCTCGATTCTCGCGCAATGGGGCGGTGATGCTGCGACGCTCGCGGATGCCGACGCCTCCTTGCTCACCGCGCCCAGCGAATTCGCCCTGATGCAGCGGCTGGCCGAATTCCCCGGCATGATCCAGAGTGCCGCCCAGGAGCTCTCCCCGCACCATGTGTCGTACTGGCTGCGCGAGTGCGCGGCGGACTTCCATGCCTACTACAATGCCGAGCGTGTTCTGGTGGACGACGCGGCAGTGAAGCTGGCGCGCCTGTCCCTGCTCTCTGCCACGCGCCAGGTGCTGGCCAACGGACTCGCGCTGCTTGGCGTGAGCGCGCCCCAGCGCATGGAGCGGGAGAGCCCGCCAACGGATGTGACATGAGCCAGTCTTTTTTGCACACCACAGGGCAGGCCGCCAGCAGCGCGGCGGCACGCTCTTCGGTGTGATCGCCGGGGTTCTGCTGGGCCTGATGGTGGCCGCAGCGGTGGCAGTCTATGTGACCCGATCGCCGATCCCCTTCGTCGATCGCGCGTCGCGCGGTCCCGACCCTTCCATCCCCGATCCTGGCTTCGCGCCGGATCCGAATCGCATCCTCTATGGCCGGGACGCGGCTGCCGGCATGGCCCCCAGCGGGCCGGTCACGACCTCACCGTCGCCCGCCCCTGGCGTGGCCACGCCAGGGACAGCGCCGGGCGCGGCGCTTGG
>NZ_JADCNH010000040.1 GCF_018904615.1 Verticiella alkaliphila | reverse complement strand
GTGGCGGCGCGGCCTGGCGCCGCCTTCAGGTGGCGGCGCGCTGGCGCATGGCCGCCAGCGCGGCAAGGCAGGCCTGATGCACGGCACCGCAGGAGCCCTCTCTTGAGCGAGCGCGACGCCGATGCCGTCCTGGTCGAGCGCGTCCAGCGCGGCGACAAGAAGGCCTTCGAACTGCTGGTGGCCAAGTACCAGCGCAAGATCATGCGGCTGCTCTCGCGGCTCATCCGCGACCCGGTCGAGGTCGAGGACGTGGCCCAGGATGCCTTCATCAAGGCCTACCGGGCACTGCCGCAGTTCCGGGGCGAGAGCGCGTTCTACACGTGGCTCTACCGCATTGCCGTCAATACCGCCAAGAATCACCTCGTCGCCACGCGCCGCCGTCCGAGCGGCGGGATGCACTATGAATCCGAGGATGGCGAAACTTTTGACGAAACCGACAACCTAAGCGATATCAATACCCCCGAAGCCGCGTTTGCCAGCCGCGAGATCGCCGAAACGGTGAACCAGGCCATCGACGCGCTGCCCGACGAGCTGCGCACGGCCATCGTGCTGCGCGAGATCGAGGGGCTCAGCTACGAGGAGATCGCGCAGACGATGGGGTGCCCGATCGGCACCGTGCGTTCGCGGATCTTCCGTGCCCGGGAGGCCATCGCGACCCGATTGCGGCCTCTGCTGGACACCCCCGACGACAAGCGCTGGTAGGGATATCGATGCGCCGTGCAGTAATGGAACCCCTGAACGTTCGCAGAGTCATATGCGGCAGTAATCGAGGAGTGACGTCATGAATGCAGTGCGTATGCGCGAAGACGCAACCGAGGTGCGAACCGACGAAGCGAAGCTCGCGCTGTCCGCCTTCATGGATGGCGAAGCGCCCATGCCCGAAGGGCTCGGACGCTCGGAATCTGCAGCCCAGGATTGGGACACCTATCATCTGATCGGCGACGTGCTGCGCTCGCCCGCGCTGGCGCGGCCAGCCGCAGGCGACTTCCAGCGCCGCTTTGCCCAGGCCCTGGCCGACGAGCCCGCCATCGTGGCGCCGCGACGACGCCCCGCGGGCCGCGTGTTTGCGCGCTACGCCATTCCGGGTGTGGCCCTGGCGGCCGCCGTGGCGGCCGTGACATGGATCGCTCAGCCGTACATCGCGCCGAGCGGAGCGGTGCTGCAAGCCGATACCCGGGCCACGACGCGCCAGGCCGTGATGTCGGCCTCGCTGCCGCTGGATCCGACGCTCGCTGACTACTTCGACGCGCACCGCAACATGGCCGGCATGGGCGCAGTCACGCAGGCGAGCCTGGATACGCGGCGGCCTTGACGATGGCAGTGCTTCTTCGCCAGATCGCCGGCGCGTGCTGCGCGTTGGCCGTATCCGCACTGGCCTTGCTGGCCAGTCCTGCCGCGGCTTCGCCGGCCCCATCCAGTGACCCTGCCGCCGCGGGTTACCTCGATCGCATCAAGCGGGCCGCTCGCGAGCTCGACTACGCGGGCGTCTTCATCTATCAGCAAGGTCAGGTGATGCTGTCCTCGCAGATGGCGCATCTGGTCGATGGCAGCGGCGAGCACCAGCGGGTCGAGATCCTGGACGGGCGCGCGCATCGGGAGTTCCTGCGTCACAACGATCAGGTGCGCACGCTGTTTCCGGAGTTGCGCATCCTGCTGCTCGAGCAACGCGAGATCGAGCATTTTCCGGCCTTCTATCATGGTGACCCGGCTGCGCTCGCCGAGCACTACACGGTCGAGGTCGAGGCCGAGCCCGGTCGTGTGGCCGGACGTCCCTGTCTCATTGCCCACGTGAACCCGCGGGCCTCCGACCGCTGGGGTTACCGGCTGTGCGCCGACGTCGACAGTGGCCTGCTGCTCAAGGCCCAGACCATCGATGCCGACGGTCAGGTGCTCGAACAGGTCGCGTTCTCCGAGGTGCGCTTCGGTCCCGGGCTGGACCCTGCGCTCGTCAAGCCGGGGCAGGACGTCTCGGGCTGGCGCGAAGTGCCGGCCGGCGATCCCGTCAATCTCGCTGCCGAAGGCTGGCGGATCTCCGCGCCACCAGGCTTTGCGCCGATCAGCGAGATCCAGCGCACCCTGAAGCACGACAAGAGCGTACGCCAGCTCGTGCTCTCGGATGGGGTGGCCGCGATCTCTGTCTTCATCGAATCCTACCTGCCCAGCCGTGAAGAGACGGCCGGCGCCAAGGAACACGGCGCCACGAGCATCTTCTGCCGACGTCTGGGCGATTATTGGCTGACGGTCATGGGCGAGGTGCCGGCAGGCACGGTACGCCAGGTGGCCGAGGCCATCACCTTCGAGCCACGCGCTCCCTGAACCCCGGTCGGCGGGCGCCGCGCCCTCCCGGGTGCGGGCCGCGCCGGTGGTATTTTTCCTTTCTCATCCTGAGAGCTGGAGTTGGATCATGTCATTGATGTTCGTGCATTGGCTGCGTCGGGCGCGCAACGTCGCCCTGCTCGGTGCGGCGCTCGTGGCAGGGGCGCCGGCGGCGATGGCGCAGCAAGCCCCGGCGCTGCCTGATTTCACCACGGTGGTCGAGAAGATCGACCCGGGCGTGGTCAACATCCGCACCACGGCCTCCATCCGGGTGGCCGGTCGCGGTCCGGGTGGCGGCAGCGATCCCTATGAACTCTTCCGCTGGTTCTTCGGCCCCGAGTTCGCCCCGCCCGGCGGCGGTGGCGGCGCCCGGCCCCAAGTCCCCGGCCAACCGCCCCAGCAGCAGCCTCCCGGCGGCGGTGGCGAAGAGCGCAGCGTGCCCCGCGGCGTTGGCTCGGGCTTCTTCATCTCGCGCGACGGCTACGTGCTCACCAACCACCACGTCGTGGATGGTGCCGACGGCATCGTCGTGACGCTGGCCGATGGCCGCGAGTTCAAGGCCGAGGTCATCGGCTCGGATCAGCGCACCGACGTCGCCCTGCTGAAGGTCGACATCAAAGATGCGCCGGTGCTCAACATCGGCGATCCCAAGACCCTGAAGAAGGGCCAGTGGGTGCTTGCGTTCGGCTCGCCCTTCGGTCTGGATTCCACGGTCACCTCCGGCATCGTGAGCGCCATCGGGCGCGACACCGGCGATTACCTGCCCTTCATCCAGACGGACGTGGCCGTGAACCCCGGCAACTCGGGCGGTCCGCTCATCGACATGAGCGGCAACGTGGTGGGCATCAATTCGCAGATCGTCTCGCGCAGTGGCGGCTTCATGGGCATCTCGCTCGCGATCCCGATCGACGAGGCCATGCGCGTGGTCGATCAACTGCGTGACACCGGCAAGGTGGTACGCGGGCGCATCGGCGTGCAGGTGGGCGAGGTGAGCGAAGAGGTTGCCAAGGCGATTGGCCTGGATCGCGCCGTGGGCGCACTGGTGAGCGGTGTCGAGCGCGGCGGTCCGGCCGATGCCGCGGGCGTCCAGCCGGGCGACGTGGTGCTCAAGTTCAACGGGGCCGACGTGCGCCGCGTGTCCGATCTGCCGCGCATGGTCGGCGGCACCAAGCCGGGCACCGAAGCCACGCTCCAGGTGTGGCGCAAGGGCAAGACGGTGGATCTGCGCGTGAAGGTCGACACCCTCGAGCCAGAGGCCACGGCCCCGCGCGCCAGCCAGGATTCCGGGCCTTCGCAGGCGCAGACCAACGCGATGGGCCTGGCCGTCACTGACCTGACGCAGGCCGAGCGCACCGAGCTGCGCGTGCGTGGTGGCGTGAAGGTCGAACGCGCCGAGGGTGAGGCGGCCAGTGCCGGCATCACGGCGGGCGACGTGATCCTGGCCGTCAACGACACCGACGTCACGGGCGCGAGCCAGTTTAACGATCTGGTGGCCAAGCTCGACAAGAACCGCGTCAACGCACTCCTGGTGCGTCGCGGCGACGTCACCCAATGGGTGCCCATCCGGCCGGCGCGGTAGAATAGCCGGCTGACCCGGCACGCGCGGCGTTTTCGTCGCTCGTGCCGGATTCCTGGCGGTGCCCCCCGGGCGCGGGGCGCCTGTTGCCATGGGACGGTCCCCCCTGGCAAAGCAAAAGGGCGCGAGGTGCGCCCTTTTTTGCCGTTCTGTACTCCACTTCCGTTCCTGGCTTCTGACTTCCTATGCAGCACATCCGCAACTTTTCCATCATCGCCCACATCGATCACGGCAAGTCCACGCTCGCGGATCGCCTGATCCAGCGCTGCGGCGGGCTTTCCGACCGCGAGATGGAGGCCCAGGTCCTCGACTCGATGGATCTGGAGCGTGAGCGCGGCATCACCATCAAGGCCCAGACGGCGTCGCTGCGCTACACCGCGCGCGATGGCAAGGTCTATCACCTGAATCTCATCGACACGCCGGGGCACGTCGACTTCTCCTATGAAGTGAGCCGCTCGCTGTCCGCCTGCGAAGGCGCGCTGCTGGTGGTCGATGCCTCGCAAGGCGTCGAGGCCCAGACAGTCGCCAACTGCTACACCGCCATCGAACTGGGCGTGGAAGTGGTGCCTGTGCTCAACAAGATGGATCTGCCCCAGGCCGATCCCGAGAACGCCCGTGGCGAGATCGAGGAAGTCATCGGCATCGATGCCCACGACGCGATCGCCGCCAGCGCCAAGACCGGCATGGGCATCGAGGACATCCTCGAGGCCGTGGTCGCGAAGGTGCCGCCTCCGGAGGGCGACCCTGACGCGCCGCTGCAGGCGCTGGTCATCGATTCCTGGTTCGACAACTACGTCGGCGTGGTCATGCTGGTGCGCGTCATCAACGGCACCCTGCGTCCCAAGGACAAGATTCTCCTCATGCAGGCGGGCGCCACGCACCCGTGCGAGCAGGTCGGCGCCTTCACGCCGCGCTCGCAGCCGCGCGAATCGCTGTCGGCAGGCGAGGTGGGTTTCGTGATCGCCGGCATCAAGGAGCTCGCCCACGCCAAGATGGGTGACACGCTCACGCTGGCCAATCGCCCGGCTGCTGCGGCGCTGCCCGGTTTCAAGGAAGTGAAGCCGCAGGTGTTCGCGGGGCTTTACCCGGTCGAATCCAGCGAGTACGACCAGCTGCGCGATTCGCTCGAGAAGCTGAAGCTCAACGATGCCGCGCTGCTCTTCGAACCGGAAGTCTCGCAGGCTCTGGGTTTCGGGTTCCGTTGCGGCTTTCTCGGCATGCTGCACATGGAGATCGTGCAGGAGCGCCTGGAGCGCGAATTCGACATGGACCTCATCACCACCGCGCCGTCGGTGGTCTATGAAGTTCAGTTGCGTGACGGCACGATGCTGATGGTGGACAGCCCCTCCAAGATGCCCGAGATCGGCAAGATCGAGGAGATTCGCGAGCCGGTCGTCACCGTCACCCTCTTCATGCCGCAGGAGTACGTGGGCGCCGTGATCACGCTGTGTACGGGCAAGCGCGGCAACCAGATCAACATGGCCTACCACGGCCGCCAGGTCCATCTGACGTACGAGATCCCGCTCGCCGAGATCGTGCTGGATTTCTTCGACCGCCTGAAGTCCGTCTCGCGCGGCTACGCCTCCATGGACTACGAGTTCAAGGAATACCGCAACGCCGACGTGGTCAAGGTGGATCTGCTCATCAACGGCGATCGGGTGGATGCGCTGTCGGTCATCGTGCACCGCGCCAACGCCCGCCACCGCGCGCGCGACGTGGTCACGCGCATGCGGGGCCTCATTCCGCGCCAGATGTACGACGTGGCCATCCAGGCGGCCATCGGCGCCGAGGTGATTGCGCGCGAGAACGTCAAGGCCCTGCGCAAGAACGTGCTCGCCAAGTGCTACGGCGGCGACATCAGCCGCAAGAAGAAGCTGCTCGAGAAGCAAAAGGCCGGCAAGAAGCGCATGAAGCAGGTCGGTAGTGTGGAGATCCCCCAGGAAGCCTTCCTGGCCATCCTGCAGGTGGAAGACAAATGAGCTGGAACTTTGCGCTGATCCTCTTCGTGCTGCTGGTGGTCACCGGCATCGTCTGGGTGATCGACGTGATCTGGCTGCGCCCGGCGCGCAAGCGACGCGTCATGGCCGCCGCCGCCGAGTTCGATCGGGATCGCGCGCCGCACCTGCGGGCCGTCGAGGGCGCCGAAGCCTCGGATCGTCACCGTGCCCAGGCACTGGCCGAGGCTGGCCGTGCGCCGTGGTGGGTCGAGTATTCCGTCAGCTTCCTGCCGGTGATCCTCTTCGTCTTCGTGCTGCGCTCGTTCGTGGTCGAGCCCTTTCGCATCCCGTCGGGCTCGATGCTGCCCACGCTGCAGTCGGGCGATCTCATTCTCGTGAACAAGTTCACCTACGGTATTCGCCTGCCGGTGGTCGACACCAAGGTGATCGACGTCAACGATCCGCAGCGCGGCGACATCATGGTGTTCCGCTACCCGCCGGATCCGAAGGTGGATTTCATCAAGCGCGTGATCGGCGTGCCGGGCGACGAGATCGCCTACGTCAACAAGCGGCTGTACGTGAACGGCACCGAGATCCCGCGCGAGCGCGTGGGCGACTACTTCGAACCCGATCGTGCGGCCTATAGCGGCGAGTACACCGAGAAGCTCGGCGCCGTGCAACACCGCATCCTGCTCGACACGCAGCAGGGCGGGGCCGAGATCTATTCCGGCGGCGCCCAGCGCAACCGCTGCAGCTTCCAGCCTGGCGGCATCCGCTGCACGGTGCCCGAAGGCCAGTACTTCGTGATGGGCGATAACCGCGACAACAGCGCGGACAGCCGCTACTGGGGCTTCGTGCCGCAGGAGAACATCGTGGGCAAGGCCTTCTTCATCTGGATGAACTTCGGCGACCTGGGCCGTATCGGCGGTGTGCGATGAGCACGCCGGCCGCATGCGCGGCTCCGGGCCTGCGGGTTCGTCCGCGCGGGTGAATCATGAAGCTCGGCGATCTCGAAACCCGGCTGGACTATCGGTTCCGCACCCCCAGCCTCCTGGAGCAGGCGCTCACGCACCGCAGCCATAGCGCGCGGCACAACGAGCGTCTGGAGTTCCTGGGCGACAGCGTGCTCAACTGCGCCGTCGCCTCGCTGCTGTATGAGCGCTTCGCGCGCATCGACGAAGGCGATCTGTCGCGCCTGCGTGCCAACCTCGTCAAGCAGGCGTCGCTGGCCGACATCGCCCAGCAGCTCGAGCTCTCCCCCTTCCTGCGGCTGGGTGAGGGCGAGTTGAAGAGCGGTGGCTTTCGCCGGCCCTCGATCCTGGCCGATACGCTGGAGGCCATCTTCGGCGCCGTCTACCTGGACGGTGGCTTCGAGGAAGCCTGTCGCGTCATCCGTCGGCTGTATCAGCCGGTGCTCGCGGGCGTGGATCCCAAGACCCTCGGCAAGGACGCCAAGACGCTGCTGCAGGAGTATCTGCAAGGGCGTCGCATCGCATTGCCGCTGTATGCCGTGGTCGCCACGCATGGGGCGGCGCATAATCAGGAATTCGAAGTCGAGTGCGCCATTCCGCGCCTGGACGTGCTGGTCCGGGGCACGGGCGGCAGCCGCCGTGCCGCCGAGCAGGAGGCCGCGCGCCAGGCGTTGGCGGTGGTGCAGGCGGCCGACACCGGCCAGGCCCGCCGCCCGCGTGCGCGCAAATCGCCGCAGCTCTCCTTGCCGGTGGCCGTCGCGCAGAGCGCCGCCGCCCACGAGTTGCCAGCCAAGCCCGCCGACGACGATCGCACACCCGCCCGGGAGGGCGGAGGAACCACCCCATGACTGACATCGTCACCCCCGAGAGCGCCGACGGCGCCTCCGAAGCCCAGGGCCGTTGCGGCCTCATCGCCATCGTCGGCCGGCCCAACGTGGGCAAGTCCACGCTGCTGAATGCCCTCATCGGTGCCAAGGTCAGCATCGTCTCGCGCAAGGCGCAGACGACGCGCCACCGCATCCACGGCGTGCTCACGCGCCCGGGCGAGCAGTTCGTGTTCGTCGACACCCCGGGTTTCCAGCGCAAGCACGGCGGCACGATGAACCGCATGATGAACCGCGTCGTCACCCAGGCGCTGTCCGACGTGGACGTCGTGGTGATGGTGGTGCAGGCGGGCAAGTGGACGCCGGCCGACGCGGAGCTGCTGCCGCTGCTGCCCAAGGGCCCGCGTCACATCCTGGCCGTCAACAAGACGGATCTGCTGAAGGACCGCAACGCGCTCTTTCCCTTCGTCCAGAAGATCGCCGAGCAGCATGCGTTCGACGCCGTGGTGCCAGTGAGTGCCGAGAAGCACCGCCAGCTCGATCCCCTGATGGCCGAAATCGCCCAGGGGCTGCCCCAGGGCGAGCCCATGTTCGAGGAGGACGCGCTCACGGATCGCTCGGTGCGCTTCATCACCACCGAACTCATCCGCGAGAAGATCTTCCGGCTGGTGGGCGACGAGTTGCCCTACAGCTGCACCGTGGTCATCGAGCAGTGGGAAGAGCTCCCGAATCAGACACGGATCGCGGCCTGCGTCTTCGTCGAGCGGGAAAGCCATCGGCCTATCCTGCTGGGCAAGGGCGGCGAGCACATGAAGCGCATTGCCACCGAGGCGCGCCAAGACATCGCCAAGCTCCTCGATCAGCCCACGCACCTGGAGGTGTACGTCAAGGTGCGCAAGGGGTGGTCGGATAGCCAGAGCGCGCTGCGCGAGCTGGGGTATGACGCAACGTAGCGGAGCCACGCGCGTCACGGACGCGTATGCGTTCCTGCTGCACAGCACCGCCTGGCGCGAGACCTCGCTGCTGGTCGAGGCGTACAGCCGCCGGCATGGTCGCGTGGCGCTCGTGGCCAAGGGCGCCAAGCGGCCGCACTCGGCCCTGCGCCCCGTGCTCAGCAATTTCCAGCCGCTGGCGCTCTCCTGGAGCGGCGCCGGCGAGGTCAAGACTCTCACCCGGGCCGAGTGGGTCGACACCCTGCGGCGCTACAGCGGGCCGGCCATGATGTCGGCCTGGTACATGAATGAGCTGCTCCTGCGCCTGATGCCGCGCGAAGACGCCCATGCCGGGCTCTTCGATGCCTATGACGAAGCCCTGCAACGCCTGTCGGCCGGGCAACGCGCGTCCGGGGCGCTGCGGCGCTTTGAGTGGACGCTGCTGCGCGAGACCGGTTATGGCTTCGACATGGACGACCCGGATTTCGACGACGCCGCGGCCGAGCCTGCCTTGCGCCAGATGCTGCGCCAGCAGATCGACGCCCAGCTCGAAGGGCGGCCGCTCGTCACGCGCCGCGTGCTGCACTCCCTGCAGCGCAGCTGACAGCCCGCTTGCAGTAAGCGCGCGGGCGGTCGGAATGGCGATTGGTCGGTCGTCGGTGGAGCGCTGTGCTGGCCTCAGCGCGCCTTCTTCAGCGCCTCGGGCTTGTGCACCGCTTTCTTGCCGGTCTTGTCGCTTTTCACCACGAACTGCGGATCGTCTGCGCTCGCCTTGGCATGGTGGCCTTCGATCTGCGTGTCGGAAGTCACTTTCTTGACGACCGTGCCCTTCGTCTTGCCTTGCGATGTGCCCCAGGTGACATGATCGCCGCGCTTGAGTTCGGCCATGACGGCCTCCGGAAAAGGGGGTGAGGTCGCCAACTCGCAATCCGTGTGCCGTCGAGCTGCTCGGCCCGCCCCGCTACAATCGTCGGTTTGGCTGCCGCGATCCGTCGTCGGTCTGACCCTCGATAGAGACGATATGTCGTTAGAAATCAACCTCATCGCGACCCTCATCATCACCTTGTGCGTGCTCATGACCGGGCGTGCCCTGATCGCTCGCGTCGGTGTCCTGCAGCGCTACAGCATCCCTGAACCCGTAGTGGGCGGCCTGCTTGCCGCCACGATCATCACCGTGGCCCGCGTCGCGTTCGACGTGCAGGTGAGTTTCGACATGTCCTTTCAGAGCACGTTCATGCTGGCGTTCTTCGCGAGCGTGGGCTTGAGTGCGGATCTGAAGCTTCTCATCCGCGGCGGGCGCGTCGTCGTGATCTTCCTGGCCGTCGTGCTCGGGCTGCTCGTGTTGCAGAACGCCATCGGATTGTCTGCCGCCTGGGCGATGGACATGCATCCCCTGACCGGGCTGCTCGCGGGTTCGATCACCATGTATGGCGGCCATGGCACGGGCGCAGCCTATGCGGGCCGCTTTGCCGACGTCGAGAATCTGCAGGGCGCGATGGAGCTCGCCATGGCCTGCGCCACGTTCGGGCTGGTGCTGGGCGGGCTGATCGGCGGGCCCCTGGCGCAGCGTCTCATCACCCGGCACGGACTCAAGCCAGCAGCCGCGACGAACGCTGCGGCCCATGCCGAGGGCGAGACGCCGGGTGGCCTCGATCAGTCGAGCTTTCTCAGCACCTTGCTGATGCTGCTGCTGTGTGTCGTGGCCGGGTCCTGGCTGGCGGAGGTCGCCCACAACGAGGTGTTCACGCTCCCTGCCTTCGTCTGGACGCTGTTTTGCGGGGTGTTCGTACGCAATGCCCTGGGCCTCGGACTCAAGGTGCGGGTGAACGACACTGCCGTGTCCGTCCTGGGCGGCGTGTCCCTGTCGCTCTTTCTGACGATGGCGCTGATCGGGCTGCG
This sequence comes from Verticiella alkaliphila, assembly GCF_018904615.1. GTDB lineage: Bacteria > Pseudomonadota > Gammaproteobacteria > Burkholderiales > Burkholderiaceae_B > Verticiella > Verticiella alkaliphila. Next base: position 26,993 of record NZ_JADCNH010000040.1, on the reverse strand, counting down.
GCTCTGGGAGCTGGTGTCCCTGGCGTTGCCGATTCTCGCCATTCTCGTCACGCAAACGGTCGTGGCGCTGCTGTACGTCACCTTCGTCACCTTTCGCGTGATGGGACGCGATTACGACGCCGCCGTGATCTGTGCCGGGCATTGCGGGTTCGCGATGGGCGCCACGCCCACGGCGATCGCCAACATGCAGGCGATCACCGCCAAATACGGGCCCTCGCCCCAGGCCTTTCTCGTCATCCCCATCGTGGGCGCTTTCCTGCTCGACATCTGCAACGCGCTGGTCATCCAGATGTTGCTTGCCACCCCGATCTTCGGCTTCTGACGGACGATACGCCATGTTCCTGCGCCGACTCCTCCTGAGCCTTTTGCTTCTCACCACCCTGGCCGCCTGCTCGTCCGCACCCGACGAGACAGCGGTGTCGCGCGACGTTGCCGAGCGTGTGGGCAGCGCCTTCGAAGACAACGTCCTCGAGGTGACCTCGCTGCATCGCCTGGGCAGCGCGCCCGCGCCGGCCGCGGCCGATGGCACGACGCGTCGCATCGTGTACTACAACGCCGTGCTGACGCTCTCGCGTGATTACGCCTTCAACGACTGGGAGGCGCTGAACCCGCAATCGCTCGCCAATCTGTTGGGCGCCACGCCGCGGGGCATCACCGGCCTCTCGGCTGACGGCAACCGGGCGGGCGATACGCTGCGTGTGCGCGGCTCCATCACGTATCGAGCGCAGGACGATGGCTGGCGTCCGGTCGCCGTCGTGCGTCCGGCGCCGACGCAGGCCCCGACGCTCGACGCCGGCGGGCCCGCAGGCCAGGCGCGTGGCGTGATCGAGCGGATCCAGGCGCTGTTTGATCGACCGCCCGCGGCGCAGGAGCCCGCCCGCGCCATCATCACGGAAGAGCTCGAGGCCGCCTATCGTCAGATCGCCCTGAGGCTTGAACGCCTGGAGCGGGCATTCGTCGTCGCGGGCGGGCCGGCTGGCGGCGAGTACGATGCGTTGGCCAACGCCATGGCGGCGTTCGGCAACCAGCGCGGGATCCGCTCGGCCGCCGTGCAGACCCAGGGCAGCCTGGAGAATCTGAGCCTGCTCGTGGCCAACCGGGCGGATGCGGCCATCGTGCAGAACGATGTGGCTGCCCGTTACGTCGCCGAGCATGCATCCAGCGGACCCCAGGCCATCCGCGCACTGGGCAGCCTCTTTCCAGAACCGCTGCACATCGTGGTGCGCGCCGACAGCGACATCGACAGCGTGGCGGCCCTGCGTGGGCGCCGCGTGGATCTGGGCCTGCCGGATTCCGGCACCCGACGTACGGCCGAGCGCGTCCTGAGCGCGCGCGGGGTGGCCCTGGACACCATTGACGATCCTGCCTTGGGGAGCATTGCTGCCGCCCAGGCATTGCGCCGTGGCGAGATCGACGCGTTTGCCGCCGTGATCAATGCGCCAGCGCGCTTTCTGCAGGAACTTGCGACGGACGTGGACATCCGGCTCTTGCCGGTGATGCCGGCTCAGGACGGCAGCGAGCCCGGGCTGGTGCCGATCGTCATGCCACAGGGAACCTATCCCGGGCAGGCGAAAGCCACGCCCACGCTTGCCGTCGCGGCGTTGCTGGTCTCGCGCGCCGATCTGGATGACGAGACGGCGCGTTCACTGGTCGACTCGATCTACCACCACATCGATTTCCCGGCGTTGGGCAGTGGGGCCGGTGGCCAGATCGCCGCGCGCAATGCGCGCCTGGGCATCTCGATTCCGCTGCATGAGGGCTTGCCGGTGATGGGCACGGGCAACGCACTGCCCGGCGAGATCACGGCACCTCGCGCGCCAGCGCCCGAGACGCCGGCGCCGCGTTGATCACTTCACCTGCTGCTTGCCGAGCTTGCGCGCGAGGGTGCGGCGATGCATGCCCAGGCGGCGCGCGGTCTCGGAGATGTTGAAGCCCGTGGCCGCCAGCGTTTCGTGGATGCGTTCCCACTCCAGCGTCTTGATCGACGTGGTGCGCTGGGTGACTTCGACGTCGGTCGTGCCTTCGGCGCGGTCGAACGCCGCCTCGATGTCGTCGGTGTTCGACGGCTTGGCGAGGTAGTGGCAGGCGCCGAGCTTGATCGCCTCGACGGCGGTGGCAATGCTCGCATAGCCCGTCAGCACGACGATGAGCATCTCCGCATCGTATGCGTGCAGGGCCTGCACACAGGCGAGCCCGGACGCTTCACCCTTGAGCTTCAGATCCACGACGGCATAGCCCGGGTTCTCGGTGGCCAGGAGTGCGTCCAGGCCGTCCAGACCCGGCGTCGTCACGACCCGATAGCCGCGCCGCTCGAAAGAGCGGCCCAGGGTCCGAGCGAACGAGGTGTCGTCCTCGACGATCAGGAGGACGCGTTCATCGTCCTCCACGGGCAGTTCAAGCGCTGGGTTCATGATGAGGCTCCTCGAGCATCAGCGCGGGCAGCGGCAGCGACAGCGTGACGATCGCGCCGCCCTCGGGCCGGTTGTGGGCGCTCACACTGCCGCCCAGCGTGCGGGCGACGTTCACGACGAGAAAGAGGCCCAGGCCACTGCCCGGGCTCGCCTTGCTCGACTGGTAAGGCTTGCCAAGTTGAGTCAGCATGCTCGGCACGAAGCCAGGGCCTTCGTCGGTCACCGTGAGACGCAGCGCGTCGGCATCGCGCTCGAGGTCGAGCTGGATGCGGTGCGGCGAGGCCTCCAAGGCGTTGTCGAGCACGTTGTGGATCATCTGCTTCAACGCGGTATCCGAGACGATCCGTACGTCCTGGCCGAAACGATCCGCATAGATGAGCGAGTTCGCGCCCCGCGTCGTGCGCCACTCCGTCACGACGTCCGCAAGAAATGTGCGGACGGTGGTGGGCGCAGGCGCCTGGCCCAGCGTCTCGCCCGCCGACATCAGGATGCCGCGCAAGATGGACTTGCAGCGCTGCACCTGGGCCTGCATCTCGTCGATCTCCTGCTGCAGATCCGGATCGTGGGCGAAGGCCGGCATGCGCCGCCAGTCGCCCAGGATCACGGCCACGGTGGCCAGCGGTGTGCCGAGCTCGTGGGCCGCGCCGGAAGCGAGCAAGCCCATGCGCACGATGTGCTCTTCCTCGGCGGCGCGCTGGCGCAGATGGGCCAGGCGGGAGTCGCGCGCGCGCAGGTTCCGGCTGATCCGCGAGATGAACACGACGAGCAGCGCCGCATTCAACGCAAAGCACAGCAGCAGGCCTTGTATGTAGAGACTGTGCAGGCCGAGATCGTGATCCAGCGGCAGCGAGAGCGGTTGCCCGACGACCGCGAGACCGATGAAGCATATGCCGGTGACCGCCACCAGCAGCCAGGTCGACCATGGCTGCAACAGGATGGCGGCAAGCGTCACCTGCAGCAGGTACAGGAAGATGAAGGGATTGCTTGTGCCCCCGCTCAGGTAGAGCTGCGCGGTAAGGGCGCCCACATCCACCAGCAGGGAGATAAGGAGCTCGGTATTGCTGACCTCGCGCCGGCGCTTGAGCCAGAGCAGGCTGACGAGATTGAAGGCGACCAGCCCGCCGAGCACCCCGAGCATGACCGTGAGGGGCAGAGGAACGTCGAACACGCCGGCGGCCACCGTGATCGCCATGACCTGACCGAGCGCAGCCAGCCAGCGCAGCTGGATGAGCTGCTGCATGTTCTTGCGGCCGGTGGTGTCGGTGGCGGCGGGCGGCGCCTGGCGAGCAGAGGCAGCGGCAGGCAGCGGGTCAGTGCGGGCGGTCATCGTGGCGGTCTCCGGTCGCGGCCAGTGTAGCCTTGCGCCGTTGGCGCAGACGGTACTCGTCGCGCGCCAGCAAGCCCGCGCCCAGGGCCAGCATCATGGCCAGGCCGAACCAGGTGATCGCGTAGATGGTGTGGTGATTGTTGAACGCCACCACGGTCAGACCGCCCACAGGATAGTCGGGCTCGCGCACATCGCCCATGGCAGGCGGGCGCGGCCACTCTGCATCCACGAAAAAGGGCGCCACGGATGCGAGGCCACGGCTCTCGCCGATCGCTGCGACGTCGCGCGAATACCAGGCGTTGGCTACCGGGTCGTTCTTGCGCAGGAAGCCGCCGCCCGGTTCGGGTATGCGTAGCAGGCCGGTCACTTGGACGGTGCCCTCGGGCTGGTTGGCACGCCGGGTCTCGGGGCGCGTGCGATCCGACGGCACGAAGCCGCGGTTCACGAAGACGATGCTGCCATCGGCCTGGCGCAGGGGGGTGAGCACCCAGAATCCGGCCCCCAGCGCCGTGGTGGCCTGCACCAGCGCTTCTTCGGCGTGCAGGTACTCGCCCGCGGCGGTGACGCGACGGTACTCGTCGTCATCGCGATTCACTCGGGGCCAGTCGGCGGGGGAGGGGAGGGGGGCGGGCGCGGCGTGGATGCGGGATTCGACCCGGTCGATCAGGTCAAGCTTCCAGGCTCGACGCTCGACTTGCCAGATACCCAGGGAGATCAGGTAGGCAAACACCGCCAAGGCCACGATGGCCCAGGCGGCGAGAACGCCCGCGCGCCGGGGCCGGCGCGCAGGGGCGTCGGTGGCGGCGGGCGAAGACGTCATGGCTGCTTCATCATGTCCAGCATGTCATGGCTGGGCATCATGTTGGCGTCGAGGTGGAACATCACCCACAGCGAGCCGGCCAGCGCGATCACCACGACGATGATCGTGAAGATGAGCGCGATCATGCTCCAGCCGCTTTCGACACGTGCATTCATGTGCAGGAAGTAGACCATGTGGACCACGACCTGGATACCTGCCAGAGCGAGGATGACGATCGCGGTCGTGCGTGAGCTCTCGAAGACCTCGCCCATCACCAGCCAGAAGGGAATGGCAGTGAGGATGACGGCAAGGACGAAGCCAGTCATGTAGTCCCGGAAGGAGAAGTGGATGTCGCCTTCTCCGTGATCGTCGTGGTGGCCGTCGTGGCCATGGGCCAGGTGGTCGGTATGCGCGCTCATGGCAGCACTCCCATCAGGTAGACGAAGGTGAACACGACGATCCAGATCACGTCCAGGAAGTGCCAGAACATCGACAGGCACATCAGCCGGCGACGGTTCTCGGGGATCAGTCCGTGCTTGTTGATCTGCAGCATCAGCACGACCAGCCAGATCACGCCGAAGGCCACGTGCAGGCCGTGCGTGCCGACCAGCGTGAAGAACGACGACAGGAACGCGCTGCGCTGCGGCGTGGCGCCGATGTGAATCAGGTGCGTGAACTCGTAGATTTCGAGACCGAGAAAGCCGAGGCCGAGCAGGCCGGTGATGGCCAGCCACATCTGCATCGCTTTCTTGCGCCGACGCTGCATCTCGATCATGGCGAAGCCGAAGGTGATCGAGGAGACCAGCAGCAACGCCGTGGCGATGGCGATGAGATTCAGATCGAACAGATCGGCCCCGGACGCGCCGGCCGCGTAGTTGCGGCCGAGCACACCGTGCACCGCGAAGAGCGCGGCGAAGATGAGGCAATCGCTCATCAGGTAGACCCAGAAGCCCAGCAAGGTGCCGTTCTTCGGATGGTGCTCCCCGGGGACGTAGAACTCCGGGACCTCTGGCGCCGCGGCGCCGGGCTTCATGGCAAGCGTATCAGACATGTTGGGCAAGGATTCGAGTACGTTCGGCTTCCGTGCGTTCGACCACGTCGGCGGGAATGTAGTAATCGCGCTTGTAGTTGAAAGTGTGCACGATGGTGTAGATCACGATGGCCGCGAAGGCGATGCCGGAGATCAGCCACATGTGCCAGATCAGGGCGAAGCCGAGCAATACGGACAGCGCCGAGAGGATCACGCCGGCCGGTGTGTTCTTGGGCATGTGGATGGGCACGAAACCGTGCTGCGGGCGCTTGTAGCCGCGGCGCTTCATGTCGTACCAGGCATCGCCTTCGTGGATCTGCGGGGTGAACGCGAAGTTGTAGTCCGGCGGGGGCGAGGAGTCGACCATTCCAGCGTGCGGCCGTTCCAGGGGTCGCCCGTGTGATCGCGCAGCTGCTCGCGACGGCGATAGCTCACGAAGAGCTGGATCAGGAAGCTTGCGATGCCCAGGGCAATCAGCACGGCGCCCACAGCGGCGATCTGGAACCAGATCTGCAGCGACATGTCCTCGAAGTGGCTCACACGGCGCGTGACGCCCATCAGACCCAGCACGTACAGCGGGGTGAAGGCGACCCAGTAGCCCACCAGCCAGAACCAGAAAGAGCATTTGCCCCAGAACGGATCGAGCTTGTAACCGAAGGCCTTGGGAAACCAGTAAGTCATGGCCGCGAAGAGGCCGAACACCACGCCGCCGATGATCACGTTGTGGAAGTGGGCGATCAGGAAGAGGCTGTTGTGCAGGACGAAGTCCGCCGGCGGGACGGCCAGCATCACGCCGGTCATGCCGCCCACCACGAAGGTGAACATGAAGCCCAGCGTCCAGAGCATCGGCACTTCGAAGCGGATGCGCCCACGATACATCGTGAACAGCCAGTTGAAGATCTTCGCGCCCGTCGGGATCGAGATGATCATCGTCGTGATCCCGAAGAAGGCGTTCACGCTGGCGCCCGAGCCCATGGTGAAGAAGTGGTGCAGCCAGACCAGGTAGGACAGCACCGTGATCACGACCGTGGCGTACACCATCGATGCGTAGCCGAAGAGGCGCTTGCTGCTGTAGGTGGCGACGACTTCCGAGAACACGCCGAACAGCGGCAGGATCAGGATGTAGACCTCGGGGTGGCCCCAGATCCAGATCAGGTTCACGTACATCATCATGTTGCCGCCCAGGTCCGTCGTGAAGAAGTTGAACCCGAGATAGCGATCCATCGTCAGCAGCGCCAGCGTGGCGGTGAGGATGGGGAAGGTGGCCACGATGAGCACGTTGGTGCAGAGCGAGGTCCAGGTGAAGACGGGCATCTTCATCAGGTTCATGCCCGGCGCGCGCATCTTGATGATGGTCACGAGCAGGTTGATGCCCGACAGTGTGGTGCCGACCCCCGCCACCTGGAGCGCCCAGATGTAGTAATCGACCCCGACCCCAGGGCTCTGCAGGATGCCCGAGAGCGGCGGGTAGGCGAGCCAGCCGGTCATCGCGAATTCGCCCACGAAGAGCGACAGCATGACCAGGATGGCACCACCGGCGGTCATCCAGAAGCTGAAGTTGTTCAGGAAGGGGAAGGCCACGTCGCGCGCGCCGATCTGCAGCGGCACGACGTAGTTCATGAGCCCCGTCACGAGCGGCATCGCCACGAAGAAGATCATGATCACGCCGTGGGCGGTGAAGATCTGGTCGTAGTGGTGCGGCGGCAGGTAGCCCATGTTGTCGCCGAAGGCGACGGCCTGGTGCATGCGCATCATGATGGCGTCGGCAAAGCCGCGCAGCAGCATGACCAGGCCGAGGACCATGTACATGATCCCGATCTTCTTGTGATCGATGCTGGTGAACCAGTCGCGCCACAGGGTGCCCCACACGCGATAGCGTGTGAGCAGGACCAGCAGCGCAAGGCCGCCGATGGCCACGGCGGCGAAAGTCCCCAGGATGATGGGGTCATGGAACGGGATGGACTGCCAGGACAGCCGCCCGAAGATGAGCTCGGTGAGACCAGTATGTTCAGACATCGTGGGATACCGGCGCTAGACGCGCGTGGTGAGGGGCGCCCCTGACGGAGGCGCCCGGGATTGCTTACAGGCGTTCGGTGTTGGGCAGGACTTCGCCGAAGGCGTAGTCGGCGGCGTTGCACACGCCGCCCACGTAGTGGTGACGATACGTCTCTGCGATGCCGAGTCGGGCGAGCAGCGTCGGATCCAGGGAGGTGATGTTGTCCAGCCCCGGGATGCCCATGCCGCCTTGTTCGTCGATCGCCATGATGTCGCGCATGCACATGCGGTTCGGCTCGACGCAGCGGTTCACGATCGCGTCGTACAGACCGGGCGTGACACTGGCGAAGTGACGGATCGGCTCGCGCGCGCTCGGCTGCTCCAGCTTCAGGTAGGCCTCGCGGGTGAGCTGGCCGTCCTGGCTGGTACGGGCCTGCTCGACCCAGCGGTCGAACTCACCCTCGGACACGCCACGGAAGCTGAAACGCATCCAGGAGAAGCCCTCGCCGCTGTAATTGCCGGAGAAGCCCTCGTAGACACCTTCCTTGTTGATCACGGCGTGCAGTGTGGTCTCCATGCCCGGCATGGCGTAGATCTGGCCGGCCAGCGCGGGGATGAAGAACGAGTTCATCACAGTGGACGCGGTGATCTTGAAGCGGATCGGGCGATCCACCGGCGCGGCGAGCTCATTGACCGTCGCAATGCCTTGTTCCGGGTAGAGGAACAGCCACTTCCAGTCGAGCGCCACTACCTCGACCACCAGCGGCTCGTGCTCGGCCGTGACGGCCTGGCCCGCGGTGATGCGGTCCAGCGGGCGGTACGGGTCGAGCTTGTGCGTGCTCACCCAGGTGAGTGCGCCCAGCGCGATGATGATGAAAAGCGGGCAGGCCCAGATGATCAGCTCGAGCAACGTCGAGTGATCCCATTCGGGATCGTAGTCCGCCTCCGTGTTCGAGGCGCGGTACTTCCACGCAAACACGGCGGTGAGCACCATCACGGGGATGATGATGAGGAGCATCAGGATGACCGACCAAATGATCAGGTTGCGCTGTTGCAGTGCGATATCGCCAGACGGCGACATCAACACGGCGTTACATCCTGAGAGCAGCAGGAGGGCGGGGGCGAGGACGAGTCCGCGAAGGAGCTTGGAGGAAGGCATGCCGGGAGTGGACGCAAGAACCGATGAAACGGAGCCAGAATCTACGCTGGACCGGCGCGCGCGGGAATTGGACATTTTGTCCTATGGCGGTCAAAGGCGTAGAGTGAGATGCTACGCCTCCGCGTAATCTCCCGCCATCCGAGTCCCCACGATGTCCCGTACGATTTCCGATAATTCCGCGCTTCACTCGCGCACCCTGGAGCGCGATGCTCGGGCCGTGACCGCCGATCACAGCAAGGTCGCGCCTGGCGAGATCGCCATTGGCGTGGTCATCGGCCGGGCGTCGGAGTATTTCGACTTCTTCGTCTTCGGCATCGCCTGCGTGCTGGTGTTCCCGGACGTGTTCTTCCCGTTCGAGAACCGCCTGGACGGCACGCTGTACGCGTTTGCCCTCTTCGCGCTCGCCTTCATCGCCCGTCCGTTCGGCACGGCGCTTTTCATGGCCATCCAGCGACGCTGGGGCCGGGGCACCAAGCTCACCGGCGCGCTCTTCCTGCTGGGCACGGCCACCGTCGGCATGGCCTTCCTGCCGAGCTACAGCTCCCTGGGTGCCGCCGCCATCTGGCTGCTGGCCTTCTTCCGCATCCTGCAGGGCATCGCCTTCGGCGGCTCCTGGGACGGCCTGCCCTCGCTGCTCGCCCTGAATGCCCCCGCGCACCGCCGTGGCTGGTACGCCATGCTGGGCCAGCTGGGTGCCCCGATTGGCTTCCTGGTCGCCAGCGCGCTCTTCCTCTATCTGTATGCAAGCCTCACCACCGAGGATTTCATCGCCTGGGGCTGGCGCTATCCGTTCTTCGTCGCTTTCGCCATCAACGTCGTGGCGCTCTTCGCCCGTCTGCGTCTCGTGATCACGCACGAGTACACGCGTCTGCTGGAAGAAGGTGAGCTCGAGCCGATTCCGGCCCACACCGTCTTCGCTACGCAGGGGTACAACCTCTTCCTCGGCGCCTTCGCCTCGCTCGCGAGCTATGCGCTCTTTCACCTGGTGACCGTGTTCCCGCTGTCGTGGATCTCGCTCACGGCCTCGCAGTCGGTCACGAGCGTGCTCACCATCCAGGTCATCGGCGCCTTCGTTGGCATCGCGGGCACCATCGCCTCGGGCCTGCTGGCCGACCGCATCGGCCGCCGCACCACCCTCGGGACGCTGGCCGGCGCCATCGGGGTCTTCGCCGTGGCTTCGCCCTTCCTGCTGGATGGCCCGAGCTGGGCGCAGAACGCCTTCATCCTGATCGGCTTCCTGCTGCTGGGTCTGTCCTACGGTCAGGCGGCCGGCCCGGTGTCGAGCAATTTCCAGCGGCGCTTTCGCTACACCGGCGCTGCCATGACGACCGACTTCGCTTGGCTGGTCGGCGCGGCCTTCGCCCCACTCGTCGCGCTGTATCTGTCGATCCACTTCGGCCTGGGCGCCGTGAGCGTCTACCTGCTCTCCGGCGTGGCGTGCACGCTCTTCGCCCTGAAGATCAACCGCACCCTGGGTGAGCGCGAGCGCCGCTGATCCCGGCCGCCCGTCGCCTCCCGCGCTTTGCAGAACGCCCCGGCTCGCTGGGGCGTTTTTCTTGCTGGGCATGATCGAGTCATTGCCTTCCCCGGGATCCACCGCCATGCGCATGCGCAAGAAATCCGATCTGCCGCAAAAGACCTGCGCGCACTGCGGCCTGCCCTTCACTTGGCGCAAGAAGTGGGAGAGGACTTGGGAAGACGTTCGGTATTGCTCTGAGCGCTGTCGCAGGGCTCCGCGGCGGGATGGCGCGGGCTAGGAAGCCTGGGCGTGCGGGGCGTCTTGCGACAGCGCCGAGGCGTCGTCGCCTGCGCAGGGCAGCGTGAAACTCACGCGCAAGCCGCCCAGAGGGCTGCTGTCGAAGTTCACGTCGCCCCCGTGACGCTCCACAATCTCGCGCACGGCGTAAAGACCAATCCCGCTGCCTGAGCCGTCGGTGTGGGCAGGCCGCTGAAAACGGCGGCCGAGGGCCGCCATATCCTGGACGGGCAGGCCGGGCCCGTCATCCTCGACGGTCACCGTGACGAGCTCGTCGTAGCGGCTCGCCCGCACGTAGACACGCGTGCCTGGCGGGGTGTGGTGCGCCGCGTTGTGCAGCAGGTTGGTGAGCAGGATCCGCAGCCAGAGGGCGTCGCCACGCACCACGCAGTGCGCGTCGAGCGTACAGCGGATGCGCGGTGCCCGCTCGAGATCCTCCATGCGACGCACCACCTCGGCCACCAGCGGCTCGAGATCCACGGCGCTCATGGTGAAGGACGTCTCCAGGCCATCGAAGGCATCGGCTGCCAGGCTCGTGTCGACCATTTCCTGCAGCTGGTTCACGGCGCGCCGGGCCCGTGCCTGGCGCGTCTCGTCGGTTGGCGAGCCCGTAGCGCCGACCGTGGCCGCCAGCACGCTGAGCGGCGTGCGAAAGTCGTGCGACATCATCCGGAAGACGTCCCGCTGACGCTGGTTGGCCTCGCGTTCGGCGACGAGGGCCTGTTCCGTGCGCAGGTGGGCCGCGCGCAATTCCGTCTCGGCCGATTGGCGCCGCCGCATTTCCCTGCGCAGCGCCGCCGTGCGTTCCTGCACCCGTTGCTCGAGCTGGAGTTCATTGTGACGCATGGACTCCAGCAGAGCCAGTTGTGCCACTTCGCGCTGACGGCCCAGGCTGCGCATGCGCTGCGCCATCACGATGCTCATCATCGCGAAGTGACCGAAGGCGCCGAGCACCATGCCGAGCGGCGTCCATGCCACCGGCGCGATCAGGCCGAGGTTCTGCAGCACGAAGGCGAGCAGCGTGACGTGCATCACCAGAAAGCCGAGCAGGAACGCCCGGCCGGCCGGCTCGCCGCGATGCCAGAGCATGGCACCCACCACGCACCCGAGCGCAGCCTGGACGATGTACAGGACCTGGGTGATCGGCGAGATGATCTGGAAGTGCCCTGTGATCGCGACGGGGATCATGCAGGCCGAGATGGCCCAGCAGCCCAATCGGTAACCGCGCGAGAGCCGAGGGTGGTGACGGTCCAGCCGGGCGATGCGCAGGAGCTCGGCATTCAATCCGATGGTGACGCAGGCACCAAAGCCCACGATCGGGTTGTAGAGCGGGGCGGGCAGCGGCCCGATGAGCCCCTGGGCGAGAGCGTTCACCAACGCACTGCCCATGACGTAGATGGCGTAGACCACGAATCCGGGGCTGCGTGCCTGGGCGCCCACCACCAGGAACAGCAGACCGAAGGCGAAGAAGACACCAAAGAGTGCGCCCTGGGCAAGATAGCGCAGGCGTGCCTGGCTGCCGAAGTCCACGGGCTCCCACAGATGGGCCGAGAAGGCACGCGTGGTGAGGGTGTCCATGCGGACATAGATCGGGCCCGGATCCTCGGTCAGATCCAGACGGAACGCGGGATACTGATACGGCATGGCATTGGCCGTGCGTTGCACCATGTTCCCAGCAGTCTCGTGCTGCACCGCGCCTTGCGGCCCGCGCACATACACGTCGAAGCGGTTGACGAACGGCGTGCGAAGCTCCAGCACGTACTCACCCGCTTCGGGCAGCGCCTGCGGCAGCGTGAGGCGCAGCCACAGCGGTGGCCCGAAACCCGGAGCGCGTTCCCGGGCAAAGGGCGCGAACTGCTCGTCGTAGGCGCCCTGCATCACGTCGGCGGGCGAAAGCGTCGCGAGTTCCGGGGGCAGGGCGTCGATGCGCAGCGTGAGGCCGTCCCCTCGGGCGGGCGCAATGAGGCAGGCGAGCAGCGCCAGGCACAACAACAGGGAGAGAGAAAGCCGGCGACAGATCACGGCACGCCATCAAAACGGGATACGCGGAAGACCGAATTTGGATAGAATTGGTGAGCCTTCGGCGATCCGGCTCTTGTATAAAGCACGGTGGTCCGGAATTATCCCCCACTTTTGGTCCCCGCTTTTCGTTCTCTCGGGTCTGTCTTGTTCTTCCCACAATCTTTCGACTCACCAGCCACGCCGTCACGGCGGGCATCCCTGCCCCTGGGAGGCGCTGCGTGAGCATTCTCGTCATCGACGATCACGAAGATTGGTGCGCGACGCTGGTCGAGCACATTGAATCCCTGCGCCTGGGCGAGCCCGTACGCAGCGCTGGCTCGCTGGCCGGCCTGGAGCACCTGCTCATCGACCTGGTGCCCAAGATCTTGATCCTGGACGCCGGGCTGCCGGATGGCGATGGCATGAGCTGGCTCGCGCGTCTGCGCGCGATGTACCCGCGCCTGGGCATCATCATGATGACGGCGCGGGTGCGCACGGCCGACAAGGTGTCCGGTCTGAAGATGGGGGCGGATTACTACCTCACCAAGCCGGTGAATTTCGCCGAGTTCGAGGCCACGCTCATCACGCTGTTGCGTCGCCTCGATTGCGAGGTCGAGCCCGCGCGCCACGAAGCGCTCCACGCCTGGCGGCTCGATGCGCCGCTGCGCATGCTCTTCCCCCCCGAGGCGCCTGGCATCAGCCTGAGCGAATCGGAGTGTGCCGTGGTGGCTGCGCTGGCGCACGCCGCGCCGTTGCCCGTGAGCCGTCAGCAGCTCATCCAGTCCCAAGGCGAGTCCCCGGATGCCTATGATCCGCACCGCCTGGATGTTCTCATGCACCGGCTGCGCCGCAAGATTTCCACCGGCTCGTCCGACGAGCTCATCAAGACGGTCTATGGCCAGGGATACGCGTGCACGGCACGCGTCGTCACGGCCGGCTGACCTGTCCATGACCGCGCCGCTGGCGCCATCCGGGCCAACGCGCCGCCAGTCAGAGGGTTGAGATCGTGCTTGAGGGAAGCTATCACGCGGGGCTGGTCCTGCTCTCGTTCGGCGTGGCCATGCTTGCCGCCTACACCGCGCTGGGGCTGGCCAACCGGATCACGGTCGGCGTGGATGGGCGCTGGTACTGGCTCGTGGGCAGCGGCGCCGCCATGGGCGTGGGTATCTGGGCCATGCATTTCCTGGGTATGCTGGCCTTTTCCCTGCCGATCCCGATGGGATATGACATCGGGCTTACCGCGTTCTCACTGGGTATTGCCGTCGCATGCTCCACGTTCGCGTTCTGGGTGGTCTGCCGACAGACGTTGCCCTGGGGGCGGCTGATGCTCTCGGCCCTCCTGATGGGGCTCGGCATCGCCAGCATGCATTACGTGGGCATGGCGGCGATGCGCATGTCGCCCGCGATCGAGTATGCGCCGGTGCCGTACGTCGGGTCCTACGTGATCGCCATCGTCGCGTCGGCCGTCGCCCTGTGGCTGCTGCATCGGCTGCGGCACGACCGGCCCTCCGAGCGGCTGTATCGTCTGGCCGCCGCCGCCGTGATGGGGCTGGCGGTCTGTGGCATGCACTATCTGGGCATGGCCGCTGCGCAGTTTCCGCTCGGCACCGTGTGCATGGCGAGCAATACCGGGCTGTCCTCGGGCTGGATGGCCACCTCCGTGACGATCGCCAGCCTGGGCGTGCTTGCCATTGCGTCCGTGGTGGCCGTGCTCGATGCGCGGCTGGAGTCGCGCACGTCGGCCCTTGCGACCTCGCTTGCCACCGCCAATCGCGAGCTCATCCAGCTCGCGTTGCACGACACGCTCACCAAGCTGCCGAACCGAATCCTCCTGGAGGAGCGGCTCTCGCAGGCGCTTGATGACGCGCGCGAGAAGCCGAACTGCTTTGCCGTCATCTTTCTGGATCTCGACGGCTTCAAGGCGGTCAACGATGCCTACGGGCATGAGGTCGGCGATGCCTTGCTGATCGAGATGGCCCGCCGGGCCCGTGCCACCTTGCGCGCCCGCGACAGCATCGCCCGCCTGGGCGGCGATGAGTTCGTCGCGCTCGTGCAACTGAGCCATCCTGCCGAGGCGGCCGAAGTGGCGCAGCGCCTGATCGACACCTTGTCCCGGCCCGCGGACGTGCAGGGACACTACCTGGTCGTGACCGCCAGCGCCGGCATCGCCGTGCATCCGTCGGACGGCACGGATGCACGCACTCTCCTGAAGAACGCCGACGCGGCGATGTACCACGCCAAGCGGATTGGCCGGCCCGGGTTCAGCTTCTTCGAGCCGTCCATGAATGCGGGCGCGCAGGAAACGCTGCAACTGATCCAGGATCTGCGCCAGGCGCGCGAACGCGGCGAACTGGAGCTCTACTACCAACCCAAGTTCGTCGCGCCCAACGGGCCCGTGACAGGTGCCGAGGCATTGCTGCGCTGGCGGCATCCGGTACGCGGGCTCATTGCCCCCGCCGTGTTCATTCCCTTGGCCGAGCGCACGGGGCAGATCGTGCCCATCGGCGAATGGGTGATCGACGAAGCCTGCCGCCAGCTTCGCGTCTGGCGCGACGCCGGCCGGCGCAGTTGGCGCATCGCGGTGAATCTGTCGGCGATGCAGTTCTCCCACGTCGGGCTCGTGGATTCCGTGCGTGAGGCGCTCGAGCGGCAGGGGTTGCCTGGCGAGGCGTTGATCCTGGAAGTGACCGAATCCACGGCCATGCGCGACGTCCAGGCGAGTCTGGAAGTGCTGCAGCGCCTGGTGGCTCTGGGCGTGGCGATCTCCATCGACGACTTCGGCACCGGGTATTCGAGCCTCCTGTATCTGAAGCGGCTACCGGCGACGGAGCTCAAGATCGATCGCGGCTTCGTGCAGCAACTGGATAACGATTCCGAGGACGCCGCGATCGTGTCGGCCATCATTGCCCTGGGGCAGCGGCTGAATCTGAAAGTCGTGGCAGAAGGGGTGGAAACGCGCGAGCAGCAGGCCTTTCTCACCGATCTCGGCTGCGATGCCCTGCAAGGCTTCCTGCTGGGCGAGCCGATGCCGGTGGCAGACTTCGACGAAGCCCATCTCGTCGACACGCCTGCGGCGCCGCCGCCGCCGGTTTCGGCACCGCCACTGCCTCCCGCCATGCCGATGATGCCGGCCTGATGACAGCGTGGCGGTGCCGGGCGGCAGGTCAGCCCGGCGTGCTGTGTTCGGCGTCGAGGGCTTCGAGTTCGCCCTGCAGGCCGAGCCAGTCTTCCTCGATGGTCTCGAGTTGCTTGGTGAGTTCGCCGTGTTCGGCGAGCACGCGGATGCGCTCGTCGCGCCGGGCGTCCTCGTAGAGGCCGGCGTCGGCGATCATGGCGTCCAGTGCTGCCTTGCGGGCGGACACGCGCTCCATGTCGGCCTCGGCGCGTTTCAGCTTCTGCTCGATGGGCTTGCGCAGCGTGGACAGTCGCTGGCGTGCCTCTGCCTGCTGGCGGCGCAGCGCGCGGCGATCGGGTTCGGCAGGCGCATCACTTTCGGTGGCCGTGCCGCTGTTCGCGCCCTGGGCGCCGGCTCGGGCGCGCGAGGCGAGCCACTCGCGGTAGTCCTCGAGATCGCCCTCGAAGCGTGCCACGCCGCCGTCGGCCACGATCCAGAATTCATCGACGGTGGTGCGCAGCAGGTGACGATCGTGCGAGACCAGCAGCATGCTGCCCTCGAAGGCGGCCAGCGCTTCGGTGAGGGCTTCGCGCGTGTCCACGTCCAGGTGGTTGCTGGGCTCGTCCAGCAGCAGCAGATTGGGCTTTTGCCAGACGATCAGCGCCAGCGCGAGCCGGGCCTTTTCGCCGCCGGACATCGGCTCGACGGGCGACATCGCGGCGTCGCCGATGATGCCGAAGCCGCCCAGGTAGTTGCGCAATTCCTGCTCGCGCGTGTCCGGCGCCAGTCGGGCCAGGTGCAGGATCGGGCTGGCAGACAAGTCCAGCATGTCGAGCTGGTGCTGGGCGAAGTAACCCACCTGCAGCCCGCGCGAGGCGTTGAGCTCGCCGCCCAGCGCATTCAATTCGCCGGCCAGCGTCTTGACCAGCGTGCTCTTGCCGGCGCCGTTGGCGCCCAGGATGCCGACGCGGCTGCCCGATCGCACCATGAGTTCCACGTTGCGCAGGATCGGCGAGGCCGCATCGTAGCCGGCCGAGACACCCCGCATCGTAAGCAGGGGATCCGGCGTGTGCGTGGGCGAGGGAATGCGGATGTCGATGCCGGATTCGTAGCGCAACGGCGCGAGCTGCTCCATCCGGGCCAGGGCCTTGACCCGGCTCTGTGCCTGCTTGGCCTTGGTGGCCTGGGCCTTGAAGCGGTCGATGAAGCTCTGCAGATGCGCGGCCTGCTTGGCCTGGCGCTCGATCGCGATCTGCGTCTGGCGGATTCGCTCGGCCCGCTGGACCAGAAAATCCTGGTAGCCGCCCTTGTAGCGCACGAGCTTGGCATGATCGAAGTGCAGGATGGTGCGCGCCACCGCGTCCAGGAATTCGGTGTCGTGCGAGATCAGGATGACGGTGCCCGGATACGCGGCGAGCCAGCGTTCCAGCCACAGCATGGCGTCCAGATCCAGGTGGTTCGTTGGCTCATCGAGCAGCAACAGGTCCGATGGGGCCATCAGGGCGCGCGCCAGGTTCAGGCGCATGCGCCAGCCGCCGGAGAACTGGCCGACCGGCAGCATCCATTCGCGCGGCGCGAAGCCCAGGCCGGCCAGCAACTGCTCGGCGCGCGACTGCGCGCTCCAGGCGCCGGCATCGGCTAGCGCCGTCTCCAGCTCGGCCAGGCGGTGGCCGTGAGCCTCGGCATCGTCAGCCGAGGCATCGAGCGCCGCACGTTCGGCCTGCAATGCCCGTAGCGTCGTATCGCCGTCGATGACGAACTCGCGTGCGGGGCGGGCCGTGCCGGCCACTTCCTGCGCGATGGCGGCCACGCGCCAGCTCGCCGGGATGTCCAGCGAGCCGCTGTCAGCGTCCAGCTTACCGGTGAGCAGCGCGAACAAGGTCGTCTTGCCTGCGCCGTTCTTGCCGACGATACCGACGCGCTCGCCCGGATGGACGACGAACTCGGTGTGATCGAGCAGCACCTTGGTGCCGCGGCGCAGGGTCAGGTCAGAAGCACGGATCAAGGCTGGTCTTGGACGAAGTCGTCGAGTTGTTCGCGGGTGAGGAGGAGGATCTGGTCCGGCGCCGTGGAGGTGGCGAGCCAGACCGGCTCCAGCGAGGGGAAGGCCGCTTCGAAGTAGGGCCGCTCGTGACCGATCTCGAGCACCAGATGGCCGCCCGGCACCAGGAACCGGGGCGCATCGCGCAGGATGCGGCGCACCAGGTCCATGCCGTCGGCGCCGCCCGCGAGCGCGAGGCCCGGCTCGTGCCGGTACTCCGGCGGCAGCGCCGACATCGAGGCCGCATTCACATAGGGCGGATTGCAGATGATGAGGTCCATCTGCATCTCGGGCAGATCATCGAAGAGATTGCTGCGATGCAGGGTGAGCCGGCCTTCCATGCCGTAGGTGGCGACGTTGCGGCGGGCCACGGCCAGGGCCGCATCGGAGATGTCCACGGCTTCCACCGTGGCGTACTCGAAGGCCTGCGAGGCGAGGATGGCGAGGCAACCCGAGCCCGTGCACATGTCCATCACCGAGCGCACTTCGTTCGAATCGGGCACCCAGGGTGCCAGCGCGTCGTCCAACAGCTCGGCGATGGGCGAGCGCGGCACCAGGACGTTGTGATCGATCTCGAAGCGGCGCCCGCGCAGCCAGGCTTCGCCCGTCAGGTAAGGTGCGGGCAGCCGTTCCGTGACCCGGCGTTCGATGATCTCGCGCACGGCGGCGCGCTCGCTGTCGAGCAGGCGCGCGTCGAGGAAGGGTTCGAGCAGGTCCGGCGGCAGGTGCAGCGTGCGCAGCAGCAGGTAGGCCGCCTCGTCGTAGGCATTGTCGCTGCCGTGGCCAAAGACCAGCCCCGCGCGCGAGAAGCGCGAGACGGCGTAGCGCAGCCAGTCGCGCACCGTGTGCAGGTTGGTGTAGCGCTGCAGGGCAGTGTTCATGGCGAGGGCGAGGCGAGAAGGGTTTCCAGCGTGCGGCGGTACACGTTCTGGAGTGGCACCAGGGTGTCGACGCTGATGTTCTCGTCGATCTGGTGGATGGTGGCGTTGATGGGGCCGAACTCCACCACTTCGCGGCTGATGCTCGCGATGAAGCGTCCATCGGAGGTGCCGCCGGTGGTGGAGAGCTCGGCCTTCACGCCGAGTTCGGCATCGATGGCCTGGACCAGGGCGTCGCTCAACTGCCCCTTGGGCGTGAGGAAGGGCTGGCCGCTCAGGTTCCACGCGATGTCGTACTCCAGGCCGTGGGCGTCGAGCACGCGGGTCACCGCGGCTTTGAGGCTGTCCGGCGTGCTCTCGGTGGAGAAGCGGAAGTTGAAGTCGATCTCGGCTGTGCCGGGGACGACGTTGGTCGCGCCCGTGCCGGCGTGGAAGTTCGAGATCTGGAAGGTGGTGGGCGGGAAGTAGGCGTTGCCTTCGTCCCAGCGCGTGCCGCGAGCTCGGCGATGGCCGGTGCGCATTGGTGCACCGGGTTGCGCGCCAGATGCGGGTAGGCGACGTGGCCCTGGATGCCGCGCACGGTGAGCTTGCCCGAGAGCGAGCCGCGACGGCCGTTCTTCAAGGTGTCGCCCAGCGTGTTCACCGACGTGGGCTCGCCCACGATGCAGTAATCCAGGCGCTCGCCGCGATCGGCCAGCGCCTGCACGACCTTGACGGTACCGTCGGTGGCCGGGCCTTCCTCATCCGAGGTGATGAGCAGCGCGATGGAACCCGCGTGATCCGGATGCGCCGCGACGAAGGCTTCGGCCGCGGTCACGAAGGCCGCGATGGAGCTTTTCATGTCCGCCGCGCCCCGCCCGTACAGGCGGCCGTCCTCGATCGTGGGCGTGAACGGCGGGTGCCGCCAGCGCTCGAGAGGGCCGGTAGGCACGACGTCGGTGTGGCCGGCGAAGGCCAGCACGGGGGCGGTCGTACCGCGGCGCGCCCAGAGGTTGGTCACGCCACCCGAGGCGATCGTCTCGCAGGTGAAGCCGATGGCCTGGAGCCGCTCGATGAGCAGCGCCTGGCAACCGGCGTCGTCCGGCGTCACGGAAGGGCGGGCGATGAGCGCCCGCACCAGGGAGAGCACGTCGGCCATGGATTTACGCGCGCAGCAGGTCGTTGATGCTGGTCTTGGCGCGCGTCTGCGCGTCCACGCGCTTGACGATCACGGCGCACGCGAGGCTGTGGCTGCCGTCGGCCGCGGGCAGGCTGCCGGGGACGACGACCGAGCCGGAGGGCACGCGGCCATAGGTGACTTCGCCCGTGGCGCGGTCATAGATCTTGGTGCTCTGGCTGAGGAACACGCCCATGGCCAGCACCGAGTCGCGCTCGACGATCACGCCTTCGACGACTTCCGAGCGGGCGCCGATGAAGCAGTTGTCCTCGATGATCGTGGGGTTGGCCTGCAGGGGTTCCAGCACGCCGCCGATCCCCACGCCACCCGACAGGTGGACGTTCTTGCCGATCTGGGCGCAGGAGCCGACGGTGGCCCAGGTGTCGACCATCGTGCCTTCATCCACGTAGGCGCCGATGTTCACGTAGGAGGGCATCAGCACCACGTTCTTGCCGATGAACGAGCCACGGCGCGCCACGGCGCCCGGCACCACGCGGTAGCCGCCGGCACGGAAGGCCGCGTCGTCGAAGCCGTCGAACTTGCCCGGCACCTTGTCGAAGAACTGCAGCGGGGCCTGGCCCATCGGCGTGTTGTCGTTCAGGCGGAACGACAACAGCACGGCCTTCTTCACCCATTGGTGCACGACCCAGTCGGCGCCCGTCTTCTCGGCCACGCGCAGCGTGCCGGCGTCCAGCGCGGCGAGCACGTGCTCGACGGCGTCGCGCACGGGTGCAGGGGCCGCGGCGGGCGACAGGCTCGCGCGGTCTTCCCAGGCTTGCTCAATGGTGTTCTGAAGGTCTTGGCTCATGGATCTTCCGTGGTGAGGGGGAGGCGGGCGACGGCTGCCAGGCGAGGGCAGCCGGCCAAAGGCCGCCTGGCGCGCCCCGGATCGGGCGCCGTCGCGCCGCGGTGCGGCGCTGCCAGGCAGAAATTTCTCAGGGCGTGATTGTAGCGCCGTGGCGGCCAGGCTCGCGCGCGAGCGCGCGTGCCGGCACGGCAAAGGGCGGGCAGGGCGCCCGCATGCTGCCTGCGTGACGGCGGGCGCGGCCGCCGTCACGCCATCCGCGAGCGCTAGGCGGCTTCGGCCGGCAGGAAGCGATCGTGGTACTCGGTACTGCCGGTGATGCCGATGATCACGTCGTTGGCACTGTGGTGAGGCCAGCGGCTACGAGTTTTTGACGTATCTATGCATCAAAAACTTTCGTCGGATGACAGGAGAAAACCAATGCGCGTCACGCAACTCTCACAGATCGATCACAAGAGTTTCAGACTACGTCGTTAATATTCCAGAAAAAATGTCGACGTGTTTCCGGCGTGTTGCATGAGTTTGCCGAATGGCAGCAGTCATGTACGCAGGAAATTCATGCGGTTTCGCGAAGGCTGGAACGTGCCCGGCGTTGGTGCGAGACGCAAAATCACCGGTCCGCTGTTACGTCGGAAACCGTGTGATTCATCCGGGTACAAAGAGGGAGGCTCGCCGATCGATGCTGGCGAGGCAGCCAAGCCGCGTCGATGACGCGGCTTGGTGAACGGCGAGGGGGGTCAGCGCAGCGTGCGAGCGTACGCTGCGATGCGTTGCGCGCCTTCCACGCACGCATCCAGAGGCGCCACCAGGGCGATCCGGATGCGGCCGGCGCCGGGGTTGGTGCCGTGCGCTTCGCGTGCCAGATAGCTGCCAGGCAGAACGGCTACGTTCTGCTGTTCGAACACGCCTCGGGCGAACACGGTATCGCTGCCCGGTGTGCGCGCCCAGAGGTAGAAAGAGGCGTCGGGCCGGGCAACGTCGAGCACGTCCTGCAGGATGGGCAGCACGGCATCGAACTTGGCGCGATACTGGCGCCGGTTCTCGATCACGTGTGCTTCGTCGTTCCATGCGGCAAGGCTCGCGGCGGCGACTGTCTCGCTCATGGCGCTGCCATGATAGGTGCGATAGAGGAGGAATCGCGCGATCAGGGCGGCATCGCCCGCCACGAAGCCGGAGCGCAGGCCAGGCACGTTGGAGCGCTTGGACAGGCTCGAGAAAACGATGAGATTGCGGTAATCCGTGAGACCCACGGCTTGCGCCGCCTGCATCGCACCCAACGGGGGCTCGGCCTCGTCGAGATAGATCTCCGAATAGCATTCGTCCGCGGCGATCACGAAACCATGCTCCTGCGACAGCGCGAAGAGCGTGCGCCACGCGTCCAGGTCCATCACGTTGCCCGCCGGGTTGCCCGGGGAGCATACGTACACGAGCGCGGTGCGCCGCCAGGTCTCGGCCGGCACGGAGGACCAGTCGCTACCGAAGTTGCGCGCCGGATCCGCATTCACGAACGCCGGGGTGGCCCCGGCGAGCAGGGCGGCGCCTTCATAGATCTGATAGAAGGGGTTCGGGCACAACACGATCGAATCCGAGCTCGGATCGATCACCGTCTGGGCCAGGGCGAAAAGCGCTTCGCGCGAGCCCAGCACCGGCAGCACCTGCGTGTCTGCGTCGGGGGGGGCGATACCGTACCGACGTGCGATCCAGGCCGCAATGGCCTGTCGCAGCGCTGGGCTGCCCTTGGTTGCCGGGTAAGCGGACAGGCCCTTCAGACTGGCGCGCAGGGCGTCCTCGATGAAGGCAGGCGTCGGGTGCTTGGGCTCGCCGATCGACAGACTGACAGGGGCCAGGCCCGCGGGTGGCACCGCGCCCGCCATCAGCGCGCGCAGCTTCTCGAAGGGGTAGGGATGCAGAGCATCGAGGCGTGGATTCATGGTGCGCACGATTGTAGCGTCATGCCCCCGTCGTTGGCGCACCCGGCTGCGCCTGCCTGGGCTACAATCTCGGGTTGCCCCGCCCTGCGGTGGCATGCGAGGGTGGCGAAATTGGTAGACGCACCAGGTTTAGGTCCTGACGCCGTAACAGGTGTAGGGGTTCGAGTCCCCTCCCTCGCACCATTGATTTCGTGGTGAAAGTTCGATTTTTCCGTTGTATTTCAGTAGTTTAGGAGATTTGTCGAGCTAGGGCCGTCTTCCTCAAAGTTCATCCTAGTTCACCCAATTTCAGCCTGTTTCCCAAGGTCAGTTTGGGAAGAGTTTGGGGCGTTACGCTTATGACGCTTTGAAACGGGGCGGCTACAGGTCGGTAAGCGAGGCTAAAATTCTGGCCCTGTTTGACGACAGGCATGACCGATAGTTCATGTCTCGTTAGGTCCGGTCCTCGCTACTAGCGTAGGTGCCTTTGCTCGCACCACTAGAATTGCTGTGTTCTCAATACAAAAACTTCAACATTTGAGTCATCAGGCACCTACCCCACATAGAGGGTAACTACACGTCCTTTTTCAGGGTTTAGATAGGGTCGAAATTCAGGTCATCTTGCGCCTCAGGTGTCGCAACCGTCCTTAAGAAGCAGTATTCTTTCGCCTCAATTTGACAAGGTGAAATAGGATGGCGCTGATCGAGTGCTGGGAGTGCAGGAAGTCCATTAGTGACGCTGCATTGACATGTCCGCACTGTGGGGCCCCTGCACGCAACAAGAGACCTGTGCTGGCTCAACAGCCTCAGCGAAAGAAGAAGAAATCGGGTTGCCTGCCAGTAATCGTAGTGACAGTCATTGTGGCTTTCTTGATTATTGCCTTGGGTAAAGCGATTGAAGCTAATAAACGAGACATTCCCGCTGCCCCAGCACGCTCCACACCTTCAAGCGCCACAATAGTGTCGTCCCCGCCTCTGTCTGATGCCATGCAAATTGAAGTGTGCAAGGCTACCGTCGCAGTGGCCTTTAGCGTCCCTATTGCCACCATTTCCGGCTCGAAATCAGGTCGGTTTCCAGAAGTCCGGTACACCCGTAAGGATGGCAAACGCTGGGACTACTCATGCAAGATAGACTCGTCTGCAAAGAAGTCAGTTTGGCGCGGCCAAGATGGTGCAGAATGGGGACGATGGCGTGAAGGTGAGTATGACTCGCCTGTGTTCTATGACATCAAGGCGGGACGCATTCATGTGCGTGAAGTCCACTCAGACTCGACTGCGACTGAGGACTCCTATTTACTACCTGCGAGCGCTTCGTAGCGGGATTGAGACAGCGAGCAGGATACACACTCAAGCGATCTAGCCGGATATAGGTAGGCTTAGCAAAAGATAAAAAACTTTAATGCCACAGATCTTTTGCTAAGCCAAAAAGTTCATCGCCGAAAGCTCTTATGTCGAAGACATTATCCGCCGATGAACTGGTGGATGTTGCGTTCAACTGAGCCGGTGGAAGTGCATTTCAGTTCAACGAGCACCTGCCTGGCGTCCCAAGAGTCGCGGCCTTGAAACTCACCGAAGCCCGCGAAATTTACCGTTACTCTGGTGGCTGTGTCGCTCACCGGACGAAGGGTCAGGTTGAGTGTCGCGGCTCGATTGACTGTTCCTGTGCTAATAGTTCCCGACTCCTTGATCGAACCGCAGTCGAGCACGTCACCAGAAACCAAGATTGGCTCTTCAGCGGTAATCAATCCGGAGTCCTTTGCAAGCTTATTGATTGGAATGGACTTAGATGCGAACCAGTCAACTGCTCTGTTCCAAGCATCGTCATATCCCACCTGGTGGACGACGGCCTTTTCAATAGGACGGGCCTCCGGAGGCGCAACGCTCACGTTCGCACATCCGGTCACCAATGCCGACATGGCTAAGGCAGGCAACCCAAAGAACTTGGTATTCATATCCATCTCCGCAAAGCAAAAAAAGGGTATGGTACCAAAATATCACATAAGCTCATGTTTCAAGCATGCGACAAACGGCCTTGTTATTTCATAGGTGACTTGCCTTGCGAAAATCTCAGATTCTCCAAAACCGCCCCGTGGCTTAGTTGATGTTCGCGCGTGAGCGTTTGGTGGTGATGGGTACTTAAGGTCTTAATGTAAAGTAGATTCTTAGGACTCGCAGATAAATCGATAGTAAAAATTCTCATCACCGGGGCTAGAGGTAATGTATGTTCGCCTATTCTCCGTAACCACGATGGCTCCTAAAGACTCAGAGTCAGCATCTACTATAACTGCGATCTTTGGGGATACCACAACCAATTCAGAGTTATCTTTTTCGAGTCCTTTCCTTATCTCTTCGAGTGCCTTAGGTCTGTGTCTCAGCGGTATTTGAATAGAATCGGATGGGTAATACTTCATAGCTTGACTTGCCAAGGACACGAAAGTAGACGGACGGAATTCTTGAATTTCTTCTTGGCCTCGCGTTTTTTCAACTCCGGGGTCCAGCTCGCTACCGAGATTTCCTAAATTGTCTCGAAGTTCATCCAGATTTTCGGGCCCTTCCCAATCTTCCTTTCGCTTTCTTTGTTCTTCGCAATAAGCAGAAAATCTCTTTGATCGCCGTTGGAGCGCTAGTTTTCGCTCATAACGCTCGTTGAGTTCGGACCAAATTCGACATCCTTTTTCTTTCTCGTCGTCGGTGAGTGCTTTGGGAAAGTCGATGTAAAAATAAGGAAGCTGTGGAAACCTTATTAAAACAAGAAAATGCTCGCCGCAATTTGTTCTTGTGAATACGCTACCTGGATACTTTTTTGCATACATTGAGGCTTCGGAAAAATCGGAGGCGAAAACTGTAGAGCCGTCTTCTATCCGTGCAGGGTCACACTCCTGATCGTTTAGCCTATTGATTCGGTCGATGATGCTGTCAACGTCGGCACCAGGTCCAAATGTTCTTTCGAAGTCGCTCAAGGTTTCCAGTTTCCATTGTCAGGTATTGTGATGACTCGGACTTTTATGCACCGAATAGCAGCACAAAGCTCTATCTAGTTGTCGCAGCGATGCCGCCTTGGTGATCAATGTAGAGACGAACAGTTTCGGAGAATTCCACCTTCCTGAGCATATTATCAATATTTATCTTATCAAGATTAATGGCTTTTCGACTTTCCCCTGATGTGTAGCTATCTCCATTGACTACTAGCCACCACACATCGTCGGTAATCGTATCTACGATAACGATGCCGTACACACTACTGCAGTTGTGCGCCATGCAGCCATAGAAGGATAGATATCGGTAATCTATGAGCTTTGCTGGGGTATTCACGGCTAATCCCTTGCGCATAGCAATGAATTGCTCGGAACCTACCAGCTCGAACAAAGGTTGGCGAACAACTTTGTGTTCGAAGTAGTCATATAGATACGCACCCAATAGCGGTTCATAGAGCGGCTTCATCTCATCTAGAACGAAGCCCTTGCCAGAGATAAAGCGCAGCTCTCCCTTCACATCGCTACCGTATTCATCAACGCCTACAGCAACGTTCTTGACCACAGCATTTTGGAACTGGCCCTGGTTCAAAATAACATCAATTTCGAAATCAGCGTCGGCAATTTCATAGACCTCCACGAATTTCTCTTTAGGAATTACCATATAGGTTGGAGTGGCTACACAAGCACTGCCACTGCACGACTCTGAAATTATCGCTACTGCCGCGTTAGCCTGATTTGGGAAAGCTGCGTCAATGCTAAGCACGTCATTATCCAGCAGGACTTTGCGGTCCTTTGCGTTCTTGCCCACAACAATCTTGCTACCGTAAATCGAGCCATCAGTGCCTGGTGTCTTCACTAAGTGAAGGCCATTTGTGAGCTTGATGGATTCAATATCATGATCTCTGCTGGCGCTGGACCAAGTGTGCGAACTGGCCCACGAGGGTAGGGAATAGCTAACCATCAGGATTGCTATAACTATATTCGCTAGCTTGCAAATTGAGTTGACATTCGGCATTTTTGTTTTCCGGTAGCTCAGGTTTTTGTTACTTCAAGGCTCTCAAGAAGTTTTGTATCCGAATAGGCTCTATGGCCAGGATTTGGCTGCCTCGCGTGCCTATTGCCTTGAATCGAAGGCCTACTTCAGCATGGCTCTCGATATATGTTAAGGGGGCGCGTATGGCAAGCTTTTCTTCATATCTGCAAGCAGTCACCAAGCAATTGGAAGCATCGAATGTTTGGTCCAAGTCAATAAAGCTTAGCTCTTTTCCGTCTGAGTCATAAATCGAATGGATTTGAGGCCAAGAATTAGGCTTCGATATGTATACATAAATGAAAACTGTGAGCCGACCTTTGTCCGTTCTTACGGCTCTAAGATTTGCAACGGCATTATCGAACAAGAAATCTTCTTGTATCGTAGTTAGCTTACGAAACTCATCGTATTCAATGTTTATTCGGGGGAGGAGAGCCGACGTTTTCTTGCCGGAGTCTTCGTGCGTAGCACTGCTAGACGCTTGAGCGTCTTTTGACAGCGGCTTGGAGATGGGGACGGATCTTGGAGGGTAATGCCCCCATTTTTACTGGGTCGCAGAAGTAGAAACTGATGCGGCCATGGCCAGCCGCTGCTTTGGTGTGAAC